>NZ_JAPNXT010000001.1:0-789960 GCF_030397495.1 Cobetia sp. 14N.309.X.WAT.E.A4
GCAAATGACTGTTAATCATTGGGTCACAGGTTCGAGTCCTGTTCGAGGAGCCAATATCACATCCCGTATCTCCCCCTCTTGTCAGTCGATCGTTCGAGATCCCGCCTGCCTCTCGTCAGAATGACGTGATTCTGCGCTGATGATGTCTCACTCCTGCAGCCTTCGCTGCCGCCTTTCTGTGTCTGCCTGCTTTCCTGTGTCCGCCCGCTTCCTTGCTCGTCTGTCTTTGCTGGCGCCTGTTTCTCCCGAGGGCCGTCTCGCCCGGGGCGTGGCGCATGGCGTGAATGTCGCCCGTGCGTGTCGGTGACGCCTGCACTAGGCATGAAAAAGCCCCTGCACTCGGATCTGACATGAGGGCAGGGGCCTTGCAATCGCGATGTGCCGGCGCGTCAGCGACGACGAGAGAGTTCAGCGATCGCCATTTAGATGGGCGTAATCGAGCAGGATCTCGGCGCTTTCCTGGAGCTGAGCCTGATCGATGGGATCCTCGGCTGGCTCGTCGGTGCTGTCCTGCGTCTCGATCTCCTGCTGCAGGTCACTTTCTGCCGATGCGATGTGATCGCTGGCGGCATCAAGTTCGGCGAAGCTCGACAGTGGCTCCATGCCCAGTGCTCGGCGGCGCTTGTTTTCCAGTGCCAGTTGCTCGGCTTCTTGGGCATCCATCTCGCGCTTGCGCTGCTCACGATTGAGGCTGATGCTGGTCTGCTGGGCGCGCAGTGCCTTTGACAGCGCGACTTCGCTCTGCAGGTAGACGAAGTTGGGCTCCTGTTCGACACGGCTCTCGTGGCGGGCACGCAGGGCTGCCAGGTAGCGAGCCGGTTCCCCATAGCGACGATACTTCACCGGGCGAACCTGGTCCCATGGCAGGGCGTAGTCGAGGCTCGATTCGCCGATTTCCTTCGGGTCGATGATGCTGGGGAAGGCGATGTCCGGCTTGACGCCCTTGTTCTGGGTGGAGTCACCTGAGATGCGATAGAACTTGGCGCGGGTCAGCTTGATTTCACCTTGTGTCAGCGAGGAGATCGTCTGCACGGTGCCCTTGCCGAAGGTCTGGCTGCCAATGACCGGGCCGCGGCCATAATCCTGGATGGCGCCGGCAAAGATCTCGGAGGCCGAGGCCGAAAGGCGGTTGACCAGGACGGCCAGCGGACCATCGTAGTGGGTGCCGGCATCGGTATCGCCATACAGACTGATGCGTCCGCGGGCATCACGTACCTGCACGGTGGGGCCGCGGTCGATGAACAGGCCGATCATCGAATTGGCCTCCTGCAGGGCGCCGCCGCCATTGTTACGCAGATCCAGAATGATGCCTTCCACCTGCTTGGCCTTCAGCTCATCGATGAGGCGCGCCACGTCACGTGTGGTGCTGCGATAGTCATCTTCGCCGGCCTGCCAGGCATCGAAGTCGACATAGAAGGCAGGGACGTGAATCACGCCGATCCTGTGCACGCCATCATTGCGCTTGACGTCGACGACCTTGGCGTTGGCAGCCTGGTCTTCCAGCTTGACGGTGTCGCGGGTGATGTCCACTTCCCGTGTCTTGGTGACATCCAGGGACTGGGCCGGGATGACTTCAAGGCGCACGACGGAGCCCTTGGGGCCACGGATCAGGTCCACGACATCGTCAAGGCGCATGCCGACCACGTTGGTCCATTCGCCATCCCCCTGACCAACGGCCACGATGCGGTCCGCCGGCTTGAGCTCCCCGTCCTTCTCGGCCGGGCCGCCCGGTACCAGGCTTGAGACCTTGACGTACTCGCCTTCGGATTGAAGCAGGGCGCCGATGCCATCGAGTGACAGCTTCATCTGGATATCGAAGGATTCGCCCTGGCGTGGGGAGAAGTATTCGCTGTGCGGATCGATGCTGCCGGTGACGGCGTGCATGATCAGGGTCAGGATGTCTTCGTCGTTGGTCTGCTCGATGCGCTTGAGCTGGTTGGCATAGCGCTCGCTGAGCGTCTTGGCGATGTCCTCGTCGCTCTTGTCGGACAGCGACATCGACAGCCAGGCGTTCTTGAGTCGCTTGCGCCACAGCTCATCAAGCTCCTGCTCGCTGTCGGCCCAGGGGCTTTCCGCACGATCGAGTGCGAGTCGATCATCGCGGGTGAAATCGAAGCTCGGCTTGCCGTCCAGCGTCTTCACCAGCCATTCGAGGCGTGAGGTGAGGCGCTGCTGGTAGCGGGCATGCAGGGCGTAGAGGCGCTCGAGATCACCGTCGAGCATGGCGTCATCGAAGTCGTGGCGAAGATCACTGAACTCGGTGATATCCGAGTCCAGCAGATAGGCTTTCTGGGGGTCGAGTGTCTTGAGATATTGCGTGAATGCCTGGGTAGCCCATTGGTCATCCAGCGTGACATCTTCGTAATGCCCGTAACGCAATGATTCGGCAACTTCGCGAGCAGCCTGTGCATCGGCGTCAGTAGGGGTGACCGCGGCGCTGGCGGGGCCGGCCATGGCGAGACACAAGGCAAGGCATGCCGTGCGCCGGACGTTTGCAAACAGGCTCATCAATGAAGCACTCCCGATTCATGTACACTCTGCTCCCTGAGCGACCTCTCCGCGGAGAGGTCGAGCGGGCATTGTAGCAGCCTCCCGCGTCCGCGACAGTTGCCTGTCGTTGATCGGCGGGGCTTGCGGTATGGCGTGTCAGCGCTGCCTGGCGTGATCGGTCCTGCGGGACCTGCGCGGCTGACGAGAGCTGGCGGGTCGATCACCACCGCAAGGGAGGAGTCGTTTCGCTCTATCCATCATGTTTCTTCTTATACAGTGCCTTGCATTCATCTTCGAGGACTTGACGCTATCATGACTTACGCGATTGCGGATTCCCGCGTTCCAGCACTGCTTGAATTCCTGAATGTCTCTCCGACTCCCTGGCATGCCACGGCGACCATGGCGGCTCGCCTGGAGCGCGAAGGCTATCGCCGACTCGAGGAGACCGAAAGCTGGAAGTTGTCGCCCGGTGAACGGGCTTTCGTGACGCGCAATGATTCCTCGCTGATCGCCTTTCAGCTTCCTCGGGGTAATACGCAGCTCGAGGCAATACGGATGATCGGCGCGCACACGGATTCTCCTTGCCTGCGCCTGAAGCCCAATCCAGCCCAGCTCAGTCAGGGCTGGTTGACCCTGGGGATCGAAACCTACGGTGGCGTGCTGCTGAATACCTGGTTCGATCGCGATCTCGGGCTTGCAGGCCGTGTTCAGGTGCGTCACCAGGATGGCCGTCGCGAGAGTCTGCTGCTGACGGTGATGCGGCCGGTGGCCTGTGTTCCGAGCCTGGCGATTCACCTGGATCGTGACGTCAACAATGGGCGCGCCATCAATGCCCAGACGCAGATGTCCGCCGTGGTCATGCAGCTGGGCGAGGAGGCTGGCACCCCGGCTGAGGCCTTCCATGCGCTGTTGATCGAGCTGCTGGAAGAGCAGCACGGCGTGCGTGTCGCGGAGGTCATCGACTTCGAACTCGGGCTGCATGATCTGCAGCCGGCGGCCCAGGCCGGGCTCAAGGGCGAGCTGGTCGCCAGTGCACGCCTGGATAATCTGCTGTCCTGCTTCGTCGGCCTGGAAGCGTTGCTGGGGGCCGATGGCAGCCAGGGCGCGCTGTTCGTCGCCACGGATCACGAGGAAGTCGGCAGTGCCAGCGCCTGCGGTGCCCAGGGGCCTTTCCTGGCGGATGTGCTCAAGCGCATCAATCACTATGTGGGCTTGGACAACGAAGAAGGTTATCAGTGCCTCGTGCAGCGCTCCTTGATGATCTCCTGTGACAATGCGCATGCCGTCCACCCCAACTTCCCGGACAAGCATGATGCGGGTCATGGCCCGAAACTGAATGCGGGGCCGGTGATCAAGGTCAACGCCAATCAGCGTTATGCCACCAACAGCACCACGGCGGGTCTGTTCCGTGAGCTGTGCCGGGAGCAGGAGGTGCCGGTTCAGACGTTCGTCAGCCGTGCCGACATGGGTTGCGGCAGCACCATCGGGCCGATCACCGCCAGTGAAGTGGGGGTGCCGACCTTGGATGTCGGGCTGCCGCAGTGGGGCATGCACTCGATTCGTGAGACGTCCGGCAGTGCCGATGTGGCGATGCTGATCAAGGTGCTGGTGGCATTCTGCAATCGCGAGCGTCTGGACTGAGCAGAGCTGGACTGACAAGCACGGTGAAACATTGAAAAATTGAAACATTGAAAGAGGCGGCCTGCGGGCTGCCTCTTTCGGTTCCGGTTCCGGTTCCGGTTCCGGTTTCGGTTTCGGTCCCGGTTTCGGTTTCGGTGTCGATTGTCGGCGGGAGTCACGAGCATGAGCGCAGGCGATGCGAGGGAATGTGAATCCGACGCAACAAAAAAGGCCTGACTGCAAGCAGTCAGGCCTTTCGAATCTTGGTTGGTGGCTACACCCTGATTTGAACAGGGGACCCCATCATTATGAGTGATGTGCTCTAACCAGCTGAGCTATGTAGCCGTCCAACGGAGGCGAATATTACGGATTATCCGTGATGTTGTCAACGCATCAGCCTGAAAAAGTGGCAGGGAATTCATCAGGCTAGCAGCCGAGCTGCTCTGCGAGGTGGTCGGGGAGGGTATCGAGGAGCGTGCCGGGACGGGTCTCGTGCGAGATGGCGCGTGCGATGAGGTCGCCACTGGCGCAGGCCAGCGTGAAGCCCAGGCTGCCATGTCCGACGTTCAGCCACAGGTTGTCCGGTCTGCCCGCTTGCTGGGGGCGGCCTAGGATCGGAGGGCCCTTCGGCGTGCTGGGGCGCAGCCCGGCCCACGGAGTGGCTTGCGAGAAATCGCCGGCGTCGGGGAAGGTCTCACTAGCCAGCTGACGCAGGGCGGCAATGCGCTTCTCGTCCAGCGCAGGATGGAAGCTGTCAGATTCGCGGTGGCCGATATCCACCATGGCCGCGACGCGCAGCTGTCGGGACTTGCGTGTATCCAGATCGGCGTAGACCACCTTGCGCGCGGCATCCGTCACGCTGATGCGCGGGGCCGCTGTCTTTGGGGTGTCAGCTGGCAGTGGCAGCGTGAGGCTGTAGCCCTTGAGCGGTTGCAGAGATAGGCGGATGCCCAGCGGGCGGACCAGTTCGGTGGCGTGATTGCCGGCCGCGATGATCAGCGTATCGACGGCGTGGCGTTCGCGGCGGCCATCGGCGCGGGTGAGTTCGAGGTGCGCGATGCGCCCGTCGTGCGCGCTCAGTGGAGCGACGCGGGTGCTGGCGAGGCGTGTATAGCGACCAGAGGCCTGCAGCTTGCGCTCCAGCGCCTGACAGAAGGCATGGCAATCCGCCGTCTCGTCCGAGGCGCTGAAGATTCCGCCCGACAGATGAGGCTGCTGGTGAATAAGTGAGGGCTCCAGTGCGATGCATTGACGTGCATCGAGCACCTGTTGGTCCTGAGGTGCGACGCGTGCGGCGGCGGCCTTGTCGAGCGCTGCGGAGTCGCGATGGATCACCAGCTTGCCGCGTTGCTGCCAGGCGAACTCCTCGAGTGCATCCTGAACTCGCCACTGCGTCATGATCTGTTGGCTGTGCAGTGCCAGGGCGAGCATCTGCGCTGCGCTTGCTCGATGCGTGCGCTGATTGCAGGCGGCCAGAAACTGCGTCATCCAGCGCCATTGCGAGGGGGCAAGCCGCGGGCGCAGCCGCAGCGGTGCCTCATTGCCTGCCAGCAACCACTTGATGGCCTGGAGGGGCACGCCGCTATCGGCCAGTGGCGCCACATAGCGGTAGCTCAACTGGCCGCCATTGGCGTGGCTGGTCTCGCGGGCGACCTCGGCATGGGCATCGATCAGGGTCACGCAGTGTCCCGCTCGGACCAGTGCATGAGCGCTGCTCAGGCCGATCACGCCGCCTCCGATGATGGTCACATGACGTTGCATGGCAGGCTCCTGACGGTATGGGGGAGGCAGATGAGCATGCCTGTCCCGGGGCCGAGCGGCGAATGAAAGATCCTCGCTACGTCATAACCCTCGGTTATGGGGTAGGCTGTCGGCTGGACGTTGAGACAACACGACAGAATGTGGAGATCTTGCATGCGGCTCAGGGATCTGGAGGTCTTTCATGCGGTGTTGCAGGCCGGCAGCGTGACCGGCGCCGCTCGGCTGTTGCATGTTTCCCAGCCGGCCGCGAGCAAGGCGTTGCAGCAGGTGGAGCGGCAGTGGGGGATCGCGCTGTTCACCCGTAGCGCCGGACAGCTGGTGCCCACGGAGGAGGCGCGCAAGCTGGAGGCGGCAAGCCAGGGGATGCTGGGGCAGCTGGATGACGTCAAGCGGCTGGTCGAAGGCTTGCGCTCAGGTGAGGCGCAGTCTCTCAAGGTGGTGGCGACGCCGGCGATCGCCCAGCAGCTGTTGCCGCAGGCGCTGGGGCAATGGCGCCGGCGACATGCTCGAGTCAATTGCGAGCTGGCCACCCAGCACACCCGCGAGATCATCGATGCCCTGCTGCTGCATGAAGTCGATATCGCCTTCACCTTGAGTGCGCCGACGCATCCGGCACTGATGACTCGCGCACTGGCCCGCATGCCCCTGAAGGTATTGGCGCCCGCAGGGTACTGGGCACAGGAATGTCAGCAGGTACCGATGACGGTGGCGGAGCTTGCCGGTCAGCGTCTGATCGCGCTGGGGGCGCATGATCCGCTGGCGCGACGTCTCGATGGCCTGCTGGCGAGCGAGGTGCCGTCACCGCCTGAATCAGGCATCTCGCAAGCACCGTCATCCCCTCGCATCGTGACGCGCGTACAGACCTATCCGCTGGCAGCGGCACTGGTGCAGGCAGGGGAGGGGCTGGCCGTGGTCGATGCCTTGACGGCGCATACCGCCTGTCGGGAGCGTGGCCTGGACACGCGGACATTGCCCCAGGCCGGCGAGCTGATGCTGAGTGCCGTGTGGCGTCGAGAGGCGGGGAGGGGGCGTCTGGCGCAGTCACTGGCGGACCAGTTGGCGACGCTGGCGACGCAATGGCTGCAGGGCTGTGCTCTTGATGATGGGGCATGACCCATGATGCAGAACGCCCCTGACCTCGTGGGAGATCAGGGGCGTTCCCTGCAGCATCAGGCGCTTTCAGGCTGGCTCACCAGGTACTGACTGCGCCCGAGGCCTCAGACATTGAAGCGGTAGTGCACCACGTCGCCATCCTTGAGGATGTAGTCCTTGCCTTCCAGGCGCCACTTGCCGGCATCCTTGGCGCCTTGCTCGCCCTTGTAGGCGATGAAGTCGTCATAGGAGATGACTTCGGCGCGGATGAAGCCCTTCTGGAAGTCGGTGTGGATGACGCCAGCGCCTTCCGGAGCGGTAGCGCCGATCTTGACGGTCCAGGCACGCACTTCCTTCACGCCAGCGGTGAAGTAGGTCTGCAGGCCCAGCAGTTCATAACCGGCGCGGATCACGCGATCCAGGCCCGGCTCTTCCATGCCCAGCTCGTCGAGGAACATCTCGCGCTCCTCTTCCTCCAGCTCGGCGATCTCGGCTTCGATCTTGTTGCACACCGGCACCACGCTGGCACCTTCATTGGCGGCGATGCCACGCACGATGTCGAGGTAGGGGTTGTTCTCGAAGCCTTCCTCGCTGACGTTGGCGATGTACATGGTCGGCTTGAGGGTCAGGAAGCCGAAGCCACGCAGGATCTTGAGGTCGTCATCGCTGAGACCGAAGCTGCGCAGCGGCTGGCCTTCGGCCAGGTGCGGCTGGATACGCTCCAGCACCGCCTTGGTGGCGATGGCTTCCTTGTCGCCGCCCTTGGCGACACGGGCCAGGCGCTGGATGCTGCGCTCGACGCTGTCGAGGTCGGCCAGGGCCAGCTCGATGTTGATGGTCTCGATATCGGCGGCCGGGTCAACGTGATTGGCGACGTGGATGACGTTGTCATCCTCGAAGCAGCGCACCACGTGGGCAATGGCATCGGTCTCGCGGATGTTGGCCAGGAACTTGTTGCCCAGGCCTTCGCCCTTGGAGGCGCCGGCGACCAGACCTGCGATGTCGACGAATTCCATGGTGGTCGGAATCACCTTCTCCGGCTTGACGATCTCGGCCAGCGCATTCAGGCGAGGGTCAGGCATCGGCACGATACCGGTGTTCGGCTCGATGGTGCAGAAGGGGAAGTTCTCGGCGTCAATGCCCGACTTGGTCAGTGCATTGAAGAGAGTGGACTTGCCGACGTTCGGCAGGCCGACGATGCCGCAATTGAAACCCATGGCGCTAGATCCTGGTGTGACGTGTCGAATGGGGCGTGGCACTGATGACCGTCTCGACCGGCAGGCCCGGAGTGCGAGGGCACGGGCCATGCGAGGAGACGAGGGGACAGGCACGGTGTGAAGTCAGGCGGGAAGTGTAAGGCCTCATGCCGCCGAGGTCATCCATTGGGCGCATGTCGCGCGACAAATGATGCCTTTTGCTGCTGATCGCGTGGCGAGACGCGCGCGCACAAGCGAGGTGATGCGCTGAGCGAATCACCGAAATTCGGAGAGGAGTGATGCCGGGTGATGCAGAGGTTCAGTGCTTGAAGGAGTGCAGGCGATTCATGGCCCGTGCCCATTCGCCGCTGAGGGCATCCGGGAGGGTCATGACCACTTCGTCGATGGCGTCATCGATGGCCAGGCGTTCAGCCTTGCCGGGACGCCCGAGCACGAAGTTGGTCACCAGCTTGGCATTGCCGGGGTGGCCGATGCCGATGCGGGCACGATGGAACGACTTGTCGTTGCCCAGTGCGCTGATGATGTCGCGAAGCCCGTTGTGCCCCCCGTGGCCGCCACCCTGCTTGTAGCGGGCGGTGCCGGGGTCGATGTCCAGTTCGTCGTGGGCGACGAGCAGTTCATCCGGGGCGAGCTTGTAGAAGTTGCACAATGCGGCCACGGCCTGACCGCTGCGATTCATGAACGTCGATGGGAACAGCAGATGCAGATCCTGACCGGCGAAGATGATCTTCGCGTACTGGCCATGGAACTTGCGTTCCGGACGCAACGTGGTGTGACCGTGGCGCGCAAGAGCGTCAAGGAGCCAGACGCCGGCGTTGTGACGGGTGTCTTCGTATTCGCTCCCCGGATTACCGAGGCCGATGATCGCTTTCACTCGTGACATGCGTGTCTGGCTCCCTGATCAGAAGGCTGCGTTATTCTGCAGCGGCTTCTTCGCCTTCAGCAGTATCTTCTGCGTCAGCAGAGATGTTCGGACGAGTGACGTTGACCACAGCGGTGTCGTGATCGGCACCGTGAGACAGGGCAACGGACTCGGCGCCTTCCGGCAGAGCGATGTCGGACAGGTGCAGGGTGTGGCCAACTTCCAGCTTGGACACGTCCAGCTCCAGGTATTCCGGCAGGGCTTCCGGCAGGCAGCTGATTTCGACGTCAGTTGCCAGGATGTGCAGGACGCCGTCCTGATCCTTGACGCCGACACAGGCTTCCTGACCAGTGATGTGCAGCGGCACGTTCATGGTCAGTTTGTGGGTCGGGTCGATGCGCAGGAAGTCGATGTGAGTCAGCAGCGGCTTGAACGGGTGACGCTGCAGGTCACGGATGACGACTTTCTCGGCCTTGCCAGCAACATTCAGGGTGATGATGGAGGAGTAGAACGCCTCATCGTCAACCGCCTTGTACAGGCTCGGCTTGTCGACCATGACCGGAGTCGGGGCCTTGTCGGCGCCGTAGACGATTCCCGGCACGAAGTCGTTCGTACGACGCAGGCGGCGGCTCGCACCTTTCCCCAGGTCTTCACGAACTTCAGCATTCAGTTTGAACAGTTTCATTTTGCAGATACCTCAAGGGTCTAATGAGAATCCGGCAGCCCCCGCGACCAGAGCGCTACCGGATCCATGAGGCCGGCCCGGAGATTTCCGGGCCGGCCGCTTGTCGGCAGATGACGGATCATCTGCCGGTGTCAGTGCCTCTTCCCCGAGCAGCGGCGAGCAGGGCCCGCCGACAGGACTCAGTGGAACATGGCGCTGACGGATTCTTCATTGCTGACGCGACGGATCGCCTCGGCGATCAGGCCAGCGACTGTCAGCTGGCGGATCTTGCCGGAACGACGTGCGGTGTCGGACAGCGGGATGGTGTCGGCCACCACCACTTCGTCGAGGACGGAGTTGGTGATGTTGTCGACCGCCGGGCCGGACAGGATCGCGTGGGACGCATAGGCCACGACGCGGTTGGCGCCATGATCCTTGAGTGCCTCGCCCGCCTTGCACAGGGTGCCGGCGGTGTCGATCATGTCATCGACCAGCACGCAGGTGCGGTCCTTGATATCACCGATGATGTTCATCACCTGGGCCTGGTTGGCCTGGGGACGACGCTTGTCGATGATGGCCAGCTCGCAGTTGAGCTGCTTGGCGATGGCACGGGCACGTACCACGCCGCCCACATCCGGGGAGACGACGATCAGGTTGTCATAGTTCTGACGTTCGATGTCGTCGAGCAGGATCGGTGAGCCGTAGACGTTGTCCACCGGCACATCGAAGAAGCCCTGGATCTGGTCGGCATGCAGGTCCATGGTCATGACGCGATTCACGCCAGCCTTGACCATCATGTCCGCGACCACCTTTGCCGAGATCGGCACGCGAGCGGAGCGCACGCGGCGATCCTGACGGGCATAGCCGAAGTACGGCACGACCGCCGTGATGCGCGCCGCTGACGCACGACGCAACGCATCCACCATCAGGATCAGCTCCATCAGGTTGTCGTTGGTCGGTGCGCAGGTGGACTGCATGATGAAGACGTCCTTGCCGCGGACGTTTTCGTTGATTTCTACCGCAATCTCGCCATCGCTGAACTGACCGACGGTTGCGTGGCCCAGGCGGGTATCGAGGGCTTCAGCTACCTTGCGGGCGAGAGCGGGATTGGCATTCCCCGCGAATACCATCAGTTTTGACACGCGCAGCCACCTTTGGAGTCTTGTGGGATCTCGGGAGTGGAGAATTCCGGGTTGACCGGGAACGGCCAGGATTGGCTGGGGTACCAGGATTCGAACCTGGGAATGTCGGTACCAGAAACCGGTGCCTTACCACTTGGCGATACCCCAGCAACGTTCACTTCAACCAGTTGCTGTGCTCAGGCCGAAGCCAGAGCGGCATGAAGAGGGGAGAGATTGCAACCACGTGCCATGAAGGCGTGCCACGTCGGGCGCTCGGAGTCGAGTCGGCCCAGCACCTTGCTGGCCTGTCGTGCGTCATCGAACGCACAGAACACACAGGCGCCGGTGCCCGTCAGTCTGGCGGTGCCGAACTGGTCCAGCCAGTCCAGGGCGTCGGCGACTGCCGGGTACAAAGTGCGCACCACGACTTCGCAGTCGTTGCGGCCCCCCTGCAGTGCGCGCGCCATACTAATCGCGGGACTGGAACGTGTCAATTGCGGGTGGCCAAACACGGCGGGGGTCGCGACCTCGATGCCCGGGTGGATCACCACGAACCACGGGGTGTCTAGCGGGGCAGGTTCCAGTCGCTCACCGATGCCTTCGGCCCAGGCCGAAAAGCCGCGAACGAAGACCGGTACATCGGCCCCCAGAGCCAGTCCGAGCTCGGCCAGGGTGTCCAGGTCGAGCTCAAGTTTCCAGAGGTGGTCCAGCGCCAGCAGCGTGGTGGCCGCATCACTGCTGCCACCGCCCAGGCCACCGCCCATCGGCAGCACCTTCTTCAGCCGGATATCGACACCGGGCAAGTCATTCGAGCTCGCGACCTGGCCGCGTGCGACGGCCGCTTCTCTCAGCAGGCGAGCGGCACGCATGATCAGGTTGGACTCCGCGGGCACGCCTTCGATGGCCGGGGCGAGGTGAATGGCAGCGTCATCACGCAGCGTGAAGTCCAGTCGGTCACCGTGATCCAGAAACTGGAACAGTGTCTGCAGTTCATGATAGCCATCGGCGCGCTGACCGGTGATATGCAGCATGCGGTTGAGCTTGGCCGGTGCCGGCAGAGAAAGTGTCGCGGTCATCGTGTCCGTCATGGATGAGCTGGCCGGAATGCTGGCCGTGGAGAAAGAAGAGAGCGTCGGGGGCACGCTTAGAGTGCCTGCCACTGATTGACGATCAGGGTGGCGGTCAGATCGCCGTAGTAGAGTTTCATCTTGCGCGGCAGCCACAGTCCTTCGGCGCGGGTCCAATCCTGATAGTCCACCTCCCAGCCATCCTGATAAAGGGTATCGGGGAAGCCGAGGGCGTCACTCTTCAGGTCGTGCTCGCCCTTGGCTGCCACTCCGCGGACCCAGTCATCCAGTGCCCCCAGTGGCAAGGACCAGCCCAGCTGCGAGAGCATCAGGCTTTCGGCGTCCGGTGCCTGGAAGTCGCCGTCGGACGAGGAGAGGCGCACGCCCTCGGCATCACGCACCAGGGTCGTGCGGCCAGCACCCAGTGGGCCGGTGATCAGCATGTGGTAGTCATCGCCCTCCTGCTGCCAGTCAAGATTGGCGCTGTGACCTTCCTCCGGCGTGCGAATGCCGACCTTGCCTGCCAGTTGCCAGTGCGTGAGCGAATCGATCCTGTCGCTCTGCTGCTGCCAGTCACCTTCATTGCGGGTCAGGTCACCGGCGTTGTCGCTGGCCATCTGACTGGCACAGCCGCTCAGGCCCAATGTCATGGCCAGCAGGACTGGCCCCACCAGACGGCGCAACATGGCGAGGGAAAGGTGGCGTGTCCGGGGAGAGGAGAATGATGATAGGGGGAAAGAAGAGGAGGTCATGACGCGAAAGCCTTCCGGATGGCGGAATGAGAGTCGATGGGCAACCGATGGCGCCATCGGCGAGTCAGGATAATGGACTCGCCGATGGACAGAAAGTGCCGGGCTGTCCTGTCAGGGCGCATCCACGACCGGTCGCAGAGCCGGGATGCGCTGGAACAGGGCTTCCAGCTCGCTGGCCTCCTCGAAACGCTCACTGAGCTCGATGGCCAGGCTGCGTGCTTCATCCTGCTGCTCGAGTGACCACAGCACCTCGATGAGGTGTGCGCCTATCTCGGCATCCTGTTGCTGGGCCCAGGCCGCTTCCAGCGGGGGCAATGCCTGGGCGGCATCCCCGGTGAGGAAATACCCCCAGCCGAGGCTGTCGAGGATGGCAGGGTCATTCGGCTTCAGTGCATGGGCGCGCTGAACCAGTTCGAGCGCTTCGGCGCGGCGGTCCGCATCCTCTACCAGCAGGGTGTAGCCCAGAGCGTTGTAGGCGCTGGCATTCTCGGGCTCCAGTGCAATGACCTGACGCAGGTCCTGCTCCATCTCCTCGAGACGCCCGTCATCGAGACGACGAATGCCGCGCAGGAACAGCAGGCTGGCCAGTTCGTTCTCCGTCACGGCAGCGCTTTCGCCGTCACCTTCGCTGCGTGCCCTGGTGAGTGTCTTCTGGCGAGCCTTGATGCTGCCGTCGAGCAGCTCGTCGGCGGCGGCGTAGTGTTCCTGGGCATCCAGCAGGTCGATCTCGAAGCTGAGCAATGTCATGGCGTGACGCGGATGACGCAGGCGCTCGACGGCAAGGAACTGGCGTGCCTCCTCGCTGCGATCATGCTCCACCAGCAGCTGCGCGGCGCGCGCGCGACTTGAGACGTAGCGCTCCCCATCCGGTACCTGTCGGTAATAGAGGATGGCGTTGTCGATCTCGCCGCTGGCCTCTGCCGCCAGCCCGAGCAGGGCATAGGCGGCATCCGGGACCGGCGTGTCATCAAGCAACGGCAGCAACAGACGACGAGCATCCTCGGGAGAGTCGGCGTCCAGATAGAGGCTGGCCAGTGCCAGACGCAGGCGCGGTGCGTTGGCATGGCGGCTGACAAGGTCATCAATGCGCAGGCGCGCGGCCTCGATGTCACCACCGGCAAGCTCGGTCTGGGCGGCGCTCAAGATCAAGCGACTGTCATTCGGGGCGATGGCCAGGCCACGCTCGGCCGCCTGACGTGAGGCGCTCAGGCGGCCTGCGTCGCGCTCTATCTCGCTGCGAGCCAGCCACACTTCGGCCAGTTCGGGGAACTCGCCTTCCATCGCCATCAGGCGCCTGCGAGCGTCGGACTCATTTCCAAGCGCCGCTTCATAGAGCGCGGCGGCAATTTGCGGACCCGGTTGCGCGGGATATTGCGCGACATGCTCCAGCAGCCGTGACAGCAGTGATTCCAGATCCGCACCGGCATCGATGGACTGCTCCGCCAAGGTGGTCACGTTGCCGGTGCCGCCGGCGGTCTCTACCGCGAGGCGCTGCTCGAGCGCCGTCATCCAGTCGCCGCGCTCCACGGCCAGGCGGGCGCGGATGATGCCCGGCTCGGTCGCGGAATCATCCAGTTGTTGCCAGCGCTGGGCGGCACGCTCCAGCAGGGCAGGATTGTCGGCGTAGCGAGCGGCCAGCACGGCGCGCCGGGCCAGTTCCGGATCATCGAAGCGGCGGCTGGCGGCCAGATACCCATCGGCGGCGCTGGGGTAGTCGCCACGCTGGCCGGCAAGCTCCGCGCCCAGCAGCTGATTGAGGCTGTTGGCATCCAGGCCACTGGTGATGGGTGGGGCGGTATCCAGCGGGTCCGGCTGAGAGGCGAAGGGAGCCTGCGTAGCCGGCGACTGGCAGCCGGCCAGACCCAGCAGCACACTGGCCAGCAGGCAGCGTGTCCAGCGGCTGTCGGCCAGCCGTGCCGTGCCCGTCAGGCGCTCGGAAGGGCTCGCGTGGGCCACCCCGCGAGGGGAGTGTTCAGCGGCAGTCGATACGTGCATGCAACCTCGCAGTCAGCGGTGGAAGGATCTCGGCCAGTCGGCACGTTCCGGCCGGAGTCGCGCCCACGCCGTCATGAAACCCGTAAAAGGTGGCCTGGCAGCGTGTGCCTGCTGGAAATTCCGGCCCGACCTGCGCTCGGCCTCAGCAGCACACCCTGGGGATATTGATCGCTCCAGCATAACGGCTGAAGGCGGACGGGGATAGCATCGACGGTGCCTGTCATGGAGGCAAGGGCAGCGCCTGTCCGCTCGGCGTTTTCCTGAATCAACATGGCGGACGGGAGGTGATAGCATCAGACTGCCAAGCCCATGGAAATTCCTCATCGCTGGCCGCGCCCTGCAGGCTCGCGTGATGTAGGCGCTGTGATAGAATGAGCACGCTAATTTTACGATTTCAGCCGCTTTGACAAACGAGATCTGCAAGCAGGTGGCCAGGTGCCGGCCCCTTCATTGCGGAGGTTTTCCAAGCGACAGCCGCCTGTCCTCGATGCGAGCCCTGCCGGCCAGACCCTGACGACTGACTGACTCCATGACCCTTCTTGCCCTTGGCATCAATCATCGCACCGCCGCCGTCGATGTCCGCGAGCGCGTTGCCTTCACGCCGACACAGCTCGAGGCTGCGCTGGCCGAGCTGAAGCGTCTGCCGGAAGTTTCCGAGGCGGCGGTGCTCTCGACCTGCAATCGCACGGAACTCTACTGTGTGACCGAGGACGGTGCGCGCTCGGTTCTCGCATGGTTGAGCCGATACCATGGCCTGCCGGCTGAAGAGCTTGAGCGCTGCAGCTATCAACATCTCGGTGAGGAGGCGGTCCGCCACCTGATTCGCGTGGCGGTCGGCCTGGACTCCATGGTGCTGGGCGAGCCGCAGATTCTCGGTCAGCTCAAGGATGCCTATCAGTTCGCCCGCGGTACCGTCGGTCTCGGGGGGGAACTGGAGCAGCTCTTCCAGCATATCTTCCAGGTCGCCAAGCAGGTGCGTACCGAGACGGGAATCGGTGAGAACCCCGTCTCGGTGGCCTATGCCGCGGTCAGCATGGCGAGTCATATCTTCGATGACTTCTCGCGAGCCAATGCACTGCTCATCGGGGCGGGAGACACCATCGAGCTGGTGGCGCGCCACCTCAAGGAAGCGGGCATCGCCAACCTGTGCATCGCCAACCGTACCGTGTCGCGCGCCCAGTCGCTGGCCGATGAGCTGGGCGGGACCGCCATCGGCTTGGAAGGCATTCCGCATGCCCTCGAGAATGCCGATATCGTGATAGCCTCCACCGCCGCTCAGCTGCCGATCCTCGGCAAGGGCATGGTGGAGCGTGCGCTCAAGAAACGCCGTTACAAGCCGGTCTTCATGGTCGATATCGCCGTGCCGCGCGATATCGAGCCGCAGGTCGGGGACCTCGATGATGTCTTCCTTTATACCGTGGATGATCTGCAGGAAGTCATCGAGGAGAACCGTCGTCATCGCCAGCTGGCGGCTGCCCAGGCCGAAGAGCTGATCCGGCAGGGTGTCAGTGCCTGGCAGCACCGCAAGCGTGTGCGCAGTGGCGGAGAAGTCATCAAGCGTTATCGTAGCCACGGCGAGCAACTGCGTGCAGAGTGCGAGGCACAGGCGCTGGCCGAGCTTGATCAGGGCCGTGACCCGCAGGAAGTCGTGGCGCAACTGGCCCGTCAGTTGGCCAACCGCTTCATGCATCACCCGACCCTGGCGCTGCGTCAGGCGTCAGGCGACGATCGACAGGATATTCTTCAGACGGCGCAGGAGCTGCTGCTCGCGCCGGTTGATTCATCACAGGACCCTTCATGAAAGACAGCCTCATCACCAAGCTCGACACCTTCCATGACCGCTTCGAGGAGATCTCCGCCTTGCTGTCGGAGCCTGAAGTGATCGGGGATCAGGCCCGCTTCCGTGACCTGTCGCGGGAGTATGCCGAGCTTGAGCCATTGATCGAGGCATGGCAGCGCCATCGCGCCTTGAAGGAAGATCGCGAGGCCGCCCTCGGCATGTGCGATGACAGCGACGCCGAGATGCGCGAGATGGCACGTGAGGAAGTCCGCGAGAGCGATGCGGCGCTTGACGTGCTGGAGGCAGAGATCACCCAGCTGTTGATCCCGCGGGACCCGGATGATGGGGCCAACGTCTTCCTTGAAGTGCGTGCCGGCACCGGCGGTGACGAGGCGGCGCTGTTCGCGGGGGACCTGTTCAAGATGTATTCCCGCTACGCCGAGCTCAAGGGCTGGAAGGTCGAGACCGTCAGCGCAAGCCACGGTGAGCATGGTGGCTTCAAGGAAGTCATCGCCCGCGTCAAGGGCGAGGGGGTCTACTCGCGCCTCAAGTTCGAATCCGGTGCGCACCGCGTGCAGCGCGTGCCTGCCACGGAATCCCAGGGCCGCATCCATACGTCCGCCTGTACCGTGGCGGTGATGCCTGAGGCCGATGAGGTCGGGGACATCGACATCAATCCGGCCGACCTGCGAGTGGATACCTACCGCAGTTCCGGGGCCGGGGGGCAGCACGTCAACACCACCGATTCGGCGATTCGCATCACCCACCTGCCCACCGGTGTGGTCGTGGAGTGCCAGGACGAGCGCAGTCAGCACAAGAACCGTGCGCGCGCCATGTCGTTGCTGGCAGCGCGACTCAAGCAGGCCGCGGTGGACAGCCAGGCACAGGCGACTTCCGATGCCCGTCGCAAGCTGGTGGGCTCCGGTGATCGCTCCGAGCGCATCCGCACCTACAACTTCCCCCAGGGACGTCTGACCGATCACCGCATCAATCTGACGCTCTACAAGCTCAATGAAGTGATCGCCGGTCAGCTGGACGAGGTGATCGAGCCGCTGGTCGTCGAATATCAGGCAGACCAGCTGACGGCACTGCAGGAGCAATGAGGTGAGAATCGATGTCACGTTGGCAGCCGCGGCTGCCCGTCTGAGTGAGTCGGGCAGCGAGTCTCCGCGTCTGGATGCCGAGCTGCTGCTGGGAGAGGTGATGGGGCGCGATCGCACCTGGTTCTATACCTGGGGGGATCGCGATCTCGAGTCGGAAGCGGGCGCCGAGGGCGTGGCTCGCTTCGAGGCGCTGCTGGCACGCCGAGCCGAAGGACACCCCGTCGCCCACCTGCTTGGCCGCCGTGAGTTCTATGGCCTGATGCTGCGCTGCTCTCCTGCCACCTTGATTCCGCGCCCGGATACCGAAGTGATGGTGGAGTGCGCGCTGGAGCTGGCCGAGGCGCCCGAAGGCACGCTGCTGGATCTCGGCACCGGCACCGGCGCCATCGCGCTGGCCTTCGCTCGTCATCGTCCGCAGTGGCAGGTGCTGGGGGTCGATCTCATCGAGGAGGCCGTGCAGCTTGCGCGTGACAATGCCGAGCATCTCGCGATTCCCAACGTCGAATTCCGGCGCAGTGACTGGTTCTCCGCCGTTCCCGAGACCGGCTTTGCGCTGGTGACCGCCAATCCGCCTTACCTGGCCGATGATGACCCGCACCTGGCACTGGGTGACGTGCGTTTCGAGCCGCGCTCGGCACTGGTGGCGCGCCAGCAGGGGCTGGCAGACTTCCTGCATCTGATCGAGGCCGCGCCTCGCCATCTGGCCGCGGGCGGTCATCTCATGCTCGAGCATGGCCTGGCCCAGGGCAAGGAAGTGCGCGAGGCGCTGCGCGCCGGTGGTTTTCTGGAAGTGGAAACGCTGGAAGACCTCGGTGGGCGAGAGCGCATCACGCTGGGGCGCATTGGCTGACGCCTCTCCGGCGGGCGGGAATGCAGGCCGGCCCGGACTTGCCAGAGGAAACCCCTGCTTTCAGTGGAGCCTGCGTGGAATCCTCGTCGCAGGCCTGCCTGTGCGGGCGTATCTCCTGTCGGGCGGGTATGGTAGTAATAAGCGATGCATGACTGGAAAGGTCGCCTGATTACCCCCGCGTTCTCGGGTTGCCTGACTGCACGAAAGACAGGAGTAAGGATGATCCTGCTGCAAGTCACCCTGCTGGGAAAACTATTATAATGAAAGCGAAATCACGTTCTCTGGACCGCATTGACCTCAAGATCCTGCGCTGCCTGCAAGAAAATGCGCGCATTTCCTATGTCGACCTCGCCTCCGAGGTGGGACTCTCCACCACTCCCTGTCTGGAGCGAGTCAAACGCCTCGAGCGTGCCGGCATCATCCGTGGCTACAAGGCCGTGCTGGACCCCAAGGCGCTCAAGGCCAATCTGCTGGTCTTCGTCGAGATCAGCCTCGAGACCCAGTCACCCTCCGTCTTCGATGAATTCCGCCGTGCCGTCTCCAAGCTGCCGCAGATCCAGGAGTGTCATCTGGTCTCGGGGCAGTTCGATTACATCCTCAAGTGCCGGATTCCGGAAATGTCCGCCTATCGGCAGTTGCTCGGGGATGTGGTGCTGACGCTGCCCGGGGTCAAGGAATCCAAGAGCTATGTGGTGATGGAAGAGGTCAAGGAGCAGTTCTCGCTGCATGTGCCGGACATCGAGGATCTCGACGCCAAGTGACGAGCCCCTGATGCCAGCGGCAGGGCTCAGGGTTTAGAGCTCAGAACTCAGGCCCAGGCCCGGCGGCCGGCCAAAGCACTCACTTCATTCACAGACAGACGGCTCACCTTCCATGCAAGATTCGCAACTGCTGCGCTATTCGCGTCAGATATTGCTCCCTCAGGTCGATATCGCGGGTCAGCAACGATTGCTGGCCGCGCGGGTGCTGGTGATCGGGGCTGGCGGTCTGGGGTGCCCGGCGGCGCTCTATCTGGCGGCAGCCGGTGTCGGCACGCTGGTGCTGGCCGATGATGACCATGTCGAGCTCTCCAATCTGCAACGTCAGATCGCCCACGGAGAGGCGGACATCGACCAGCCCAAGGCGCGCTCGCTCGCCAGCTCGGTGTCGGCGATCAATCCCGACACCGAGGTGATCGCCCTGTCCGAACGCCTTCAGGGCGAGGCGCTGGCCGAGCAGGTCGCCGCCGCGGACGTGGTGCTCGATTGTACTGACCGTTTCAGTTCGCGCTTCCCGATCAACGCCGCCTGCGTGGCGGCAGGCACGCCGCTGGTGTCGGGTGCCGCGATTCGTTTCTCCGGTCAGTTGGCGGTATTTGATCGCCGTGAGGCAGATGCGCCGTGTTACGGCTGCCTGTATTCGCCGGAAGAGCAGGGCGATGAAGAGCTGACCTGTGCCGAGAGCGGGGTCATCGCGCCGTTGGTCGGCATCATCGGGGCCTTCCAGGCGCTGGAAGCGCTCAAGCTGATCAGTGGTGCCGGGCATGTGCATCGAGGGCTCGCCACCTTCGATGGCCTGACCGGTGAGTGGCGACGCATGGGGCTCAAGCGTGACCCCGCCTGTCCGGTATGTCGTCGCTCGACATGACATGAGTGGATCACTCCCCGAGCACCCTTCACGCCAATGCGTGGAGGGTCTGTCACCAAGCCCCGCAGCCTCTCAGGCTGCGGGGCTTTTGCTTTTCTGATCTCAAAAGTCTGACGCTGATGACCTCAGGGGCGTGCGCCATTGTGGGGCGTCAAAAGGGGGGCAAGGCGGTACGTGTTGAAAATTTATACCTCGCGGGGCAATCAATATGCAGTATTTGCCGGTGACGTGTGGTAAATAACGCAAATATTCCCCGGGTCGGTGAATAAACTCAACAGTGGCGGGTAAGGAGGGGCATGGTCGGCTGCAGATCAGGCGCGACAGACGAGCCGCGGCGAGACCGCCAGGAAGCGCAGCGTGGGCGTGATGACATCCGCTCCTACTACCGGGCCAGTCAGCGTGTGACGCTTGCGCCCTGTCCACCGTTGGCCGGGGAACGGCGCGCTGATGTCTGCGTGATCGGCGGCGGTATCACCGGCTGCTCAGCGGCTCTGCATCTCGCTGAGCGTGGCTATTCGGTCATCCTGCTGGAGGCGCGCGGCATCGGCTTCGGGGCTTCGGGACGCAGTGGCGGCCAGATCCTGCCGGGACTTGGCACCGACATCGCCACGGTCGAGAAGGCTCTCGGCCGTCAGCAGGCGCATGCCATCTGGGAGATGAGTCGCGAGTCGGTTCGTCTCACCACCGCACTGATCGAGAAGCACCGGATCCCCTGTGATTATACCCGCGGCTATCTTCATGCTGCCGTCAAGCCGCGACATGTGCGCGAATTGCAGGAATTTCAGGCGCGCATGGCACGCGATCATGACTACCATGCATTGCAGTGGTTGCAGGGGGATGCCCTACGAGCGCGAGTCGTCACCGATGCCTATCCCGGGGCTCTGCATGATGGAGAGGGTGGCCATCTGCATCCGCTGAATTACACCCTCGGGCTTGCGCGTGCTGCTCAGCGGGCAGGGGGCACGATCTGTGAACAGAGTCCTGTGCTCAAGCTCGAGCATGGCCGAAGTGGCAGTGGCATCGTCGCCAATGGCTCCGGTGGGCAGGCAGGGCGTGCGCGTGTGCATACCGCGCAGGGCAGCGTGAGTGCCGAGTTCGTGGTGGTGGCGACCAACGCCTATCTCGATGGCCTGGTCCCGCGGCTGGATGAGCGCATCATGCGCGTCGCCAATTATATCGTGGCCACCGAACCGCTCAGTGAAGCACAGGTCGCGCAGGTGTTGCCGGGCAATGATGCCCTTTCCGATGCCAACTTCGTGCTCGACTACTACCGTCTCTCTGCTGACAGGCGCCTGCTCTACGGGGGGGAGGTGAGCTATACCGGACGAGAGCCGCGCCACCTCAAGACGCGCATGGACGGCAAGATTCGCCGTCTGTTTCCGGCGCTTGACGGGGTGGGGATCGATTACCGCTGGGGCGGTGACGTGGCCATCACCATGAATCGGGCACCGGACTTCGGGCGTCTTGCCCCGAATGTCTATTACGCCCAGGGGTACTCGGGACATGGCATGTCGCTTGCAGGGCTGGCGGGCAAATTGATCGCCGAGACGATTGCCGGCCAGGCGGAACGTTTCGATGTCTTTGCCGCCATGCCCCACCGCGCCTTCCCGGGTGGACACTGGTTGCGAACTCCTCTGCTGGTCCTGGCGACCAGCTTCTACACGCTGCGTGATCGGCTCTAGGCCGAAGCCATGATGAAGGTGCTGCACATTTGACATCGTTGATCATCCCGACAGCCCATGAGCGGGACACGACTGGTGAGTAATCGCAAGGGAGGCGCGATGAGCGCAGTGGACAGCAACGAGGGTATGGCGCCTGAGCGAGACACGAGAGAGTCGTCGGAGGCTGGCCAGCCCCGGTTCCAGTGCCGTGCCGCGTCATCCATTCAGCTCAAGGGGCTGCACAAGCGCTTCGGCAACGAGGTGGCGGCGCTTGATGGTGTGGATCTCGCCATTCAGCCCGGCGAGTTCTTCACGCTATTGGGGCCTTCCGGGTGTGGCAAGACGACGCTTCTGCGCATTCTGGCGGGGCTGGAGGCATTGGATGAGGGGCAGGTGGTGATCGGCGGGCGCGATGTCACCGACGTGCCGCCGCATCAGCGCAGCGTCAATACGGTCTTCCAGTCCTATGCGTTGTTCCCGCATCTGAGCGTGCGCGACAACCTCGCCTTCGGTCTGCGCATGCAGGGCATGCCGAGTGGCGAGCGCGAGGCAAAGGTCGCCGAGATGGCCGAGTTCATCAAGCTGGGGAGTCTGGTCGATCGCCGGGTCGACCAGCTCTCAGGTGGTCAGCGCCAACGTATCGCGCTGGCGCGGGCGCTGGTCTGCGAGCCGGATGTGCTGCTGCTGGATGAACCGCTGTCGGCGCTGGATGCCGGGCTGCGCAGTCAGATCCAGATCGAGCTGCTGCGTCTGCAGAAGCGCCTTGGCATGACCTTCGTGTTCGTCACCCATGATCAGCAGGAAGCGATGGTGATGTCGGACCGCATCGCGGTGCTCGACAGCGGCAGTATCCAGCAGGTGGGGACGCCGCGCGAGATCTATGAATGCCCGGTCAATGCCTTCGTGGCGCGTTTCATGGGGCATGCCAATCTGTTCGAGATCACGGCTCGCGATGACAGCCGCGATGACGCCGTCCGGCTGACCACGCCGCTGGGCATGCTGACGGCGCAGGCACCGGGCAGCGGCGGGTTGCTGCTGCTGCGCCCCGAGACGCTGGATCTGCGGCGGCGTCCCGCCAGCGAATTCGAACGCTACGACGTGCTGGAAAATCATCTGCCGGGCCGAGTACAGGAGCGACTGTACCGCGGTAGCCATGCCGAATATCGCGTGGAGGTGGCGGGTGTCACCTTGCAGGTGGTGGTCAACAATCGGGGCGGCCAGTTGCCGGACGTGGGAGACCACGTCGATGTGGTGGTGGCCGCGCAAGACCTGATCACGCTGGAGGCATGACGATGGCCTATCACGGGAGCTTGCCCACGGCACGCAGTCGCGCGGTGGTGGCCGAGTCACGCCACCTGCTGTTGACGGTCGCCCCCGGCGCGCTGTGGATCATCATCTTCCTGGTGCTGCCCAGTCTCTATCTGATGAGCGTGGCCTTCATGAGCAATGGCCCCTATGGCTTGCCGGAGATGCCCTTGTCGCTGACCTCGTTTACGCAGCTGGCGGGTCAGGGCTTTCTCGGCTGGAGCCCGGGCAATCTCATGACGCTGGGGCGTTCGCTGTGGCAGACCGTGCTTTCCACCGTGCTGGTGGTGTTGGTGGCGTATCCGATCGCCTATCACATCTCGCAGGCAGACCAGCGCTGGCGGCCGATCATGCTGCTGGCGGTAGTCGTGCCGTCCTGGACCAATCAGGTCATCCGCACCTTTGGCTGGATGAACCTGCTGGCGCCGGGCACGCCGTTGGCGGAGCTGGCCGAGGCCATGGGCATGATCGCGCCCAACATGGGGCTCTATCCGTCCAATTTCGCGGTCACGCTGGGGCTGGTCTACAACTTCCTGCCCTTCATGGTGCTGCCGCTGTATGCCGCTTTCGAGAAGCTCAATCTCTCGCTGGTGGAAGCGGCGCAGGATCTCTACGCCTCGCCGCTCAAGGCCTTCTGGCATGCGGTATTCCCCCAGACGTTGCCGGGGCTGCTGGCGGGGGTGGTGCTGGTGGCGATCCCGGCGTTCGGCATGTACGTGATTCCGGAGCTGCTCGGCGGTGGCAAGGGCATGATGCTGGGCAATCTGGTCGCCAATCAGTTCTCCGGCAGTGCCAACTGGCCGCTGGGGGCGGCGGGGGCGATCCTGATGTTGATCGCGACCTTCATCGGACTCTATGCCATGCGTCGCATCGGCAGGCGCCTGGGTGGCGGTGAAGAGGTGGTGATATGACGCGCGGCGGACTTCACAAGGGATTGCGGGGCTTCTGGTGGCTGACGCTCGGTTTTCTGTATCTGCCGCTGATCGTGGTGATGCTGTTCTCCTTCAATGCCTCCAACAGTGCCGCCAGCTTCACCGGCGTGTCACTGCGCTGGTATCGGCGTCTGCTGGGCAATGACGCGATTCTGTCGGCGCTGGGCAATTCGCTGTGGCTGGCGGTGGTCTCGTCACTGCTGGCGCTGATGATCGGCACGCTGATCGGCTATGGAATGTATCGCCATCGTCACCGCAAGCTGGGGTGGCTGATCGTGTTGATCTATCTGCCCATCGTGTTGCCGGACATCGTGTTCGGGATCTCGGAAATGACCTTCTTCGTCAAGATCAATGAGTTGACCGGGCTGCTGTCACCGGGGCTGGGCACCATGATCATCGCGCATGTCACCTTCCAGATTCCCTTCGTGGCGCTGATCGTCTATTCACGCTTCGTCGGTCTGGATCCGACATTGTTCGAGGCGGCCAAGGACCTCTATGCCACGCCGCGCCAGCGCGTGCAGTTCTTCATGTTGCCGACCCTGAAGCCGGCGTTGATCTCGGGCTTCCTGCTGTCCTTTACGCTGTCGCTGGATGACTTCGTGATCAGCTTCTTCACGTCAGGTCCGGAGAGCGCCACCTTGCCGATCTACATATGGAGCGCGATACGCAAGGGCGTGACACCGGAGATCAATGCCATCGCCACCCTGATGATGGCGGTGGTCGCCCTGGCGGCGATCGTGAGTCTTGCGCTGTCACGCCGGCGCAGCGCTTCATGATTTCGCTGGAGGGTCACTCGTCGTACCCCGCCCCTGACCAGGCAGGCATGCCGGTATTGGGGGCGGGCATTCACCACCTCTCTCATCGACTGAACGGAGCATCACAATGACAACTCACACGCTGCGTCTCGCGGTCGCCATCGGCAGTCTGCTGCTGGCAGGCGCCGCCCAGGCTGAAGACAGGAAGCTGTATCTCTTCAACTGGACCCAGTACATGGACCCGGAGATCATCACCGCCTTTGAAGAGGCCTTCGATGTCGAGGTGGTCGAGAATTATTACAACTCCCTGCCGGAAATGCTGGCCAAGCTGAATGCCGGCGGGGTGTCCCAATACGACATCATCGTGCCGTCCAATTACTACGTGCCGCGCCTGATCAACACTGGTCTGGTCCAGAAGATCGACAAGGCGAAAGTGCCCAACCTGGCCAATGTCGATGCGCAGTTCAAGGACCCGAGCTTTGACCCGGGAGCCAACTACACCGTCCCGTATCAGTGGGGAGTCACCGGGCTGGTCTACAACGCCAGCACGTTCAAGGATGCCCCCAAGAGCTGGTCACTGCTGTTTGATCCCGCCGTCAATGCCTCATATCCGTTCAGCCTGATGGGCGATGGCCAGGTCAGCATGGGGGCGGCCTGTGCCTATCTCGGTCATGGCTATGACTGTACCGGCATGGATGCCTGGCGTGAGGCGGCCAGATTGCTGATCGAGACCAAGCATCGCGACAACTTCAGCGGCTTCTCCGATGGCACGCCGGCCCTGCAACAGCTGGCACGCAAGGTCACGCATGGTGCGCTGTCCTACAACGGCGACTATCTGTTCTATCTGGACGAGAATCCGGAGTCCTTCGCCGATATCAAGTACATGATTCCGGATGAAGGTGCCGAGAAGTGGGTCGATTCGATGATGATTCCCGCCAAGGCGCCGCACCCTGAGCTGGCACACGCCTTCATCAACTTCCTTCTGGACGCCAAGGTCGGCGCGCAGTTGTCCAACTACAACTACTAC
Organism: Cobetia sp. 14N.309.X.WAT.E.A4; assembly: GCF_030397495.1. NCBI lineage: Bacteria > Pseudomonadati > Pseudomonadota > Gammaproteobacteria > Oceanospirillales > Halomonadaceae > Cobetia > Cobetia sp. 14N.309.X.WAT.E.A4. The sequence goes on from NZ_JAPNXT010000001.1 coordinate 25,681, forward strand.
GCCAGCCCCAATGCCGCCGCCAGGCCGTATCTGGATGAGGTGCTGACCCAGCCACCGATCCAGCCCTCCGAGGACGACATGGCGCGTCTGCATTTCTCGCCGAGTCTCTCCGGTGAGCAGTTGCAGATCTTCCAGCAGTTATGGTCGGAAGTGCAGGCCCGTTGAGTCGGCGTCTCGTCGATCGCGGGCATCTCGTCATTGACCGCAGGCGCTGCCTGCGGTGTTCAAGGAAGGTGTTATGAGTGTCAATCACGTGGGTCACGAGCAGCCGGGTCATGAAGATGATGACGCGATCCTGCAGGAATGGTTCGCCGCTCACGGTATCACCGAGGTGGAATGTCTGGTCACGGATCTGACCGGCATTCTCAAGGGCAAGATCATGCCTGCGCGCAAGTACCTCAATGGCGGGCGGCCACGCCTGCCGGATTCGCTGTTCATCCAGACCGTCACGGGAGGCTATCCGGATGATGAAGACAGCCGCTTCTGGAACCCGGCCGAACAGGACATGCAGCTGATTCCGGACGTGAACGCGCTCTATCTGGTGCCGTGGGCGGAAGACCCCACCGCACAGGTCATCCACGATTGCTATTACCTGAATGGTGAGCCGGTCGAGCTGTCGCCACGCTATGTGCTCAAACGGATACTGGCATTGTATGCCGAACAGGGCTGGCAGCCGGTGGTGGCGCCGGAGGCCGAGTTCTATCTGGTCAAGACCAATACCGACTCCGATTATCCGCTGGAACCGCCCATCGGCCGCAGCGGTCGGCAGGAGAGCAGCCGTCAGTCCTTCTCCATCGATGCGGTCAATGAATTCGATCCACTGTTCGAGGAGATGTATGACTACTGCGAGGCGATGGGGCTGGATCTCGACACCCTGATCCATGAAGAGGGAGCGGGGCAGATGGAGGTCAATTTCGAGCATGGGGATGCTCTTTCTCTCGCCGACCAGGTGGTGATGTTCAAGCGCACCCTGCGGGAGACGGCGCTGCGACATGGCATGTACGGGACCTTCATGGCCAAGCCGATGGCCTATCAGCCGGGCAGTTCGATGCATATTCACCAGAGCCTGGTGGATGTCGAGTCAGGCAATAACCTGTTTGCCGATGCGTCGGGTCAGCCGAGCACGCTGTTCCGTCACTTCATCGGGGGCCTGCAGACCTATCTGCCCGCCGCGATGCCGTTCTTCGCCCCCAACGTCAATTCCTATCGGCGTCTGATGCGCAATGACACCAGTGGCTCCGCACCCATCAATGTCGAGTGGGGCCTGGACAACCGCACCGTGGGCCTGCGGGTGCCGGTGTCGGACGCGGCAGGTACGCGGGTCGAGAATCGTCTGGCGGGCGCCGATGCCAATCCCTATCTGGTGATGGCGGCTTCGCTGGCGTGTGGTTATCTGGGAATGATGGAGCGGATCGAGCCGCGCCCTCCGGTGGTCGGCTCGGCCTGGGAGGGCGGCAATACCCTGCCGGACGATATCGGCCCGGCACTCGATGCTCTGCATGCCTGTACGCCGTTGGCCAACATCCTCGGCGAGCGCTTCGTGAAGAGTTATCTGGCCGTCAAGCGTGCCGAGCATGGGGAATACTTCCAGGTCATCAGCTCCTGGGAGCGTGAGCACCTGCTGCTGCGTGTCTAGACCCCCTGCGGTACGCCAACGGATACCGGGAGGCCACGATATCCGCCGTGGCCTCCCGAGGTTCAGGGGAAGAGGCGGGCGGAAGAAGGGTCGTCGTCAGTGAGGGGCATGACGCGTCAGTCCGGCGCTCATGGTGTGTATCTGCAAGATGTCTTGTTCGCAGGTTGATCTGGTCTACCACAAGGATGCTGTCATGAGTGCCACTACCCCCCTGGAGCCTGCCGCCTCCTGGTATGCCGCTTCCGCCAATGCCGCCCCCGAGCGCCCGCCGTTGTCCGGTGAGGTCAGCTGCGATGTCTGCGTGGTCGGCGCTGGCTTCACGGGAATCTCGGCGGCACTGCACCTGGCCGAGCAGGGGCTCAAGGTGATGGTGCTGGAGGCCGCCTGCGTGGGGTATGGGGCCTCGGGTCGCAATGGCGGGCAGATCGTCAACAGTTACAGTCGCGACATGGACGTGATCGAGGCGCGCTTCGGCGCACGGACGGCGAAGGCATTGGGCGACATGGCCTTTGAGGGCAATCGCATCATTCGGGATCGCATCGCTGACTATGCCATCGACTGCGATCTGCGCGACGGCAACCTCTTTGCCGCCTGCAACGCTCGTCAGCTCAAGGGGCTCAAGGAGCACAAGGCCCTCTGGGAGCGCTATGGCAATACCAGTCTCGAATTGCTGGAAGGGGATGCCTACCAGCGCGAAGTGAGCGCCGAAGGGTATACGGGCGCCCTGGTCGACCACTCCGGCGGCCATCTCCACCCGCTCAATCTGGTGCTGGGCGAGGCCGCGGCCTTCGAGTCCCTCGGCGGGGTGATCTTCGAACATAGCCCGTTGGTGAGTCTCGAGCATGGCAGTCCGGTCGTGCTCAGGACGGCCGCTGGCGCCATCCGGGCCGAGCGTGTGGTGATGGCGGGCAATGCCTATCTTCACGGTGTGCTGCCGGAGCTCGAGGGCAAGTCGATGCCCTGCGGCACGCAGATCATCGCCACCGAGCCGTTGGCGGATGACGTGGCGCACGGGCTGCTGCCCAATGGCATGGCGGTGGAGGACTGCAACTATCTGCTGGATTACTACCGCCTGACCCGCGACAACCGTCTTCTCTTCGGGGGCGGTGTCAACTACGGCGGTGAAGACCCCGCCGATATCGAGGCTCTGATTCGGCCCAAGCTGCTCAAGGTCTTCCCGCAGCTGGCCAGCGTCAGGATCGACTATGCCTGGAGCGGAACCTTCCTGATGACGCTCAATCGACTGCCGCAGTTCGGCGTGCTCAATGACAATGTCTATTACGCCCAGGGGTATTCCGGGCATGGCGTGACCTGCAGTCACCTCGCCGGACGACTGATCAGCGAGGTGATGAGGGGGCGTGAGGGTCGCTTCGATGCCTTCGCGAACCTGCCGCATCTGCCGTTCCCCGGGGGACGACTGTTGCGAGTGCCGCTGTCTGCCGTGGGAGCCTGGTACTACCAGACGCGCGACAGGCTCGGCCTCTGATGCACCCGAAGCGGGAGGGCAGGGCCGGCAAGCGCGCTCCGGCCGTAATTCCCACTGCGCAAGCGTGTCCGGGGTGAGGCGCCTCAGATGCTGCGCAGGTACCAGTCGTATTCCAGACGGCTGATGATCTGCATCGCGGCCTCGCGCTCCGCCCGGCGACCGGCAATGAAGACATTCAGGAAGCGCTCGCTGAAAGCGGCCGTGAGGGGGGCGCTTTCCTCCAGCAGCGTCAGGGCCTCGGGCCAGCTGTTGGTCAGGCTGGGCTCGAACTGATCATAGGCATTGCCGGTCACCGGCTCACCCGGGGAGATCCGATGGGTGATGCCATGGATGATGGAGGCCAGCAGCGTCGCCAGCAGCAGGTAGGGATTGACGTCAGCCCCGGCGACCCGATGCTCCAGCCGACGCGCCTCATTGGGGCCGGAGGGAATGCGGATGGCGACCGAGCGGTTGTCGAATCCCCAGGTGGGCGCCATCGGTACGTACAGGCCCTGCTGGAAACGGCGGTAGGAATTCAGGTTGGGGGCAAACAGCGCCATGGAGGCGGGCATGAGTTCCAGCAGGCCGCCGATGGCGTGACGCAGGGTCTCGGTGCCCAGAGGATTCTCGCCGGGGTCTGCGAAGACATTGTGTCCATCGCGGTCCACCAGGCTCAGGTGCGCATGCATGCCATTGCCGGCTTCATCACCGTACGGCTTGGCCATGAAGGTCGCGTCGAAGCCATGACGCAGGGCGACACCCTTGATCAGGCGTTTGAGCAGGACGGCGCTGTCACAGGCCTTCATGACGTCGTCGAGATGAATCAGGTTGATCTCGAACTGACCCGGGGCGCACTCCTTGAGCGCGGTATCCAGCGGCAGCTGTTGGATGCGTGCGGCATCCTGGATCTCTTCCAGAAAGTCGGCATATTCATCCAGCTCTCCGATGGAGTAGAGCTGGCTTTCCGTGGCGCGCTCACCCGTGAGCGGAGAGCAGGGCGGCTGCACCATGCCCAGGTCATCGCGCTCACGATCCACGAGATAGAACTCCAGTTCCAGCGCGACGACGGCGGTCAGCCCCATCCCGGCCAGAATATCGACCTGTTTCTGCAGCTGATTGCGGGGGTCCGCGAAGAAGGGGCCGTCCCTGTCATCGCGCATGTTCATCAACAGCTGGCCTTGCTTGCCGCCGCGCAGCCAGGGGGCTGGCATCAAGGTGCCGGGGATCGGGCGGCAGACCTGATCCCCATCCCCGGTCTCCAGGCCCAAACCGGTCTCTTCGATGGTGTTGCCGGCGATATCGATCGCGAAGACGGAGCCTGGCAGGTTGATGCCCTGCTCGTAGGCCTTTTCCAGATTCTCGCGCGGGATACGCTTGCCGCGCTGGATGCCGCTGATATCACTGATCAGCAGGTCGATGCTCTCGATTTCCGGATGGCGGTCCAGAAACTCTCTGGCCTCATCGACGTGAAGGCTGTTCATGGGGGGTCCTGTGAGCGGGTAGTGGCACATCATATATCGCTACGCCATCCCGTGTTGTCAAATAATTCACAGCGCTTACCCGTTGCACCCTCGAGGCAGTATCATCGGCTGAGGCGCTTCCTTTCGATCTCTATCCCGTGGTTTCCCCTTGCTTGAGATTGCCTTCGTGCCTGATTGGCAAGGATGTCAGTTCAATCGATGTTGAATAAAACATACCAAATGACCGGGGTGCATGAGCGGCCCCTGAAGGAGAACCCATGACGTCTCGCCCTCTGGTGGGTGTGATCGCCTGCCGTCGCACGATTGAAGGCCATCCGGCGCACATGGTGACTGACAAGTACGTCAGTGCCCTGCGCGAATTCGGACTGGAGCCACTGGTGATCCCGGTATGGGAAGACGTCATGGCTGACTCGGCCAGAGCGCTGCTGGCGCGACTGGATGGGTTGCTGCTGACGGGCAGCTATTCCAACGTGCACCCGGCGCGGTATGGCGAGGCCATCGCGCCGGAGAATACCTATGAAGACACGGCACGAGATGCGTCAGCCATGGCTTGGGTACCGCTGGCGCTCGAGTTGCAACTGCCGTTGCTGGGTATCTGTCGCGGCTTTCAGGAGCTGAACGTCGCCTTTGGTGGCAGCCTGCATCAGGCGGTGCAGAACGTGCCCGGCTTGAGGGATCATCGTGAGCCCGAGGGCGATCTCGACGTGCAGTTCGCCCCCTCCCATGGCATCAGCATCCTGCCGGGCGGGCGGCTGGCCGAGTTGTACGCCGCGCCTGAGGCGCGGGTCAATTCCGTGCATCAGCAGGGGATCGCGCGGCTGGGCGAGGGGCTGCGTGTCGAAGCGGTCGCTCCGGATGGTCTGGTGGAGGCGATCTCGATCATCGCAGCGGGAGCCTTCACGCTGGCGGTGCAATGGCATCCCGAATGGAAGCCACGTCAGCACCCGCTGTATCAGGCGATTCTGGAAGGATTTGCCGCGGCCTGTCGGGACAGGTCCGGGCAAGCATCATCCGTTCAGGAGACACCTCGTCAGCCGTCGTGAAGATGACGACGAAGCCGCGTCCCGCGCGCCTGCAGACGCTGCAGGATGAAACGGCGCTGGCTGCCTCTCCTGCGTTCTCGTGTGACCTGCCCCCCCTCTTACCTGACTTCGGAATCCTGATCATGAGCCGTCCCCGGACATTGACCGATTGGCAGGCGCTCGCCGCCCGTCTGACGCCGCAACTGCAAGGCAATGCCTTCATCAACGATGACTTCGTGCCGGCGGTCAGCGGCGAGACCTTCGAGTGCCTCAATCCGGCCACTGGGGAACGATTGGCGAAGGTGGCCAGCTGTGACGGCGCCGATGCCGAGATCGCCGTCCGGCATGCGCGTGCCGCCTTCAAGAGGGGTGTCTGGTCGCGCATGGCGCCTGTCGAGCGCAAGGGCGTGCTGCTCAGGCTGGCGGACCTGATGGAGAGACACCAGGATGAGCTGGCGCTGCTGGATACCCTCGACATGGGCAAGCCGATCACCAGCGCGCTGGATGATGTGGCGGGAGCGATCGGCTCGATCCGCCATCAGGCCGAGTCCATCGACAAGCTGTACGGCGAGGTCGCGCCGACCGGCGAGCAGGTGCTGGGGCTGGTGCTGCGCGAGCCGCTGGGGGTGGTGGCCTCCATCGTGCCGTGGAACTTCCCGCTGATGATGACGGCCTGGAAGATCGCGCCGGCGCTGGCCGCGGGCAACAGTGTCATCCTCAAGCCGTCGGAGAAGTCACCACTGTCAGCGCTGCGTCTGGCGGCACTCGCACGTGAGGCAGGCATCCCGAGTGGCGTCTTCCAGGTGTTGCCGGGCTTCGGGCATACCGTCGGGCGTGCGCTGGCCCTGTCGATGGACGTCGAGTGTCTGGCCTTCACCGGTTCCACCGCCGTCGGCAAGCAGCTGATGCAGTATGCCGGACAGTCGAACCTGAAGCGTGTCTTCCTGGAGTGCGGTGGCAAGAGCCCCAACATCGTGTTCGCCGATTGCGCGGATCTGGATCGCGTGGCGGAGAGTGCCGCTGCCGCCATCTTCTACAACCAGGGCGAGGTCTGCATCGCCGGTTCCCGCCTGCTGGTGGAAAACTCGATCCGCGACGTCTTCGTCGCCAAGGTGGTGGCGGCTGCCAATCGCATGCAGCCGGGCGACCCGCTGGACCCGACAAGCTTCATGGGGGCGATGGTCGACAGCACCCAGCATGAGCGCGTGATGGGCTACATCCGCAAGGGGATCGAGGAGGGGGCGGTGCTGCGTGCCGGCGGCGAAGACGTTGCCGGGCCGGGGCTGTTCATCCGTCCGGTGGTCTTCGATGGCGTCACGCCCGAGATGGTGATCGGCCGTGAGGAAATCTTCGGGCCGGTGCTGTCGGTCTTCGGTTTCGAGACCGAAGAGGAGGCGCTGGCGCTGGCCAATGACAGTGATTTCGGACTGGCGGCGGGGCTCTGGAGCCAGGACATCGGCCGCATCATGCGCATGACCCATCGTCTCGAATCCGGCCAGGTCTTCGTCAACAACTGGGCGGGGGGCGATCAGAGCATGCCCTTCGGCGGCGTGAAACAGTCCGGCAACGGGCGCGACAAGTCCCATCACTCGCTGGCGGAATACACCCAGCTCAAGAGTGTCTGGATCGCGCTGGACTGAGCTAGGCTGAACTGGGCTGGGCTGGGCTGGGCTGAACTGAACTGAACTGAAACCGGGCCGAACCGGGCTGTCACGCGTTGGCGGAAACACCGTGCAGCACGAAAAGAGGCCACGCGATCGCGTGGCCTCTTTTCTGTTGTCATCTGCCGCAAGTGTTTGCCGCAAGGTCTAGAACATGCGTGCCGGCGTCGCACAGCTGACCAGACGGCACTCGACTTCGCCGATGTTGCGAAAGCGATGCGGCACATTGGTATCGAAGTAGTAGGCTTCACCGGCTTTCAATACCCGGGTGTCGCTGCCGATGGTGATCTCGATCTCGCCTTCGATGACCACCCCGGCTTCCTCTCCCTGATGGGTGATCATCTCGCGGCCGGTGTCACTGACAGGCGGGTAGGTCTCGATCATGAACGACAGATTGCGATCCTGACGCTTGGCCCCGACCAGTTTGAAGACCACCTCTCCGCTGCCCACGTTCGTCAGCTCCTCTTCGCCATAGAACACCTTGGCGGTGTTCTCGAGTTCCATGGTGAAGAAATCACCGATGCTCATGGGAATGGCGGCGAGAATCTTGGACAGTGAGCTGACCGAGGGGCTGACCTTGCCCTGTTCGATCAGTGACAGGCTCGAATGGGTCACCCCACAGCGCTTGGCCAGCTCGCGTTGCGAGATGCCCCGCAGCGTACGCAGCGCCCGCAGGCGCGCACCGACATCATCTGCCATCAGAACTTCCTTCGCGAAGCGACGATTGACTGGAAATGCCTTGAGTCCTTGAGCGACAACGGCCAGCCTCGGGATGTCCGTGACTGGCCGTTGCATGCAGCGACAGGATGACTCAGAGGCGCAGGATCAGCTGAGGCTGTCCAGCTTTTCCTTGAGCACCTTGTTGACCTGTTGCGGGTTGGCGGTGCCGCGTGAGGCCTTCATCACCTGACCGACGAAGAAGCCGATCATCTTGCCACGCTTGTCCGGTTCGGCTTCCTGATACTGGGTCACCTGAGCCGGATTGTCGGCGATCACCTGGTCGACCACTGCCTCGATGGCACCGGTGTCCGTGACCTGCTTGAGGCCACGTGACTCGATGACCTCGTCGGCGCTCTCGCCTTCGCCATCCCACAGCGCGGCGAACACCTGCTTGGCGGCCTTGCCGTTGATGGTCTCATCGACGATACGCTTGATCAGGCCCCCCAGCTGGGCTGCCGAGACCGGGCTCACGGTGATGTCGAGATTTTCCTTGTTGAGACGCCCTGACAGTTCGCCCTGCACCCAGTTGGCGGCTTGCTTGGCGTCGCCGCAGACATCCTTCACTTCCTCGAAGAAGTCGGCCATCTCACGGCTGGCGGACAGCACGCTGGCATCATAGGCGGACAGCCCCAGTTCGCCCTCGAAGCGTGCGCGCTTCTCGGCCGGCAGCTCCGGCAGAGTCTGGCGCAGGTGTTCGATGTAGGCGTCGTCGACTTCCACCGGCAGCAGGTCCGGGCACGGGAAGTAGCGGTAGTCGTTGGCTTCTTCCTTGGTGCGCATGCTGCGCGTCTCGTCGGCATCCGGATCATACAGGCGGGTTTCCTGCACGACCTTGCCGCCGTCCTCGATCAGCTCGATCTGACGCTCCACCTCGAAGTGGATGGCGCGCTCGATGAAGCGGAAGGAGTTGACGTTCTTGATCTCCGCGCGGGTGCCGAAGGCTTCCTGCCCCTTGGGGCGCACCGAGACGTTGACGTCGCAACGCAGGGAACCTTCGGCCATGTTGCCGTCGGAGATGCCGAGATACGTCACGATGGCGTGGATCGCCTTGACGTAGGCCACCGCTTCCTTGGCGGAGCGCATGTCCGGCTCGGAGACGATTTCCAGCAGCGGTGTGCCGGCACGGTTCAGGTCGATGCCGGTCATGCCCTGGAAGTCTTCGTGCAGTGACTTGCCGGCGTCTTCCTCGAGATGGGCATGGTGGATGCGGATCGACTTGCGCGTGCCATCCTCGAGCAGGATCTCGAGTTCACCCGGCCCGACGATGGGCTGATCCATCTGGCTGGTCTGGTAGCCTTTGGGCAGATCCGGGTAGAAGTAGTTCTTGCGCTCGAACACCGAACGGCCGGCCACGGCGGCATTGACGGCGAGGCCGAAGCGCACGGCCATGGCCACGGCCTGCTCGTTGAGCACCGGCAGGGTGCCCGGCAGGCCGAGGTCGACGGCGCTGGCCTGGGTGTTGGGCTCGGCACCGTAGGTGGTGGACGAGCCGGAGAAGATCTTTGACTGGGTGGCGAGCTGAGCGTGAACCTCAAGCCCGATTACGACTTCCCATTGCATCAGGCTTGCTCCTGTCCGAATTCCGGGCGCTGGCGGTGCCAGTCGGTGATTTGCTGGAACTGGTGCGCGACGCCCAGCAGGGTCTGCTCACCGAAGTGCGGGCCGAGAATCTGCAGACCCACCGGGCGCTTGCCAGCCAGACCGGCCGGCACGCTGATGCCCGGAATGCCCGCCAGGTTGATGGCGATGGTGTAGAGATCCTGCAGGTACATGGACAGCGGGTCCTTGTGCGCGCCGAGATCGAACGCCGGGGTCGGTGCCGCCGGCCCCATCAGCACATCGACCTGGTCGAAGGCATCGAGGAAGTCCTGACGGATCAGGCGACGCACCTTCTGGGCCTTGATGTAGTAGGCATCGAAGAAGCCTTCGGACAGGGTGTGCGTGCCGATCAGGATACGGCGCTTCACCTCGTCGCCGAAGCCTTCCTCGCGAGTGCGCTTGTAGAGGTCTTCCAGGTCCTGCGGGTCCGCGCAGCGGTGGCCGAAACGCACGCCGTCGTAACGCGACAGGTTGGAGGAGGCCTCGGCCGGTGCGATCACGTAGTAGGTCGGGATGGCCAGGTGGGTATGCGGCAGGGAGATTTCCTGCACGCTGGCACCGGCATCCTCGAAGACCTTGATCGCGGCACGCACGGAGGCTTCGACCTCCGCTGACAGGCCGTCGCCGAAATATTCCTTCGGCAGGCCGATCTTCAGGCCCTTGAGGTCATAGTCCAGGCCTTCGACGTAGTCCGGCACGCCACGTACCACGCTGGTGGAGTCACGCGGGTCGGCGCCGGCGATCACGTTCATCAGGCGCGCGCAGTCCTCGGCGGAGCGTGCCATCGGGCCACCCTGATCGAGACTGGAGGCGTAGGCGATCATGCCGTAGCGGGAGACGCGGCCGTAGGTCGGCTTGAGGCCGGTGATGCCACAGAAGGCAGCCGGCTGGCGGATGGAGCCACCGGTATCGGTGCCCAGTGCCGCCGGGGCGAGGCCTGCGGCGACGGCAGCGGCGCTGCCGCCGGAGCTGCCACCCGGGACGGCGGACAGGTCCCACGGGTTCTTGACCGGACCGTAGTAACTGTTCTCGTTCGAGGAGCCCATCGCGAACTCATCGAGGTTGGTCTTGCCCAGCATCACCACGCCTTCCGCCTTGAGCTTCTCGATCACGGTGGCGTCGTAGGGGGAGATGAAGTTGTCGAGCATCTTCGAGCCGCAGCTGGTGCGCACACCCTCGGTGCAGAAGATGTCCTTGATGGCCATCGGCACGCCGGTCAGCGGCGCGGCATTGCCGGCGGCACGCCTGGCGTCCGCGGCATCGGCCTCGCGCAGCGCCTCTTCACGGCACAGGGTGATGTAGCTGTTGAGCTCGCCGTCAAGGCGTTCGATACGGGCCAGGAAGGCTTCCGTCAGCTCGCGACTGGTGTACTCGCCGGCCTCGAGGCCTTGCGCCAGCTCACTGAGCGTCTTGTCATGTAGTGCAATGGACGATGACATGTTCGATTCCATCTGTGCACACGATGCAAAGGGCATCGCACGCGGAAATTCCGGGGGCGGACGGGGCGTGCCGCGTGGCGTGGTATCAGGTCTGGCGGTCTCTCACCTCACGTGAGGGATCGGCCAGGCGTGATCACTCGACGACGCGCGGTACCAGATACAGCCCCTGTTCTGTGGCCGGAGCCACCTGCTGAAAACGCTCGCGCTGATTTGACTCGGTGACTTCGTCGGCACGCAGGCGTTGCGTGGCTTCCAGCGGGTGCGCCAGGGGAGCGACGCCGTCGGTGTCGACCTGTTGCAGCTGGTCGACCATGGCGAGAATCCGATCAAGATCCGCGACATAGGCTTCGGCATCCTGCGAGGCAAGACCCAGGCGTGCGAGGTGAGCGGCACGCAGCACATCTGAATGTTCAAGGGCCATGGAAGTTTCCCTGTCTTGGCTTCGTGAGGCTTGAGGTAACGGCGAGTGCAGTCTGCTCGGTGACCTGGCGTTGGCCAGCGGTGAGGCAACTGCTCGCCCGTTGCGCTGTCACAGTGTGATTCGGCGTGAAATGTACCACATCTGCGGCGCGCTGGCAGGCGTGTCAGCTTGCCGCCATGGGGTGGCAATGGTACCGTTCGCGTCTGCACAGGGTTCCGGTCTGGACTAGGTGATCAACTTCCATGTTTAAACGTTTACGTGGGCTGTTCTCGAGCGATCTGTCGATCGATCTGGGTACCGCCAACACGCTCATTTATGTGCGCGGTCGCGGTATCGTGCTCGACGAGCCCTCCGTCGTTGCCATTCGCCAATCCGGGAATGCCCGCAGCGTCGCGGCTGTCGGTGCCGATGCCAAGCGCATGCTGGGGCGTACCCCCGGCAATATCACGGCCATCCGCCCGATGAAGGACGGCGTCATCGCCGACTTCACCGTCACCGAACAGATGCTCCAGCATTTCATCCGCAAGGTGCATCAGAGCACCTTCCTGACGCCCAGTCCTCGCGTTCTGGTGTGCGTGCCGTGCATGTCGACCCAGGTCGAACGCCGCGCCATCAAGGAATCGGCCGAAGGGGCCGGTGCGCGTGAGGTCTACCTGATCGAGGAGCCCATGGCGGCCGCGATCGGTGCTGGTCTTCCCGTCGAGGAAGCCATGGGCTCCATGGTGGTCGACATCGGTGGTGGTACTACCGAGATCGCCATCATCTCGCTCAACGGCGTGGTCTACTCCGAGTCGGTACGCATCGGCGGCGACCGCTTCGACGAAGCCATCACCTCCTACGTGCGTCGCCATTACGGCAGCCTGATCGGTGAAGCGACGGCCGAGCGCATCAAGGAAGAGATCGGTTGTGCCTACCCGGGCGGCGAGCTGCGCGAGATCGACGTGCGCGGTCGCAATCTGGCCGAAGGCATTCCACGCTCCTTCACGCTCAACTCCCACGAGATTCTCGATGCGCTGCAGGAGCCGCTGGCGGCCATCGTCTCGGTGGTCAAGAGCGCGCTCGAGCAGTCTCCACCGGAGCTGGCATCCGACATCGCCGAGCGCGGTCTGGTGCTGACCGGCGGTGGTGCGCTGCTGCGTGACATCGACAAGTTGATCGCGGAAGAGACGGGCCTGCCGGTGATCATCGCCGAAGACCCGCTGACCTGCGTGGCGCGTGGCGGTGGCAAGGCGCTGGAAATGATCGATCAGCACACCTTCGAGCTGCTGTCGAGCGATTGACCTCGTCCGGGGCCGGGCATGCTGTGTGCTGTACGGCTGGTCCCGGCCTGTCGGAGGAAGTGCTATCAAACCCCTGTTCACGCGTGGCCCCGTGCCCGGCTATCGCATGCTGTTGTGTGCGGTGCTGTCCTTCGCGCTGATGTTTGCCGAAGATCGCTTCAGCTGGATGGTCGACGTGCGTGCCAGCATGGCGACACTGGTTTCCCCTGTGCAATGGGTGGTCAGTCTGCCTACAGAGGGCCTCAGCTGGGGCGCACTGGTGTTTGCCGACCAGCAGAAGCTCGCCGATGAAAACCGGGCACTGCGTGAGCAGCTGCTCAATCTGTCCAGCCGTGTGCAACGCATGGCGAGCCTGTCTGCCGAGAATTCCCGTCTGCGCGAATTGCTCAATGCCGGTCAGCGCAGCGATATCCCCTACATCACGTCCCAGTTGCTGACGCTTGATGCTGATCCGTTCTCCCATCGCATGGTGGTGGATCGCGGTGAGCAGGACGGCGTGCGCATCGGTCTGCCGGTACTGGATGCCTACGGGCTGGTCGGTCAGGTCATCTCCACGTCGGCCTACAACAGTCGCGTGCTGATGATCAGTGATGCCAGTCATGCCGTGCCGGTGGAGGTCAATCGCAATGGCCTGCGCTTCATTGCCCAGGGCAGCGGCAAGATCGATCAGGTGGATGTGCTGCACGTGCCGGACACCGCGGATATCCGTGTCGGGGACCTGCTGGTGACCTCAGGGCTCGCGCTGCGCTTTCCGCGCGGCCTGCCGGTGGCACGTGTCACCGAGGTCTATCATGACCCCGGCAAGCCCTTCGCTCGCGTCAGTGCCGAACCCATTGCCCAGCTTGAGCGTTCGCGCAACTTCCTGATCCAGATGCCACCCGCCGTCGACGTGGAGAGCCTCTACGTGGATGACAGTCTTGACGAGCTGCCCAAGGACAACCTCGCCGCGCCCGCTTCGGACGCGGGTGACGAGGACGCGGCGGATGCCGAGGCGCAGCAGAGCGCCAATGCGCCAGGGGAGAACAACTGATGGCCTTTCGCCCCCAGACCACCTTGCTGTGCTGGTTCTCGTTGCTGCTGGCCCTGTGTCTTCAGGTCATGCCCTTGCCGGATGTGTGGTTGATCTGGCGTCCGCAGTGGCTCGGTCTGATGCTGGTCTACTGGTGCATCGTCTCGCCGCAGAGTGTCGGTGTCTTCCATGGCTTCCTGTTCGGCCTGGCGCTGGATGTCCTGCAGGGAGCACCCTTGGGGCACAATGCGCTGGTGCTCTCGCTGACCGCCTTCATGGGCGTGTTGCTCTACCAGCGCATCCGCGCCTACTCATTGCTGCAACAGGCCTTGCTGGTGATCGTGGTGCTGGGCATCGCGCAGCTGGTGGACCAGTGGTTGCGCAGCATCTTCGGTGCCGGGCCAGTGAGTCTGTCCTTCCTGCTGTCGGCGGTGATCGGTGGTGCACTGTGGCCCTGGCTCTACACCCTGCTGCAGATGCTGCGTCGTCGACTGACGGCGTGAGCTTGTGGCATATCGTATGCTTGAGAGCCGCCCCTTCGGGCGGCTTTCTGCTGTCTCATGATCAAGAAACCCGCTCAGGAGGGAGACATGTCAGCGTCGTCGTCCATTGTCGCAACCCCCGCAGCGCCCGAGATTCCCGGACGTTCTCCACGTCTCGTCCTGGCGTCCGGCTCGCCGCGTCGGCGTGAGCTGCTGGCCAGTATCGGTGTCAAGTGTGAGGTGGCCCCGGTCGACATCGATGAAACACCTCGTCCCGATGAGTCGCCGGAGCACTACGTCATGCGCATGGCGCGTGAGAAGGCACAGGCCGGATTCAGGCGTTTGGACAAGGGGGAGGCTGAGGCGGTGGTGCTCGGAGCCGATACCGCCCTGGCGCTGGATGGCCGGATTCTGGGCAAGCCTCGCGATGAAGCGGATGCCCGCGAGATGCTGATGGCGCTTTCCGGTCGTCGTCATCAGGTCCTGAGCGCGGTGACGCTCTGCCATCGTCAGCAGGCGTCCGCCTCGAACGAGCCGTCACCATCCCTGTGCTGCGAGAGCGAGCTGGTCGAGAGCCGCGTGACATTTCGCGCCATCCATCGTGAGGAGGCCGCGCGGTACTGGGCCACGGGAGAACCCGCGGACAAGGCCGGCGGCTACGCGATCCAGGGGCTGGGCGCCATCTTCGTCAGCCATCTTGAAGGCAGTTACAGCGCGGTGGTCGGGCTGCCATTGCACGAGACGTCCCGCTTGCTCATGGCCAGGGGCATTGCCTGCTGGCAGTCGTGACGGTGGGCGGGCGGGCAGGGGGCCGCCGAGGGGATTGTGGAAAATCAGCCGCCGGCGACATCGTTAGTCGATAGACCACAGCCGGGGGCTGCCTTGCTATGTCATAATCGCAAGCAACGACTTTACAAGGACTTGCGCTATGAGTGGCGAGGTATTGATCAACCTGACACCGATGGAGACCCGCGTTGCGGTCGTCGAGAACGGTGTTCTGCAGGAAGCGTTCATCGAACGCAGCGGTCGGCGCGGTATCGTCGGCAATATCTATCGCGGCAAGGTGGTGCGCGTGTTGCCCGGCATGCAGGCGGCATTCGTGGACATCGGTCTCGAACGTGCCGCTTTCATCCATGCGCAGGAGGTGATGCCCGCGCATACCCCGCATGATGAGCAGCTGTCGATCCGCGAGCTGCTCAGCGAAGGTCAGCCGCTGGTGGTGCAGGTCACCAAGGACCCCATCGGCACCAAGGGCGCGCGTCTGACCACACATCTGTCGGTACCATCCCGCTATCTGGTCTACATGCCCGACTCTCCCCACACCGGGGTGTCGCAGCGTATCGAGAGCGATGTCGAGCGTGAGCGGCTCAAGGAGATGACCGAGCGCTGCCTGACCGAGCTTGACCCGGACGCTCCGGGGGGCTTCATCCTGCGCACGGCCGCCGAGGGCATCAGCGAGGCGGAGCTCAAGCAGGACATGCATTTCCTGCTGCGGCTGTGGCGCAAGGTCAGCGAGCGGCGTCTGACTGCCGCCGTGCCCAGCGTGATCTATGACGATCTGCCACTGTTCATGCGTACCCTGCGTGACGTGATGCGAGACGAGATCGAGCGTGTGCGCATC
This sequence comes from Cobetia sp. 14N.309.X.WAT.E.A4, assembly GCF_030397495.1. Classification (NCBI taxonomy): domain Bacteria; kingdom Pseudomonadati; phylum Pseudomonadota; class Gammaproteobacteria; order Oceanospirillales; family Halomonadaceae; genus Cobetia; species Cobetia sp. 14N.309.X.WAT.E.A4. Next base: position 41,517 of record NZ_JAPNXT010000001.1, read on the forward strand.
GATTCCCGCGAGAACTATCTGCGCTTGAAGGAGTTCTCCAGCGAATTCATGCCGGACATGGAAGGGCGCATCGAATATTACCCCGGCGAGCGGCCGATCTTCGATCTGTTCAGCGTCGAGGATGAGCTTCACAAGGCGATGGGGCGCAAGGTCCAGCTCAAGAGCGGCGGCTATCTGGTGATCGACCAGACCGAGGCGATGACCACCATCGACGTCAATACCGGTGGCTTCGTCGGGCATCGCAATCTTGAAGAGACCATCTTCAAGACCAATCTCGAGGCGGCCACGGCGATAGCCCGCCAGCTGCGTCTGCGCAATCTGGGTGGCATCATCATCATCGACTTCATCGACATGGAAGAGGCCGAGCATCAGCGTCAGGTGCTCAGAGTGCTCGAGAAGTCGCTGGAGCGGGACCACGCCAAGAACAAGATGACCGGCGTGACCGAACTGGGGCTGGTGCAACTGACCCGCAAGCGCACCCGCGAGAGTCTGGAGCAGGTGCTGTGCGAAGCCTGTCCGACCTGCCAGGGGCGCGGCACCCTCAAGACGCCGGAGACAGTCTGCTACGAGATCTTCCGTGAGATCATGCGCGAAGAGCGTGCCTACAGTCCGGATACCTACATGGTGCTGGCCTCCCAGAATGTGGTGGACCGTCTGCTGGATGAAGAGTCGGCCTCGGTGGCGGACCTCGAGAGTTTCATCGGTAAGACCATCCGTTTCCAGGTCGAGGCGCATTATACTCAGGAGCAATATGACATCGTTCTCATGTAAGGTGCCCGCCATCTGTGTTCCCGCCGGTGGAGTCTCGCCATCGGTGCATTGATACACTCGTTCCCCCTGCTGGCACAGCAGGGCGATGCATGGCCCTCGAGGTCGGGTGCCTCCCTCCTGCGTAGGCGTGAGGTAGCGTGTCATCATGTTTGCTCGGAGATCCGCGTGTGACCTCTTCCTCGGATGAGCCGCAAGTGCCGCCCGCTGAGTCAGACAGGCTGACAGCGGGGGATGGACCGACGGAGTCGGCCGCCACGGCCGGTGATGCTCCGTCATCTCATCAAGCCTCGTCTCCCATCCCTTCGCCTTCACGGCGGCGGCGCTGGGGGCGAAGGCTCTTGATGGCGCTGGCGGTGCTGCTGGCGGTGCTGGCGATCGTGATCGGTGGCCTGCGCTGGTGGCTGACGACGCTGGAATCTCGCCGTGACGCGATCAGCGACTTCATCGCCACCCAGACCCACTCCAATGTCGGGATGTCATCGCTTGACGGGCGAATGGACTATCTCGACCCGGCCATCAAGCTCTCCGGTCTGAACCTCTTTCGGCCCGACGAGATGGAGGCGGCCCCGCTGTTGAGCGTGGAGCGTCTCGAGTCGCGGCTTGATGTGCTGTCCTCCCTGCGCCATCTGGCGCCCGTGTTTGACCGTGCGACCGCCACTGGCGTCATCGTTCACCTCTATCAGCATGACGATGGCAGCTGGGGCTGGCCGGGGCCGCCGCGCCCGCCTGAAGCCCTCGAGCCCAAGGGGCAGATGAGCCTGGAACAGCTCGAGCAGGGCCTGGCACTGCTGGCGCGCCAGCGCGTGAGGCTCGAGGATGTACGTCTCGTGCTGCATGGACGCAACGATACGCTCAATCTGAACGCGGCCGAGTTGTTGCTGGCCGGTGATGGTGAACGTGCTCATCTGGAGGGGCAGCTGCGCGTAGGGGAGTCGCCCCAGGCCGGCGTGAGTGCCGTGCTGGAAGTACTGCCCGGCGACGCGGGGCTCGCCGATTATTCCGCGCAGCTGCAGGTGGAGCTGGATGCCGGTGCACTGGCCAGTGTCGGGCGCCTGATCGGTGAGCGCGACAGCCTGATGCTGCGTGACGCTGATGGCAACGCCACGCTGTGGGCGCGCTGGCGAGAGGCACGGCTGGAAGACGCTCGCCTGCGTCTCGATCTCAATCGTCTGACGCTGGATCACGATGGCGCCATGCTGGCCCTCAAGGACATCCATGCGCGGGGGCAGTGGCTGCGGGATCTGTCGGGCGGGGATCGCTGGCAGGCGTGGCTCAATCAGCTCTCGGTGGGAGCCTCGCAGCTCGATGACGCCGTCGTGAGTGACGGTGAGGCACAGGTGGCCCAGCGCTCGGATTCTCCATCGGATTCAGATTCCGCTTCACAGGAGCCGCCTGCTCGATCGCAGGCCGCGCTTGCCAGCCTCCCTGAGCGTATCTCCCTGTCGGGGGATCTTGCCGATGGCAGTGTCTCGCTTGTGACCGGCCGCTTCGATCTGGCGCGTGTGGCCCGCTGGCGCAACGTGCTGGAGCTGGGCGAGCTGGGCGAGATACTTGAGTCACTCGATCCGCGTGGCACCGCCACCGGACTGTCCCTGTCACTGGCCAATATCGGCCTTGAAGCCCCGCTGAGCATGACGCTGGCGCTTGGCCTGACGGATACCGAGGTGGAGCCCTGGGAGGGCGCTCCGGGGCTCGGGCCGCTGGCGGCGTGGGTCACGGCGCAGAGTCGTGATGAAGGGGGCATGCAGGGCAGTGTCACCTTCCAGGGAGCCCCCGGCATGCGATTCCATTTCCCGGAAGTCTTCGGTGACAGCTGGTCACTGGAGTCCGCGCAGGGGGTGGTGGACTGGCAGGTGGATGACGCCGGCAGCCAGATCAGCGGGCGTGATCTGGATATCTCGCGTCATGGCGCCAGTGTGACGGGTCGCTTCGGGTTGCAGATCCCCACGGATGATGCGGACCGCTTCCAGCTGGATCTGGACATGCAGGATGTGGATGCTCGCAGCATCCCGCTGGCGGACTGGTTGCCGCTCAAGGTACTGGACCCCTCCCTGCGCGAATGGCTGACACGTGATGTGGCAGGTGTCGTGCCAGAGGGTTCTCTGCATCTGGAGCAGGTCTGGGATGAGGACAATGGCGAGAATGGCTACGGCCCCGGGGACGCGATGGATCTCGAGCTTGCCATCGAGAACGGGCGGCTCGGCTATGTCGAGGGCTGGCCCGCGCTTGACGGCGTGAAGGGCAATCTCGAGCTGCATGACAATGATCTCACGGCCAGTGTCGAGTCGGCGTACTCACGGCCGGTCGCGCTGGGTAGCGCGCAGCGTCTGTCGGTGGATCAGGCCAAGGTCGACATGCACGATGACACCCTGGATATCCAGGGGGATGTCACGGGCAGTGTCGAGGCGCTGTTCGATCTGCTCTCGCATGCACCGCTCGAGGACACCGCGGAGCTTTTGGCCGAGTGGCAGGGCAAGGGCTCCGTGGCGGCGGCCATGAAGATTCGCGTACCGCTTGAAGATGCCGAGCAGGCGCGGGTGGAGGTGACGGGCAAGGTCGGGGAGAGACAGGCGGCAAGCCTGGCCTTCCCCGGGCCGGGCATCGAGATCGTCGGCATTCGCGGCCCGCTGGCATTCGTGCATGACCCCACGCGTCCTGAAGGACAGCGCGAGCAATTGACCGGCGACCTGTCAGGGCAGCTGTTCGGTGGCGCGGTCAAGGCGGCACTCAATATCGGTCAGGCGGATTCGGCCAGCAAGGGGGCGGTGACCTTCAGTGGCCAGGCGCCGCTGGCACCGGTGCTGAGCTGGCTGGGGGCTCCCGAGACGCTGCTCGGTGATGCGGCGCAGGATAGCCGTGCCGCACTGAATCAGGGAGATAGCCCGCGTGCGCTGGGCGGCACGTTCGATTATCAGGCGCGTCTGATGCTGCCCGAGGAGGGAGCCAGCCTGCAGCTGTCGAGTGATCTCAAGGGCGCGGCCATCAATCTGCCGGCCCCCTTCGGCAAGGCGCGTGATGAAACCGCGGCATTGTCGGTGGAGGTCGGGCTCGCCGAGGGCGGTGGCGATGTCGTGCTCGCCAATCGTGCCCGCGCTCGCTGGCAAGGCGGCAATACGCGTGATGATGGCAGCAAGGTGCCGATGACCGGCCAGCTGTGGCTGGAACGTTGGCCGAGCGACCCGCAATGGCCGTCCCGTACGGGGTGGGATATCGCCTGGCGGACGCCGACGCTGGCACCTGAGCTCTGGTCATCATGGGGCGGGGCGCTATCCGGCGCGAGTGGCGATGATGGAGCCAGTGGCAGCGGTGGCGATGCACTCAGCGAGCTGTCGCGGCTGCGCGTTGCCACCGATTGTCTGATGATCCAGGATCGGTGTACCGGCCCGATGACGCTTGAGGCAGCGCCTCGTCAGAGCTCTCAACAGCAAGCGCTGGGGCTGGCGGCCACTCTGGAGGGCAGGCTCGCCAGTGGGGAGCTCGTCTGGCAGTCCGGGGCCGCGCGGCCGTTGATTCTGGATCTCGATCATCTTGATCTCGACGCGCTTTGGCCGCCACAGACCCGGGAAACCCCCGAGCCTGCGCCAAGCAACTTCACCGAGGCCGTGGCTACCGGGGTCGAGCCGACTCCCTACCCAGCGGCGCTGGCCGAGCTGCCGGCAGGCAGCCTGCGCCTGGCACGTCTCATCTGGCGCGAGCAGCAGCTGGGGCCCATCAGTGCAGAGTGGCAGTCGGATCAACAGCGGCTGGTGGTGTCCCCCCTTGCCATTACCGTGGGCGACATGACGGCCCAGGGCAACATCACCTGGGAAGATGCCGGTGCCAACAGTCTGACGCGCGCTCGTCTTTCCGCGGATGGCAGCGATCTGGGCGGGCTGCTGGAGCGGTTGTCCCAGCCACGCGGCATCGAGGCCGAGCGCGCACGCGCCGAGGCCAAGCTGGCCTGGCCGGGGGCGCCGCAGGACTTTGCGCTGTCGCGCTCCAACGGGCGGCTCGAGGTCAAGCTGGACGACGGACGTTTCCTGAATCTCGGCTCGGCGTCCGCGCGGCTATTGGGATTGGTCAACGTCGACAATCTGCTGCGTCGTCTGTCGCTGGATTTCTCGGATGTGACCGACAAGGGCACGGCCTTCGACAAGGTGCGGGGCGCCGCGACTCTCTTTGCGGGGCGTCTGGAAAGCGATGGCCCCTTGCGTATCGAGGCGCCGTCCACCACCGTGACGCTCAACGGGCAGGTTGACCTGCTTCGCGGTACCCTTGATCAACACATGGCCATCACGGTGCCGGTCAGTCAGAACCTGCCGTTGGCCGCCGTGCTGGCAGGCGCCCCCGCCGTGGGCGGTGCGCTGTTCGTGGCCGACAAGATCTTCGGTCGCTTCATCGACAAGGTGACGCAAATTCACTATCGGGTATCAGGCCCCTGGGGCGACCCGAACATTACTCTGGAAAGTGCCGAATGACGCAAAATGCGAGTTCCGGTCGCGTGCTCGACGATGCCGCGGCCCTGTTGCTGACCCCGGGCGGACTCAGCCTGGATGATCTGGATGCCGGCCTGGCACATGCCATGGGTCCGGGTACCGACTATGCCGACCTCTACTTCCAGCGTATCTGGCAAGAGAGCTGGGTGCTGGAAGATGGTGTCGTCAAGGACGCCAGCTACAACATCGATGGTGGCGTCGGCGTGCGCTCACTGGCGGGAGAGAAGACAGGCTTCGCCTATTCCAATCAGATCGATGCCGCCGCGCTTGCCGACACCGGTCGTACTGCCGCCGGCATCTCACGCAGTGGCAGCAATGGCACGGTCGCCCGTTCGATCATCACCGAGGCACCGTCCTTCTATTCCGGCATCGACCCGCTCAATGGCCTGAGTGCCGAGGACAAGGTCGCGTTGCTCAAGGAAGCGGACCGCATCGCCCGCGGCCTTGACCCGTCCATCAGTCAGGTCTCGGCCTCGCTGTCGGCGCTTTACGAGGTGGTGATGGTGCGTGCCAGTGATGGCACCCTGGCCGCGGACCTGCGTCCGCTGGTGCGCTTCAACATCAGCGTGATCGCGGTGCGCAATGGCCGTCGTGAGCGTGGCAGTGCCGGTGGCGGCGGACGCTTCCCGCTGACCCGTCTGCGTGACGACAACGTCGCCGAGCGCTACGCGCGGGAAGCCGTGCGTCAGGCACTGGTCAATCTCGAGGCCGTCGATGCGCCCGCCGGGCAGATGCCGGTGGTGCTGGGCAATGGCTGGCCGGGCGTGCTGCTGCACGAAGCGGTCGGTCATGGTCTGGAAGGGGATTTCAACCGCAAGGGCAGCTCCGCCTTCGCGGGGCGCATGGGCGAACAGGTCGCGGCGCGCGGCGTCACCGTGGTCGACGATGCGACGCTGGCGGACCGCCGTGGCTCGCTGTCGGTGGACGATGAAGGCACGCCGGGTCAGTACACGCCGCTGATCGAGGATGGCATCCTCACCGGTTACATGCAGGACAAGCTGAATGCCCGCCTGATGGGCATGGCGCCGACGGGCAATGCGCGTCGCGAGTCCTTTGCGCACCTGCCGATGCCCCGCATGACCAACACCTACATGCTGGGTGGCGATCGTGACCCGCAGGAGATCATCAAGAGCGTCAAGCGCGGCCTCTATGCGGTCAGCTTCGGCGGTGGCCAGGTGGACATCACCTCCGGGCGCTTCGTGTTCTCCGCAAGCGAAGCCTATCTGATCGAGGACGGCAAGGTGACCACACCGGTCAAGGGCGCGACCCTGATCGGCAACGGCCCGGAAGCCATGGGTCGCGTCTCGATGATCGGCAATGATCTCGAGCTGGATACCGGGGTCGGGGTCTGTGGCAAGGACGGTCAGTCGGTGCCGGTCGGGGTCGGCCAGCCGACGCTGAAGCTCGATGAGCTGACGGTCGGTGGCACCCAGTCATGAACCGGTGCGCTTGATCAGCAGAGAAGCGATATGACGACGCCGCCGTGGCAGGGCCGCGGCGGCGTCGATGAAGCGTGAGGTGTCAGAATTACAGATCGAGCTCGGCACGCAGCAGCCTGAAGAGCTTCTTGGCGCTGTTGGGCTGCTTGCCGGCATCACGCTCGGCGCGTGAATTGCGGATCAGCTGACGCAGTGCCTGGCGGTCCACCTCCGGGTAGTCCTCGACGAAGATCACGAAGGCTTCGTCGTCCTCGATCAGGCGATCGCGCCAGCGCTCCAGGCGCTGGAAGGAGGCATCCCGACGGATGCTCTGCTGCTCCATGCTCTGGAAGACGGCGTTGATGGCCTCGAGATCTTCCTTGCGCATCAGCTTGCCGACGTACTGCATATGACGGCGCAGGCCTTCATGACTGCGAATGCGTCCGCACTCATCGATGGCGGCCAGCATGTCATCGGAGAGCGGGAACTTGGCGCGCTGACCGGCCGGCATGTCGATGATCTTCTTGCCGAGGGCCTGAAGCTCGATCATTTCACGCTTCATCTGGGATTTGCTGGGACGCTCGACGAGCTCCTCAGGTCTTTCTTTACGCATGCCAATTCCAACGAGTCGGGGAAATTTGCGGCAGTATAGCACTGCCAGCGCCCCGTCTCCTCAGAAGGAGAACAACATGAGCCAGGCCTTTGATGCCGTTGCTCAGCAACAACTGCTGGAGCGCCGCGTCAGCGAAGCGCTCGAGCTGGCCCGCAGTCTGGGAGCCGATGCCTGTGAGGTGGGCGCCAGCGTCGATCAGGGCGTCAGCATCTCGGTGCGTGACGGAGAAGTCGAAACCGTCGAACTGTCGCGTGACCAGGGGATCGGCGTGACCGTGTATCTGGGCAATCGCAAGGGCAGCGCGACCTCTTCCGACGCCGGTAGCGACTCGATTCGTGCCGCGGTCGAGAAAGCGGTCTCCATCGCTCATTACACCGGCGAGGACAGCTTTGCCGGATTGGCGCCGGCCGAACTGATGGCCACCGATTTCCCGGATCTTCAGGCGCATCACCCCTGGGCGATCAGCGTCGATGACGCGACGGATCTGGCGCTGGCGTGTGAGCGTGCCGGACTGGAAGTGGAAGGTATCGCGCAATCCGAAGGTGCCAGCTTCTCCAGTGGGGAAGGTGTGCAGGTCTACGGCAACAGCCACGGCTTCCTGGCCAGTCAGTGCGGCAGCCGACACTCGATGTCCTGCATGTTGATCGCCAGGGATGAACAGGGCATGCAGCGTGACTATGACTACACCAGCGTGCGCAACCCGGCCGACCTGCGCTCCCCGGAGGATGTGGGGCGTGAGGCTGCGCGCCGCACGCTGGCACGCCTCAACGCGCGCAAGGTGGCGACGGGGCGCATGCCGGTCATGTTCGACCCGCAGATGTCGGCAGGCCTGGTAGGGCACTATCTGTCCGCCATCGCGGGTGGCTCGCTGTATCGTGAGTCCAGCTTCCTGTGCGACAGCCTGGGTCAGCCGCTGTTCCCTGACTGGTTCACCCTCGGCGAGAAGCCGCGTGAGGTGGGTGGCATGTCGAGTGCCGCCTTCGACAACGACGGTGTCGCCACGCGTGACAATGTCTACTTTGCCGACGGCAAGGTGCAGAGTTACATGCTGAGCGCCTACAGTGCTCGTCGCCTGGGCATGCAGACCACCGGCAACGCGGGCGGCGCGCGCAACGTGCGCATCACCGCGCCACTGACCTCCCGTGACGAGATGCTCAAGCAGATGGGCACCGGCGTGCTGGTGACCGAGCTGATGGGTCAGGGCGTCAACGGCGTGACCGGTGACTACTCACGTGGCGCTTCGGGCTTCTGGGTCGAGAATGGCGAGATCCAGCACGCGGTCGAGGAGTTCACGATCGCCGGCAATCTGCGTGACATGGCCGCCAATCTGCTGGCGGTCGGTGATGATGTCGATACCCGGGGCAGCATCCACTCTGGCAGCTGGCTGATCGGTGGCATGACCGTCGCGGGCATGTCCGAAGGTGAAGACGATGAGCTGGAAGGCTGATCGCTGACACTTCTGTCTCTGCGCGAGAGTTCAGAAAACAACACGGCCGCTCCCTTGGGAGCGGCCGTGTTGTTTTCTGGAGCAGTCACTGGAATCCATCGGGCGTATTACAGATAGAGCCAGGTCGCCAGGCCCAGGAAGGCCATGAAGCCGATCACGTCGGTCACGGTGGTCAGGATCACGCTGCCGGAGAGGGCCGGGTCGATATTGAGCTTCTTGAGCAGTATCGGCAGCAATGTCCCGGTCACGGCCGCGATCAACAGATTGATCATGATGGCGGCACCGATGATGGCCCCCAACTGGACATCACCGAACCAGACGATGGCGATCCCGGCGACCACCACCGCCCACAGCAGACCATTGAGTCCCGCGACGATGATTTCGCGCTTGAGAAGCCAGCGCACGTTGCCACTCTTGACGTGTCCCAGTGCGATGCCGCGAATCAGTACCGTCAGTGCCTGTGAGCCGGCAATGCCGCCCATGCTGGCGACGATGGGCATCAGTACCGCCAGCGCGGTGATCTTCTGGATGGTGCCCTCGAACATCCCGATCACGGCGGACGCCATGAAGGCGGTCAGCAGGTTGATGCCAAGCCAGATGGCGCGACGCCAGGAGGTGCGCATCACCGGGGAGAAGGTATCTTCATCCTCGTCCATCCCCGCCATCGACATGACCTGGTGCTCGGCATCGCCGCGGATGACGTCGACCACGTCATCGATGGTGATGCGCCCGAGCAGATTGCCATCACCGCCGACGACAGGCGCCGAGATCAGGTCATGCTTCTCGAACAGCGAGGCGACCTCGCTCTCCGGCATCAATGCCGGAATCACCACGCTGTCGGTATCCATCACCTCGCGCACTGTGACACCGGGGTCAGAGACCAGCAGGCGGTTGATGGGCAGGGCGCCGATGAATTCATCGCGGCGCGAGACGACCAGCAGGGTGTCGGTGGAATCGGGAAGTCGCTCGTGACGGCGGATGTAACGCAACACGACATCCAGGGTGATGTCCGGACGGATGGTGATGGTGTCCGTGTTCATCAAGCCGCCGGCAGTGTCCTCGGGATAGGACAGCACCGTCTCGACCCGCTGGCGTTCCTGCGCCTCCATGGAGTCGAGGACTTCGAGAATCACGGCATTCGGAAGCCGCTGGAGGATGTCAGCGACATCATCCGGTTCCAGATTCTCGGTGGCGGCCAGGACGTCCTCGGCATCCATGTCCTTGAGGAAGTCGCTCTGGATATCCTCGCCAAGGTATTGGAGCACATCGCCCTGAAGTTCGGCGTCGACCAGCTCCCAGAGCAGGTTGCGCTCCTTGGGGGGGGAGGATTCCAGCAAGTGGGCCACGTCCACCGGTGCCAGGCCGCGATTCAGCATGCGCCTTGCCTGATCCAGCTCGCCACTTTCCAGTGCCTGTGACAGGCGATCAAGTCTAGGCTTGAGTTTGCGTGACGTCTTGCTCATCTGTCGGCTTCCCCTGTCGACATGAAGGACAGCGTTGATTCTACCATTGGCGCAGGGGGGCGCGTCGACAAAAGAAAACACTGTTTCTTATCGATAGGGCAATCAGCGCGGAAAAAGTGGCAGAAAGCCGGCGGGCGGGGGATGTCAGATGGCGTGCGGAGGCGTCATTCTTCCTCTTCGAAGCGCGCCTCGAACAGGGACTCGATCGCAGACAGGGCCTCATCTGCCTGTTCGCCCTCGACATCGATGATCAGCGCCGTGCCACACGGGGCTGCCAGCATCAGCAGCGCCATGACGTTGGCCGCGTTGGCGCGTCGCTCACCGTGACTGACCATGACCGTGGCCTCGAAGGGCGCACAGCAGTTGACCAGCTTGGTGGCAGCGCGAGCATGCAGCCCGCGCTTGTTGGTCAGAACCAGTTCACGACTGGGCATCGTGTGACTCCTGACGGGTATCGCTGATCGCCAGGGCCGTATGGATCCCCAGCTCCCGGTGGCGTAGACGCACTTCCGGAAGCTGCTTGGCGAAATGTTCGGCCAGCTGCTCGCAGAGATAGACGCTGCGATGCTGGCCACCGGTACAGCCCACCGAAACGGTCAGGTAGCTGCGATTGCTGGCCTGATAGGCGGGCAGCCAGCGTTCCAGCCAGCCGGTGATGTCATCCTGCATCGCCTTGACGTCCGGGTAGCGCTGCAGGAATTCCGCCACGCTGTCATCACGACCGGTATCGCTGCGCAGATTGATGTCCCAGTAGGGGTTGGGCAGGCAGCGGGCATCGAACACCATGTCGGCATCGGTCGGCACGCCATGCTTGAAGCCGAAGGACTCGAAGGTGAGTGTCAGATGACGAGAGCTGTGCTGTGCGACCTGTTCGGTGATGCGCGAGCGCAGGTCATGCACGCTGAGGTTGGTCGAGTCGATGACAAGATCCGCCTTCTGACGAATCGGGGCCAGTGTCTGCTGCTCGATCTCGATGGCCTCGGCCAGCGTGCGGTCATTGTCGCGGGTCAGCGGATGACGGCGGCGGGTCGCGGAATAGCGTTCGAGCAGGACACGGGAGTCCGTGGTCAGGTAGACGACCTGCACATCCATGCCGCTCTGACGAACGCTGTCGAGCAGTTCAGGGAAGCGACTCAGGGCATCGGGGAGGTTGCGCGCGTCAATGGAGACCGCGATGCGCCGGCGGGTGGGGCTGTCCTTTTCCAGCTGCTCGACCAATGGTGCCAGCAGCATGCCGGGCAGATTGTCGATGGCATAGTAGCCAATGTCTTCCAGCGCCTGGAGGGCAATCGATTTGCCGGAACCGGAGCGACCACTGATGATCACGATCTTCATGGAGTGCTCTCCCAGGGCGAGGTCAGCATGAGGTGAAAGCGGAGGGTGCCTGAGGCCAGTCAGCGACAAGCCCGGAGCGAGTCCGGGCTTGCAGGTTCAGCGCGCCGGCAATTCGGCGATGGCCGAGGTCAGGGCATCGAACAATGCTCGCTGACTGTCTGCCTGGCGCAATGCTGCCCGGTTGGTGGGCGAGTTGAGCAGTTCCGCCACCTGGCCGAGCAGAGTGAGATGGGTGTCATCTGCCTCCTCGGGGACCAGCAGCACGAACAGCAGATCGATGGGTTCGCCATCGATGGCGTCAAAGTCGATGGGGTCACCGAGCTTCATGAACGCCGCGATGGGGGTCTTGCAGTGTGGACTGCGTGCATGTGGCACGGCCACGCCGTGGCCGATGCCCGTCGAACCCAGTCTCTCGCGCCCGATCAGGCGCGAGAAGACTTCCTGGCTGTCCAGGCTGGGAATGTTCTGAGCAATGAAGGTGCTGAAGAATTCCAGCACCCGCTTCTTGCTCCCCCCGGGGACGCCGTAGAGCGTGCGCTCGGGGGGAAGGATCTGATCAAGTGTCATGGCAGAAGGTCAACGGGTCCCGGTGCCCTGAGAGCGAGCCTGGGACTTTTCCTTGTGTTTGACCAGCTGGCGGTCCAGCTTGTCGGCGAGCGCGTCGATGGCAGCGTACATGTTGGGGTCTTCTGCCAGGGCATGGAGGTCGGCGCCAGCGGCGTGCAGGGTGCAGGCAGCCTGTTGGCGTTCCTTCTCGATCGACAGTGTCACCTGAACATTGGTGATGTTGTCGTAATGCCGTTCGAGGCGAGCGAGCTTCTCGTTGACATAATCGCGGAGAGGATCGGTGAGTTCCACATGATGCCCGGTGATATTCACTTGCATGGACACGCTCCTTTATCCAGCGGGTTGCCTTTGAATTGTAACCCTTTTTGACTGCGAGCAAACCCTGATTGAACGCGCGGCCACTTTCTGACTCCGGCCATGGTCTCGTGGCGATCATCTGCTGGCGAGAGCGGCGGTGCCGGTGTACCGAGCGTCTACCCCGACAATGCCCAAGCTTTGAACAAAGATCAACGCTGCGCTGCATCGTGGGGCAAGGCTTGTCTTCAACCCAGCGAGGGATATCAGCAGGTTCTTCATGAGCATCGCCTCGCATCACGGACGGAATGGGGCTCGAGAAACCGGCCGTTTGTGGCCAATGTCAGCATTTACGTCGACGTTCGTGTGGCAGGAGTCGGTGGCGACCCCTGGCTATCTGTCCGTGGGATGTGAGGGAAAAAGAAAGCACTCTGGAGAAAAGTGGCTGGAAAAATAGGCAATTGGGGCGTGAAGTCACTCACGCAGTCGCAAGGACAGGCATTGCCAACCGGTATTCAGACGACCGATTGGCAGATGATGCCAGGATGGCAGGTGCAAGGGGGCGAGCTTCAGCGCTCCGACGTGTGGAGTCCGCTGGCCTGCGGGTATCCGTTGTCGAGACTCACGCTAAGCGCTTGCGCTCGCTGGAGGAGGGGATGCCCATGGCCTCGCGATACTTGGCGACCGTCCGGCGCGCTACCTCGATGCCATCACTGGCCAGCAGATCCACCAGGCGTGAGTCGGACAATGGCTTGCGCGCCGGTTCTTCCGAGATCAGCTTGCGAATGCGCGCACGGATCGCGGTGCTGGAGTGCGCGTCACCGTTGCCGCTGCCACCCACCTGACTCGAGAAGAAGAACTTGAGTTCGAACACGCCTCTCGGGGTGTGGATATATTTCTGGGTGGTCACCCGCGAGATGGTGGATTCGTGCATCTCGACCACTTCCGCGATGTTGGCGAGGATCAGCGGCTTCATGCCTTCTTCCCCCTGCTCGAGGAAGTCGATCTGGCGCGCCATGATCTCGCGGCCCACCTTGAGCAGGGTGTCATTGCGTGAGGACAGGCTCTTCATCAGCCAGCGGGCTTCCTGAAGATTGTCCTTGAGGAAGGTATTGTCCGCGGACTTGTCGGCCCGCTTGATGAGGGCGGCATATTCCGGCTGGATACGCAGCTTGGGCAGCGCTTCCGGGTTGAGCTCGACCTGCCAGCCGTGACGCGTATGACGGACCAGCAGGTCCGGGATGACGTAATCACTGGCAGGCTCGCCCCAGGCGGACGCCGGGCGCGGGTCGAGCGCCCGTACCAGACGAATGACGTGATCCAGCTCATCATCATCCAGGCTCAGGCGACGCTTGAGCAGCTTGCGATCGTCATTGCCCAGTGCCTCGAGGAATTGCCGCACCAGACGGCGGGCCTGGGCCAGCAATGGCAGATCGTCCGGCAGCAGGGCCAGCTGCAGCAGCAGGCATTCCCGCAGGTCTCGAGCGAACACACCGGTGGGATCGAACTGCTGAAGGCGCAGCAGGACCTGCTCGAGTTCCGACGCCTTGAGGCCGGGCAGTCCCTGACCTCGCAGGCCATCGACCAGTTCGTCCAGGCTCATGCTCAGGTAGCCGGCCCCATCCACCGCATCGATCAGACTCTCCGCCATCTGGCGTTCACGCGCATCGAGGTCCGTCATCGCCAGCTGCCAGCGCAGGTGGTCCTGCAGGCTTTCGACACTGGTGTTGCGATCGAAGTCCGGCCCGTCCTCGCTCGAGCTTCCGCTGCCGGAACTGGTCAGGCTGCCTGCGTGATCCTGGTAGAGGTCCGACCAGTCACTGTCGAGAGGGTATTCTTCAGGAATCTCGCTGTTGGTCTCGGAGGTGGAGATCTCGCTCTTGTCCTGTGTCTCCGCGACATCCAGCGACTCGTATTCCTCGTCAAGCTCCAGCATGGGGTTTGACTCAAGCGCCTGCTGTATCTCCTGACGCAGGTCCAGCGTCGACAACTGCAGCAGCTGGATCGCTTGCTGAAGTTGCGGGGTCATGGTCAGGGAAGTGCCGAGTCGAAGCTGCAAGGTGGGTTTCATGGGGTCTGTCATTCACGGCAAAGGAACGTGCATCTACGCTATACCGTGGGTCGGGGCACTGACAAGGGGCAGTCGAGAATATTCAAGCAACTTGCATGCCATGTTGCCACCAAGGTGGTATGGACGTCATGCATTCGAGTGAGGTGTGGCAGAGCAGGAGGGTTCACGGGGAGATCACGCAAGCGCCTGTCGAGGCGCTTGCGTGAGGGGGCGGGGAACGAGGCCCCGACAGTGAAGCAGGAAGTGGCGGGTGCTGGAGGGTGCTGGTGAGAGCAGAAGAGGTCGGACGGCTCTCGTCAGGCTGACGGCTCTCACCAGGCTGACGGCTCTCACCAGGCTGACGGCTCTCACCAGGCTGACGCCACTCTCGGGCTAGAGCTTGAACTCATGGCCCAGGTAGACATCACGCACCTGCTGGTTGGCGAGGATGGTGTCGGCGTCGCCATGCGCGATGATCTGGCCATCGCCCACGATGTAGGCGGTATCGCAGATGTCGAGTGTCTCGCGCACGTTGTGATCGGTGATCAGCACCCCGATGCCGCGGTCACGCAGCTGGCGCACGATGCTCTTGATCTCGCCCACCGAGATGGGGTCCACGCCGGCAAACGGCTCATCAAGCAGCACGAAGTCCGGCTCGGTGGCCAGTGCGCGAGCGATCTCCACGCGGCGGCGCTCCCCGCCGGAAAGGCTCATGCCGGCACTGTCACGAATATGCGTGATGCTGAACTCGTTGAGCAGCTCCTCCAGGCGTGCCTTGCGTCCGTTGCGATCCAGATCCTTGCGCGTCTCGAGGATCGCCATGATGTTGTCGGACACCGAGAGCTTGCGGAAGATCGAGGCTTCCTGGGGCAGATAGCCGATGCCGGCGCGAGCCCGCTGATGCATGGCGGCGCCGGACAGGTCGTGGTCATCGATGGTCACGCTACCGGCATCCGAGCGCACGAGGCCGACGATCATGTAGAACGAGGTCGTCTTGCCGGCCCCGTTGGGGCCCAGCAGGCCTACGATGTCACCCTGGCGGATTTCCAGCGAGATGTCCTTGACGACCTTGCGACCCTTGTAGGCCTTGGCCAGATGACGAGCGCTGAGGGTACGTGGGCTGGCAGCAGTCATTCTCATTGACCCTTGCTGGCATTGGCGCCACGTGGCGTCAGGGTCATGTGGACGCGTGACCCCTCGGAGGATGAGGCATCGGTGCCATTGCTGGCATTGACCTGGCGCTTGTCCAGGAAGTATTCCACGTAGCCACCTTCGAAGGTGTCATCGCCTTTCTCCAGACGGGCATCGCCGACCAGTTCCACCCGGCGCTCCAGCGCGTGGTAGCGAATGGTATTCGCCCAGCCCTTGACCAGTCGCTCGTCGGTATCGGGTTTCTGCTCCATGTAGGCGCGCTGGCCGGTGGCCTTGACCAGGGAAATCTCGCCGCTGTCGGCGCGACTGATGTCCACGCGCGCGGCATCCAGCTTCATGCTGCCCTGGCGCATTTCCACGCGACCGGTATAGGTGGCCGTGCCGGCCTTGTCATCCAGTGACAGTGAGTCGGCGGCAATGTTGATCGGCTGGTTGGCATCGCTGTCCAGCGCCAGTGCGGTCGGGGAAAGCGTCGTCATGCCAAGTGCCAGGCCAAGGGCCATGACACCGGGTCTGAGTGTCTGGCGCCAGACCGTCAAGGGCGTGAGAGTCGTTGAAGTCATGGAGTGCTCCTTGGCAGAACTGGTAAGGCTTCACGATCACTCAGGCCATCGTGAAGCGGAAATCGGGGAGAGAGGATTCGGCGCATGCAGGGGTGCGCTCACTGATCCTGGGCCGGCGCGGCATCGAAGGTGCTGGAGACGCGGCCATCATCGTCACGGGTGGTGTCATTGCCGGTGTCGAGAGTCTCGGCTTCCCGGGCGGCATCGCTCTTGCCCTTGCCGGGTTGCAGGGTACTGCGGACGCGGCCTTCCAGCTGGGCGGAATCCTGAGAGAGGTCAGCGCTGAAGCGGTCACTCTCGACGCGTTGACCATTCTGGGTGATCACCACCGGCACGTCACTCCAGGCACGGTTCTGCTCACGACTGTAATGCAGCACGTCGGTGTCCAGTGTCCAGGCGTCCGAAGGCTGGCGCAGCCTGGCATTGCCCTCGAGGGTGAAGGTGTCGCCGCCGGCACTCAACACGCCACTGTCACCCGTGGCGTACCAGCGACGGTCTTCGCTGTCGTTGGTCCGGATCTTCGGTGCCTGCGCACGCGTCACGTCATCGCCTGGCGTGTGTTCGATGTGCGGGGAGGTCATCGACTGGATCGACACTCCCCGCGCATCGAAGCGCGTCATGTCAGCCCCCTCGAGATAGTAATCCGGCTCATCACTGCTGGCGTCGACATCCACTGTCGACTCCAGACTGTTGCGCTGCTCGATCAGGGCCATGACGCCGCCGACCAGCAGGAGCAGCAGCATCAGCCACAGGCGCGGAGAGGGACGGGGCAGACGTGGCATCAGGCGCGCGACTCCTGCAGATAGGTATCCAGCACCGAGGCCCAGTGGCCCTGTGCCTTGAGCAGCAGATCACAGATCTCGCGCACGGCACCATCACCGCCCTGACGCGTGGTCACCCAATTGGCTTCACTCATCACATAGGGCATGGCGTTGGGAACGCTGACCCCCAGACCGACGCGACGAATGGCTTCGCGATCCGGCAGGTCATCTCCGCAGTAGGCCACGTCATCCAGCGCGATATCGTGCTCGCGACACAGGTTGGTCAGCGCGACCAGCTTGTCCTCGCGGCCCTGAATGACGTCCTGGATACCCAGCTCCTTGGCGCGACGTTCCACCATCGGCGAGCTGCGACCCGTGATCAAGGCGACCCGGATACCGCTGCGCAGGATCAGCTTGAGGCCGTGGCCATCCTGGACATGGAAGCTCTTGGTTTCCACGCCATTGGCATCGTAGTGCAGCCGGTTGTCCGTCAGCACGCCGTCCACATCCAGCGCCAGCAGGCGCACGCGACGTGAGCGGTCGATGATGTCCTGGGGGTAGTCCTCCGCCAGGGAAGTGATGTCATTCATGGTCTTTCTCCTCGCATTCCGTGCATGCGTGACGCATTCCTGTAGGCGACGACCGCCAACGGCTGCGTGCTGCCCTCGCCAGACTCACGGGACTGTCGTGCAGAGACAGCAATCCCGCGGGGGAGTTCAGATCACGCCGCTGGCCAGCAGGCCGTGCATGTGGATGGCGCCGATCGGGTGCTCATCCTCGTCACAGACTACCAGAACGCTGATGCGGTTTTCTTCCATGATGCGCACCGCCTCGGCGGCCAGCATGCTGGAGCGGATGGTCTTGCCACCGCGCGTCATGACGTCATCGACCTTGAGCGCACGCAGATCGCCGTGCTGGTCCAGGGTGCGGCGCAGATCCCCATCGGTATAGACGCCGACCAGATGCTCGTCCTCGTCGATCACGCAGGTGAACCCCATGCCCTGGCGGGTGATCTCGAGCAGCGCATCGCGCAGCGGGCTGCCCAGCGCCACGCGTGGCAGGGCATCGCCTTGATGCATGACGTCCTGGACGCGCAGCAGCAGTCGCCGCCCCAGACTGCCACCGGGATGAGAGAGTGCGAACTCCTCGGCGGTGAAGCCGCGGGCTTCCAGCAGTGCCACGGCCAGCGCATCCCCCATCACCAGTGCGGCGGTCGTGGAGGCCGTCGGTGCCAGATTCAGCGGACAGGCCTCCTGGGCGACGCTGGTGTCCAGGTGTGCGTCTGCATCACGCGCGAGCGTCGAGCCGGGCTTGCCGGTCATCGAGACCAGCGGCGTCCCCATGCGCTTGAGCAGTGGCAGCAGGGCGGTGACTTCGGCGGTTTCACCGGAATTGGACAGTGCCAGCACCGTGTCCGACGAGGTGATCATGCCGAGATCCCCATGGCTGGCTTCGCCGGGATGCACGAAGAACGCCGGCGTGCCGGTGCTGGCCAGAGTCGCCGCGATCTTGCTGGCGATATGGCCGGATTTCCCCATGCCGGTGACGATCACCCGACCCTTGGTCGCCATCATCAGCTGGCAGGCACGATCGAACTCTGCATCCAGCTGGTGCTCCAGTGCCGCGATGGCGGCGCCCTCGATCGCGAAGGTGCGTCGGGCGCTGGCGCGGAAATCCGCCTGCATGGCGGCGTGATCGCGGCCGCTGGAGGGCGAATCATCGGCAGTGGAAGACATGTCGGAGGTGGCGGGCTGGATTCTGGAGGACTTGGTCATGTTCAGATTGTTGCCTGTGTGTGGCCAGGACTCAAGGTACGTGAGAGAGGCGTCACTCACGCGCTGCAACGCCTCGGGCGTGATGCTGACACGGGGCGGATGGCCTGATCGTTCCGGCCTGTCCGCCCACAGGCGTCAGCGAGTCAGGCTGATGGCAAGCCAGGCCGTGTAGCCGAGGTAGCAGGCCAGCAGCACCAGCCCCGGACCACGGCCGATGCGGCCGCGACGCTGCCAGATGAGCAGGGCGGCCAGCATCAGGGTCAGACCGAGCATCACCGGGTAGTCGCGACTGATGGCGCTGCCATCCACCGGCCCCGGTGCCAGCAGGCCCGGTACCGGCAGGACGGCCAGGATGTTGAAGAGGTTGGAGCCGATGACGTTGCCGATGGCGATGTCGTGATGGCGCTTGAGTGCGCTGGCCACGCTGGCCGCGAGCTCCGGCAGGCTGGTGCCGATGGCGATGACGGTCAGGCCGATGATCAGTTCGGGGACGCCGAGTGCCTGGGCGATATCGGTGGCGCCCCAGACCAGCGCGCGTGAGCTGGCGATCAACACCGCCAGACCGAAGAGCAGCCAGAAGATGGCGCGTCCGGCGCTCATCTCAGGGACGTCATCCTGACTCTCGGCGTCACTCGGCGAGTCGACCTTGAACAGCCAGACAAGCGTGAACACCAGCAGTGCCAGCAGCAGGATGCCATCCAGACGCTCGAGCCCGCTGTTGGAGAGGGCATAGCCCCCCAGTGCCGTCGCGGCCAGCAGCAGCGGCAGTTCACGGCGCACCAGGCCGAAATGCACTGGGATGGGAGCGATGAGCGCCGTGACGCCCAGCACCAGACCGATGTTGGCGATGTTGGACCCCAGAGCATTGCCGGTGGCGATGTCGGGGGTGCCGTCAAGTGAGGCCATGATCGAGACCACGATCTCCGGCGCCGAAGTGCCGATGGAGACGATGGTCATCCCGATGAGCAGCTTGCTCATGCCAGCTCGCCATGCGGTAGCGGCGGCGCCTTCGACGAAGCGATCGGCGCTCCAGACAAGACCTATCAGGCCAAGGATGACAGCGAGGATGGGATATAGCATCGGAACTCTCGGGGCAGGAGGCAGGGCAGCGGCTTGTCGCCAGTGACCGCGCCATTAAACGCATCCCCCCAAGGCATTGCAAGGCAAGGGATCGCATCTGCGGGATGCGATGGACCCTGCAACGGACTGGTAGTGAGGGGGCGGGTTCGGATACGATGTTCGCTAACTAACTTGATTCCCGAATGACGTGATCCATGAACTCCAAGATTCGGACTCGCGGCACAGTGCCAGGCGACGGATTGCCCATGGCCAGTGTCGTGACTCCCTCACAGCGGATGCTTCTATGACTGAATTACCCGGTCAGGCTGCTACAGCGACCGCTGCGGCCGGCGCTGATGCATCGCCATCCTCTCGCCGTGGCTCCGCTGACATCGACCTCGACGACGCATTGATTCGTGTCGAAGGCCTGCGCTTCACCCGTGGAGAGCGCGAGATCTTCTCCGGGATAGACCTGAAGATTCCGCGTGGCAAGATCACCGCCATCATGGGGCCCTCCGGTACCGGCAAGACGACGCTGCTCAAGCTGATCGGGGGGCAGTTGACCCCGTCCGCCGGGCGTGTGGATATCGCCGGTCACCATGTGCATGCCCTGTCGCGGCGCGAACTGTTCCGCATGCGGCGTCGCATGGGCATGCTGTTCCAGAGTGGTGCGCTGTTCTCGGATCTCAGCGTGTTCGAGAACGTGGCCTTCCCGTTGCGGGTCCATACCAATCTCCCCGAGGCGATGATCCGCGACATCGTGCTGATCAAGCTCGAGTCCGTCGGGCTGCGTGGGGCGCGTGAACTGATGCCCGCCGAGCTCTCCGGTGGCATGACGCGGCGTGTCGCGCTGGCACGCGCCATCGCACTGGATCCGGACCTGATCATGTACGACGAGCCCTTTGCCGGTCAGGACCCCATCTCGATGGGCGTGCTGGTCAATCTGATCCGCCGCCTCAACGATGCGCTGGGCATGACGGCGGTGGTGGTCTCCCACGATATCAAGGAGACGCTGACCATCGCCGATTACGTCTATGTGATCGCCGATGGCAAGGTCATGGCGCAGGGCACGCCACAAGCCCTGAACGCCGAGGCGGACCCGCGCGTGGCCCAGTTCATCCACGGCAAGCCGGATGGACCGGTGCCGTTCCACTATCCCGCGCCGGATTTCGCCGGCGACATTCTCGATGGCAGAGAAGCGGTCAGTGGCACTTCACAGAGAGGGCAATCAGCATGAGCGGTCTGAATCGTGGCCCGCTGGGGGCCATCACCTCGCTGGGGCGCAGCACCATCGAGGTGATCTCTGCCATCGGCCGCGCCGGCATGCTGTTGGCGCAGGCGGGCGTCGGCCTGCCATCCCGTGAGGGGTTCTCCCTCTGGGTGCGTCAGATGCACTTCGTCGGCGTACTGTCACTGGCGATCGTGCTGGTGTCGGGGTTGTTCATCGGCATGGTGCTGGCCCTGCAGGGCTATACCATTCTGGTCGGGTTCGGTGCTGAGGAGGCGCTTGGCCAGATGGTGTCGCTGTCGCTGCTGCGCGAGCTGGCCCCGGTCGTGGCGGCGCTGCTGTTCGCCGGGCGCGCCGGCTCTGCCCTGACGGCCGAGATCGGCCTGATGAAGGCGACCGAGCAGCTCACCAGCATGGAAATGATCGGCGTGGATCCCCTCAAGCGGATCGTCGCTCCGCGGCTGTGGGCCGGTTTCGTGTCCCTGCCGCTGTTGACCATCGGCTTCAGCGTCGTGGGGATTCTGGGTGGCAAGCTCGTGGGTGTCGATTGGCTCGGCATCTACGAAGGGGCCTACTGGAGCAGCATGCAATCGAATGTCGACTTCGTCGGGGATGTCATGAACGGCGTCGTCAAGTCACTGGTCTTCGGGCTGGTGGTGAGCTGGATCGCTGTCTTCCAGGGCTATGACCTGATCCCGACCTCGGAAGGCATTTCACGCGCGACCACACGTACTGTGGTTTATTCATCGCTGGCGGTGCTGGGACTCGATTTCGTCCTCACAGCCGTCATGTTTGGAGATATTGGATGAAACGTACCCGCATGGTCGAGTTCGGCGTGGGCCTGTTCGTACTTGCCGGTTTTCTGGGCATGGTGTTCCTCGGGCTGCGCGTCAGTGGCGTCACCTTCCAGCAGGCGGATGACACCTTCGTGCTCAATGCCAACTTTTCAGGGATAGGAAGCCTCAAGCCGCGGTCCAAGGTGACCATGGCGGGCGTGGCGATCGGCAGTGTCGAGAAGATCGAGCTGGATCCCAAGTGGTTTGACGCCCGTGTCACGATGAAGCTGGACAGCAGCCTCAAGGGCAAGTTGAGCAAGGACACCACGGCTGCCATCCTGACCTCCGGTCTGCTGGGCGAGCAATATGTCGGCCTGACCACCGGGGGGGATCCGGAAACGCTGGAGGATGGCGACACCATCCGGGATACCCAGTCGGCACTGGTACTGGAAGAGTTGATTCAGCAGTTCGTCTCCAATTTCTCGAAGAGCTGACGCAGACCTGACTCGCCGTTGGCGCGATGCACATTTTCAAGGAGCAAATCCGATGACCCATATCCTCAAGCAGCTGATTCGCCCACTGAGCGTATTGAGCCTGTCTGCCATGATGGCGATGAGCCCGCTGGCCTCTGCCGCTTCCCAGGAGCCGGACGTGCTGCTGCGTGATACCGTCGAAGGCCTGACCACCAAGATCGACAGCCGCGAAAGCTATTACAAGGATCACGTCGACGAGCTGGAAGCGCTGGTCGACAACTCCCTCGAGCCGGTCGTGGATTACCGCTACATCGCGGCAAGCGTGATGGGCAAGTACTTCAAGGGTGCCTCTCCGGAACAGCGTACCGAATTCTCCAAGGTCTTCCATGACACCCTGATCGGTACCTACGCGAAGGGCCTGGTGAGCTTTGACTACGCCAAGCTCGAAGTGAAGGACAGTGAAGGCGAGCGTCGTTATGAAGATCAGGACACCGTCTACATGGACGTGATCGACACCAAGGGCAAGGTGTACCCGGTGGCCTATTCCATGCGTCTGCGCAATGACGAGTGGAAAGTGGTCAACGTGATCGTCAATGGCGTCAATCTGGGCCTGACCTTCCGCAATCAGTTCGACCAGGCCATGCGTGACAATGGCCGTGATATCGATGCCGTCATCAAGGGCTGGCAGCCGGATGTCGACCTGGAAAAGGACAGCGGGGAGAGCGCGGGCGACAGCGACAGCTGAGCCTGACCACTGGCGATATGACCATGAAAACACTCTTCGATGATGATGACGTGACCCTGAGTGCCGGCGATGGCTGCCTGACGCTGAGCGGTCAGCCGGATTTCGATCACGCCTCCGAGCTCGCCGAAGTGGGCTGCAAGTGGCTCGGGCAGCATGCAGAGGGTATCGAGATCGATCTCTGTGGCGTCGGTGGCGCAAGCACCGCCACGTTGAGTGTCCTGCTGGAGTGGCAGCGTCATCTGGCGCGCCATTCGGGGCATGTCACGCATCTGCGTCTATCGCCTGCGCTCAAGCGTCTGGCCTCCGTCTCTGGCCTCGATGTCCTGTTGCCGGGACTGGAGGTCACGGATCAGGCGTCGGATTCGGCGCCTCGCCCTGAGGTCGATGCTGTCTGATCGTGCTCCGGCCAGGCTGCCCAGCAGCTCGATCACCACCACTGCGCGCGGGAACGTGGGAGGCAGGAGGCTGCCGCCAATCGCGTTCCCGCGCGCTTTTGATTACCATGTGCGGTCATATCGCCCAGGTCGAAGCGCAGCGTAATGTGCCTGGCCCGGACATGCACCGCGAAGGAGTCATCGCCCGTCATGCAACCGAATGATGTCAAGGCCCTGCTCGAGGCTCGAATCGAGAACGTCGATTTTCATATCCAGGGTGAAGGATGCAACTTCCAGGTCGTCGCCGTGGGCGAGGTCTTCGCTGACCTCAGTCGCGTCAAGGCCCAGCAGTTGGTCTACGCCGCACTCAATGACGAGATTCGCTCTGGCGCGCTTCACGCCATCAGCATTCGTACCTATACCCCGGCGCAGTACGATGCTGCCGTCGGCAACGCCCAGAGCTGATCGGAACATTTCATGGACAAGCTGATTATCACCGGCAACGGGCCGGTCAACGGGGAAGTCTGGGCCAGTGGTGCCAAGAATTCGGCCCTGCCCATCCTGGCAGCGACACTGCTGTCCGAAGGTCCCGTGACCATCAGCAATCTGCCGCACCTGCAAGACATCACCACCAGCCTGGAATTGCTCGGGCGCATGGGAGTCGAGCCGGTGATGGGCGACAACATGACCGTGCAGCTGGACGGCTCCAAGGTCGAGCACTGTCATGCGCCCTACGAGCTGGTCAAGAAGATGCGCGCCTCGATCCTGGTGCTGGGCCCGCTGCTGGCGCACTTCGGCAGTGCCGAAGTCTCGTTGCCGGGCGGTTGCGCCATCGGCTCGCGCCCGGTGGATCTGCACATCCGTGGCCTGGAAGCCATGGGCGCGGAGATCTCGGTCGAGAACGGCTACATCCGTGCCAAGGCGCCGGGTGGCCGCCTCAAGGGCGCTCGCATCGTCTTTGACGTGGTGACCGTCACGGGTACCGAGAATCTGCTGATGGCCGCGACCCTGGCCGATGGGCGTACCGTGCTGGAGAACGCGGCACGCGAGCCGGAAGTCGTCGATCTGGCCGAATGCCTGATCGCCATGGGCGCCAGGATCACCGGCCACGGCACCGATACCATCGTCATCGAAGGGGTCGAGAGACTGCACGGTTGCGAATACTCCGTGATGCCTGATCGCATCGAGACCGGTACCTTCCTGGTCGCGGCAGCGGCCTCGCGTGGCAAGGTGCGCGTCACCCGCACGCGCGCCGATACCCTCGATGCGGTGCTTGCCAAGCTGGAAGAAGCCGGTGCCACCATCACCACGGGGGATGACTGGATCGAGCTGGACATGCAGGGCAAGCGTCCGAAGGCGGTCAATATCCGTACGGCGCCGTATCCGGCATTCCCCACGGACATGCAGGCCCAGTTCGTGGCGCTGAATGCCGTGGCCGAAGGCACCGGTACCGTGATCGAGACCATCTTCGAGAACCGCTTCATGCACGTGCAGGAGCTCAACCGCATGGGCGCGCACATCGCCCTGGAAGGCAACACGGCGGTGGTGACCGGTACCGAGCGCCTGTCGGGCGCCCCGGTGATGGCCACGGACCTGCGTGCCTCGGCCTCGCTGGTGATCGCGGCCATCGTCGCCGATGGCGAAACCATGGTGGATCGCATCTACCACATCGATCGTGGTTATGAATGCATCGAGGAGAAGCTCTCCGGGCTGGGCGTGATCATCCGCCGCTCCGCCGGTTGAGCCGAGTCCTGCCTCCATGCGCTGCCGGCCATCGCAGGTCGGCAGCGTCTGCTGAATTCTTACGCACAAGCACGGGCGAATACCCCATGAGCAAGCAACTGGTCGTCGCCCTTTCCAAGGGGCGTATCCTCAAGGAAACCCTGCCGCTGCTGGCGGATGCCGGGATCGAACCGCTGGAAGATCTGGACAAGAGCCGCAAGCTGCTCTTCGATACCAATCTGCCTGACGTCAAGCTGGTCATCATTCGCGCCACCGATGTGCCGACCTATGTGCAGCTGGGAGCGGCTGATCTGGGCATCGCCGGCAAGGACGTGCTGCTCGAGCATGGCGCCGAAGGTCTCTATGAGCCTCTGGATCTGGAGATCGCGGCCTGCCGTCTGATGACGGCCGGGGTCGTCGGTCAGCAGCAGCAGGGCGCGCGACGTCGCGTCGCCACCAAGTTCGTCGATGTCGCGCGTCGCTACTACGCGGAACAGGGCATCCAGGCTGAAGTCATCAAGCTGTATGGCGCGATGGAGCTGGCCCCGTTGATGAATCTGGCCGATGAGATCGTCGATATCGTCGATACCGGCAATACCCTGCGTGCCAATGGCATGGAGCCGCGTGAGCTGATCACCGACATCAGCACGCGTCTGGTGGTCAACAAGGCCGCCATGACCATGAAGCATGATCGCCTCAAGCCGTTGATCGACCGCCTGCGTCAGGCGGTGGAAGCACGTCGCGACGCATGAATGACCAGGTCCCGGCCTCGTGTCACGCGGCGGGACTCGTCAGCAACGACATCACTCAAGATCGCAGAGACGATCTGGCAGCAGCGCCCGTCCGGCTCAGCCCTCACTGCCAATGACATGACAAGAGGTTCGCATGGATACCCTGATCAACCGGCTCGATAGCCGCGATACCGATTTCACTGCCCGCCTGGATGCATTGCTGGCCTGGGAGGGGGTGTCCGATGCCGAGGTACAGCATCGTGTCACCGACATCCTTTCGCGCGTCAAGCAGGAAGGCGATGCCGCGCTGGTGGAGTTTTCCAATCGCTTCGACCGTCTGAGTGTCTCCAGCATGTCGGAGCTGGTGATCGACGCCGAACGTCTGGCAAAGGCCTACGCCGATCTGCCGGGGGATCAGCGCGAGGCACTGGCGGTCGCGGCGGAGCGTGTGCGCGTCTATCACGAGCATCAGAAGCCGGAAAGCTGGTCCTTCAAGGATGAGCATGGCAGCTTGCTGGGGCAGAAGGTCACGCCGCTGGATCGCGCTGGCATCTATGTCCCGGGAGGCAAGGCCGCCTATCCCTCTTCCGTGCTGATGAATGCGATCCCCGCGCATGTCGCCGGTGTGCGCGAGATCATCATGGTCGTGCCGACCCCCGATGGCGTGGTCAATGAACTGGTGCTGGCCGCGGCTCACCTGGCGGGTATCGATCGGGTCTTCACCATCGGCGGCGCCCAGGCCGTCGCGGCACTGGCCTATGGCACCGAGACGGTGCCGCGCGTCGACAAGATCGTCGGTCCCGGCAACATCTATGTGGCCACTGCCAAGCGGGCGGTGTTCGGTCAGGTCGGCATCGACATGATCGCCGGACCGTCCGAGATTCTGGTGGTCAGCGATGGCGTGACCGATCCGGACTGGCTGGCGATGGACCTGTTCTCGCAGGCCGAGCATGACGAGGATGCCCAGGCGATCCTGATCAGCTGGGATGATGAGCACCTCGCTGCGGTCGAGGCGTCAATCGAACGTCTCGCGCCGACCATGGAGCGTGCCGAGATCATCAAGACCTCGCTGCGCGAGCGTGGCGCCCTGATTCGCGTCAGCGGGCCCGAGCAGGCGCTGGAACTGACCAACCGTATCGCGCCGGAGCACCTGGAGCTGTCGGTGGCGGATCCGGAAGCATGGGTCGAAGGTGTCCGCCATGCGGGCGCCATCTTCATGGGCTCCCACACCTCCGAGGCACTGGGCGATTACTGTGCCGGCCCGAATCACGTGCTGCCGACGTCCGGTACCGCGCGCTTCTCCTCGCCGCTGGGGGTCTATGACTTCCAGAAGCGCTCCTCGCTGATCCAGTGCTCGGCCGAAGGTGCCTCCATCCTCGGGCGTACCGCATCGGTGCTGGCGCGGGGTGAGTCGCTGACCGCTCACGCCCGCAGTGCCGAGAATCGCATCATCGAGTGAGCATGGTGAAGTTCATGAGCATGGTGTAGTTCATGAGCATGAAAAAGCCCGCCACGGTTTCCGTGGCGGGCTTTTCTGGTTCTGGTTCTGGCTCTGGTTCTTGCGTGAAAGCCGTTTGCCAGTCCGGCGGCCATTGTCAGCCGGGGGATGAGACGCCCGGAGCTGCGGCGGCAGGAGAGGGCGTGCTGTCGGGAATCGGCCGTTCACCGACCTTGACGCTGACCTCCATGGGCTTGCCATCCCGCAACAGATTGAGTTGCAGGGTGTCGCCCGGCTTGACCGCAGCGATGTCGGCCATGGCAAGGCGCGCATCGATCAGGCGCTTGCCGGCGACTGCCGTCAGGATGTCACCGGGACGCAGGCCGGCCTGCGCCGCGGGGCCATCCCGCAGCACGGCGGCGACCACCACGCCTTGCGGAGCGCTCAAGCCGAAGGAGTGCGCCAGCGACGGCGTCAGCTCCTGGACTTCCAGGCCCAGCCAGCCGCGAATCACCCGGCCGTGATCGACCAGTGATTCGAGGATGTCACGTGCCAGGTTGGCGGGGATGGCGAAACCGATGCCCTGCGAGCCACCGGAGCGGGAGTAGATGGCAGTATTGATGCCGACCAGTGAGCCATCGGTATTGATCAACGCTCCACCGGAGTTGCCGGGATTGATCGCGGCATCGGTCTGGATGAAGTCCTCGTAGGCATTCAGGCCAAGATGGTTGCGTCCGGTGGCCGAGATGATGCCCATGGTGACGGTCTGACCGACTCCGAAGGGGTTGCCGATGGCCAGCGAGACATCCCCGACGTGGACCTGGGTCGAGTCGGCGATCGCCACCGTCGGCAGATCTTCAAGATCGATCTTCAGCGCCGCGAGATCGGATTCGGGGTCGACCCCGACCACCTTGGCCAGTGTCTCGCGGCCATCACGCAGGGCGACCTGTATCTGGTCCGCGCCCTGAATGACATGGTTGTTGGTCAGGATATAGCCGTCGCTCGAGAGAATGACGCCGGAGCCCAGGCTCGACAGCATGCGCTGGCTGCGCAAGGCATTTTCCCCGTAGAACTGGTTGAAGAAGGGGTCGGACATCAGCGGGTGCTTGCTGTCGTCCTCGATCTTGCGCGAGGAGTAGATGTTGACGACGGCGGGGGCAGCGGCGTCCACGGCGGTCTGGTAGCTGGCCGGCCCGCTGTTGCGCTGCAGTGGCGGCGCTTCGCGTAGTACCGGATTGGCGGATTCCTCGCGCTGTTCGGCGGAGAGGGTCAAGGCGGGAGATGGCAACACCTGCTGATCTCGAGAGACGATCGCGCCGCCCTGTTGGCCGCCCTGTTGGCCAACCTCGGGCGCCGGCTCGGAATGTCCAAGTTCAGGGAAGCGATCCAGCACCACGATGGCAAGCAATACCCCGGTGACCACTGGCCAGAGAAGGGGGAGCAATGAACTGCGAAGGGGGCGTCGCGTCTGAGGCATCAGGAGTCCTGGTGAATGATCCGTGGTCCTGCCGGGCCGTCAGCTTTCCTGAGGGCAACCGCCGTGGGGCGGTCGCCATCCGCAGGGTTGCTGCTGGCAGGCGGAGGGTGAAGAGGAAGATTGATGACGTGCTCAAGACGTGTCACCCATGTCTCGGTACCCGGCGAAGGTGCCATGCGCTTACATGGTGAGGCTGCGCCGTTACAATGGCAGCCAGTGTAACACTCGATGAATCTGACTGCTGGAGGCTCAATGGCTGATCGTGACGTGCTGGTCGAGGCGCTGGATGGCTGTCTGGAGGCGCAGGCCTTCAAGGATTACACCGTCAATGGACTTCAGGTCGAGGGGCGGCGCGAGGTCCGCAGAGTGCTGACGGGCGTTACCGCCAATCAGGCGCTGCTGGATGAAGCCGTGGCATGGCAGGCGGATATGGTGCTGGTGCATCACGGCTATTTCTGGAAGAACGAACCCGCTCGGATCACGGGCATGAAGCGCCGTCGTCTCAAGACACTGCTGGCGAACGACATCAATCTGGCGGCGTATCACCTGCCGCTGGATGCCCATCCGACGCTGGGCAACAATGTCCAGCTGGCCGAGCGCCTGGGGTTGGTCAGTGAAGGATGCCTGGATGGCGTCCCCGGGCGTGGACTGGTGCATGTCGGGCGTCTCGCAGATGAGCTTGCGGCAGGCGGTGAGCTGGAAAGTGCCGCGTTGGGGGCCGAGTTCAGTCGCCGTCTGGGGCGAGAGGTGCTCGTGATCGCCGGGCATGATCGGCCGATCAAGCGCATTGCCTGGTGCACGGGAGGGGCGCAGGACTATATCGGTCTGGCCATCGAGGCGGGAGTCGATGCCTTCCTCTCCGGTGAGATCTCGGAGCGGACCACGCACAGTGCGCGCGAAGAGGGGGTGACCTACCTGGCGGCAGGGCATCATGCGACCGAGCGCGATGGGGTTCGGGCGCTGGGCGAGTGGCTGGCGGCCGAGCATGGCGTCGAGCATCGCTTCGTGGATATCGACAACCCTGCTTGAGTCAGCTCATGGTCGCCCTGTGACGGCCTGAGTGATCCTTGCCAACGACAACGGCCACCCCTGGAAGGTGGCCGTTGTCGTGTCCAATGGCCGTGAGGGAACTCACGGCAGAAGGAGGTTGCTCAGATGCGCGGCGGGTTGGCGCTCTGCGCTTCGCCTTCCGCGGGTTGTGGCTTGAGACCGAAATCCTCTGACAGCGTGCCGCGATTGTCGGCATAGTCACGTGGCAGGTCGACCTTCTCGCCCATGTCTTCTTCAAGCGTGGTGTCAGTATCCAGCAGGCGGCGCTTGAGCTGGCTGTCATCGCACAGTGAAGAGGCACCGCTGGCCAGGTGCTGGCGCAGCTCGTTGCCGGCACGTTGGATCTGATCCGTCAGATCACTGGCCTTGGAGAAATGATCATTCAGGGCGTCACGGAACTGGGTCAGTTCCAGCTCACGCTCCGCCAGCTTCTGGCGGGTCTTCTGATTGCGGGCCACGTTGGCATTCAGGAGGTGGTAGCACAAGGCGCCGATACCGATGCCAGCCAGAAAACAGGCGATGGCCAGGATCCAGTCAATATTGCTCTCGTTCACGTCGCTCTCCTTGTGTCACGACTGCGGTGATCTTCACCGCCGGGGCAGGCCATCACGATGATGTGCTGCCAATGTCCAGACTCTTGCAGTGTGTCCAGCGACGCTGGCCATGAGGCAAAGAGTGCCTGTATTTCAAAAGCGTACGCACTCCATTATATCGATGGGTTGGCGCGTCACGTCAATTCGTCATGAGAGAGACCTTGGTCGCCCCGAAGCAAGGGCGCCATTCGCCATCGAGGCGCGTCATGTCACTGAAGGGCCTGGGAAGCAGGACTTCCCGTCGGGTGTGGTGGGTAAAGTTGCACTCAGGGCGTATAATGCCGCGCAATTTCGTTCTTGCCTGATTGTCAGCCATGCTGGCGCAGGCGTGACCTCGTTTCACTTCGCGCCAGATGCAGCCCAGTGCTGAATCTGGCCTGCACCGGGTTTCTCCATGCCAGCACCTACGCCCCTCGAGAAGTACCAGGCAGACCTCAAGCGTGATGACTTTGCCTACGATGCCGCCCAGGAAGATGCCGTTCGTCACCTGCAGCGCCTTTATGACGATCTGGTGCGTACTCCGCGCCAGACGCCTGACAAGGTCGAGGATGTCACGGGCAATGGCGGGCTTGGCTCCAAGGTGCGTCGATTGTTCGGCAAGCCGTCGCGGCCGGCCGCCGTCGACAGGACCCCGGACATCATGGGGCTGTATTTCTGGGGTGGCGTGGGGCGCGGCAAGACCTATCTCGTCGATACCTTCTACGAGAGCCTGCCCTTCGCGGACAAGATGCGGACGCACTTCCACCGCTTCATGCAGCGCGTCCACAACGAGCTTGGCCATTACAAGGGCGAGAAGAACCCGCTGACGCTGGTGGCGGCCAAGTTTGCCGTGGAAGCGCGCGTGATCTGCTTTGACGAATTCTTCGTCAAGGACATCACCGATGCCATGATTCTCGCCACCCTGTTCGAGGAGCTGTTCAAGCAGGGCGTGGTACTGGTCGCGACCTCGAACATCGTGCCGGATGATCTCTACAAGGATGGCCTGCAGCGTGCGCGCTTCCTGCCGGCTATCGACCTGGTCAAGCGTCATTGCACCGTGGTCAATGTGGATTCGGGTATCGATTATCGCCTGCGCGCTCTGGAGCATGCCGAGCTGTTCCACAGTCCGCTGGGTGACGAGAGCGGTGCCAGACTGGCGCGTGAGTTCCGCTCCATTGCCGGAGCCGAAGGTCATGCCGATGAAGGCTTGAGCATCAATCACCGCGTGCTGCATGCCTTGCGTCGCCACGAGGATGTGGTGTGGTTCCATTTCGATGAGCTGTGCGATGGCCCGCGCAGCCAGAATGACTACATCGAGCTTGCGCGCGAGTTCCATACCGTGCTGGTGTCGGAGGTGCCGCAGATGGGGCGTGACAGCGATGATCAGGTGCGCCGCTTCATCAATATGGTCGATGAGTTCTATGACCGTGGCGTCAAGCTGCTGATGAGTGCCGAGACACCGGTCGAGCAGCTCTACACCGGCGGCAACCTCGACTTCGAATTCGAGCGCACCCTGTCACGCCTGCAGGAAATGCAGTCGCGTGAATACCTGGCGCTGCCTCACAAGCCATGAGGCGATGTCGGAAGACGAAATAGCCTTTGTGGTGCGGGCGTCTGGCATGTACAATGCGCGCTCGCTCGAATTGTTGTCCGGTCCACGAGTCGTCCTGGGTCAATCACCCTTGATGGGCGTGGGCAGTCTGGAGTCGAGTCGGCGGTGACCGCGCAAGCGGCCTGCCACTGACTGCCAGGCGTCGGACAACCAAGAAAAATAGGGATTGGTCGCGCACTCAAGTGCAAGACCCGACTATAGGTGATTCATCCATGAAGACGTTTACTGCCAAGCCGCAGTCCGTCCAGCGTGACTGGTTCGTCGTCGACGCAGCCGGCAAGACGCTGGGCCGTATGGCTACCGAAATTGCTCGTCGCCTGCGCGGCAAGCATAAAGCCGAGTACACTCCGCACGTTGACACTGGCGACTACATCGTCGTCATCAACGCCGAGAAAGTCGCTGTGACTGGTCGCAAGGCAGAAGCCAAGACCTACTACCGTCACACCGGTTACCCGGGCGGCCTGCGCTCCATGAACTTCAACCAGATGATCGAGCACAAGCCTGAGCGCGTGATCGAGCTGGCGGTGAAGGGCATGCTGCCGAAGGGCCCGCTGGGTCGTGCCATGCAGTCCAAGCTGAAAGTCTATGCTGGCGCCGAGCATCCGCACGCTGCGCAGCAGCCGCAAGAACTGAACATCTGAGGGAAGCATCGCCATGACACAGCAGCACTACGGTACCGGGCGCCGCAAGACTTCTACCGCGCGCGTCTTCCTGAAGCCGGGCACCGGCAAAATCACCGTCAACCAGCGTGACCTGAACGACTACTTCGGTCGTGTGACAGGTCGCATGGTTGTTCGCCAGCCGCTCGAGCTGACCGAAACTACCGAACAGTTCGACGTCTACGTCACTGTCGCCGGTGGTGGTGGTTCCGCTCAAGCTGGCGCCATCCGTCACGGCATCACTCGTGCCCTGATGGCTTACAACGAGGACTTCCGTCCGGCACTGCGTGCCGCCGGCTACGTCACTCGTGATGCTCGTGAAGTCGAGCGTAAGAAAGTCGGCCTGCGCAAGGCCCGTCGTCGTCCGCAGTTCTCCAAGCGTTAAGAGAACAGGCGTCGACCACAAGAACGTCCAGTACCCGAAAGGGTGCTGGGCGTTTTTTTTGCGATCTTGATAGGGGCGTCAAGCGCATGGCGCGAGCGCAATTGAAGAAAGCCGCTTCTGGTAAAGTGATTTTCTTGAGTTGTGAGCGGTGGGTTCTTGCCCTTTAATACAGTCAAGCGTCAAGTGCCCGGCAAGGGAATGGTCTGGCAGCATGCGGTGGTGTTCGGGAGACAATAACAATATGGCTAATCGAGGTGTGAATCGAGGGCGGCGCCGCTTCCTCGTCAGTGCGACCAGTGTCGTGGGGGCGATAGGCGCCGTTGGCATCGCGACGCCCTTTCTGGCTTCCTGGCAGCCGAGCGCACGGGCAAGAGCGGCAGGTGCACCTGTCACGGCGGATATCTCGCGCCTGGCACCGGGTCAGCAGATGACCATCGAGTGGCGCGGCAAGCCGGTATGGGTGGTGCGTCGCACCCCCGAGATGATTGATGACATCCGGGCCATCCCGCACGCCGAGTTGCAGGACCCCGAATCACGCCGTCCCCAGCAGCCAGCCTATGTGGATGCTGTCCTGCGCTCCATCAAGCCTGAGTACGTGGTACTGGTGGGAATCTGCACCCATCTGGGCTGCTCGCCGGGTTATCGACCCGAGATGGGGGCCGCGGATCTTGGCGCTGACTGGCCGGGTGGCTATCTGTGTGCCTGTCATGGCTCGAAATTCGATCTCGCGGGTCGCGTGTTCACCGGAGTGCCGGCACCCTCGAATCTCGAGGTGCCGCCGCATCATTATGAAAGCGAGCAGGTGCTGGTGATCGGCGTCGATGAGGAGGCTGTGTGATGGGGAATCCAGAACGTGCCAAGGCGTCGCGAGGCATCATGCGCTGGATCGATGATCGCTTTCCGGCCACCCAGATGCTGCAGGACCATCTGACAGGCTACTACGCGCCCAGAAACTTCAATTTCTTCTATTTCTTCGGCTCGCTGGCGCTGCTGGTGCTGGTCAATCAGATCATTACCGGTATCTGGTTGACCATGAGCTATACCCCGACCGCCGAAGGGGCCTTTGCCTCGATCGAATACATCATGCGCGATGTGGAATATGGCTGGCTGATCCGTTACATGCATTCCACGGGGGCGTCCGCATTCTTCGTCGTCATCTATCTGCACATGTTCCGGGGGCTTATCTACGGCTCCTACCGAGCGCCGCGTGAGCTGGTGTGGATCTTCGGCATGTGCATCTATCTGGCGTTGATGGCCGAGGCCTTCATGGGGTATCTGCTGCCCTGGGGGCAGATGTCCTACTGGGGGGCGCAGGTGATCATCTCGCTGTTCACGGCGATCCCGGTCATCGGAGCGGATCTGGCGCAGATGATCCGTGGCGACTACCTGGTGTCCGGCATTACCTTGAATCGCTTCTTTGCCCTGCATGTCATCGCCTTGCCACTGGTCATCGTCGGGCTGGTGGTGCTGCATCTGGTGGCGCTGCATGAGGTGGGGTCGAACAATCCGGATGGCATCGAGATCAAGAACAGGAAGGATGAGGCGGGCCAGCCGTTGGATGGCATTCCGTTCCATCCCTACTACACGGTGAAGGACCTGGTGGGTGTCGGTGTGTTCCTGTTCGTGTTCTGTGCCGTGATCTTCTACTTCCCGGAAGGGGGTGGCTACTTCCTCGAGACGCCCAATTTCGAACCGGCCAACTCGTTGAAGACACCTGAGCATATTGCCCCTGTCTGGTACTTCACGCCGTTCTACGCGATGTTGCGGGCCGTGAACTATCCCTTGTTCGGGGTCGATGCCAAGTTCTGGGGCGTGGTGGTGATGGGGTTGGCGATCGCCATCCTGTTCGTGTTGCCATGGCTTGATCGTTCTCCTGTGCGCTCCATCCGTTACAAGGGCTGGCTATCGCGTATCGCGATACTCGTGTTCGTGGTCAGCTTCGTGACCTTGGGGGTGCTTGGCGTGATGCCGCCGACGTTCGAGCGCACGATCATCGCGCAGATCGCGACGGTGGCGTACTTCGCCTTCTTCATACTGATGCCGCTGTATACGCGATTCGAGAAGACGCGAGCGGTGCCGGACAGGGTGACAGGCCGATGAGCGGGCAAAAGGGTGGGTCAAGGGACTGGCTGAGGCATGTACTGGCTGCAGGCGTGGTGGTGGCCGGCCTGCTGGGGGCGGGAGCTGTCAGCGCGGCAGGGGGCGAGGCAGTGCGTGAGTCTATGCAGCCGGATCTGTATGACAAGCCCTCGTTGCAGCGCGGCATGCAGCTCTACACCAATTATTGCCTCGGCTGTCACAGCCTGCAGTATCAGCGCTATTCGCGTGCCGCAGAGGACCTGGAGATGCCCGAAGATCTGGTCGAGCGATATCTGATTTTCTCGCCAGAACTCAAGATCAATGACACCATGCGCATCGGGATGAAGGCTGAGGACGCCGCGAGCTGGTTCGGTACGCCGCCACCGGATCTGTCTCTCGAGGCGCGTCTGCGCGGGACGGACTGGATCTACTCCTACCTGAAGAGCTTCTATCGCGATCCCGAGCGCCCCTGGGGTGTCAACAATGCTGTCTATCCGCTGGTGGCGATGCCCAATGTGCTGGAGACATTGCAGGGCGTTCAGGAAAAGGTCTGCGCCCAGAGCGACCTGGTGCCTCCGGGCGCGGAGCTGAACCCGGCAACGGGGCACTATGACTCCTGCGACGTGCTGGAGATCACCTCGCCGGGCAGCATGACAGCAGAGGAATTCGACCAGGCCGTGTGGGATCTGACCAACTTTCTGGCCTATGTGGGCGAACCATCGCGACTCAAGGCTGAGAGCATGGCCCCCAAGGTGTTAATATTCATCCTGATCTTTACTCTGCTGGCATATCTTCTCAAGAAGGAATACTGGCGCGACATTCATTGATGGCTCCCGGAGTGGCGCTCATTGATAATGGCGTGCAGGCAGTGACGGGCGCACGGCTGATCGGTCGTGCGCCCGCTTGCGTCGCTTGCGGGTGACGCAAGGTTGACCCTCTGGGCGCGTCACGCAGTTGATGAGGCGCCCAGAGGAAACTTATTCCCGTTCGTCAGGCCAAAAGCTGACGCGGGCATGGCTCGAACAGATGCGAGGACAGTTTCATGGGTGTTGTGGCCAAGCGTTCATCGATGACCTTCTACTCCGGTGGTGACGACCACTTCAGCCACCGTGTACGGATCGTGCTGGCCGAGAAGGGTGTAGCAGTCGATGTCATTGATGTAGATGATGACAACCGTCCGGCCGAGCTGGCTGATCTGAACCCGTACAACAGTGTGCCGACGTTGCTGGACCGTGACCTGGTCCTCTACGAGTCCAAGGTGATGATGGAGTACCTGGACGAGCGCTTCCCGCATCCGCCGCTGTTGCCGGTGTATCCGGTGGCGCGCGCCCAGAGCCGTCTGTGGATGCACCGCATCGAGCGCGAGTGGGTGCCGATGATGGAAACCATCCAGAACGGCACCAAGAAGGAAGCCGACAAGGCGCGCAAGGAATTGCGCGAGAGCCTGATCGGAATCGCGCCGATCTTCGATGACATGCCGTTCTTCATGAGCGACGAGTTCTCTCTGGTCGACACGTGCATCGCCCCGATTCTGTGGCGTCTGCCGACATTGAACATCGAGCTGCCGGAGAAGCAGGTCAAGCCGCTGCTGAACTACATGGAGCGTCTGTTCGATCGTGATGCCTTCAAGGCGTCTCTCTCCGAGGCAGAGCGCGAGATGCGTATCTGATTCGCTTGAGCAATCCCGAAAGGGGTGCTTGAGTCGCTGGAACCCACCCCGGGGTGGGTTCCGGGCTCGGATCATGAGGCGGGGAGGGGCCGAGGTCAGGTGTCTCGACCGTCACGTGGTGTCAGTGCCCGCAAGCTGTAGCTCGGCGTCTCAGGACGTCGGTCATCGTGACATCCATTGCAGTTCAAGAGGTTCTCTCATGCTTTCCAGTCGCCCTTATCTGGCACGTGCGCTCTACGAGTGGCTGCTGGATAACGACAATACGCCGTACATCGTGGTGGATGCCGAGCAGGATGGCGTTCAGGTGCCGCGTCAACACGTGCAGAATGGCCAGATCGTGCTGAACATCGCGCCGGGTGCCGTGCGTGATCTGCTCATCGCCAATGAGGGTGTCAGCTTCAATGCCCGTTTCGGTGGTCAGCCGATGCACGTCAGCGTGCCGACACCGGCGCTGGTGGCGCTGTACTCTCGCGAGAATGGCGTTGGCATGGTGTTCGGGCATGAGCCTGTCATGCCGGGTGCGGATGACCTGGCCTTCGGTGAGGCAGCCTCGGATGAGGCGACCTCCGGTGAGGAGGCTCAGGCGCCTTCACGTCCGACTCTGGCCAGTGTCGGTGGTGCCAGCAGCGCTGCTGATGATGAGCAGAGTGAGGAGGCGTCACGGGGTGATGCGGCGGCCGATGAGGTCGCGAGTGCCGAGGAGCAGGAGGGCGGCAGCATCTCCTCTTCCGATGAGGATGGCGGCGATGATCAGCCGAAGCCTCCCCGCAAGGGGCGTCCGTCGCTGCGAGTCATCAAGTAAGTGGACACTCCTCTTCAGTCCTCTTGGGCTGATAACGACGACGCCCCACAGGCCAGGCCTGTGGGGCGTCGTCGTTTTCACCCATACGTCAGAGAGTGCGGTCTACGTCAATCAAGATACTCGAAGACCTTGGCGATACGCTGGATGCCACCGACTTCCGAGACCTTGCTGACGATCTGGTCGGCCTCCGAGCGGGTCACGATGCCCATCAGGTAGACGCTGGCATTCTCGGTCAGCACCATGATGCGCCCGGAATCGATGTTGGCATCGGCCGCGAGAGTCGCCTTGACGCGGGTGGTCAGCCAGGTGTCCTGGACGCGCTGGCTGGTAGGCGCATTGGCGCTGACTTCCAGGGCGTTGTGTACCTGGCGTACGCGACGGACATCCTTGGCGACTTCCGCGGCGCGTTGCTTGAGCTCATCGCTGGGCACTTGCCCGGTCAGCAGGACCATGCCGTTGTAGGCATTCACGTTGACATGGGCGTCATTGAAGCGCGCATCGATCTTGCCGAGATTGACTTCGATCTTGGTCTCGATGCTCTCGTCTTCCACTTGAGCGCCCAGAGTGCGATCACCGTAGTCCTCGTCAATGGGACCACTGTGAGTCAGGTCGGCCACGGTGGTACAGCCCGCAAGGGATAGAAAGCCGGCGGTGGCCATGAGGGAAAGCAGGTACTTTGGCGTCATGCCGTAATCTCCTGGTGAGCGCCGTGTGTCGCAAGGCGTTATTCGTTGCTGCCGAACAGCTGGTGATCGATCAGATCACACAGGCAATGAATGGCCAGCAGATGGACTTCTTGAATGCGCGCGGTGGAGGTCGCCGGTACGCGGATCTCGCAATCTTCGCTGCCCAGCAGGGAAGCCATGTCGCCACCGTCACGACCGGTCAGTGCCACCACGCGCATGTCGCGGTCATGGGCCGCCTGGATGGCCTGTACCACGTTGGCGGAGTTGCCGCTGGTGGAAATGGCCAGCAGGATGTCGCCGGGCTGGCCCAGGGCGCGAATCTGCTTGGAGAACACCTCGTTGTAGCTGTAATCGTTGGCGATGGACGTCAACGTCGAGGTGTCGGTGGTCAGGGCGATGGCCGGCAGGCTCGGGCGTTCACGCTCGAAGCGATTGAGCAGCTCTGACGAGAAGTGCTGGCTGTCACCGGCGCTGCCGCCGTTGCCGCAGGCCAGAATCTTGCCGTCATTGACCAGGCTCTGGACCATCATCTGACTCGCCGCTTCGATGAAGGGCGGCAGCACTTCACTGGCGTATGTCTTGGTGTCGATGCTGGCGTTGAAGTGGCCGAGAATACGAGATTGGAAATCCATGATGGCTCTTGGTCGTTGGCTTCAGAACGCTTCGAATGCGTGGCGTATCCAGTGAATGGCGAGAGGGGGAGGACCCTCCACGCCGACCACGTCGAAGCGGCAGGAACATGATAGCCCGTGATGGGCCAGATAAAAACGCGCGGCCTTGATCAGCCGGCGTTGCTTGGTGGCGGTCACGCTTTCCAGTGCGCTGCCGAACCGGGAGCTGGCGCGGTAACGCACTTCGATGAACACCAGGGTGTCACCATCACGCATGATCAAGTCGATCTCGCCGCCCTTGGCATGCGAATTGCGCGTGACAGGCACGAGACCTCTGGCTGACAGCCATTTCTCGACCTCGGCTTCGACCACGGCGCCGCGCGCTCTCGCGCGACGCTGTGGTGGCTCCTGCCCGGTCGTTCCAGGGCGCGCCATGTCAGGGCGTGTAGGCTTCGACGGTGCGGCTGCTGGCGCCTTTCAGCGGCGGGCGTGGTACGCCGCCTCTGAACTCCGCCCACGGCAGCGTGCGTTCGATGCGTCCATCATGACGCGGGAATAGACTGCCGGTCGCTCCGAAGAGTTCCCCGCCGGCACCGGCCAGCATCAGCGGAACGCGCTGTGCCAGGCGATAGGCATCGACGCCCATGGCATTGAGCTTGAGCATGCGCGGAGAGGCATCCGACAGGGCGCGATAGGTATCGGCTTCCGGCAGAGTGGCCTTGCCGCCGGAGGAGGCCTGCGGCACTTCCCAGGGGATGTCGACGAAATTGACGCCATTGAGGTCGCCATCCTGAGCGGGCTGGGGGGAGCCTTCATAAAGGTGTGAGGTGCCGTAGATCGGCAGGTTGCCCGCGTAGTAGAAGTCCAGCATCGGCGGCACCTGACGAGCGTAGCTTGGCAGCGCCAGCAGGAAGATCATGTCGATGTTGCCGGAGTGGGCGCGGCCATACTTGCTGCCGGATTTCTTGGCGGATTTCATGCGCGCCTGATCCTGGCTGGAGACGGAAAGCAGATCCTTGACCGCTTCACTGACCGGGCTCTTGGGGTTGTAGCGCTCGATGGAAACGATGTCGCCACCTTCCTGCTCGAAGCGATCACGGAAGGCGCTGTAGACGCGCTGACCCCAGGCATTGTCGGGAATCATGGCCGCGGCACCACGATGACCGTCAAGTGAGGCGCGCAGTGCGACCTGGCGCGCTTCGTCTTCGGCGGACAGGCCGTACTGGAAGAGATTGTCGGCCTGATTGCGCTCATGGGTGCCGTAATTGAGGGCCAGGGTCGGCAGCGGCAGACTGCTCTGGGTCTCGAGCTGGCTGACCAGCTGCTTGTCCAGCGGGCCGAGCACGACCTGAGCCCCCTCCATGGTCGCGCGGGCATACAATGTCTTGAGATCGGCGCTTGAGGTATCGAAGAAGCTCAGCTGTGGCGTGGCTTCGGCATTGTCGATGGCGCTGCGATGGCGTGCCTCGATGCCTTCACGAATTGCCTGCGCGATACGCTTGAGTGGGCCGGACTGCGGAAGGAAGACCGCGATCTTGCGAACTTCCTGGCCGGAGAGCTCGCGCAGATCGAGGATGCCCTGCGGCATCTGGCGTGCGGCCGGATGCTGCGGATTGGCATCCGCCCAGTCGTTGATGGCGGAAAACATCTGGTCGATGTTGCCGCCGAAGCGCCGCTGCAGACGCAGCAGGTCCGTCCAGCCGCTGGCAATGGCGTTGGCGCTGGCCAGCTCGCCGAGCTGGCTGGGAGACAGGCGCGTGAGCTGTTCCCACAGGGTATCATTGATGCTGAGGTCATCAGTGTCCGCCTGCAGGGCAATCAGCGTCTGGGCACTGGCCAGAGGTTCGCCGACCATGCCGAGCGCCAGTCCGCGACGCTTGCGCAGCGTGCGCTGATCGTCGCTGGACATCGTGATGTCGTCTTCCAGCACG
Organism: Cobetia sp. 14N.309.X.WAT.E.A4; assembly: GCF_030397495.1. Lineage (NCBI taxonomy): Bacteria > Pseudomonadati > Pseudomonadota > Gammaproteobacteria > Oceanospirillales > Halomonadaceae > Cobetia > Cobetia sp. 14N.309.X.WAT.E.A4. The sequence continues at coordinate 82,280 of NZ_JAPNXT010000001.1, forward strand.
GACGTGGCGAGTATCGTGTTCCAGCCATCCTGCTGCTCGAGGGCGATGCGCGACAGCAACAGGGCCCATTGCACGCGTTGCTGGGGTTCCAGACTCGCGGGGTCGATGTCCGAGGTGATGGTGATCGCCTGCGCGTTGTCGCCGCTGCGTGCTAGGATATCGGCGGCCTGCAGTCGGGTGCCGGCGGCCTGTTGGCCCTGTTGTTGCTCCGCTTGAGCCAGCAGCGCGTCCGCCCCCGGTCCGCTGGGACGGGAGGACTGCCCGGCACACCCGGCCAGCAGCAGTGCCGCGATGGCCATGCCGGCCAGTCCGCGCAGGCTGGTGCGTGGGAGGCGCAAGCTCTTGTGCCGAATGGTTGACGCAGTGCGCAGCACGTTGTCAGGCGCACGATTCCATGTCTGGCCCATGTACGACGGTCCCTTGGCTGATGGGCGAGGAGGCCGTGGCCCGCGTCGCCGCTGCTGTAATGACGGATGAATACTGCAATGACGAATGAGACGGGTCTCGGAGTGGCTGCTCGTGCGGGCATGTCTGCCGCAGGTGGTCAGGCCACTCAGCTGTCTCTGACGTCCATATCTACCACTGAGTTCAACGAGTCGAAGCATTGAATGTCTGAGTCTTCTGAAGGCGTATTGTACGTGGTCGCCACGCCGATTGGTAACCTCGATGACCTCAGCCCACGTGCCGCGCGGGTGCTGGGCGAAGTGGATCTGATCGCGGCTGAGGACACCCGCCACAGTGCCCGTCTGCTGCGCCATCTGGGGCTGGAAGTCCCCATGATGTCACTGCATGACCACAATGAGCGCGGGCGGGTCGATCAGCTGTGCCAGGCCCTGGAGGCGGGGCGGCGTGTCGCGCTGGTCTCCGACGCCGGGACGCCGCTGATCTCTGATCCCGGCTTCATCGTGGTGCGGGCGCTGCGGGAGCGCGGCTTCAAGGTAGTCCCGCTTCCCGGCCCCTGCGCGTTGATTACCGCGCTCAGCGCTGCTGGCCTGCCGACGGATCGCTTCACCTTCGAGGGGTTTCTCGCTCACAAGGGTGGACCACGTCAGGCGCGCCTCACGGCACTGCGTGAGGATAGCGCGACGCATGTGCTTTATGAGTCGCCTCACCGTATCCAGGCGTTGTTGAAGGATATCCACGACGTTCTCGGGGCGCGCCGAGTCGTGTTGGCACGTGAGCTGACCAAGACCTTCGAGACCTTCCTGGACGGGACGGCTGCTGAGCTGCTGGCGATGATGGAGGCGGATGGCGATCAGACGCGCGGTGAATTCGTGGTCATGATCGAGGGGGCTCCGGCAAGTGAGGGCGACGAGGCTGCCAGCGTCGAGGGTGATGCGCTTCTCAAGGTGCTGTGGGAAGAGGGGGTCGGCGTCAAGCAGATGGCGGCGATTGCCACTCGTCTGGTCGGCGGGCGCAAGAAGGCCTGGTATGCCAAGGCACAAGCCCTGAAGGATGCGGCGGAACCACGAGAAGCGTAAGCGAGAGGTGTTTTCCAAGTGCTTGGCATATCTGGCTTTTCGGCGTTCCTCCGAGCCAGGTGCACTGCAGCGCCAGCTTGTGGAAACGATGTGACACTGATAGTCTTGCGCGCTTGGGAGATGGCCAGACAGTCGCCGCCAGCGTGAGCTGGGGGAGGAAAGTCCGGGCTCCATAGGGCAAGGTGCCAGATAACGTCTGGGCGGCGTGAGCCGACGGCAAGTGCAGCAGAGAGAAGACCGCCTACGTCAGCTTCGGCTGGCCGGTAAGGGTGAAAGGGTGCGGTAAGAGCGCACCGCGCGTCTGGTAACAGTTCGCGGCGAGGTAAACCCCACCTGGAGCAAGACCAAATAGGCCCCCTATGCTGCTGCCCGCAGTGGGGGCGGGTTGGTTGCTTGAGCCCTGAAGTGATTCAGGGCCTAGATGAATGACTGTCCACGACAAGACCCGGCTTATCGGCCGTCTCCCGCCTAATATTGAAGATGTCAGCCCTGTGATGCGAAACGCGCAGTTCAGGGCTGACATGTGACACCGCATGACCGGCGCCGTCCGCTCCGTGCTCCGTGGCTGGCCATTTGCAATGGCGGCGGACATGAAGTCGTGACCGGCGCCGGTTGTCGATTGTGCCATCGATAATCATGCGAATGTCTCTGCTTTCCTGCGGTCTACCGCCAGACGACTGGCGTCCGCCTTTACTGCCCGCAACGCGTGCCAAGGTCCCGAATTTCGTCATGTCCAAGCCCAGCGCTCCCTCCGTTCCCGAATCAGCCGCTGCCATGTCAGCCGCCGAATCCGAAGCTGCGGATCGCTTCGCGCATGTCAGTGTCATGCTCGATGGCGCGGTGGATGGGCTGATTCAGGACGTCTCCGGTGTCTATTTCGACGGTACTTTCGGGCGCGGCGGTCACTCACGCCTGATCCTGTCGCGTCTCGATGACGGTGGACGTCTGATCGCCTGTGATCGCGACCCCCAGGCATTGGCGGAAGCCGCCACCATCGAGGATTCTCGTTTTTCCATTCACGCCGGTGAATTTGCCCGCCTGGGCGAATATGCCGAGCGGGAAGGCGTGCATGGTCAGCTCGATGGCATTCTGCTGGATATCGGCGTGTCCTCGCCGCAGCTGGACGATGCCGAGCGTGGCTTCAGCTTCATGAATGATGGTCCGCTGGACATGCGCATGGACCCCACCAGTGGCGAGAGTGCCGCTGAGTGGTTGTCACGTGCCAGTGCCGAGGACATGGCGTGGGTCTTCAAGACCTACGGTGAGGAGCGCTATGCCAAGCGTCTTGCACGTGCGGTGGTCGAGCGTCGCGCCGAGCGTCCCATCACGCGGACCGGTGACTTCGCCAGCCTGATCAAGGACGCGCATCCCAACTGGGAGAAGCACAAGCACCCGGCGACGCGTGTCTTCCAGGCGATCCGCATCCATGTCAACGGCGAGCTGGATGAGTTGACCCGCGCCCTGGATGCTGGCCTGGAAGCCCTGAAACCGGGGGGAAGGCTGGTGGTGATCAGCTTCCATTCGCTGGAAGACCGCATCGTCAAACGCTTCATGCGCGACAAGGCGCGTGGCGATCAGGCGCCGCGTGGCATGCCCATTCGCGAAGATCAGCTCAACAAGCGCCTCAAGCTGGTCGGCAAGGCTCAGAAGGCCTCCGAAAGCGAGGTGCAGGCGAACGTACGCTCACGCAGTGCCGTGATGCGCATCGCCGAGAAGCTGAAATAACGCCCGGTTCGTGGCGTGTATCGTGGTCATCCCAGCGCCTGCCTTTTGGCAGGCGCGCTCGCAAGGGGACGCAGCGTTGTGCGACATGTGTGTCGGTGCCTCGCAACGCTTAACGACCAACGCCACAAGCTGACATAATGCGCCGGTCGTCGCCTGATGGTACCGCTGGTCATCACGAGTGATGAGTGGCCGGCATGTTGCGGCGATGAACAGGGCAAGCCGTCAGCCATCGGGTGTTGCATGCCTGACACGCATGGATTGACGGGTCGTCCCGCAGGGATAAATCGTGGTGCAGATCACCGCGTTCAGAGTGATAAGGGAGTCAGCATGGCGGGACGCAAGCAGCAGGGCAGCTGGAGAGGGAACTGGCCGATCAGGTTCCAGATGCGTTGGCGTCATCTGTGCTTCGTGGTGCTGATGATCTGCCTGCTGGGATCCGCCGCTGCTGTCGTCGTTAGCTCCCATCTCTCGCGCGGCCAATACGCGCAACTCCAGAAGCTCGAGGCGGCGCGTGATGATGCGCGTGCTCGCTGGGGGCGTCTGCTGCTTGAGGAAAGTGCCTGGTCCGCCCCTGCGCGTATCGAGAGCATCAGTACCGAGCGTCTCGAGATGCGCGTACCGGATGTCCATGATGTCGAGGTCATTCGCTGATGGCCACACGTCGACCTCCTTCCTCGGACCCCAAGGCCCCTCGCTCCCGCGGCGCACGCACTGCGCCACCCGGCGCGGCCAGTCGCGGCAAGACGGCTGGTTCTGCCGCCGCCGGGGCACGCAAGAGTGCGCGTGGGCCCATGGGGTCCGCCCGCTATCGCATCATGCTGGGTATCGTGTTCGCAGGGCTCCTGGCCCTGGTGGGGCGTATCGGCTATCTGCAGCTCTTCGATCAGCAGTTCCTTCAGGATCAAGGGGATGCGCGCACCCTGCGCGTCGACAGCATCAACGCGCACCGTGGCATGATCACCGATCGCAGTGGCGAGCCGCTGGCCATCTCGACGCCGGTCATCACGCTGTGGGCGGACCCGCGTCTGGTGCCGGATGATCCGGTGCGCCTGTCACTGCTGGCACGCGCGCTCGGCCAGCAGCCTGACGACCTGATCCGCCGTGTGCGCCAATATCGTGATGCCGGCAAGGGCTTCATGTACATCAAGCGTCAGATGACCCCTCCTCAGGCGCAACCCGCCATCGACCTGGATGTTCCGGGTGTCCACCACAAGCAGGAATACAAGCGTTACTACCCCTCGGGCGAGGTCTCCGCACAGCTGGTCGGCGTGACCAATGTCGATGACAAGGGCCAGGAGGGGCTTGAGCTTGCCTACAATTCCTACCTCTCCGGTACGCCGGGCAAGCGTCGCGTGCTCAAGGACCGCAAGGGACGCCTGGTGCGTGACCTGCATCTGATCAGCGAAGCCAAGCCTGGTGGTGATTTGACCCTCTCCATCGACCTGCGTCTTCAGTACATGGCCTACCGTGAGCTGAAGGCCGCCGTGGCCGAGCACCGTGCCGACGGTGGCACCCTGGTGATGATGGACGCGCGCACGGGAGAAGTGCTGGCGATGGTCAATCAGAAGTCCTACAACCCCAACAATCGTGCGGGGCTTGACCCAGCCGGTCTACGCAACCGTGCGATCACCGATGCCTTCGAGCCGGGCTCGGTCATGAAGCCTCTGGCGATGAGTGCAGGTCTGGCCTCCGGCAAGTATCAGCCGGACTCGGTGATCGACACTACGCCGGGTTACATGCGGGTCGACCGCTTCACGATTCGCGATTTCCGCAATTACGGCAAGCTCGACATGGCCGGCATTCTCTATCACTCCTCCAACATCGGCATGAGCCGCATGGCGCTGAGCCTCGAGGATGACGCGGTATGGAATCGCTATTATGAGCTGGGTCTGGGGCAGGCGCCGGGTACCGGCTTCCCGGGCGAGACGACGGGCGTTCTGCCGGCCCCGACCAACTGGTCGCGCAGCAAGCGGGCCTCCATGTCCTACGGGTACGGGATCAGTGTCTCGGCCTTGCAGCTGGCCAGCGCCTACACCGCGCTGGCCAATGATGGTCGCCGGCTGGCGCCGTCGCTGCTCAAGGTGAATACCCCGCCGGTGGGGGATCAGATCATCTCGCCCGAGAATTCCCATGCCCTGCTCGGGATGATGGAGAAGATCGTCCAGCCCAATGGTCCCGCCAAGCGTGCCGTGGTCGAGGGCTACCGTATCGCGGGCAAGACGGGTACGGTGCGTAAGGTGACCTCCGGTGGCTATCAGAAGACGGCCTATCGCTCCTTGTTCGCCGGCATTGCGCCGGTGTCCGACCCGCGTATCGTGACCGTGGTGATGATCGAGAATCCCAAGGGCGAGGAATACTACGGGGGCCTAGTCGCGGCTCCGGTGTTTGGTCGCGTGGTCGGCAAGGCGCTGCGTCTTCTGGATGTGCCACCTGACAGCGCCGTCGGCGAGTGAGCGGTGACATCTGCCGCCATGCATGTCGGAGACGGCGCGTGACATCCATTTCTTTCGTGTAGCGAATACGTCCCAGCTTCAGCAACAAGGAAGGTCTTCCAGCATGACTTCATCGCAAGATCTGGCCGAGCAGGCCTCGGCAGAGCCGCTGGGCGAATTTCTGGCACGGCCACTGGCGACAGCCAGCGAGCTGCTTGGCGCGCTCATGGCGCTGTGGCCCGGCGTGTTCAGCGATAGTCGCCTGACCGCACTCGTGATGGCGCAAGACGACTGGCATCTGACGATCGACAGTCGCCACGTGACGCCGGGGTCGCTGTTCATCGCGGTACCCGGTATCGGCAGCGATGGTCGCGATTACATTGCCTCCGCCCTCGAGAAGGGCGCAGCGCTGGTAGTGGCACAGCAGTCTTCCGAGGGGGAAGCCTCGCCTGAGTCTCACGCAGACGAGCGTGTCGTCTGGCTCGAGGGGCTCGGCGCGCAACTCGGCGAGCTGGGACGACAGGCCTTTGGCGTGCCGGAGTCACTGACGCTGGTCGGCGTGACCGGCACCAACGGCAAGTCCTCCGTGACCCATTACATTGCCGAGTTTGCCGAGGCGCTCGGCATCCCCTCCGGCATGATCGGCACGCTGGGGATCGGCCGCCCTGGCGCGCTGGTCGCCGGCGAGCGCACCACGCCGGATGCACTCGCCGTCCAGGCGGCGCTCAAGGGCCTGAGCATGGCCGGTGCGGAACTGGTCGCGATGGAAGTCTCTTCCCATGCGCTGGACCAGGACCGTGTCAACGGCTGCCGCTTCACGGTGGCGGGCTATACCAATCTGTCGCGTGATCATCTGGATTACCACGGCAGCATGGCGGCATATGCCGCGTCCAAGGCCAAGCTCTTCAAGCGACCGGAACTCAAGCTTGCGGTGCTCAATGCCGATGATGCGCTGGCGCGCCTGATGCTGGCCGGCATGCAGCGCGGTGTGCGCGTGTTGGCGATGGGGCGTGACGAGGTGGCCACCCTGCGCGTGCTGGACGTCTTCCCCGAGCCGCTGGGGCAGGTGGCCGTGATCGCGACGCCTGACGGTGAGCGTGAGCTCGGCCTCAATCTGATGGGGCGCTTCAACCTCGACAATGCCTTGCTGGCGATGCTGATCCTGCATGGTCTCGGCCATTCGCTGGCGGACCTGTTCGCGGCGGCACCGCGTCTGACGCCGGTGCCGGGACGCATGCAGCGCCTGACCCGCGAGGGCGCGCCCGTGGTGGTGGTGGACTATGCCCACACCCCGGAGGCGGTCGAGACCGCGCTGACGGCACTGCGTGCCCATCTGCCGGCGCGTGATGATGCGCGCCTGTGGTGCGTACTCGGCTGTGGCGGTGATCGCGATACCGGCAAGCGCCCGCTGATGGCGACGGCCGCCGAGCAGGGCGCCGATCGCGTCGTCATTACCGATGACAATCCGCGCAGTGAAGAGGCCGCTGTCATTCGTCAGCAGATGATGGATGGCATCCAGGCCCGGGAGCGCGCCCGGGAAATCGCCGGGCGCGCCGAGGCCATTGCCCAGGTCATCCGTGATGCAGGCGAACATGACGTGATTCTCATCGCCGGCAAGGGCCACGAGGATTACCAGGAAGTGGCGGGCGAGCGTCTGCCGTTCTCGGATGTCGCACATGCGGTGGCGGCGCTCGAGCGTCGTGCGCTCTCCACTCAGGAAGGTCTGGAGAGCGACGCATGAGTGCGTCAGTGCAGTCTCCTGGGCTGGAGTGCTTCGATGAGGTGGCTCAGCTGCTCTCGGCTCGGCTGCCTTCGGCGCTGGTCGGCCGGTCATTGGGGGCCATCGAGACGGATACCCGCAAGCTGTCCAGCCAGCGGTCGCCGCTTTTCGTGGCGCTGAAGGGCGAGCGTTTCGATGCCCATGACTTCCTGGCTCAGGCTCGTGACAATGGCGCGATCGCGGCGCTGGTCGAGCATCCGGTGGATGACCCGTTGCCGCAGATCGTGGTGCCTGACACGCGGCTCGCCTTCGGTCTGCTGGCGGCGGCACGTCGGCGAGCCTGGGGGCGGCCGTTGATCGCCGTGACCGGCAACAGCGGCAAGACCAGCGTCAAGGGACTGGTGCATGCCATCCTGGTGCGTGATGCCGCGCGCTTCGACGCCGAGAGCCTTGCCACACAGGGCAACCTCAACAATGACTATGGTCTGCCGATGACGCTGCTGCGCCTGAACGATGCGCATCAGCATGGCGTCGTCGAGCTGGGCGCCAATCATCTCGGTGAGATCGCCTGGACCACCGCGCTGGCACGTCCACAGGTGGCGGTCATCACCAATGTCACCGGTGCTCACGTCGGGGAATTCGGTGGCATGGGGCAGATCGCCCAGGCCAAGGGCGAGATTCTTGCCGGACTCAGTCCGCTGGGGGGGCGCCGTCCGGTGGCGGTACTCAATCGTGATGATGTCTATTTCACGCTCTGGCAGGCGCTGGCAGTGACGGGGCAGGCGGTGGATATCATCGACTTCAGCGTCGCGGACCTGGCGGAGAGTTCGGCACGCCTGCAGGCACGCAAGCTAGGCGCGGATGAGCTCGGGCGTTATGCTTTCGAACTGACGTTTGACGGCCACTCGCTGGGGCGGGTCCAGCTTGCCCTGCTGGGACGGCACAATGTCGCCAATGCGTTGGCGGCAGTCGCTGCCTGTCTGGCGCTGGGCGTGGACAGCCAGCTGGTCATCGAGGGGCTCGAGAGCGCCGAGAGCGTTCCGGGTCGCCTGGGGGTCGTGGAAGGACAAAATGGGGCTCGTCTGCTCGATGACAGCTACAACGCCAACCCTGGGGCCATGCTGGCCGCGCTGGAGCTGTTGGCGAGCCTTCCTGCTCCGCGCTGGTGCCTGATGGGCGCCATGGGCGAGCTGGGCGAGGACGCCGAGCGGCTGCACGCCGAGGTGGGCGCCTACGCCCGCAAGCTCGGTATCGATTTCGTTGCCACCTGTGGTGAAAAGGCCAGAGCGACTGCCGAGGCCTTCGGCGCAGGTGGCATGCATTTCAAGGAGCGGGCGGAGCTTGAAGCTTACGCCCGTACCCATCTACCCACCGGGGCCAGTGTTCTGGTCAAGGGGTCTCGTAGCGCAGGCATGGAACATGTCGTTGCCGCGCTCAAGGTCGACGCATCAAGGTGAATGTGAGTCATGCTGCTGCTGCTTGCTGAGTTTCTGGCCCAATTCAATGGCGCCTTTACGGTTTTCAATTATCTGACCCTGCGTGTGGTGCTGGCCACGCTGACGGCCTTGTTGCTGTGCCTGTGGCTCGGCCCCTGGGTCATCCGCAAGCTGGTGGATGGCCAGATCGGCCAGGCCGTGCGTGATGATGGCCCTCAGTCCCACCTGTCCAAGGCCGGTACGCCGACCATGGGCGGCGTGATGATCCTGCTGTCGATGGCCGTCTCGACCCTGCTGTGGGGCGACCTGACCAATCTGTACGTCTGGGTGGTGCTGGCGGTCACATTGGGCTTCGGTGCGGTCGGCTGGGTGGATGACTACCGCAAGGTGGTGGAGAAGAATCCCCGTGGCCTGCCGGCGCGCTGGAAGTATTTCTGGCAGTCGGTGGTGGGCATCGGGGCGGCCGTGGTGCTGTACCTGACGGCTTCCACGCCTGCCGAGACAGCACTGCTGGTGCCGTTCTTCAAGGATGTCGTCGTCCCGCTGGGCATCTTCTACATGGTGCTGACCTATTTCGTGATCGTCGGCAGCTCCAATGCCGTCAATCTGACCGATGGCCTCGATGGGCTGGCGATCATGCCGACCGTGCTGGTGGCCATGGGGCTTGCGATCTTCGCCTACGCCTCGGGCAACCTGAAGTTCGCGGAGTATCTGCACATTCCGTTCATTGCCGGTTCCGGCGAGCTGGCGGTGTTCTGTGCCACCATCGCGGGCGCCGGCCTGGGTTTTCTGTGGTTCAACACCTATCCCGCCCAGGTCTTCATGGGCGATGTGGGCGCCTTGGCTCTCGGTGCGGCACTGGGCGTGGTCGCGGTCATCGTGCGTCAGGAAATCGTGCTGTTCATCATGGGGGGCGTCTTCGTGATGGAGACCGTCTCGGTCATCCTGCAGGTCGGCTCCTACAAGCTGACCGGACGACGCATCTTCCGCATGGCGCCGCTGCATCACCACTTCGAACTCAAGGGCTGGCCGGAGCCGCGCGTCATCGTGCGCTTCTGGATCATCACCGTCGTGCTGGTGCTGCTTGGCCTGGCCACACTCAAGGTTCGCTGAGGACGCTTTCGCGATGACCCTCTCTGTCACCTCCCACGCACCGGCCTCGCCGGTGCCTGCCGAAGGACCGACCCTGGTGGTCGGTCTTGGTGTCTCCGGACAGGCGATCGCTCGCCATCTGAGTGATCGTGGCATCGATTTTGCCGTCGCCGATACCCGCAGTGCACCGCCGGGGCTCGAGAATCTGCGCGAGCATGCACCGCAGGCCGAGGTCCATCTCGGGCCGCTGGAAGCGCTGGATCTGTCACGCTTTGGTGAGGTGGTGCTCAGTCCGGGCATCGACCCGCGTCAGGCCGTATTTGACCCGGTACGCGAGCGCCTGGTCGGCGAGATCGCGCTGTTCGTGCGGGCACTCGATGAACGCCAGGCCCGGGATGCGCAGGGCAGGCGGCCGACGCTGATCGCCATCACCGGTTCAAACGCCAAGTCCACTGTCACCACGCTGGTGGCGAGGATGGCCGAGCGGGCAGGCCGTGACGTGGCGGTCGGTGGCAATCTGGGCACCGCCGCGCTGACGCTGCTGCGCGAGCAGCCCGATGCCGAACTGTATGTGCTGGAACTGTCATCCTTTCAGCTCGAGACCACGCCCGAGCTCAAGGCAGATGTCGCCTGCTTCCTGAACCTCTCCGAAGACCATCTCGATCGCCATGACGGCATGCGCGGCTATCAGGCCGCCAAGCGTGCCATCTTCCGCGGGGCGGGCCTGGCGGTCATCAATGCCGACGATGCCTGGAGCTGGCCGGCCGAGGAGGATGCAGTGGCGCGCGCAAGCTTCAGCGTACGCCTGGATGAGGGCGACTCTGGTGATGACGGCGAGGAGTTGAGTGAAGGGGCTGAATGGCGTCTGGCGGAGCAGGACGGCACGCTCATGCTGTGTCACGTGGCATCCGAAGGCCTGCATGGCGTGATGCCTGCCGCGCAGGTGCGTCTGGCCGGGCGTCACAATCAGGCCAACGCGCTGGCGGCGCTGGCGATGGGCACGGCGATCGGTCTCGCGCAGGAGGCCATGGTGGCCGAGCTCGAGCACTTCGCGGGGCTGCCGCACCGGGGCGAGCTGATCGCTGACGTGGCAGGCGTGCGCTGGATCAACGATTCCAAAGGCACCAACGTCGGCGCGACGCTGGCGGCGATCGCCGGCCTCGGTCCGACACTCGATGGCAAGCTGATTCTGCTGGCCGGTGGGCAGGGCAAGGGCGCGGACTTCACGCCATTGGCCGCGCCGCTGGCACGCTTCGCGCGTGAGGCGGTGCTTTTCGGACAGGATGCAGAACGCCTGTCGCTGGCGCTGGAGGATAGCCTTCGCGTCAGCCGGGTCGCGACGCTGGCGGAAGGCATGGCCCATGCTCAGCGAGTCGCTCGGCCGGGAGATTGCGTGCTGCTGTCACCTGCCTGCGCCAGTCTCGATCAGTTCCCCAATTACATGGTGCGCGGCGATGCGTTTCGTGACTGGGTGTCGGAGCATGTGATGGACGCGGGCAACGAGGGCGAAGCGGATGGGTGACAAGGCCAGTCGAGTGCGTCAGGCGATGAGTACCGAGCAGCAGCCAGTGGATGGCTGGCTGGTCTTCGCGGCATTGGCGATTCTGTGTATCGGCTGGGTGATGGTCACCTCGGCTTCCAGCGAGATCTCCAGCGAGCGCTTTGACGGCAACGCCTTCTACTACAGCATGCGTCACGGCATCTTCATTCTGATCGGGCTGGTGGCGGCCTATTGCACGCTGCGCATACCGATGTCGGCCTGGCAGCAACGCAGCTTCGCGATGCTGATGCTGGGGTTCGTGTTGCTGGTGGTCGTGCTGGTGGTCGGGCGTGAGATCAACGGCGCCAAGCGCTGGATTCCCTTGCCGGTGATCGGCGGGGTGCAGGCCTCCGAGGTCGCCAAGTTGTGCCTGATGATGTGGCTGGCGGGGTATCTGGATCGGCGTCTCGACAAGGTGCGCGCCAGTGTCGTCAATGGTCTCGTGCTGCCCTGCATGCCCTTGATGCTGATGATTCTCTTGTTGGCACTGGAGCCTGACTTCGGGTCCATCGTGGTGATGGGCGGTGCGGTGATGGGCATGCTGCTGCTGGCGGGGGTCGCCTGGTGGGGCTTCATCGTCCTGCTGGCAGCGGCCATCGGCGGTGGTTGGTCGCTGGCGATCGCCGAACCCTATCGCTGGGAGCGCCTGACCACCTATACCGACCCGTGGGCGAACATGTACGACAGCGGCTATCAGCTGACCCAGGCCCTGATCGCCTTCGGGCGAGGACACCTGAGCGGCATGGGGCTGGGCAACAGCGTGCAGAAACTCTTCTATCTGCCCGAAGCGCATACCGATTTCGTGTTCGCGGTACTGGCCGAGGAACTGGGATTGATCGGTGCCACGGCGGTGGTCGGGCTGTTCGCGCTCCTGATCTATCGGGCCTTCAAGATCGCCCGACGTGCCGAGCTTGCCGGCTTGCCGTTCAGCGCCTACCTCGGCTACGGTATCGCCCTCGTGCTGGGGGCCCAGGCCTTCATCAACATCGGGGTCGCCAGTGGATTGCTGCCGACGAAGGGGCTGACGTTGCCGCTGATGAGCTACGGGGGCTCCAGCTTGATCGTCAGCTGCATACAGATCGCCATTCTGATGCGAATCGATACGGAAGTTCGTCTGCTGACGCGCGGCAAGAGTCCCGCGCGGCGCAAGACCGGCAAGTCGCCCGAGACCACGCAAGGAGCCAAGGCATGACGTCATCTTCTTCTGCAGTGCCTGCGGCTGATGCCTCGCGCCCCGAGACCTCTGACGCCCCTGCTGACACGCCCTCTGCCGGCATCGTGCTGATGATGGCAGGAGGGACGGGGGGGCATGTGATACCGGCGTTGTCGCTGGCGCGTGCTCTCGCCAGCCAGGGTCATGAAATCCACTGGCTGGGCAGTCCGCGTGGCATCGAGAACCGACTGGTTCCGGAGGCGGGGTATCCGCTGCATCGAGTGGAAGTGGCTGGGCTGCGTGGCAAGGGGCTTGCCGGCTATGCGGCGATCCCGTTTCGCCTGACCCGCGCCGTTCTGCAGGCGCGACGCATCATCCGTGAACTCAAGCCGGTGCTGGTCGTCGGGCTGGGAGGCTTTGCCAGCGGTCCTGGCGGACTGGCGGCACGCCTGGAGGGCATTCCGCTGGTGATCCATGAGCAGAATGCCATCGCCGGACTGACCAACAAGGTGTTGGCCCGGATGGCAACGCGGGTCTACGCCGCCTTTCCCGGCGCCTTCCCTGCCGCCATCGCTGCGCAGGTGGTGGGCAATCCGGTGCGCGACGAGATCGCCGCCGTCGGTCAGACGGCAGACACCGAAGGCGCTTCCCGGGAGCAGGCCATGCGCGCGCGACCGCTTCACCTGCTGGTGATGGGGGGCTCGCTGGGTGCCCAGGCACTCAACGAGCAGCTGGCGCCGGCGCTGGCACTGTTGCCGGAGTCCTCGCGCCCCCTGGTGCGCCATCAGGCCGGGCGTGACAAGCAGGAGGCGACCGTTGCCGCCTATCAGGCCGCCAGTGTCACGGCCGAGGTCAGCGAGTTCATCACCGACATGGCCGAGGCCTATGCCTGGGCGGATCTGGTGGTGTGTCGCTCGGGTGCCTTGACGGTCGCTGAGCTTGCCGCCGCCGGACGACCTGCCATCTTCGTGCCGTTCCCGCATGCCGTGGATGATCACCAGACCGTCAATGCGGCGGTGATGGTCACGGCCGACGCGGCGCGTCTGATTCCCCAGAATACGCTGAATGCCCAGCGTCTCGCCGAGACGCTGGGGGAATTGCTGGATCCCAAGATACTCACTGGCATGGCCGCTCGCGCCCGCGAAAGTGCGGAACTCGACGCGGTAGCGACCATGCTGGCAGGCTGCATGGAGACTCGCCTTGAACGCTAGGAATTCTGATCGTGGTGTCGGCATGCGCCGCATCCGTCGCATCCACTTCGTCGGCATCGGCGGCGTGGGCATGTGTGGTATCGCTGAAGTACTGAGCAACATGGGGTATGAGGTCAGCGGCAGTGACCTCAAGGAGTCCACCGTGACGGCGCACCTGCGGGATTGTGGTGTGCGCGTGGCGATCGGTCATGCGGCTGTCAACGCGGAAGGCAGCGATGTGGTGGTGGTCTCGACGGCAGTGGATACCAGCAACCCGGAAGTGGCCTGGGCGCGTGACCATCGGGTGCCGGTGGTACGTCGTGCCGAGATGCTGGCGGAGCTGATGCGATTCCGTCAGGGGATCGCCATTGCCGGCACGCATGGCAAGACCACCACGACCAGCCTGACGGCCACGCTGCTCGCGGAGGGCGGCATGGACCCGACCTTCGTCATCGGTGGCAAGTTGACCAGCGCCGGCACGAATGCACGCCTGGGGGAAGGGGAATACCTCGTGGCCGAGGCGGATGAGTCCGACGCCTCCTTCCTGCACCTGCAGCCGCTGATCTCGGTGGTCACCAACATCGATGCCGACCACATGGCGACCTATGAGGGTGACTTCAATCGCCTCAAGGACACCTTCATCGAGTTCCTGCACAACCTGCCGTTCTACGGCCTGGCGGTGCTGTGTCTCGATGACGCCAATGTCCGCGAGCTGCTGCCGCGCGTGCAGCGCCAGTTCGTGACCTATGGCTTCAGCGAGGATGCCGATTATCGCATCAGCGACTTCCGCCAGGGCGGCGGTCAGCTGAGCTTCACTGCGCTGCGTCCGGAGGGGCATGCGCCACTGGAGATCACGCTGGCCATGCCGGGTGAGCACAACGCGCTCAACGCTCTGGCGGCCATCGCGATCGCCACCGATGTCGGCGTGAGCGATGACGCGATAGCGCGTGCGCTGGCCAGCTTCGCCGGTGTGGGTCGTCGCTTCCAGGTGCATGGTGAATTCGCGGCACCCAATGGCGAGCAGAGCGTGATGCTGGTCGATGACTATGGCCATCACCCGCGAGAAGTGGAAATGGTGATCCGTGCCGTGCGTGCCGGCTGGCCGGAGCGTCGGTTGGTGATGGCCTACCAGCCTCACCGTTACTCGCGCACCCATGATCTCTACGAGGATTTCGTGCGAGTGCTGTCCGAGGTCGATACCCTGCTGCTGCTGGATGTCTACAGCGCAGGAGAGGCGATGATTCCGGGGGCCGACGGCCGCTCTCTGGCCGGCTCGATTCGTCAGCGTGGGCAGGTGGATCCGCTGTTCGTCGAGCACAAGCGTGCGTTGCCGAGTCTGCTCAACAATGTGCTGCGCCCGGGCGATATTCTGATCACCCAGGGGGCGGGTGATGTCGGCGGCATCGCTCTGTCACTGGCCGGTGCGGATCTCAAGCTTTCCGAGGTGGTGCTATGACCGCGGTGAAGCCGGAAATGGCGACACGCTATGGTCGCGTCGTGGTGCTGTTCGGTGGCGTGAGTGCCGAGCGTGAGGTATCGCTGAAGAGTGGTGCGGCGGTGCTCGCGGCCCTGGAAGGAGCCGGCCTCGATGTGCAGGGGTACGACATGGCCCATGGCCTGGCCGGTCTGGAGGCACTGCGCGCAGACCGCGTCTTCATCGCCATGCATGGACGTGGTGGCGAGGATGGCACTCTGCAGGGGGCGCTTGAGCTTCTGGGCATTCCCTATACGGGGAGTGGCGTGCTGGCCTCCGCGCTGGGGATGGACAAGCTGCGCACCAAGAAGCTCTGGGATGTCGAAGGCTTGCCGACGCCACGCTCCTGTCGCCTGGCGGCGGACACTGACTGGCAGAATGTGCTCGAGACGCTCGGTACGCCGGTAGTGGTCAAGCCGGTGCACGAAGGCTCGACGCTGGGCATCCATATCGTCGAGGAGGCTGGCGCTCTCAAGGCCGCCTGGCAGGATGCCTGTCGTTTCGATGGTGTCGTCATGGCCGAGCAGTTCATCAAGGGGCCGGAATATACGGTCTCGGTGCTGGACGGCGAGGTGTTGCCGGCCATTCGCATCGAAGCGGACAGCGGTTTCTACGATTACGATGCCAAGTACCTGACCGATACCACTCGCTACCTGCTGCCCTGCGGTCTGGAGGCTGCGCGCGAAGCCGAACTGGCGACTCTCTCGCTCAAGGCATTCAACGTGCTGGGCTGCGAGGGCTGGGGTCGTGTCGATGTGATGGAAGATGCGGACGGCGCCTTCTGGCTGCTGGAAGTCAACACCTCGCCGGGCATGACCGATCACAGCCTCGTGCCACAGGCAGCCGCGCATGTGGGGCTGGATTTCACGGCGCTGGTATTGCGGATTCTCGACACGACGCTGACCGAGCGTCATGACGTCGCCGCGTCCGCCTGCCCACAGAGCGAACACTGACCCATGGCGGCGCGTAGCTCTGCAGGTGCACTGTTCGGCCTGGTGCTGGGAGCGGCACTGATGGTGGCGGGTGGCCAGGCATTGTGGACCTGGCTGGACCGCCCCATCGAGCGAGTCACCATCAAGGGTGACTTCGAACACGTGAGCGCCGCCTATCTCCAGCGCCATATCGCGCCGTTGATTCGCGGACAAAGCTGGCTCTCTGTCCCGCTGGGGGAAGTTCGGCGTCGCGCTCTGGCGATCGACTGGCTGAGTGAGGTGAGCATTTCGCGTCGCTGGCCGGATACACTCGAATTCGAGCTGTTCGAGCAGCAGCCGGTGGCCTACTGGAATGACGGTGAGTTGATCAACGTGAGAGGCGAGGCCTTCAAGGCAGCCCCTGTCACCCAGCTGGGAAATCTGCCGAATCTGGCAGGCCCCAAGGGTAGCGGTTCCGAGGTGCTGGCCGAGCTGGACGCGCTGCAGAGCCAGTTGGGCGGTCTGGGGCTCAATGTCTCCCAGTTGCGTCTCGAGCCACGTGGCGCCTGGCGTTTTCAGGTCAATGACAGCGTCTGGGTCATGCTGGGTCGCAATGACAGGGAGGCCCGTCTGGCTCGCTTCATGGCAGCCTGGCAGCGTCAATTGGGGGGGCAGGCGTCGCAGATTCGCTACATTGACCTCCGCTATCCCAACGGCGTAGCCGTGGCGTGGCATGGCGAGACGACAGCACTGGAAGAAAGCAACGGTTGAGGGAGAATCGGCGACACTTCAGAACGAAGGTCTTGAGGCGCTGATATTAGTGAAATGGAGTTATCTCCAGTTTCATTTCGGGACAATCCCGCCTATTCTAGCGGGGATTTGCGCCTCCTGGTATTTTCAGGCTGGTGTGCCGTTAGTGGTGACTTCTATACTATGAAGGCAAATTCATCTTCGGGTTAAACGGAGCGTTAACCTGACTGGGTGGTTTCTGGCATTCTTGCCGCCGCCGATCGCGCTATTTTTTTCATGACGAACCAGAATCAAGGAGCTGGCCCGACCTATGGCAGGACATTCCAAATCACAGGATATGGTGGTCGGGCTGGACATCGGAACCTCCAAGGTGGTCGCGATCGTGGGGCAACCGACCGACGATGGTGGCATCGAAATTGCGGGTATCGGTTCACATCCTTCACGCGGCATGAAGAAGGGTGTCGTCATCAATATCGAGTCGACCGTGCAATCGATCCAGCGCGCGGTGGAGGAAGCTGAATTGATGGCGGGCTGCGATATCCACTCGGTATACGTGGGGATTGCCGGCAGTCATATCAGCTCGATGAACTCCGATGGTGTGGTCGCGATCAAGGATCGTGAAGTGACACCGTCCGATATCGAACGAGTCATCGATTCGGCGCGTGCACGGGCAATCTCCGAGGGGCAGCGGATTCTCCATGTGCTGCCGCAGGAATATGCCATTGATCGTCAGGAAGGTATTCGTGAACCGCTCGGGATGTCCGGTGTGCGCCTTGAAGCGCGGGTGCATCTGGTCACGGCGGCGTTGAATGCCGTACAGAATATCGAGAAATGCGTTCGTCGTTGTGGTCTTGAAGTCGACGATATCATTCTCGAACAGCTCGCCTCGAGTCATGCGGTATTGACCGAGGATGAGCGCGAGCTGGGAGTCTGCATGGTGGATATCGGTGGCGGGACGACCGACATCGCGGTGTTCACCGAAGGTGCCATTCGTCATACGGCCGTGATTCCCATCGCGGGAGATCAGGTAACGAATGATATCGCGATGGCACTCCGTACGCCGACCCAGTACGCTGAAGAAATAAAGGTCAAGTATGCCTGTGCTCTGACACAGCTGGCGTCCAGCGACGAGACGATCAAGGTGCCCAGTGTCGGTGATCGACCGGCCCGTGATCTGTCCCGCCAGGCGTTGGCGGAAGTGGTCGAGCCCAGGTATGAGGAACTCTTCACCCTGGTCCGCGATGAGCTGCGTCGCAGTGGTTATGAAGATCTCGTGGCAGCGGGTGTGGTACTGACGGGCGGTACATCACGCATGGAAGGTGTGGTGGAACTGGCGGAGGAGATCTTCCACATGCCGGTTCGCATTGCCTGCCCGCAGAATGTGCGTGGACTGGCAGATGTGGTCCGTAATCCGATTTATTCCACGGGTGTGGGTTTGCTACATTACGGGATGAAACAGGAGCGGCATACGCCATCCTCGACTGCGGTCGCGGTGCGCAGGGAGGAATCTGCCGCACGACGCGTTCACGGCCATGAGCACGACACCTCCACGCTGGAGCGGATCAAGGGCTGGTTCAAGGGAAATTTCTGACAGGGATTACAGAAAGACTGTGATCCAGGAGACAGGGCATATGTTCGAACTGGTAGATAACGCACCCTCCAGCAGCGCGGTCATCAAGGTGATCGGTGTTGGTGGCGGCGGTGGTAACGCCGTCAATCACATGGTCGAGAGCAATATCGAAGGCGTCGAATTCATCTGCGCCAATACCGATGCTCAAGCGCTCAAGCGCGTGGCCGCCAAGACAGTCCTTCAGCTCGGCAGCGAGATCACCAAGGGTCTCGGCGCTGGCGCCAACCCGGAAGTGGGTCGTCAGGCGGCGATGGAAGATCGCGAGCGTATCGTCGAGCTGCTGCAAGGCGCCGACATGGTCTTCATCACCGCAGGCATGGGGGGTGGTACCGGTACCGGGGGCGCTCCTGTCGTGGCACAGGTAGCCAAGGAACTGGGCATCCTGACGGTCGCGGTCGTGACGCGTCCCTTTCCGTTCGAGGGGCCGCGTCGTCAGAAGGCGGCCGAGCAGGGCATGAAGGAGCTGTCCGAGCATGTCGATTCCCTGATCACCATCCCCAACGAGAAGCTGCTCTCGGTCCTCGGCAAGAGCGCCAGCCTGCTGAGTGCCTTCAGTGCGGCCAACGATGTACTGCTGGGCGCTGTCCAGGGCATCGCTGAGCTGATCACCAGCCCGGGCATTATCAACGTCGACTTTGCCGACGTGCGCACCGTCATGTCCGAGATGGGCATGGCCATGATGGGAACCGGTGATGCCGTCGGTGAGAACCGCGCTCGCGAGGCGGCCGAGAAGGCCATTCGCAGCCCGCTGCTTGAGGATATCGATCTTCACGGCGCGCGCGGCATCCTGGTCAACATCACGGCAGGCCCGGACCTCTCCATCGGTGAGTTCAACGATGTCGGTGCCACCGTGCAGGAGTTCGCTTCTCCGGACGCGACCATCGTGGTGGGTACCTCCATCGACATGGACATGAGCGACGAGCTGCGTGTCACCGTCGTGGCGGCGGGTCTCGATGGCCGTGTCGAGAAGCCGGCTGCGCGTGAAACCGCACCGGCCAAGCGCACGGTGGAGAAGCCGGCTGATTATCGCAGCCTCCAGACGCCGACGGTCACCCGTCAGGCCAAGGAAGAGCAGCAGCAGGCCGCAGCCAAGAAGCCAGAACCGCGCAAGAATCGCGACATGGATGACTATCTCGACATTCCGGCCTTCCTGCGCCGTCAGGCGGATTGAGAGGTAAGCGCACGTCGACAGGGTGTCCATGACATCTTCTGGTGACAGCGCGGTCAGATAGAGGCGCTTTGCCTTTCTTCACCCACCCGGGGCGACCCGGGTGGGTGAAGTCGTTCTGGGAGGCGCGAAAAGGCATTGCAGGCGATTCAGATGGACGGCATGACAGTCAGGCTGAAGAGGAAAGGCAGGCATCCGCCACGGCGGTTGCCTGCGTAAGAGAGGGAGGAACCTGGCAGTTCTTGCACATTGATTATCGATTGATGTCGCTGAGAGTGAGAACTGTTTTGGGTTTGCGCGTTCATAGTCAACATGGCTCCAGTCAGCGTCTTGAAGGGTTGAATGGTGCCCCCGTGGCAATGTTGAATTTCCCTATCAGCGGTAGGTGACAATTTGTTGAATACCTGCTTTGCTGTTATCATGAACACTGTTTCCAAATTCAGGCTGACTGGCTATCTCCTATGATTCGACAAAAAACGCTTCAGAATACGATCCGCGCAACAGGCGTTGGTCTGCACTCCGGTGACAAGGTCTATCTGACCCTGCGCCCGGCTCCGGTCAACACGGGAATCGTCTTCGTGCGTACCGACCTCGAGCCGCATGCACACATCCGTGCCGATGCCACGGGCGTGCGTGACACCACCATGTGTACTGCCGTTTCCAACGGTCAGGACAAGGTGATGACTGTCGAGCACCTGATGTCCGCCTTCGCCGGTCTCGGGATCGACAACTGCTTCGTCGAGCTCTCCGCGCAGGAAGTGCCGATCATGGACGGCAGCGCCGGTCCGTTCGTCTTCCTTATCCAGTCCGCGGGTATCCAGGAGCAGTCCGCGCTCAAGAAGTTCATCCGCATCAAGCGCGAGATCGAAGTGCGTGATGGCGACAAGGTCGCGACCTTCCTGCCGCACAACGGCTTCAAGGTGTCCTTCACCATCGACTTCGATCACCCGGTGTTCGAGCAGCAGAAGCAGACCACCACGGTCGACTTCTCCACGACCTCCTTCGTCAAGGAAGTGTCTCGCGCTCGTACTTTCGGTTTCATGCGTGATCTTGAATTCCTGCGCTCCCAGAACCTCGCGCTGGGCGGCAGCCTCGACAACGCCATCGTGGTGGATGATTACCGCATCCTCAACGACGAAGGTCTGCGTTATGACGATGAGTTCGTCAAGCACAAGGTGCTGGATGCCATCGGCGACCTGTATCAGCTGGGCCACAGCCTGATCGGGGAATTCCGTGGCTACAAGTCAGGCCACGGCCTGAACAACCTGCTGTGCCGTGCCCTGCTCGAGAATGCAGACAGCTACGAGATCGTGACCTTCGACAATGCCGAAGCGATGCCGATTTCCTACGCCTCACCGGCACTTGCCGTCTGATCACGAGATGGTGACAAGCACGACCTGAAGAAAGTTGACTGTGACCTAGCCCGTCCAGCCTGATGTCAGACTTCGGTCCTTGCCAGCCGAAGCATGGAAACGATCACAAGCGCGCCGCCCTCATGGGCGGCGCGCTTGTTTGTCTTCATGAAATAGCGCCGGCGCGACGGTCGCCCGCAAGAGAGAGGGATGTCGCACCACCATCAATCGTCGCCAGACGGGGTGTCCTGCAGATCATCAGCATGTGCTGCCAGACGCTCAAGCGAGCGGCGCAGGTGTTCATCCCGGGTGTGGGAGGCACAGTCCAACAGATGCTCCGCTGCCGCAGCAGGGAGATGCCTGGGCTGTTGAGCCGGTACGAAGACAGGACGAACGGGGCGGACCTTGAAGTTGAGGCGCGTGAGTGCGGCAAGCTCGGGGATCTCGCGCAGGACGCTGATCAGCCTGCGCTGCTCATAACGTAGCCAGGTCAGCCAGGAGGCACGATTGGTGATCAGTGTCAGGGTTCCTTCGTGATAGCCCCCGACGAAGACCTGCTCCTGCATGTCCGTGGGCAGGGCCTCACGCAGATGCCACTGGGCCTGCTCCAGCATTCGCGCCTGGCGCATGACGTTGCCAAGCTGGCCCTTGCCGTTCAAGAGGCGCGCCGCGGGCTGGGCGCGGAAACGCTTAGCCTTTATACTCATGGGCTTGCATGCCGGTTCAGTGGTTTCCGGCAATCTATCATGAGCAGGAGTCCGGCAACAGCATGAGCCATGACGACGCCATAGCACGCTCGAGACCGTTGCCGGCTTCCGGTAGCGGCAGCGCGCGTCGCTGGTCGGTGCGCACGGCACCGCGCTGGCTGCTGGCCGGCCTGCTGATCAGCTGTCTGTTCCCCGCTGGCTTGAGCGCCGCGCAGGTCGAGCGCGTCAATCTGACCCTGGCCAGCATCCAATTGCTGGCGCCGGGCGTGATTCGCGCCGAGAGCCGCCGTCAGAGCCTGCGTTCACTGCGCCGACTCATCCGTCCCGGTGCTCAGAGAAGTCCCAATCTTTCGCGTCAACGACGCTTTGTCTCCTGTGCTCGCGTACTGCTGCGCGGATTGGCGAATGCCATGTCCGCGCGCGCACCACCTCTGGTGTCCTGAGAGAATCTGTCCGTCACCTGGCCCTCGGCGCCGGTGATGGTGATGTCGTTTCCTTTTCGCGTGTGCCGTTTGCCAGTTGCCATCTGCGGGATGCTTCTGGCGCGTGAAGCGCACGCGTATATCTCAAGATTCTAGAAGGCGTGCCCACCGGGCACGGACAGGGATAGATGATGCTGGGTAAATTTCTGACCAAGGTAGTGGGCTCCAAGAACGACCGTGAGGTGAAGCGACTGCGCAAGCGGGTCAATGCCGTCAATGCCCTCGAGGAAAGTCTCGAATCACTAGCGGATGAGGCGCTGACGGGCAAGACGGCTGAATTCCGTGAGCGCCTTGCGCAAGGCGAGAACCTCGACAAGCTGTTGCCGGAGGCCTTCGCCACCGTGCGTGAGGCCAGCAAGCGCATCATGGGCATGCGTCACTTCGATACCCAGATGGTAGGCGGCATCGCGCTGCATGAAGGGCGCATCGCCGAGATGAAGACAGGCGAAGGCAAGACGCTGGTGGGGACACTCGCCGTTTACCTGAATGCCCTGGCTGGTGAAGGCGTTCACGTGGTGACGGTCAATGATTACCTGGCCACGCGTGATGCCAACTGGATGCGTCCGCTGTATGAATTCCTCGGGCTGAGCGTGGGCGTCATCTTCTCCGGCCAGAACAACGAGGACAAGCGTGCCGCCTACCAGGCCGACATCACCTACGGCACCAACAATGAATACGGTTTCGATTACCTGCGCGACAACATGGCATTCGCGCTGGAAGACAAGGTCCAGCGCAAGCTGCACTACGCTATCATCGATGAGGTCGACTCCATCCTGATCGATGAGGCGCGCACGCCGCTGATCATTTCCGGTCCGGTGGAGGAGAATACCGACCTCTACAAGATCATCGATCGCATGGCGCGTGAGCTCGTGCAATGCACCGACGAAGAAGATCCGGAGAGTGGCGATTTCACTCTCGATGAGAAGCAGAAGCAGGTCGAGCTGACCGAGCAGGGCCATCAGAAGGTCGAGTCACTGCTGCGTGCCCAGGAATTGCTCGGCGAGGAAGACTCTCTTTACGCCGCCCAGAACCTGAGTCTGCTGCATCATGTGCACTCCGCGCTGCGTGCCCAGAAACTGTTCGTGCGGGACGTCGACTACATCGTCCACAACGGCGAGGTGGTGATCGTCGACGAGCATACCGGCCGCACCATGGTGGGTCGTCGTTGGTCCGAGGGTCTGCATCAGGCCGTCGAGGCCAAGGAAGGCGTGGCGATCCAGAAGGAAAGCCAGACGCTGGCCTCGACCACCTTCCAGAACTACTTCCGTCTCTACGAGAAGCTGGCCGGCATGACCGGTACCGCCGATACCGAGGCCTTCGAATTCCGTCAGATCTACAACCTCGACGTGATGGTGATCCCCACCAACAAGCCCATCGCGCGCAAGGACATGAATGATCTGGTCTATCTGACCGCGGAAGAGAAGTTCAACGCCATCATCGAGGATGCCCGCGAGAAGGTCGCCGAAGGCCGTCCGGTGCTGGTCGGTACGGCGTCAGTCGAGACCTCCGAACTGCTGTCCCAGATGATGCACAAGGCTGGCGTGAAGCATCACGTCCTGAATGCCAAGCAACACGTCAGTGAGGCTGCCATCATCGCCCAGGCGGGTCGTCCGGGCGCGGTGACCATCGCGACCAACATGGCGGGTCGTGGTACCGACATCATGCTGGGCGGCAACTGGGAAGCCGAGCTTGCCGAGCTGGAAGCGCCGACCGAAGAGCAGATCAACGAGATCAAGCATGGCTGGCAGGAGCGTCACGAGGCCGTGCTGGCAGCGGGCGGTCTGCACGTGATCGGCTCCGAGCGTCACGAATCGCGTCGTATCGACAATCAGCTGCGCGGTCGTGCCGGTCGCCAGGGTGACCCGGGCTCCACGCGCTTCTTCCTGTCGCTGGAAGACAGCCTGATGCGCCTGTTCGGCTCCGATCGCGTTCAGCGTTTGATGGGCGCGCTGGGGCTCGAGAAGGGCGAAGCCATCGAGCACAAGATGGTCTCCAATGCCGTCGAGCGCGCGCAGAAGAAGGTTGAGGGTCGCAACTTCGACGTGCGCAAGCAGCTGCTTGAGTACGATGATGTCGCCAACGATCAGCGCAGCGTGATCTACGAGCAGCGCAACGACATTCTGGAAGCCGACGAGATCGCCGAGAACATCGCCGGCATCCGCCGTGAAGTGCTGGACGACGCCATCTCCATGCGCGTGCCGCCGCAGAGCCTGCCGGAGCAGTGGGATCTTCCGGGGCTCGAGAATGACCTCAAGACGGACTTCAACCTCGACCTGCCGCTCGTGCAATGGGCGGAAGAGGATGAGCACTTCCATGAAGAGACTCTGCGTGAACGACTGCAGACGGCACACGAGGAACTCTATGCCGGCAAGGTAGAGGCTGTCGGTCCCGAGCTGATGCGCCGCTTCGAGAAGCAGGTCATGCTGCAGGTGCTCGATACGCGTTGGAAAGAGCATCTGCAGGCGATGGACAACCTGCGGCGCGGTATCCACCTGCGTGGCTACGCTCAGAAGAATCCCAAGCAGGAATACAAGCGCGAGGCGTTCGAACAGTTCCAGTCATTGCTGGTCAACATCAAGGCTGACGTGGTGCGCATTCTGAGTCACGTCCAGGTACGTCGTCAGGAAGAGGTCGACACGCTGGAAGAGGAGCGTCGTGCCAATCTCGAGCGCGAGCAGGCCAGTGCCGAGACGCGTCGCGTGGAAGATGACACCGTCAGCGATGAGAGCGTTCAGGCTGCCGAGGAGATCGTCGAGGCGCAGTACGGTGCGGCACCGCAGGCGCAGGGCGACAATGAGCCGATGCGCCGTGATGTCCCCAAGGTTGGCCGCAATGATCCGTGCCCCTGCGGTTCCGGCAAGAAGTACAAGCAGTGCCATGGCAAGCTGAGCTGAGATTTTCAGCGTTGAGCATAGCTTTTCAGTACTGAGTATCGAATGCATCGCGGAGCAGCACCGTCTGTCCCGCGATGCCGTGTAGTGACAGGACAACGCGACTGGAGACGTGAACGATGGCGGTAGGGCCTTCCACTTTCCCCGCAGACATGCCGGAAATTTCCGGCCTGCAGATCGGGGTTGCTGAAGCCGGTATCAAGAAGCCGGGGCGACGTGATCTGGTGATCATGGCGCTCGATGCAGGATCGCGTCTCGCGGGAACCTTCACGCGCAATGCCTTCTGTGCGGCACCGGTGCATGTCGCGCGTCGACATCTCAAGGCCGAGATCGATGGGCCGCGCTATCTGGTGATCAACACCGGCAACGCCAACGCGGGGACAGGTGAGCAGGGCATGACAGACGCGCTTGCTACCTGTGAGTTCCTGGCCGATGTCGCGGGTTGTGGTGCACAGGCCGTTCTGCCGTTCTCCACCGGCGTGATCGGTGAGCCCTTGCCGATGGATCGTCTGACCGGCGCACTGCCGACGGCCTTTGCGGCATTGGGCAAGGGAGGTTGGTCCGACGCGGCACACGGCATCATGACCACCGATACCCGGCCCAAGGGCAGCTGGCGTAGCGTGACGCTGGCCAATGGCGAGTGTGTCACCATTGCCGGGGTTTCCAAGGGCTCTGGCATGATCTGCCCCAACATGGCGACCATGCTGGGCTTCGTGGCCACTGACGCGGATCTCGCCATCGATCAGTCTGCGCTGGATGAGATGCTGCGCCGGGTCGTGGTCAGAAGCTTCAACAGCATCACGGTGGATTCCGATACCTCGACCAATGATGCGTGCATGCTGGCTGTCACGGCCAGGGCCGCTCGGGTCGAGGGTGAGGATCTGGTCGCCTTCGAGGCTGCGCTGGCCGACGTCATGCTCGAGCTGGCGCAGGCCATCATCCGTGATGGTGAAGGGGCGACCAAGTTCGTCACCCTCGAGGTGGAGGAAGCGCGCTCCGTGGAAGAGGCGCGTGCGGTCGGCTTCACCGTGGCTCACTCGCCACTGGTCAAGACGGCTCTCTACGCCAGTGATGCCAACTGGGGACGAATTCTGGCGGCCGTCGGACGGGCGCCGTTGGAAAATCTTGAGGTTGACGGCGTTGCGATCACGCTCAATGGCGTGAGCATCGTCGAGCAGGGCGGACGAGCCGCCAGCTATACCGAGGCTGCCGGCAGTGCTGCCATGGCCGAGGAAGAGCTGGTGATCGGTATCCGCCTGGGGCGTGGCCAGCAGAAGGCGCGTATCTGGACATCGGATCTGTCCCACGATTACGTCTCGATCAATGCCGATTATCGTAGCTGATGCCTGAGGGCAGAGGCTTACGCTGAAACGGTAATGCAACATCTCCCGCAGGCTTCGCCTCATCAGGGTGGAGTCGGATGTACAACGCGAGTCAAAGGTACAGGCATCATGCCGAAGCGAAGGGTTCACGTGGCGGCTGCCGCCATCTTAAACGAACAGGGCCAGGTCCTGATTGCACGCCGTCCCTCGACGGTGGATCAGGGCGGCTTATGGGAGTTTCCGGGTGGCAAGCTGGCGCCCTACGAAACCGGTCTGGAAGCGCTCAAGCGTGAGCTGTGCGAAGAGCTGGGGGTCGAGATCACGCGTGCTCAGCCGCTGATCCGCATTCATCACGAATATCCGGACAAGCATATCCTGCTGGATGTGTGGGAAACGCGTCAGTTCAATGGCGAGCCCTTCGGCCGCGAAGGGCAGGCAGTGCGTTGGGTCGAGATCGAGGACCTTTACAAATACGCCTTCCCGGCTGCGAATCTGCCGATTCTGCGCGCGGTCTCGCTGCCACGCGAGTATCTGATCACGCCGGAAGAGGCTGATGAGGGAATCTTCGAGACACGCTTGATCCGTGCATTGGATGAAGATGGCGTGCGCCTGGTACAGCTGCGTGCCAAGGAACTCGATGAGGCGGCGTACATTGCCCGGGCCGAGAAGGCGCTGGCGATCTGTCATGCACGTGGTGCGCGTCTGTTGCTCAATGCCGAGCCTTCCATGCTCGACAAGGTCGATGCGGACGGTATCCACCTGACCAGCGTGCGTCTGGCGGAGCTGGCAGAGAAGGGCGAGCGTCCGATCGCAGCCAACAAGTGGTTGTCCGC
Source organism: Cobetia sp. 14N.309.X.WAT.E.A4 (assembly GCF_030397495.1). Taxonomy (NCBI): domain Bacteria; kingdom Pseudomonadati; phylum Pseudomonadota; class Gammaproteobacteria; order Oceanospirillales; family Halomonadaceae; genus Cobetia; species Cobetia sp. 14N.309.X.WAT.E.A4. Next base: position 109,569 of record NZ_JAPNXT010000001.1, read on the forward strand.
CTCGACGCATGATCAGGCACAGCTGGATCAGGCGGGACGGGTGACCTGTGATTTCGTCAGCCTTTCACCGCTGCGTGTCACGCCTTCCCATCCTGAGCGTGCGCCACTGGGGTGGCATGACTTCCAGGAGCTGGTCGAGCAGGCCTGCATGCCGGTCTATGCCCTTGGGGGGATGTCGCGCTATGACAGTGACCATGCGCGCGCCGTCGGCGCCCAGGGTATCGCATCGATCCGTGACTTCTGGAAGTGATGATCGCGCCTTGATGTCAGTTGCCTGAACGAAAAAGACCCTCGAGGCCAGCCTCGAGGGTCTTTTTTTGGCGAGCATCTTGAGCGTCGAGCTTGAGCCAGTCTGAACCAGCAGGGCTCTCTCGAGCGCTACTGCTGATTCAAGTCGCGCTCCATGCGTGCCACCATCTCGTCGATGCTGGTCTCGTCCATGGCCGGCTCGCCGGCGATGCTGTGGGACTCATCAGCCCAGGCGCCGAGGTCCAGCAGTTGGCAGCGCTTGCTGCAGAAGGGGCGGAATTCGCTGGCGGTGCTCCATGCCACGGGGGTTCGACATTGCGGGCAGGCAACGGACAAGGGCGCCTTATGGGGCTGTGAGGACGCGGAGTCAGACATCGGGAAGCTCCTGAAATGATGCATTGGAGGCGGCCAGCGAGCGATAGCGGACATCCATGGCCGCGACCTGCTCACGCAAGCTCGCCTGATTGCCGTTATTGTCGATGACATCGTCGGCCTTGGCCAGTCGTGTCTCGCGTGACAGCTGTGCCGCGAGGATGGCGCGTACCTGCGCTTCGCTGACACCATCGCGGCTCAGCGTGCGCGCCAGCTGAACATCCTGGCTGACATCCACCACCAGGGTGCGTGAGACGAGGCTGTCCTGGCCGGACTCGAACAGCAGGGGAGAGACCAGCAGGCGGTAGGGGCTGGTTATGGCCGCCAGGTGTTGCACGATGCGCTCCCGGATACGCGGATGGGTGCAGCGCTCCAGCCATTGACGCTCCTCGGGGGCAGCAAAGATCCGCTCGCGCAGCGCGGCGCGATCAAGCTCGCCCTGCGCCGTGACGATCGACTCGCCGAAGTGGGCGATGATCTCGGCCAGTGCGGTTTCGCCGGGACGCACGATCTCGCGCGAGACATCATCGGCGTCCACCCACTGGATGCCGAGCTCTCCGAACATCCGTGCCACACTGGATTTTCCGCTTCCAATACCACCCGTCACCCCGATGATGGGGCCTTGATTGAGCGCAGTCGTCATCAGGCACCTATCACGCTGAGGTAGAGGCTCATCAGCGGGGTGCCGAACAATAGCGCAATCCAGCCTGCCACGGCCAGATAAGGGCCGAATGGCATGGGGGCTCCCCGCAGGCGCGGCACCAGCAGTTGCAACAGGATGCCGAGTACTGCGCCGAGTCCCGCAGAGAGGATCAACAGCAGTGGCAACCACTGCCAGCCCAGCCAGGCGCCCAGTGCCGCCAACAGCTTGAAATCGCCATAGCCCATGCCTTCCTTGCCAGTCACCAGCTTGAACAGCCAGTAGAAGCTCCACAGCACCAGATAGCCGGCCATGGCACCAATCACGGCACTGGGCAGCATCAATGGCTGGAAAAGCAGTTGGTAGGCGAGACCGGCCCACAGCAACGGTAGCGTGATGGCATCAGGCAACAGCTGGGTGCGAAAATCGATCACTGACAACACCAGCAGTGTCAGACAGGCGCCGAAGATCCACAGGCTCTGTGCTTCCAGGCCGTAGATCAACGCGATGGAAGCGCCGAGCGCGCCACCGGCGAGCTCCACCAGTGGATACTGTGCACTGATACGGGTATTGCAGCTCGCGCAGCGGCCGCGGCGTTTCAGCCAGCCGATGACAGGGAGATTGTCATGCCATTTGATTGGGGTGTCGCAGCCAGGGCAGCGCGAGGCAGGCACCAACAGATTGAAGCGTGGCGACGCTTCCGGCTCCAGTTCCAGCGCTTCACGTGCTTCTGCACGCCACTGACGCATCATCATCACCGGCAGGCGTGTGATCACTACATTCAGAAAACTGCCGATCAACAGGCCGAAAATCCCCGCGAGGCAGGCCTGAAGAGCGGGGGAGAGGGAGGCGAGAGAATCCACGGAACATCCTTGTCAGAAAAGCTGGACTGGAAATGAGGCGGCCGCGCCCCTTCGGGTGTCGCGGCCGCCTGTCATGATGAAGCATCTGACCGTGAAGTATCAGATAGCGTTGCCGAGTTCGAAGATCGGCAGATACATCGACACCACCAGCCCGCCAACCAGAGTGCCCAGCACCACGATGATCAGGGGTTCCAGCAGTGAGGTCAGGGCATCGACCTTGTTGTCGACGTCCTCTTCATAGAAGTCGGCCACCTTGTTGAGCATGGCATCTAGAGAGCCGGCTTCTTCTCCGATGGCCACCATCTGCACCGCAAGTGTGGGAAACAGCTGAGTATTGCGCATGGCAAAGTTGAGCTGCTGACCCGTGGAGACATCCTCCTTGATCTGGGCGATGGCGCGTTCATAGACCTTGTTGCCGGAAGCGCCTGCAGCAGTATCCAGTGATTCTACCAGCGGCACGCCAGCCTGAAAGGTGGTGGCGAGAGTGCGTGAATAACGTGCCACGGATGACTTGTCGAGAATATCACCCAGCACCGGAATCTTGAGCATGAAGCGATGCATGGCATAGGCGAACTTGTCGGAGCGCTTCATGCCTTGAGCGACAAGTATGGCTGCCAGAATCACGGCGCCCAAAGCGATGTACCAATAATTCTGGGCGTACTCTGACAAAGTGATGGTCAGTTGAGTAAAAGCGGGTAGTTCAGCACCAAAGCCCTGGAACAGGCTTTCGAATTGGGGAACGACCTTGATCAACAGAATCGCCGTTACCCCGATACCCACACCAATGACGGCGATGGGGTAGTAGAGCGCTTTTTTCACGCGAGCCTTGAGGGAATCGATCTTCTCCTTGTAGGTCGCGACGCGGTCCAGCATCTTGTCGAGGGCACCCGCCTGCTCACCTGCGGCGACCAGGTTGGAGAAGAGATTGTCAAAATGTTGCGGGTGCTTGCGTAGTGCTTCCGAGAAGCTGGCGCCCGCACCGACCTGATTCATCAGATCTTCCACCAGGTGTCGCATGCCCGGGCTTTTCATGCTCTCGGCGACGATACCGAAGGCTTGCAGAACGGGGACACCGGCGCGAATCATCGTTGCCATCTGGCGGGCAAACATGGTGACATCCTTGCCGCTGACTTTCTTGCTGCCACCGAACAGGGCGGATTTCTTGCGCAAACGCTTGACGACGATACCCTGGCCGACCAGCGTATTCTTCACCTGGTCGACATTGGCGGACATCAGCTCGCCCTTGACCTTTTCACCACGCGAATTCTTGCCCGTCCATTGCCAGGTTTCTATGCCCGCCTTCTTCTTGTCTTTCTTGGCAGTTCTGATCGTCGCCATGTCGGTTGTCATTCCCTGATGAATGAGAGTCCCCGTCTTGACTCGCGAGACTCATGTTACACGTGAGCAGGCCAGTGGCTGCTCCTTCCCTTTGCCGCGATTTACACTGCTGGCAGTCAGTGCATGAGTGACCTGCTCATCGCGGTGGGAGGTAATCCACGTTCAATGTGCCTGATGACTGAGCAAAAGTCAGCGCTGGTGAAGATTGTTCACATCGGCGCTGTCAACGCTCCAGCATGTTGTCATCAATCCTTGGTGATACGGTTGACTTCTTCCAGCGACGTCATGCCCGCCATGACCTTGCGCAGGCCGCTGCGACGTAGATCCGACAACCCTTCCTTGCGCGCCTGGTCCGCCAGTTCTATCGCGGTGCCTTCCCGCATGATCAAGCGGCTCATCTCATCAGAGATGGGCATCACTTCATAGATGCCGACGCGTCCCTTGTAGCCCAGCGTGCATTGGCTGCAACCCGTCGGGCGATAGATGGTGGCATTTTCCAGATCTTCCGCACTGAAGCCATTTTCTGCGCTGAAGCCCATCGAGGCCATGGCTTCCTGGGGGATCTCGGCAGGTTGGCGACAGTGGGGACACAGACGCCGCGCCAGACGTTGCGCGATGATCAAGGAAACCGAGCTTGCGATGTTGAAGGGCGCGATCCCCATGTTGCTGAGGCGCGTCAACGTTTCAGGGGCAGAATTGGTATGCAGGGTCGAGAGCACCAGGTGGCCTGTCTGCGCGGCCTTGACGGCAATTTCGGCGGTTTCCTTGTCCCGAATCTCCCCGACCATCACCACGTCGGGATCCTGGCGCAGGAAGGCGCGCAGTGCCGAGGCAAAGTCGAGCCCTATCTTGGGTAATACGTTGACCTGATTGACGCCCTCCACCTTGAGCTCGACCGGGTCTTCCGCGGTCGAGATATTGCGCTCAGGCGTGTTGAGGATGTTCAAGCCGGTATACAGGGTAACGGTCTTGCCGCTACCGGTAGGGCCGGTGACAAGGATCATGCCCTGAGGCTCGCCAAGTGTCTTCTCGAACATGGCACGCTGTTCCGGCTCGAAGCCCAGTGCCTCGATGCCCATCTTGGCGGAACTGGGGTCAAGAATACGCAGTACCAACTTCTCCCCGTAAACAGTTGGCAAGGTGTTGACACGGAAATCGATGGAGCGTGACTTGGAAAGTCGCAATTTGATGGCGCCATCCTGAGGCAGGCGACGCTCGGAGATATCCATGCGCGACATCACCTTCAAGCGCGCCGAGATACGATTGCGCATGTTGAAGGGCGGGCGAGTATTCTCGACCAGCATGCCGTCGATACGAAAGCGAATCCGGTACGTAGATTCATAAGGTTCAAAGTGGATGTCCGAGGCACCGCGTTTGATGGCATCCAACAGTACCTTGTGAACGAAGCGCACGACTGGCGCATCATCACTATTGGCCGTGATGGCCATATCATGGTTGTTGTCTTCTTCGCCTTCGAATTCGAGTCCATCCAGAGCCTCACCATCTTCGCTCAGCATGTCCATGGCGCTTTCTTCGCCGGCTTCCAGATATTGTTCAAGCGCAGGTGCGAGTTGATCGGCGGCGACCAGCACGCTTTCAATCGACAGACCGGTGGCAAACTGCAACTCATCAAGGTGAGTCAGTGTCGATGGCGAGGGCACGCCGACGGTCAAACGATGTTCGCGTCGATAGAGCGGCAGTACGCCCAGCTTTCGCAGTACCTTCTCTGGCAGCTCATCAATGCTCGGGAGTGAATCGATACGTATTGCATCGAGATCCACATAGGGCAGCCCGTATTCCCATGCTGCCACCAAGGTGGCCTCACGTGCCGAAGCCAAGCCATGAGTGATGACATGCAGCAGCAGACTCTCGCCAGCCTCATTGGCCTCCTGCTCAGCCAGCAAGGCAGCCTGAGGCTCCAGCAAGCCTGATTCCACCAGGCGAGCGGCAAATCCCTTCAATGTCTGATCACTCTGGGGCATAGAAAAGTCCTGTGGCGAATCTGAAAGTCTGTCTTGCGGCTAGTGTCGATGAGCGCCGCGATACCTGACAGCCCCCAATACCGTTGCACGCTCTCGCCATGGTGGTGAGTTGCGAGAGTGCTGATGTTGTCTCCAGTGTAGCCTGATTGGCACTTGGCAGAAATGCCGGCACCCTCACTTTACCAGCCCACTCCCGAGCTAGAGGCTTGGAGGCAGCCGTCAGTGCCTCAGTCGGACTCGGCGATGTTCGAGCGGTGGCCAGGAGAAGATCCACTGATGGCGTGTCTTGAGAGGCTGACTTGCAGGGCAAAAGAGGGAGGGTAAAAAGGAGAGATCAAAGCAGGCCCTTGAACGCCGTCTTGTCATCAGACTGCCATCAAGGAGGGGAAGTCTGATGTAGTCAGGCAGTTGCAGTGAGCGTTGAGCTGCGTTGGTTTGATGGGCAGAAAGAATTTCATGGTGTTGCTTGCAATGTGACCGAGTGTAATCTATTGTAACTCACAAGCAGCCGTCAGCGCCGCCTTGAAAGCGACTTGCGACATGGCAATGGCACCTGAACTGTGGCTGTGGTATCAATCGTCCCGTCCGGTCGATACCCCGTGATATCAAAATGTTATGCTAACAATGGTGAGATGCTGATACAGAGTCGCAACGCTCGACACGGCATGTCACCCTAAGTAACAGTTTGATGTTCAGGGACAGTAACCGGGGTTTCAGGACGTACGACCTGATCTCACTACGCAAAGGCAAGGGAGTCACACCATGACACGCAAGCAACAGGCAGGTTTTACATTGATCGAGCTGATGATCGTGGTCGCGATTATCGGTATTCTGGCAGCAATTGCGATTCCGCGTTACCAAGATTATACAACTCGAGCCCAGCTTTCCGAAGCTTTCGAATTGGCTGCTGGTAAGAAAACTGACGTGGTTGATGCTATTAGTCAAGGCGAAGCATGTACTGATGTTAGTGGTATGGGGGACGCAACTACTCCTGCAGGAAGGTATGTGCAAACTGTAGTAGTTACTGGTACAGCTCCCTCCTGTGTTGTGACTTCCACTATGCGCAGTTCAGAAGTTTCTAGTGATATTGCTAGTGCAACAATTGCTCTTACAATGAGTGATACTGGCGGATCATACTCTTGGTCTTGCGCTACTTCTGATGGCACAGCGGCATTGGATGCTGCTTTAGTCCCCAAATCGTGCCAGTAAAATAAATTAAAAAAAAAACCGCCCCACGGGGCGGTTTTTTTGTTGTGTTCAATAAAGCGCTTCTTCTTCCTCTACCACATCCTTAAGCAGCTCCAGGAACAGCTTGTCCGCGTCGGAATGTTCCGCCGGATCTTCCGGGATATGGATGCTGGTAGTGTCAGAAATCTCGTTGGCGATGATGGCCAGCACCGCTTGCTCGCTTTTTCCTTGTTCTGCCCCTTCCTTGAGGCGCGCTCGCGCCACCACCAGTGACTGCTCGAGAATCTTCGGGTCTTGCAGCAGCTTGCGAATGAAACCTTTCAGTTCATTGATGATGCGTGTCTTGTGCATTTCGCCGGATGCGTTGCTCATGGCGTGCTCCTTGGGTGTTTGTGTGATCACTGAAGATGGGCAAGGTGACGAACATCATCGTCAATAGTGGGTTCGTTGAGGCACTGCACCGCCGCGCAGACTGCTGTGTATCGCAAAGTGTAACTCACGTTTCGGCGTCTTGGGCACGCGAAATGATGCTGAGTCTTATCGTGCCCAGCCAGCGGATGTCCTTCGCCAGGCGTTGCAGTTCATCGACTGTCGTGTTGCGTGAGGAAGGTGCCAGGTTACATTCGCTGAGCGAAGTGAATGCCTGTTCGGCAACCTCCAATTGGACATCGACATGTGGAGCACTCGAGGGAGCAGAGGGGGGTGTGGTGACATGATTGACATAGTGAAGCATCAGCCCGCTGCGTTCTTGCCATACAGGGTGTAACTGCCAGCAGACATCAAGTGCAGTGATGATCTCGCTGCGCAGCGGCAGTGGCTGCATGGGTGTGGGATGTGTCGTATCCGCCTGGCCGATATGTGAATCGTCTTCGGGGTCGATGTGATAGAGCACATCGCTGAGCTGGGGGAATTCTGACTTGAGGCGTGCCACGGCGTGATGGCCGATGGCATGACCTTCGGAGACGCTGATGCGTGGCGCGACCAGCAGGTGGACTTCCAGCACGATACGACCGGCGAGCGTGCGACTGCGAAGATCATGTGCGCCACGCACTTCCGGCAATGACAGCAGGCATTCACTCATGGCGCGTTGTTGTTCGCGTGGTAGAGCGGTGTCGATCAATTCCCGTGAGGCTTCCCACGCCAGCGATATGCCGATCTTGCCGACCATCACCGCGACGATGATGGCAGCTATCCCATCCATCCAGCCCGCCCCGAGCTGAGTGCCGATCAAGCCCACCAGCACGGCGACGGTCGAGAGCGCATCGCTGCGTGAGTGCCAGGCATTGGCTTCCAGCAGTCTGGACTTCTGTTTGCGAGCCACCTTGAGCGTTGCACGAAAGATGGCTTCCTTGGCGATCAAGGAAATCACCGCGACGCCGATGCCCAGGGCACCTGGCAGCGGAATGCTCAGCGTGCCGAATATCAGCTCCCAGCTGCGCAGCACACCTTCCCAGCCGATTGCACCCGCCACGGCGATGAGTAAGCTGCCAAGCACCAGCGTGCCCAGCGTCTCGATGCGTTCATGCCCCCAGGGGTGGGAGCGATCCGGTGCCTGACGGCCGAAGTGAGTGGCCACCAACACGAAGGCATCCGTCACCAGGTCTGACAGTGAATGGATGCCATCGGCCATCAAGGCTTGAGAGCCGACCAGCTTGCCGACGATCAGCTTGGCGACGCCCACCACCCCATCCAGCGCCGCGCCGATCAGGGTGATGCGCTGCGCCTCACGTCTGGCCTGTGCGGCAGAATCTGTCTTCGTCTGAGCGGATGTCGTCATGGGAAGCTCGCGGCAGGCCGGGTGTGAGGGAAGTGACTGCTTGCACATGAATCGAATGCAGGTTAGCAAGGAGTGAGGTCAGCGAACGCAGCTGTCTTCGGCGATTTCATGCGTCGGACGCAGACGGCGCGCGACGCTGTCCACGACGATATTGAGTATTGCGGTCAGCAGCAGCAATGCAAAGGCCTGGTCGAACATCAGATACTCGAAGCTCGAATCGATATGGAAGCCCAGCGTTGCCACGCCGAGCATGCCGAGAATCGCCGTCTCGCGAATGATGGTCTCGGCGCGATAGAAGAGTAGTGCGAACATGCCGGGCGCGACTCTCGGGTTGATCTCATACAGCCAGCTTTCCAGTCGTCCGCGGGGCTTGCCGGGCGGCAGCTGGATCTGGTTGGCATGTCGTGCACATAGAAAGGCGATGATGGCGCCATTGTGCAGGGACAGTGCCAGCCAGGCAGGCAGGAGCGAGGGGCCCAGTAGCAGCAGCAGAATGAAGGCCAGCATCAGCTCAGGGGTGGTGCGCAGGAAGATCATCAGCCCTTGAGTGGCCTGTCGGGAGGCGCGATTTCCCACATGTCGGCTGGCCAATGGCCACAGCAGCATGGCGATCAGCAGGCTGCCTGCGGTGCCCAGCAGGCCGAGCAGCAGGGTGTTGCCCAGCGCGGACAGCAGGTGGGGCAGATGGCTCGCCCAATCCAGCAGATCAGCAAGTAGCTGGCCGGACATCAGTGATTCGACGCTGGCATTGACCAGCGGCGCTGGCCAGATGTCGTGGCTGAGGAAGCGCCACAGCAGTGTCGGATTCACGTCCGGCCATGGCCCCAGCCACCAGAGACTGGCGACTCCCAGAAGGGGCAGCAGGCGACGATGCCCCCACCATGGCAGCGTGGCGATCAGGAGGTAGAAGACCCACAGCAGAGCGCCGGCTTCATGGTAGCGCCCTTCGCGGAAAGCACTTTCCAGATAGAAGCCCAACGTCGGCAAGCCGACGAAGCCCAGCAGGACGCTGGCTCGTAGCGCGCACTCGAAACGGTAACGGGTGTAGCTCGCCAATCGCGACCATGCCAGTGGGAGTTCTGCATACACGAAGCACATCAGGCGTGATGTGGCGGCAGGCAGAGCGCGGCGCGGTGCCTGGGGAACCTGTTCCAGTATCTCGGCGTAGACCTTGGCGAAGGTTGCCGCGTAGGGGATGGTGATCGCGGCCAGCGCCGTGATGGCGGACAGGCCGAATACCTGCAGCAGCAGCAGTGCCCAGAACAGCTCATGCACGGCCCGCAGGCCGGCGCAGACAGCGCGCAATGCTCGTGAGCGGGAGTAGAGCAGCGCAAGGGGCAGTCCCAGCAGCGCCCCCAGCAGCGTCCCCCACAGGGCGAACGCCACCGTCAGGATCAAGGCTTGCACTGGTGATTCCAGTGCACTGGGGGTCGGCATCACCAGGCCATTCAGCATGCGGCCAAGTTCCTGCCAGGGCTCCCGGGAGGTAATGGAGAGATCACCGAAGGGGGCCAGTATCAGCATGGCAGCCAGCAGGCCGATACCGAGCCGCAGCAGGTGTGAGCCTTCACTGCGCGCCTGCCACCAGCGTGGCGGCTTGCGCAGTCTGGAGAGCGCGAGGCCGGGATCAGTCGACATCAAGTGGCTCACTGCTGGCGGCAGGGTAGAGGCAGTCGAGGTCCTGCGGCTTCAGGTCGTCGGAATTGGCGTCGAGCAGTACCTTGCCGTTGCCGTTCTCATCCTTGCCCAGACCGATGACACGAGTGAAGTGAGTGAGTGCCAACTCCTTCTGGTGAAGCGCTACCACGCTGGTGGCATGGCGAGAGTGAATCCAGTGGATCAGCTGGCTGGCCTGATGCGGGTCCACGCTCGCCACAGGCTCGTCCCCGAGAAACAGATCATGTCCCTGATAAAGTGCCCTAGCGATGGCCACCCGCTGACGCTGTCCACCGGATAACGCCTCGACCGATCGCTCCATCAGGCCGGCGATGCCCAGAGGTTCACATACGGCGGCGACTGCCTGCCAATGAGCGGGCCTGGGGCGCAGCAGATTGAGCAGGTTGGTCAGCGACGATTGCTGATCCAGCCTGCCCATGAAGATGTTGTGATACACGGAGAGCTGAGGCACCAGTCCTTGACGCTGAGGGCACCAGGCTGCAGGCGTACCCTGCTCGTGCAGGGCGCTGCGCAAGGCTTCCAGCAGCGTGGACTTGCCCGCACCGCTGGCGCCAAGCAGAGCGACGCGCTCGCCATGCTCGAGTTGAACGTCCAGATCGCGTAACACCACCTCGGCGCCATGGCCGAGGTGGTGTCGTGACAGGTGCAGCAGGGGAGAGGGTGTTGCCTGGGTCATGACTCAGCGCAGCAGACCGAGTTGCTCGCCAACCGTCTTGATCGGGGCGTAGTCATCATTGCTGGCCGGGATGAAGCCGGAGCGCGGGAAGCTTTCCAGAAGGTCCGGATCCTTCATGTCCAGCAGCGCCTGAGTGAGGTGCTGCGTGAAGTCCGCACCGTAGTGGCTGTCGGCATCGCCGCGTACTGTCCACTGATAGTCGGGGTAGGCCGGAGTTTCCCATAGTACCTGGACCTTGGCGGGATCGACCTTGCCATCCTTGACGGCGGCTTCCCACACGGCGTAGTTCACGGCGCCCACGTCGTAGGTGCCGGCGGCAACCAGCGCGATGGTGCGTGAGTGATCACCGGAGAAGCCGACGCGCGAGAAGACCTTCTCGGGGGCGTCATCGAACTGTTCGCGCAGGTAGTATTCCGGCATCAGGCGGCCGGAAGTGGAGGTCTTGGCACCGAAGGTGAAGGAGTGGCCTTCCACGGATTCGGGCAGCGTCTCCAGCGGCGTCTGTGCATCGCCGGCCAGCTTGAGATCACGTCGTGCGATGAAATAGCTGCGGAAGGCGGCATCTTCCACACCCTGGGCGATCGCCTGGGAGCCCGGCACCAGCTGGCGGGCCTGGACACCGGTGAGGCCGCCGAACCATGCCATCTGGATCTGATCATTGCGGAAGGCACTGACCGCGGCGCTGTAGGACTTGACCGGCACGTACTCGACATCCACCCCGAGCTTCTCTTCCAGGTAGTCGGCGACCTTGTCAAAGCGCTCCACCAGACGCGACTCATCTTCATCGGGAATGGCAGTGAACTTGAAGGTCTCGGCTTGCGCCAGACTGATGCTGAAAGGCAGGGCAGAGAACAGGGTCAGAGCAGCAGTGGCCAACCAGCGCATGGGGGCTTCCTCGGCATTCACGACATGGGAGATCATGCAGCCAGCGGCCGCATGCAGGTTCATGGCGCGTATTGTTGTGCCTTGGCGGCATCGGTGCAAGTCCACCGCTGCTTGAACCGTCAGGATTCCGGCGGAAAACGGGTGTCCTTGAGGCTATCCTTGATCTTCTTGAGGTGATGCTGGAAGTCCACGCCACGCCTGAGCGTCACGCCGGTCGCCAGCACATCGATCAGAGCCAGATGGATCATGCGCGAAGTCATCGGCATGTAGATGTCGGTGTCCTCCGGTGCCATGACTTCCAGCACCTCGGTACACTCGCGCGCCAGCGGAGAGTCCGGCGCGGTGATGCCGAGCACGGCGGCACCGTTGCCGCGCGCCAGCCTGGCGATATCGACCAGTTCCCGCGTGCGGCCGGTATAGGAGATGATCACGATCACGTCACCGGTATGGCAGGCGGCCGCGACCATGCGCTGCATCAGCACGTCTTCATAGGCCATCACGGGCAGATTGAAACGGAAGAACTTGTGCTGGGCATCTGCCGCCACCGGCCCGGAAGCCCCCAGGCCGAAGAAGCAGATCTGCTTGGCCTGGCTCAGATAATCCACCGCACGTTCGATGCGCTTGGCATCAAGGGCGCGGCGCGCATCATCGAGAGCGGCAACCGTGGCGCCAAGTATCTTGTCGCCATAGGATTCGGCGTCATCATTCTGCTCGACGCTGCGCGAGACATAGGGCGTGCCACCGGCCAGACTCTGGGCCAGCTTGATCTTGAAGTCCGGGAAGCCCTTGGCGTCGAAATTGCGACAGAAACGGTTGACGGTCGGCTCGCTGACCAGGGAGGCCTGAGCGAGTGCCGCGATGCTCATTCCCGTGGCGGCCGACGGATCTGTCAGAATGACGTCAGCGACCTTGCGCTCTGAACGATTGAGGTCGTCGAGACGTTCGCGGATGCGGTTGATGAGGTCGTGTACTGCCATTCGCCGATTACCTTGCCATTGTGTAGTGAAATAACTACGTAATCTGGGCATCCTAGCCTCACTCGTCTGGCAGGCCAAGCATCCCTTTGCCTCGGACGATGCTCCAAGCTCAGTGAAACGTCCGCTGGCTACCACTTTTAGGTAAGTTTACCTACTTGTTGGGCGATTTGTCTTGAGAGAGCGCGACGTTATCGCTACATTTGTTGTTAATATAACCAGCCATGTATCGCCACAGCCGTCCCGGTGTCCCACATGCCTCTTGAAATCCTGCGTGCTGCGCCCCTCGCGTCGCGCCATCGGAGATTCAGGGAGGGCATCACCGTATCGGCCAGCCAGGCATGCAGGGCAGTTTCGACGGGAGAAATCGGCTGCATGAGTTCCGACACCATTCCGGGCGTGGATATTGCCCTGTTCGGCGCCTTGGGCGACCTCGCCAAGCGCAAGCTGTATCCAGCCCTCTACCACCTTGATCGCGATGGTCTGCTCGACAAGGCAACTCGCCTGATCGGCCTGGCGCGTCAGGACGTCAGCCTCGAATCCTTCAAGGAAACCGTGCAGGCCTCGCTCAAGGAGCGCGTCAAGCCGGAGCATTTCGAGAAGGCTGCCATCGAGCGCTTCCTCGCCCGTATCAGCTACGCCGCGCTGGATTTCAGCACGGTGGAAGGTTACTCGGCCATCGCCGACTGGCGGGTTGACGCCAAGGGCAAGCCTTCGCCGCGCCCGCTGATGATCTACCTCTCCGTGCCGTCACGCATCTATGGTGACATCAGCAACAACCTGCAGGCCGCCGGTTGTCTGGATGAGAACTCGCGTGTCGTGGTCGAGAAGCCGATCGGCTCCGACCTGGAAAGCTCCGGTGTCATCAACGATGCCATCGGCGCGGTATTCCACGAGTCGCAGATCTATCGCATCGATCACTATCTGGGCAAGGAAACCGTTCAGAACCTGATTGCACTGCGCTTCGCCAACCCGATGTTCGGCAATCAGTGGAACCAGAACCACATCTCCCACGTCGAGATCACCGTGGCCGAGAAGGTCGGTATCGAGGGACGCTGGGGCTACTTCGATCAGGCGGGTCAGCTGCGTGACATGGTGCAGAATCACCTGCTGCAGCTGCTGTGCCTGATCGCGATGGACCCGCCGTCCAATCTGGACGCCGATGCCATTCGCGATGAAAAGGTCAAGGTGCTCAAGGCCTTGCGCCCAATCACCGGTGAGCGTCTGAACACTGATCTGGTACGTGGTCAGTACATCGCGGGTGCCGTCGATGGTCAGCACGTGCCGGGGTATCTGGAAGAAGAGGGCGCCAATACCGAGTCCTCCACCGAGACCTTCGTGGCTTTCAAGACCGAAGTGTCCAACTGGCGCTGGGCAGGCGTGCCGTTCTACCTGCGTACCGGCAAGCGCATGCCCGAGAAGCTGTCACAGATCGTGATCCACTTCCGTCAGCAGCCGCACTACATCTTCGATCCGGACCAGCGCTCGCTGGCGGCCAACAAGCTGATCATTCGTCTCCAGCCCTCCGAAGGCATCTCGCTGCAGGTGCTGACCAAGGACTCCGGTCTCGACAAGGGTATGCGCCTGCGTCCGGGTCCGCTGGATCTCGACTTCAACAGCGCCTTCCCCAAGCGCCGGATTCCGGAAGCTTACGAACGTCTGCTGCTCGAGGTCATCAAGGGTCAGCAGTATCTGTTCGTGCGTCGTGACGAGATCGAACACGCCTGGCGCTGGGTCGATACCCTCATCGATGGCTGGGAATCGCGCGCTGCCACGCCGCGTCGTTATCCGGCGGGCTCCTGGGGGCCGGTCTCCTCCATCGCGATGATCACGCGTGATGGTCGCAGCTGGTATGAGGAGTATTGAGATGGCTGTCGACATGACACAGAACGCCACCCAGGATCCGCGCCAGCAGACTGCCGAGTCGCTGGCCGAGTATCTCGCGGCAGCACTGACCGCTGACCTGGCGGCGTCGCCTGAGGCTCGCGCACTGCTGGTGGTCTCCGGGGGCTCGACGCCCAAGCCGTTGTTCGCCGCATTGCGTGACAAGCCGCTGGACTGGTCGCGTGTGGACATCACCCTCGCGGATGAGCGTTGGGTGAGTGAAGACGCCGACGACAGCAATGCCCGCTTCGTGCGTGAGCATCTGTTGAAGGGCGCAGCCGCTGCCGCGACCTTCCATCCGCTGACCAACGCCGAAGCAGAGCCAGAGGCGGGTTGCGAGGAAGTGAGTGCTCGCATCGCGGCACTCTCCTGGCCGGCCTCCGCGGTGATTCTCGGCATGGGGGGCGATGGTCACACGGCTTCGCTGTTCCCGGATGGGGATCGCCTGCAGGAAGCGCTGACCAGCCGTGATTGCTGTGTGCCGATGCGTGCCCCCAGCGTCCCGCAGGCGCGCATCACCCTGAGCCTCGAGCGTTTGCGCCAGACGCGCCGTACCGTGCTGCATCTGACGGGCACCGACAAGCAGGCCGTGCTGTCACGTGCACTGGGCGATGTCGAGGCCGTCAGCGAGTTGCCGATCCGCGCCTTCCTGTCCGCGCCCCTGGCGCTGTACTGGGCCCCCTGATCCTATCGGCCACGGCGCTATCAACCACATCAGCGCCGTGGCGTACTAGACAACATCAGCGCTGCGGCGCAAGGAGAACGCCATGAGCTTCGAAAAACAACTTCCCTCGACGCGCACGACCGAGATCGACAGCATCTGCCAGAAGGCCTCCGTGCTGCCGGTGATCGCCGTCGAGCGCATCGAGGACGCCGTGCCGCTGGGCAAGGCGCTCTATGAAGGCGGCTTGACCGTTCTCGAGGTCACCCTGCGGACTGACTGCGCTCTCGAGGCGATTCGCCGCATGCGTGAAGCGCTGCCCAATGCCAGCATCGGTGCCGGCACCGTGCTCACGCCGGAACAGTATCGCAAGGTGGAAGAGCTGGGCGTCGATTTCGTCGTCACGCCGGGTACCACCGAAGCGCTCTATCAGTATGGCGTGACCAGTAGCGTGCCGATGCTGCCGGGCGTCGCGACCGTGTCCGAATTGATGACCGGCTGGCAGTACGGCTACCGCCGCTTCAAGTTCTTCCCGGCCGAGGCCGCGGGTGGCGTGAATGCCATCAAGTCCTTCGGTGGCCCGATCAGCGAAGCACGCTTCTGCCCGACCGGCGGCATCACGCTCAACAATGCCGGTGACTATCTGGCACTCAAGAACGTGATGTGTGTCGGTGGTAGCTGGGTGGCGCCGCAGAAATTGATCGATGCAGGCGACTGGGATGGCATTCGTGAGCTGGCGCGCGAAGCGTCCGAGCGTTTCCACCACTGATTTTCGCCAGGTCAGCGGGTTGCCATACGGCAATCGGTGGCCTGACGCGCAAGACCGAACATTGCTGCTCTCTCTCGACAGCTTGGCTGTTGCTTGTGACCCGTCTCTCGCGAGGCGGGTCTTTTTTTGGCCGAATGCCAGAGAATGACGTCGAGGCGGGCCAGCAGTCACAGGTCTGAGGCTATGGCTAAGGAGGGGGCGGGGATCCAGCGCTAAGCGCTCAGGGCTGTTGACTGCTCAGGTGAGTGTGGAGTTGCTCGAGCAAAGGCAGGTCATCGGTCAGTGACAGCCCGTGACGGAGGGCAGCGTGTCGCAACGGGCCAAGGATGGCCTCCACTTCCGTGGTGCGACCTGCCAGCACATCCTGAAGCATCGAGGCACGGTTTTTCGCCGTGGCACGGATGACCTGGTCGACCAGGGCCTGCCAGCCATTCGGTGGCGGGGCGATACCCTCGGCTTCCAGCACCCGAGTGATCTCGTCGACGGCCTGGCGCACCATCAGGGAAAAGGGGCGATCACGCAGCTGTCCATTGCGAATCCGAAAGCGTGCCACGAGTGGATTGATGGCGGCATTGATCGCCAGCTTGTGCCATAGGCGAGTGCCGATGTCGGCACTGACATGACACTCACGGCCAGCCGCCTGCAGCCAGGCAACCTGCCTTTCTGCGGCCGCCATGGCAGAGGAGGAGGATGTCGGGTCGGCCTGCGATGACCAGGTGCCCAGCCAGGTCTGGCCATGGCCGGCGTGTTGCACGGCCAGGCGTTCTGGGAGAGTGTGCGTGGCAAGCGCGGTCGATTCCGGAATCCAGGCACCCTCGGTAGTACTGGCGCACAGCAGTTGAGGGTGCTGCTCTGCCAACCAGGGTTGTGCACTCAGTCCGTTTTGCCAACAGGTAACTGGTGTCCGTGAGTCTATCAGCGGCGCGACGTGTGCCCAGGCAGACTCGATGGTATGTGACTTGGTGGTCAGCCAGATCGCGGTAGGTGGCGGGTATGGCAAGGTTATCAGCTGGTCAATCGAGGTATAAGTTATCTCTGGGCTAACAGCTTGGCCTTCTGGTGAGGTCATGTCGATCGTCACCATCTCGCTTACGGATGCCCGGCGACCCACCAACAGAAGGTTTGGCAATGTGCTCCTTCCCTGCGTTGCCATTTCGCGCTGGCGGGCGTGAGCGAGCGTGGCCGCCAGCAATCGACCGATGGCCCCGGGGCCGACGATCCACAGCCAATCGCCTGCAGCGGCAGGACGCTGGGAAAGTGAATCGAAAGCCGTCGAGAGTGTGTGATTGTCGTCAGCCGGCGTGGAAGTCGTCATGCGTGATTTCTCATCATGAGTGAGCGGGCACAGAGGCGAAGTGGCTCATTGGCTGGGGGATTTGCGGCGGGAGCCGGCCGGCTTGCGAGTGCCGCTAGAGCGTCGGGTGCTGCCGGAGCCGGCTTCCTTGCTTGTGCCGGTCTTGCTCGTACTGGTCTTGCTCGTGCCGGTCTTGCTGCGTCGAGAGATTCCGCTCTTGCGCCGCGCACCATTGCCCTTGCGTGCCCCGGAATTCTTGCGCGGTGTCGCGCCACCCACACTGGCCAGTGCAGCGCTCAGGCGGCTGGCCGAGCTGTCAGCCAGCAGGGCACGCAGGTCATCGACCAGTTCGCTCAGAAAAGGCGCTGCCGGATCGCCCTGCTCGTGAATCATGCTCAGGCGCTGCTCCCACAGGGCGGTACGTTCGGGGCGGGAGACGGCGTCCGGCAGCGCATGGATCAGGGCGCGACCGATACGCGTGGAGCGCATGGCCTGGCCATCGCGCACCAGGTAGCCGCGATTGATCAGTGTCTCCAGCATGCCCGCACGTGTCGCCTCGGTGCCCAGGCCATCCACATCACGTAACGTCCGGCGTACCGCGTCATCTTCCACGTAGCGGGCGATGTTCATCATCGCCTGTATAAGACTGGCATCATTGAAGGGCTCCGGCGGGCGGGTCTCCTTCTCCTCGATACCGCAGTCGAGCACGCAGGCCGGCTCGCCTTCCTGCAAGGCGGGCAGAGGAGGCGGGGTCTTGTCGTCTGCCGGGGCCTTGTCGTCGGATGCCTGTGCCGCGCGCTGGAACAGCACCTTCCAGCCTTCGTCGATGACGCTGCGGCCACTGGCGCGGAAGGGCTCCTTGGAGAAACGCAGTTCGACCTTGACCTCACGATAGCGGTAGGCCGGATAGAACTGGGCCAGCACGTTGCGGGTGATCATGCGGTAGAGGTTGGCTTCGTCACGCGACAGGCGTGCGTAGTCCGGCTCGCGCCCTGTCGGTGCCAGGGCATGGTGGGCGCTGACCTTGGCGTCATTGAAGGCCCGTGAGCGCAGGCTGAAATCCGCGCCGCCACTGAAACGCTCAAGCTCTTCATCGCCACTGCAGGCACTGATCATCAGATTGGCCATGCCGGCATGATGCTCGCGGGGCAGGTAGCGGCAATCGGAGCGCGGGTAGGTGATCAGCTGATGTCGCTCGTAGAGGGCCTGGCAGGTGTCGAGCACCTTCTGGGCCGGCAGGCGATAGCGGCGAGCGGCATCGACCTGAAGCGCCGAGAGCGAGTAGGGCAGCGGCGCGGGCTGGGACTTGTCGCTGGCCTCGACGCTCTCGACGTGACCATCGCCCGGGGTCTTCAGTGTCGCCAGGTGGCGGGCGAGGCGCTCGGCGGGGCGGCTGTCCAGCAGGCGGCCCTTGTCATCCAGTGGCAGTTGAGTGCCCTTGGCCGCGAGTCGTTGCAGCCACGGGGAACTGGGGGCATGCCACCAGGCCTTGAAGCTGCCGGTCGCCACGCCGGCCTCGATCCACAACGGGAAGAAGGCACGCGGCTCGAAGGCCTCGATCTCCTCGTCGCGACGCACCACCAGCCCCAGCAGCGGTGTCTGCACGCGCCCCACCGACAACACGCCATCATGGCCGGCCTGACGGCCCGTCAATGTCCAGGCACGTGTCAGATTCATGCCATACAGCCAGTCGGCGCGCTGGCGGGCCAGCGCGGCTTCGTACAGGGGTTGCCAGCGCTGATTGTCATCCAGCTTGTCGAGGGCACGCGTGACGGCGGGGCGGTTCATGTCGCTGATCAACAGGCGTTTGACCGGCCCACGCCAGCGCATGTGCTCGAGCACTTCCTGCACCAGCAACTGGCCTTCGCGATCCGGGTCGCCGGCATGTATCACCTCGTCAGCCAGCTTGAGCTGTTCTCGAATGGTCTTGAGCTGGCCGCGTGCCTGACTGCGTGGCTTGAGTTTCCACTGTGCTGGAATGATCGGCAGGTGATCCAGTGACCAACGCTTGAAGCGCTCGTCATAGTCGTCCGGCGGCGCCTGTTCGAGCAGGTGGCCGATACACCAGGTGACGCGAGTGTCTCCGGCATCGATATAGCCGTCGCGCTTGCTGCTGCGCCCGGGCAGGGCCTCGGCGATGGCGCGGGCGAGGCTGGGCTTTTCGGCGATGATCAGGCGCATCGGTCATCCTGGCGGTCAGTGGCACGTTGCATGGTGATCCATACAGTATGCCGCTGGCACGGCGCGGGGATCAATCGTCGTCGAGGGCACGGCGTGCCTGGACGAGCGCACGATACCAGTCGCGGTTGGCGGTCTGGATCAGCGGCGGGCGGTTGGAGAGGTAGCTGATCGGGTGGTGATCCGCCGGCTGGTAGTTGCTGAGCATGTTGAGCGTCGCTTCCCGCGCCCCGAAGGTGTCGCGCAGGAAGTCGATCGCCAGCGGTTCCAGTTCGACGCGATAGTGACGCACCAGCGCGATGGCCAGCGATTCGGCGGTACGTGACAGGTCGTCGTCGATCTCGCGCACCATGGCACTGCCGAGGGCCGCCTTGGCGGCGGCGGACTGGTTGGGCTCCAGCTGGCCGAAGTAGGCGGCATTCGAGCCATTGATGGCGCGCTGGACGGCCGGGCGTGAGAGGTGGATGTGCGGTTCGAGCGCCAGGGCGATCTCGATCGCCATGGCCTTTGCCTTGTCGACGCCGACGCGCAGGATCGTCTCGCGGGCCTGAGAGGCGATCTCGCTGTCGACGCGCTTGATGTGGCTCTTGCTGAGGTGATCCGCCAGGTGCTTGCAGACCTCCGCCTTGGCCTCGTCATCCAGCGCGATGGTCTTTTCCTGGATGCGCAGACCGCGCCGCCCCGGCCCGACACGCAGGCGCGTGGCATCGTCGGACATCTGCGAGGAGATATTCTCCCAGCGCTTGGACATCTTGAGGAAGACGGCGTGGCTGCGACCGACCTGCTCATAGGCACTGGTGACCGTCTTGTAGAGGCGAATGGCGTTGGTGAGGATGTCGGCGCGCGTCCGCAGGGCGCTGCGATGTTCACGGTCGCCCTCGTTGACGGCGATCGCCAGGTGCGTCACCTGCTCGGCGAGCGCGTCCATGGCCTGGGTGGAGCGTTCCAGCAGTACCTCGGCCCTGAGCCCGGAGGCGGCATCTTCCACCAGAGTGCCGGACTGCTCCGCCAGATAGACCGTCAGGGCCTTGAGGCGTGAAAGCCCCGTCGCCTGGCGGATGCGGTAGCGGGAACGGGCGTGCTCGAGATTGTCCAGCGTGCGAGCCAGCTTCCAGCGTCCACGATATTCGAAGGTCAGCAGCGGGATCTTGCGTCCGC
Organism: Cobetia sp. 14N.309.X.WAT.E.A4; assembly: GCF_030397495.1. Classification (NCBI taxonomy): domain Bacteria; kingdom Pseudomonadati; phylum Pseudomonadota; class Gammaproteobacteria; order Oceanospirillales; family Halomonadaceae; genus Cobetia; species Cobetia sp. 14N.309.X.WAT.E.A4. Next base: position 130,134 of record NZ_JAPNXT010000001.1, read on the forward strand.
TGATCAATTCGAAGGCCAGGATCAGCATCTCCTCCACGTCCTGCATCGTCATCAGCAGGTCGTTGTCCTGCTCGATGGCGGCCAGCACACGCTCGATGAAGTTCTCGTCACGAGGCACGCCCTTGTGCAGATCCGGGGCTCGGCCCTCGAAGCGCTCACGCAGCAGGCCGATGGCCTCGGGCGCCAGCTCCGCCAGCTCATTGAACTGGGGCTCGAGCCATTCGCGGTTCAGGGTGTTCATGTCGCGGATACGGGCGTGCAGACCGATGCGACGATAGACGTCGATCTGACTGATGATGCGGGCGGCGTCACGATCATCCAGCAGCTCCAGCGCCGCCAGTTCCACGCCTTCCGGTGCGAGATCCTGCTTGCGCAGCAGCATGGCAGCGGCTTCGCGGCGACGGGCATCGCCTTCCAGGCTCTCGACGATCAGGTTGCGCGTGGCGAGGATCAGCTCAGGCACGGTATCGATGACGCGCTCGATCTTGGCCTCGGTGCGGTCATAGCGGCGAGAACTGGTCAGGTTGTGGGCGATGTTGGCCACGATCCCCGCGACACCGGTGATGACGGTGTAGGAGATGAAGAAGATGTAGTTCTCGAAGGTGGGTTCCTTGCCATACCCGAGCAGATAGCCCCCCCAGGCACCGATCAGCGTCACCGGGCCGGCCGTCCACAGGATCTGCATCAGGCTCACTGACCATGGCACGCGCTCGACGGCCTGGGTGATGCGGCGAATCTCGTCCCGGCCTTCACGCTCAAGACGCACCTGGGGTGCATCATTGGCAGGGTTGGCGCGGGGACGAAAGAGACTCGGCAGCAACAAGACAGACTTCCTTCAATCAATGGGGCACGTCCGCGAGACGCGGCATAGGCTTGCGGGGCAGGCAGGGGCAGCGCAAGGGATCGCTGGCGAAAGGCGCTGCTAACAGTAGCACTGGCGACCCATTTCGCTCCAGTGAGCGGCACGCCGTCACGCGCCTGACCATGCTAGAATTTCGCCGCGGCTGACAGCCAGGCGTAGGCCGCCAGTTCATCAGTTCAGATGCTGCAGAGACATCGAATCGCTCAGGAGGTCGTGTGGAACAAGTCGCAGTAACGGGGGCGCCAGCAGGGGAAGGGGCGCGCGCCGGGGATGTCGTGCTGCTGGACGGCGGCATGGGGCAGGAGCTGGTGCGTCGCAGCGGTCGTGAGCCGACACCGCTGTGGTCCTCCCAGGTCATGCTGGATCAGCCCGAGCTGGTGCGTGATCTGCATCTGGATTTCATTCGTGCCGGCTCCCGGGTCATCACGCTCAATACCTATACGGCCACGCCCCAACGCCTGACGCTGGCGGGAGTCGGCGAGACCATCGGCGCCGTGCATGCGGCCGCTGGCAAGGCGGCGCGGGATGCCATCGCCCTGAGTGGCGAGACGGATATCCGCGTGGCCGGTTGTCTGCCGCCACTGGTCGCGACCTATCGGCCCGATGTCGCACCGGATCAGGAAGAATCGCTGGCCAGTTATCGCACCCTGGTGGCGCTGCAGGCGCCCTTGGTCGATGTGCTGCTCTGCGAAGCGCTGTCCTCGCATGACGAGGCGCAGGCCGCCGCCACTGCAGCGCTGGAAAGTGGCCTGCCGGTGTGGGTCTCGTTGACCGTGAAGGACAATCTGAATGCGACCCTGCGCAGCGGTGAGCCGTTGGCGGACACCGTCGCCATGCTGGAAGCGCTCGGCGTGGATGCCATTCTGATCAACTGCAGTGCGCCGGAGGCCATTCAGGGCAGCCTTGACACGCTGCTTGGCAGTTCGCTGCCGGCGGGCGCCTATGCCAACGGCTTCACGTCGATCGCGGCGCTCAAGCCCGGCGGTACCGTCAAGGACCTCAAGGCGCGCGAGGATCTCGGGCCCGAGCAGTATGCTGCCCATGCGCTGGGCTGGGTGCAGCGGGGACTGCGTATCGTCGGCGGCTGCTGCGAGGTCGGCCCGGCGCACATCGCGTGCCTGTCCGAGCAGCTCAAGGCGGCCGGTCATCGCTGTGTCTCCCGACTGGGGGAGTGAACGATGAGGCGTGAGGCATCATCGTGATAGACTCCGCCTCCTGCTTCGCAGGCCCCGTCGGGCGCCATGTCCGCGGGGCCGTGAAACGTTTTTTCTAGGGAGATGCCATGCTTGCCGAGTGGGTCGAACGGCTCTTGAGTTACGCCAGTGGGGCACTTGATGCCATCCGCTCTGATGAATCCTTTCCTGCCTTCATGCAGTGGGCGCATTCGGAGGGGGTGAATTACAGCGGTGGTGATGAGGCGCTGGCGGTAGCACTGGCACCGGTGCTGTGGAGCCAGACGCCGCTGGTACGCCTCGATTTCGCCTGCGAGCCGCTGGCACCGCCCGGTCGCAACGAGCCCTGCTGGTGCGATTCCGGCCGCAAGTACAAGCAGTGCTGTGACAAGGTCCAGTTGCCGCCGATACCGGAGCACCTGATGTGGATGCTGTCGCTGCGCGAGTTCAAGGGCGAGCAGCTCAAGGCCGCATTGGCTTCGCGGCTCGCGCCGGCTCAGGCGCTGCTGGAGGCGGGACTGATCAGTGCCGAGGCCGGTAGCCGCGGGCGTGCCCAGCAGATCATGGAAGCGTTGTTTGACACCAGTGACTGGTCGCGCCTTCCGGAGCAGGCCGAGCCTGGCTTCGAGCTGCTGCTGGATCTCTATCAGGAGCGCGGCTTCACCCGCAAGAAGGCCCTGTTGCTGGATGAGGTGCTGGAGCGTGGTCCCGCCTTCCTGCGCGGTGTGGCACTGGAGCATCAGTGCCTGCTGCATCTGGACAGTGATGACCTCGGCTCGGCGCGAGCCGCCTTCGTCCGCGCGCAGCAGACCCTGCCGGACTCGCCGACGCTGGCCTACATCGAAGCCATGCTGCTGCTGCATGAAGGGCAGCCGGAAGAGGCGCAGGAGCGTGCGCGCTTCTGGTGGCGGCGTCTCTCCAAGCAGAAGGATATCGAACCGGGGCAGCTGGAGTTCCTGGCTGACCTGGCCGAGAACCCGCGTGCGACGCTCGCCGAGCAGATGGTCAATTCCGACGAGTCACTCTCGGATTCACTGGCCTCGCTGCAGGCGTTGTTCGAGGTGATCGAGCACCCGTCGCGTCTGGCGCTGGAGACTCAGGACGACGGCAGTCTGCTGTTTCGTCAGAATGCCGAGCAGGCGGTGACACTGGGACTCTGGGAAGCGGTATTCCCGGCGCGGATTGAGGAAGAGGCAGCGCTGGCGCTGGATGTCGACCCGTGGGAAACCCAGGACCCCAACGAGTGGTTGCAACAGCTGTGTGCCAGTCCCGAATGGCTGGATGTTCCTGCGGTCTGTCAGGGATTGATCCTGGCGCTGGCCAGTCGTTTCGGCAGTCTGCCGTGGATGTCGGACACCTTCTTCGTGCCGTTGGCGCGTCGTTTCGAGCGCTGGCTCGACCAGATCGAACAGGCCGGCGGCCTGCTGCGCTGGGAGGATGGTGACAACGCCCAGTTGCTGCGTTGTGGGCTGGGACTGGTGATCGGCATGGAGCGCGGTGAGCGCGAGCGCTCACGTCAGCTGGCGGAGCGCCTGCTCAAGCTGGACGAGGAAGACAGTCTCGGTCTGCGCGAGCTGGTGCTGGATCAGCTGCTGCGCGAAGGCCGCGATGATGAGGCTGTCACCCTGGCGGAGCACGATATCTCACGCCGTGCTCTCGAGGATGAAATGCCGTTGCTGGGTATTCTGATGGGGCATGTGCTGGCACTCTATCGTCTGGGACGTCAGGCGGATGCCGAAGAGGCACTGGTGATCGTGCGCGAAGCCAACTCCCATCTGATCAGCCTGCTGGTGGCGGAGCACCCGCGGCCGGTGAGTCTGGCGGTGGAAGCGCCGGAGCCCGGCACGCGAGGCGAGGCCTGGCAGTATCGCACCCTGATGCGCGATCAGTGGAAGCGCAGCGAAGGCGCGCTTGCCTGGTTGGCCAAGCACCGCTGAGCCGGTGTCAAGGGTCGCTCATGCTGCCTGACGAGTGATCGCAAGCGCTCACATGACAAGGCCTCGTGTGGCAAGGTCCCGTATGACGAGGCCCGAAGGAAAAACCCCCGCAGTGCTTAGGCACTGCGGGGGTTTTTTGTGCCTCGCCTCGTATCGTGAGGCGGGCTCAGGGGGATGCGTGTAGGGGGGCGATCACTGCTGCTTGCCTTGCTGGCGCAGCCGCCAGGCTTCCCGCAAGGCTGCGCGCAGGCCCGGGGTCTGCCCGACCTGAATGGCCTCCAGCGTCGCGGCGAAGGCGTCCGGCGTGGCACGCCAGTCAGGAGGCTGGAGAGCCCCGGCGCTGCTGACGCCGACTCGGTCCAGTGGGGGCGGGGCATGTTCCGGCAGTATGCCCAGCAAGCGCATGTGACCGTTCTGTACCTGGCGCAGACGATGCACGAGCGCCTTGTGGCGCGCTCCCAGAGGCCGGACCGCCACGCTGATCAAGCCGGCCAGGAGACGTTCCTGCCATTGAGGACGTGCCGGGTTGCGATAGGCCACGCCACGCTGAGAGGCTGCTCCCGCCTGGCGTCGGTCCTTGAACCAGTGGGGGGCGCGCTCATCGAGTGCCTCCCCTTCAAACAGGATGCCGGCGGTCATCTGTTGACCACCATGCACACGGGTGAAGGGCAGGATGACGCAGTCCTCGAGCATGGCGCCTTCTTCCACATAGCTGCCCTGCTCGACACAGCAGCGTCCCTGCAGCAGCACGCCGGGCTCCACATGGGTGGTGATGCCGGCAAAGCCTCCGCTGAGGCGCGATTCATCCAGGCGCGTCGCGCCGGCGGCATAATAGACGTGGTGCAGGTCCTGCTCGCCGGGCAGCACACCGCGCTCCCCATGGGGTGACAGGCGTGTGTCGTCGGTCGCCAGAGCCTGCATCACCAGAGCGTGGTAATGCGACAGCGAGCCCAGCAGGGCTGGCCCCAGCCGGGAGTTGTCGCGCACATCACGCCAATGCAGTCGGCCAAGGGCCGGGTCCTTGAGAGAGGATGGCAGGCAAAGCGGTGCCTCAAGCGTCATGGCCAGCTCACTGATGTCCAGACTGTCGGGCATGAACCACTCCGGCATCAGCAGTACATCGGCGCGCAATACCGGGGCGGGCAGGGCCGCCATGGCCCCGAGGCGCTTGAGCTGCTCACGCGGGTCGCGCTCCCCGGGCATCGGCAGGATGTCGAGCTCGATCCCCCAGCGTGAGCCATCGGCGAGTCGTGCCCGGAACCATTCGGGGTCACGGGCGATGATCAGACTGATATGCGTCACGCCGCGCCCGACCAGCAGATCGAGATTGCGTTCCAGCACGCTGCGGCCGGCGATCGGCAGCAGGGCCGGAGAATAACGGCGGTCAATCGGCGCGATCTCCTGACCGAGGCGGTCTGCCAACAGGATCACATGCATCGCAGACCTCCTTGGCATGCATCGTGAGAGTGACGCGCTGCAGGGCGCGTGGCGAGGTGGGTATCACGCATCAATAGGCTCCGCGACTGGTCAGGACGGCAGGAATCGTGCGCAACAGCAGCTTGATGTCCTCCTTGATGCCCTGACGGTGCAGGTAGAAGAGATCCAGATGAATCTGTTGCTCGAAGGACAGATCGGAGCGTCCGGACACCTGCCACAGGCCGGTCAGCCCCGGGGTGGCGTCCAGGCGCATGCGGGCGCGAGCCTCATACAACGCCACCTCGCGGGCGAGCGCGGGGCGCGGCCCCACCAGCGCCATCTCGCCGCGCAGCACGTTCCACAGTTGCGGCAGTTCATCGATGGACAGCTTGCGGATCACGCGTCCCACCCGCGTGATCCGCGGGTCCTGCTTCATCTTGAACAGCACACCGCCTTCACTCTCGTTGGCGGCCTGCAGTTCACGCAGGCGCTCTTCCGCGTCGATATACATCGAGCGGAACTTCCACAGCTTGAAAGGCTTGCCATGCCGTCCGATGCGCTCCTGTCCGAACAGGATGGCCCCGGGGGATTCCAGGCGAATGGCCAGCAGAGTGCCCAGCAGCAACGGTGACAGCACCAGCAGCACACCGCTGGCGCCGACGATGTCCATCGTGCGGCGTGCGCGTGGGGTCAGCCAGTTGCTCACTCGCCATCGAAAATGTCGCCAGTTGGAGCGTGACTTCATCCACAGGCCTCGGCCGGGGATGGCCTCCTCGCCATACTTGCGCACGCTCAGCAGGAAGCTCGGATTGCCAAGCACATAGCGCTTGAACATGCGGCGTGGCTCCATCAGCAGACGCCAGGCCCACTCCATGCCAAGCTTGCGCACGACACCTGGCGCACGCGGAATGCGTTGGGAATAGAAGTCGAACAGACCGCCGACGCCCATCACCACTGGCACCTGGAGGCGCTCTCGGTGTGCAGCGATCCATTTTTCCTGAGCGGGCACGCCCATCGCCACCAGCAGCAGGTCAGTGCCCTGATTGATCTGTGCCAGAACGTCCTCGATGATTTCCGGCCCGATGAAACCATGGTGCACGCCACTGATCTCCAGATCTGGCCAGCGCTCCTTGAGTTTCTCCGCCATCCGCTCGGCGACGCCTGGCGCGGCCCCGAGCAAAAACAGCCGCTTGCCATCCGCGACCAGCATGTCGCACAGATGCGGCAGCAGGTCGGTGCCATTGAGGTTGGCTTCCAGCTCCTGGTCGAGCATGCGGCAGGCCAGTTTCACGCCACTGCCATCCGGCAGCAGCAGGTCGCTGTCATGCAGTACCTGCAGGTAATACCGATCATGCTGTGCCACGTTCAGGCAGTGCGCATTGACGAAATTGACCGTGCGCGGCTGCGGGTCGCTGATCCAGCTCTTGAGCAGGCGCAGACAGGTCTCGAGACTGGTGTTGACGAAGGGCACGCCCAGCACCTTGACGTGAGGCAGTGTCCTGACGTGCTCAGTGGTGAAAAGCGTCTGATCGATGGATTGACTCATCATGGCGACTCCGCTTCGTGAGCGTCCTGCTGGCGTTCTGGCGTGACGGACCGTGGGCGTGGATCATTGTCGATCTTCTTCTTCTGGGCCTTGCCGATGATGCCCTGGGCGAGCCCTTCACAGCGCAGATAAAGGCGCTCGGGCATCACGCGCAGCATCAGTGCGGCGCCTGCCGTGGCCGCGGTACGGCCGAATTCGGCCTTCCAGATGCCTGGCCAGGCCTTGATGGCGCGGCGGACATAACCCCAGGCGGCCTTGCCGTCACGCAGTCGAATCGCCTGGCGTGCCAGATAGCGCAGCTGGTAGGCCTGGGCGCGGGGATACCATTGTTCGATGAAGTCGGGCGCATAGGCGCGTGTCAGCTCGACGATCGCCAGCCAGCTCTGGTACTGGCGCTCCAGTTGTGCCGAAAGCCCGCCTTCATTGAGGCGGTAGCGGGTCAGCGGCTCGGGAATGCCTTCCACCGTGGTGCCGGTCTTGAGGGCGATGCGTGTCCAGCACTCGATGTCTTCGCTCTGACGCAGGCTTTCATCGAAGTAGCAGGGCAGCACGCCACCTCCCTTGACCTCACAGTCGAAGGCGATGGCCTCGAGAATCTCGCGGCGGATGACTGGCGCCGAGCCATTGCCCACCGGGTTGCGACAGAACAGCAGCCCCGGCGTGATGTCGGTCAGGCTTGGCATCTGGAAGTAGTCCAGCGGTGCGCCGTCGGCATCGATGAAGGCCGAGCGCGAGAAGGACAGGCCTACCTCGGGGCGTGCCTCGAGGTGCTCGCGGTGGCGCGCAAGTTTCGCGGGCTCCCAGATGTCATCGGAGTCGAGGAAGGCCAGATAACGGCCCTGTGCGGCGCGCACGCCAGTATTGCGCGCCCCGGCCAGCCCGCGATTGACCGGATGAGAGATCAGTGTGATGCGCGGGTCGTCATAGGCTTCGCAGATCGCCCGGCTGCCATCGGGGGAGCAGTCATCGATGATGAGCAGTTCAAGATCGCCATCCTCCTGCGCCAGCACGCTGTCGATGGCGGCCGTGACGAAACGTTCGACGTTGTAGATCGGCATGATGACCGAAAAGGTCGGGGTCATGGTCTGGCCTCCTGGACGTCCCTGTCTGGGGAAAGCGATGCGGTGGATGCTGCGTGAGGTGTGTCTGGCGAGTCTGGTGGCTGGGTCGATGTATGTGTCATCAAGCCGTCCTGAGCGAGGATCAGTCGGCGTGTCCACAGATAGCCGGGCAGGGCGGCCAGGCTGATGCCGACCAGAATGCCGGCCGCGACGCCGTTGATGCCGAAGGGCACGCCAGCGAACATGCCGGCGCCGAGCATCAGCGTCATGAAGATCTGCAGTTTGAGGTCTGCCCCGGGCATACCCTGGGCGCGCAGCAGCTGGCCGCAGCTGTCGAGCAGGATGCGCGGCAGGGCGGAGAGGCAGATCAGGATCAGGATCGGCAGGGCGCCACGCTCGACCCAGGCCTCCCCGAACAGGATCGGCACGTACCAGGGCGCCAGCAGGCTCTGGGCGATGATGGCGGGCACCGCGACCAGCGCGAACAGGCGCATGCCGTGGTGCATGCGCGCCAGTCGCTCACGCGAGGTCATGTCGCCACACAGCTGCGGGAAGATGGCGGTGGAGTAGGCGCGCAGGAGGCCAAGGCTGATACCGAGTCCGGCATTGAAGGCGAAGAAGTAGACCCCGAGCACGTCCATGGCGAACAGGGCGCCGACCAGCAGGTAATCCATCTGCTGACGTAGCACCGAGACCACTTCGACGCCCATCATCGGGCGCGCGAAGCGCATCAGCGGACGCGACCACAGCGTGGAGGGGCGCTCATCGATGCGCCATGACTCGCACCAGCGGTAGCTCAATGTCCAGATGGGCGTCACGATCAGTTTGGGCAGGATCAAGGCCCAGAACCCGGCTCCCATGGCGGCCAGCAGCATCACGCCGAGTGCCTCGCCGATGCTCTGGCCCATCTCGATGCGGGCCGTGACGTGCAGGCGGTTGCTGCGCAGAATGCGCGCCGCGTTGATGGCGGCGGGGGGCAGCATCGGGAAGATCAGCGCCAGCGTCATCAACGGCAGGGTCAGATCGGGAGCGTCATAGAGGTAGGCCAGCAGCGGGGCCAGTGCCATCTGCAGCACCATCAGGCCAAGGCACACCACCCAATTGAACCAGTAGGCATCGCGGCACAGACGCTCATACCCGTCGCGACCGGCCTGTACCAGGGCAGGCACCACGGCGGCATTGGAGATGGCGTGCATGATCTCGTGTGCGGTGAGCACGATGGCGGCGATACCGAAGGATTCCGGCGCGATCATGCGTGCGGCCACCAGGGTGGCACCCAGTCGGGCGATGCGGTGAACCCCTTGCGACATGCCCATCCATGCCAGGTTGCGGATCAGTCGGCCATTGCCGCCTTCTCCGCCACCTGACAGGCGTGTCCTGAGTCGCGTGATCACTCCCATCGCCTGGCTCCCTGCCTTGTCGTGCCCTGTGCAGGCATCTGATCTTGTCAGTCATGCGGATTGATGACTTGTGTCGCCACTCTAGCGCAATGGACTGATGAATTGGCGTGATCTGACGCAGTCCTGTTCCACTATCGGGTCATTTCGCTGCATCACCGTTGCCTGCGCTGGCGGGGTGGGCATCGGGCTCGGGATGAGATGCCTCCACATCCACCGGCCCCCTGTTGTGGATATGCCCCTCACTGGCGGGCAGGCTCGCCAGCTGGTGTGCCTTGCCGATCAGGATCAGCCCCGGCCAGATCAGATAGGCCAGGATCTCCAGGTTCTCGCCGAAGGAGTAGACGAACAGCAGCCCGACCATGATCAGTCCCAGCTGCACGACAGGCCGGCCGACCACGAAGCGCAGCAGATGCAGCAGGCTGACCAGCATCGGAATCAACAGCGCGAACAGACCGAAGATGCCCTTGACGAACAGCAGTCCATACCAGCTGTGGTGCGAGCCTATCGGCATGTACTCCACCAGGTGCGGGCCGCGCTCGACGATGCCGTGACCGAACCACGGTGCCTCGTTGCGCCAGCGATCCACCGCGATGCGCCCGAGCGCGGCGCGCACGCGGGTCGAGTCCGCCCGTGAGCCCTTGAAGGCGGCGATGAAATTATCGATGGCTTCCAGAATCGGCGCGCCGAGAAAGCCGCCGATCAGACTCGCGCCGGAGAAGCTGAACCACAGCCACTGCTTGTGCAGGCGCTTGAGCAGGAACATCCCGGCGCTGATCAACACCAGCGACACCAGCGCCATGCGCGAGCCGGACATCAGGATCATCAGCACGCTGCCACCGATGCCGATCGCCTTCCATATCGGGTGCTTTTCCAGCAGGGCGCAGGCGAAATAGATGCTGGCGACAAAGCCCACCGCCGGTGCCCAGGGGGTGAAGAGTCGCCAGCGTGGCATGCCGCTGCCGGGGTCGATCTCGTAGAGGGAAACGGCGAAGAATTCCGGTCCCGGCCCCCCGATGGCCTGCAGTGGCGAGACGAAGGGCACCTGGGGCAGCCCTGCCAGCCAGGCGCCGACGAACACCGGCAGCAACAGCATGGTATGCAGGCAGACGTGCATGGCCGCGCGTATGATCACCGCCGGGCGGATCGCCAGGCAGCCGATGATCGGGAAGACCGCCAGCAGCGCCCAGCCCTTGGCCCAGCCGATGGAGGACTTGATCAGCTTGCCGGTGCCCAGATTCTCGATCAGATGGCCGGCCAGCAGCGAGAATTCCATCACCAGCATGCCGATGATCCATACCCACAGTGGCCAGGGGAGGCGCGGAAAGCGTTGACGGCCCTTGAGGTGCAGCCAGGCGGCGCGCATCACCAGAGACCAGGCCAGCACCGGGGCCAGTACGTAGAGTCCACCGATCAGGTAGAACAGGTAGGTCGCGGTGATCGAGAACCAGATGATGCGCTCTTCCGGGGTCTCGGGGCGGACATCCGCCTCTGGCCCGGCCTTCAGGGAAAACATCGGCGGCTCACACGCTTTGCTGCAAGCGCAGCAGGTAGGGTTTTCTGATCCACAGGAGGATCAGGCCGATGATGCTGAAGACGCTCGCGGCCAGCGCACCGACGATGGCCAGCTTGATGCCCAGCGAGTCAGCCTTCTCGGGCAGTGGCGGCGGGTCGAGGATCTGCAGCATCGGGTAGCTGGCGAAGGGGTCGATCTGGCCGATGTCGATCTTGGCCAGTGCCGTGGTGTAGACCGCCGTGGCGACCTGTTGCTCGCGCAGCAGGTCCTGCAGCTGGGCCGCCTTGGCGACACTGTTGTCCAGTCGTTGCTGGCGAGCTGCCAGATTGGCGCGTCCGGTCTCGAGCTCGCTGATCACGCCGCGCCGCTGGGTGTCCAGGGTGATCAGCTCACCGACCAGGCTGTCCTGATTGGCATGGCCGGACGCGGCACGCAGTGCGCTCTGGTTGCGCGAGGTCTGGCGGGGCAGCAACTCCCGCATGCGTGAGGCCAGCGAGCGTTCCAGTGAAGCGAGCCCCGCGGCCAGATTGATGACTTCCGGGTTGCGCTCGCCCCACTTGCCGCGCGCTTCATCGAGACTGGCCGCCTGCTCCGCTGCCTGCGTCAGCAGCGCCTGGTAGCGAGCATCACGCTGCAGTGCGATCACGCCCCCCGCCTGACTGGCATCGAGCCCCAGTCGGCTGGACAGGGTGGTGAGGCGGGCGTTCAGCGCTGACAGCTCGCCATCCCGCATCTCGAGGGTGTCCTTGAACTCCTCGACACTCAGTGTCAGCTCCTTGAATTGCTCCATGGAGACCAGGCCTGACGTGGACTGGAAGTCCAGCAGCTTGCGCTGGGTGTCCTTGAGCGTGCGATCGTAGGTCTCGAGCGAGCGACGGATGACGGCTTCGCGTCGCGCCTGTTCATCGTTGCGCAGCTGTTCGATCACCTCATTGAAGGCATCGATGTGCGCATTGGCGCGTTCAAGCGCGGCCTTGGCGCTCGGTGCGCTGGTCTGGAAGGCGATCAGGGCGGTCTGGTCGGTCAGCTTGATCTTGGGCTTGGCGTAATCGTCGGGATGCATGTCGACCGTCCTGGCGGCACGCTCCAGCACGGCAGGGCTCTCGGCGATGGCGCGGTAGTTGACCTTGGGGTCCAGCGAGGAACTGGAATAGGACGAGTTGGCGCTGGTGCTGGCCTGGCCGATGCTCTCGAAGTTCACCGAAAGCCCCGAGCCGGTACCCGGCAGGATCATCGTCCAGCTGGTGGTATAGGTGACGGGTGCCACGGCAATGAAGGCGATGGTCAGCCCCCAGATGACACTCAGGATGGCGGTGGTCAACAACAGATAGGCCGCGCGGCGGGTGCGCGGGCGCATGCTGGAGCCACGAGCTGCCCAGCCCAGCAATACGCCAAGCATTCGACGCCCCAGTGAGGGCTTCGCCGTGTCTTGCGGCGTGTCGGGTGAGCGGGACTCTGTCATGCACATCCTTGTCGCGTGGTAGTGATCAGTTGCCTTCCGGCAACGCACAGGCGAAGCGTTACAGCAGAGTGGCCGGCGTCAGCAGGTCCGTCAGCGTTCTGGCGATATCCCGGATGTTGGTGACACCTGAGTCATAGCAGCCGACGACATCTTCCGGCATCAGATACGGATTGACGCCCACGTCCGCTGGATTGGCCAGCAGGTCGTCGATGCCGCGATCCACCACGACCGGTTGATGCGTCATCGGATTGGTGCTGACCAGCACGGCGCGTCGCGAACCGGACGTCGCCTGGATACCACCGACACAGTTGGCGTTGATCACCCCCTGCAACATGCGCACGCCGTAAGGCACCTGGGAGCGCAGCACCGTGTAATTGCTGACATTGTTGTTGTTGGCCGGTGTGGTCAGGTTGGAGGCATAGATGACGATGCCCGGCGCGGTGATGGGGGACGGGCGCATCAGCGCTGCCTGGAAGGCACCGCTGGAGGGCACATGGATGCGATCCCCTTCGCGCAGCCAGGGGTTGGCGGCATATTCGCCATCGATCAGGCCGCGCATGTCGAGAATCTGTGTCTGGTTGTCGCGAATCAGTTCGACGTGGCTCAAATCCGCGTCCGGCCGCACGCCGCCAGCCGTGGTCAAGGCCGCTGACAGCCGCCGTTGCTGGCTGGCATCGCCTCCGGCAAAGTCGCGACGCACCATGCGCTCTTCCGGTTCGCGGGCATTGACGACGGCTTCGCCCGGGAAGAACACTGCCCCGGAGACGGCGACCGCCAACGGCGCCCATTCCTCGAGACGAACGCTGACATGGGCCAGCCCCGGGCGGATCAGCTCTTCCTGTATCAGACGCTCGTTGATCTCACGTGCCAGGGCATCGATGGTCTGGTTGGAGGCATCGACCGGCGAGAGCCAGGGCAGGCGCAGACGCCCATCGTGATCCACCTCGTAGCTGCCATCGAACAGCTCGCTGCCGGCGACCCTGACGTTCACTCGATCGCCGGCGGCCAGGCGCTGGTCATCGCTTGCAGGCCGATGGGAAAAGCGATCATCGGCCTGCGGCGTGGGCAGCTCCAGGGGCCAGTAGGTCACCTGTTGCCAGTGCTCTTTGGCCGGAGTGTCGTCCAGCATCAGCGGCGTGCAGCCGCTGATCAGACCGGCGAGCATGGCAATCCCCGAAAGGCGGCGTGAGACTTGGGTCCATGAGGTGAGGCGTGCCAGGGAAGACGTCATCAGGCTACCTCGCGAGAAGACCCTGACGCGTGGGCATCTGGCACCAATAGCGGGTCGCGCTGATAGTAGATGTCGAAGAGTTCGAACAGGCGCACGCGTTCCAGCTCGGTCTGCATGATGGGAGAGGGTTCCACCACGATCAGAGCCTGCGGTGACAGGGCATCATGCAGGCTGACCAGTACGGAAAGTCCGTCGGCATCGATGGCTGTCACATGACTCAGATCCACTGCCAGCTTGCCGGTGTGGTCCGGGATCATCGCGAGCATCTCCTGGCGGAAATAGCGCGCGACCTCGCCTGTCAGCTGAGCCGGCGGCGTGATCATGATGCCTTCGTCAATTCTGGTGGTGATGGGCATGGCGAATTCCCTGTGCCTGCCGTCACCGGCTGGCGCCATGTCGGGCCTGCGGTGCGACTTGTTATCTTTATGCACTATGCCGCACAAGCATCGTTTGCCTATCGTCGCGGTGTCAACGACATGACGGGAATTGTCTCAGTCCTGACTGATGAGATGTCTGGTTCCTTCTCCTTTCTTCACCCTTCCTATCTTCCTTTCTTTCATCCTTCCCTGCTTTTCTCTTCTTCCGGCTCAGCCTGTCGACGGCCCAGACCGTTCAGGGAACTCGTCTCTCAATCTCCCGACATCGCTGGTGCCTTGTGGGGCGTTGCCAGCATTGCCCCCCAATGACGGAAGCGCAGCAGCAGCAACAGCCCCGGGATGGCGGCCAGGGTGCAGATCCAGAAGAAGCTGTCCCAGCCGGCGGCATCGGCCAGATAGCCCGAGGGGGCGGCGATCACCACGCGTGGCAAGCCCATGATCGAGGAGAGCATGGCATATTGGCCGGCGGTGAAACGCTTGTCGGTCAGTGCGCCCATGAAGGCGATGAACGCGGCGCTGCCCATGCCGGCCGCCAGGTTCTCGAATGCCACCACTCCGGCAAGCCAGGCCAGCGAGTCACCGACGTGATGCAGCCAGATGAAGCCGGCTGTGGACACCATCTGCAGGATGCCGAACCACCACAGTGCACGGTAGATGCCGATTCGCATGATCATCAGGCCGCCGAAGAAGGTGCCTGCCAGCAATGGCCACAGGCCGAACAGCTTCACGGTCGCGCCGATCTGTGAGTTGCTGAAGCCGATCTCCTTGTAGAAAGGCGTCGTCAGATTGCCTGCCACGGAATCGCCCAGCTTGTAGAGCAGGATGAACAGCAAGAGCCAGATGGCCCCATCACGTTTCATGAAATGGCGGATGGGGTCCCAGAGGATCTCGTGCAGGTGATGGGCACGCGGCGCTGCCTGTGCCTCGGGTTCCGGCGCCAGCAGGGTCACCAGCATGCAGGCTCCCAGGGTCGCGGCCATGATCAGGTAGGTCATGCGGAAACCGATCATGTCCGCCAGCACCAGGCCACCGGCCGAGGCCATCAGCATGCCGATGCGATAGCCATAGACATAGAAGCTGGAGCCCAGCCCCAGTTCGTTGTCCGGCAGATGCTCACGTCGGTAGGCATCGATCACGATGTCCTGGGTGGCACTGAAGAAGCTGACGGAAAGCGCGATGGCCCCCATGGTCAGCGGCGACATGTGCGGGTCCTGCAGGGCAAGCAGCGCGATCAGCGCGGTCAGGGCCAGCTGCGCGATCATCAGCCAGCCGCGTCGCCGCCCCAGTGCGGGCGGCATGATGCGATCCAGCAAGGGGGCCCACAGGAACTTGAGGGTATAGGGCAGGCCGACCAGTGCCAGAAGGCCCACGGCGTCCAGTGATACGCCGGCATCCGTCATCCAGGCCTGCAGGACACTCCCGGTGAGCAGCAGCGGCAGGCCTGAGGCGAATCCCATCAGGAACGTGATACCATGACGGCCAACGAGTAAGCGTAAATCCTTTGAAGTCAAAGCCTTGCCTGTCCTTGCAGAGAGTGTATCCGCGCGGGAGTCGCGCGTGACCCATGGCCATGCGCCACATGCATCGTCAATGGCGGGATTGTCGCACTGCCTGAGCGCAAGGGCCATGCATTGTCCTGAGGTGCCGCTGACCATCAGCTGGCTGGCGTGATGAAGGGCTTGCGTCGGGCCCCTGTGGGCAGGTAGGCAATGAGAGGTCATCATGAGTGAAGTCCGAGACGCTGCCAAGGCGCACTGGTATCTGATCCAGTGCAAGGGTGGAGAGTCCTTCCGTGCGGCGGAGAACCTCACCAATCAGGGATTTCACGTCTTCCACCCCCTGCTGGAAGTGGAAAGAAAGCGCGGCAGCAAGCTGCGCTGGGTGGAAGAGCCCCTTTTCCCCTACTACCTGTTCATCCGTCTGGATCAGGTGGACGACAACTGGCGCCCGATTCGCTCGACACGTGGCGTGCTCAAGCTGGTCAGCTTCGGCACGACCCCGACACCGGTCCCCACCTCGCTGGTGGAGGCGCTGATCGCCAATGGTGAGCAACGCCAGGAGCAGCCAGCCGAGAACCTCTACTTCCGTGCCGGCGAGCAGGTCGAGATCATCGATGGGCCGCTGAGTTCGCTCAGTGGTGTCTTCGAGAGTGCCAAGGGCGATGAGCGCGTCATCGTGCTGCTCAATCTGATCAATCAGCAGCAGCGCGTCGAGCTGTCCAGTCGTCAGCTGCGTCGTCGCGAATCCTGAGTCTCGGTGCCTGCGCCCTCCGGGGAGGGCGTGAGCTCACCGCACTTGTCATTTCTGGAGTTGTTTCATGTCGATTACCGTTCAGCAGGTGGTCAGCCTGCACTACACGCTGCGTACCGCAGATGGCACCGTCCTGGACACTTCTCGTGATCGGGAACCGATGGATTACCTGCATGGCCATGACAATATACTTGCCGCTCTGGAATCCGCGCTTGAAGGTTGCAGCGTCGGCGACAGCAAGGTCGTGAACCTGACGCCGGCGGAAGGCTTCGGTGAGCGGGATGAGGGGCTGGTCCAGTACTTCGGGCGTGATGCCTTCGGCCCGGGGGAGCTTGCACCGGGCATGCGCTTCCAGGCGCGAACTCCCGAAGGGCAGCGCTCGGTGACCGTACTGGAAGTCGGTGATCAGCAGGTCAAGGTCGATGCCAATCATCCCCTGGCCGGTCAGGCCCTCAGCTGGGATGTCGAGGTGCTGGAAGTGCGCGATGCCACTCGGGCCGAGTTGGCAGCAGGCCATCCGCTGGGGCTTGAGGTGAGTCATACCGAAGTGGAAGACAAGAAGGTGCGTCGCTGAAGTCGCGCTGATACCGCATGCCGCATGCCGCTTCAGGGGTGTCCCTGTCGCTGATCAGGAAGGCGCTTTCGATGATGATCGAAGGCGCCTTATTCGTTTCGGGTCTGCTGCGTTTCGGGTCTGCTGCGTGTCATTCCGGGACGGATTCATGGGAGCGAAGCGCTCATGAATTGACGTGGATCATGAAGGCAGCGGCATGATACCACCCAGGCTCACGAAATTGACGCATGTCATCTTCGCCTGCCGATGATCGCGATAGAGTGCTCATGTCGAGACGGGCGGCGTACGAGGATGCCGCATGGGGCATCATGCTTCGGGGGAGATACTCTTCGAGGTGACGGAAAGCGGCGCAGGCCACCGTCTGGTCAGGGAGAAGTTGCAGGGCGTCGGTTGCCGGCAGAGGCAGGCGCTTGAGGAAGCCCCTTGGGGAAGGGGAAAGCCAGGGATGGCTTCACTGCCAGAATCGGGCATGCAGGTGCCCGATTCACCGTCAGGGGAGGGGGAAACCCCGCTGGCCGGCCTTCGGGTCGGCTTTTTTCGTGGCAGGAAAGCAACGCCTCATGTAAGCCGTGCTTCTCGGGCACCGTCGTGTTGACCCCGGCGATGAAGCAGCGCCGCAGGAAGTCTGCGGCGCTGCTTTTGTCGGAACTCCCCTGCCGCTGGCCAGGCTGGTCTTTCGCCGGTGGATTCTCACCACCTGCAGGGTGGCGGGAGTCGAGACCTTACCTCGGCCGTCTTGGTCAGCTCTGGTTGCTGGTGATCTCCCTGGGCGTCGCCTCACCGGATGTCTTGACCTTCGGCGCGACCTTGTCGCTGACCGTCTGACCCGTCGTTATGGCGCTGTTGCCGGTCTTGTCGAGCGTCAGTGTGGTCTCCATGCGTTCGAGCGTGTTGGCACTGATGCCCTTGACCTCAGCCAGCTGATCGATGCTGGTGAAGGGGCCATTGGCCTTGCGCCAGGCGACGATGGCCTGTGCCTTCTTGTCACCGATGCCCTTGAGCTGAGTCAGTTGCTCAGGGGTGGCGGTGTTGATGTTCATCTCGGCAGCCTGCGTCAGAGGGGTGAAAGCCATCAGGCCTGCGACGACGAGTGATCCCATCAGAGTTTTCATGAGCTTTTCCTTGTTTCATGATGATTGTCGGGGCGTCTGGTCGGGCCGTGATGCCCTGTGCCCAGCACGTGAATCACTGTGGCTGAAGGATGAGTTTTGTAGTCATTAAGAATTAAACGATTCCTCATCCCTGGGGCCGCTTCAGCGCTCAACGCGCGAAAGTGCTAGCGCGAATAGCGAGCTGATTCGATTCGGCTTTCTCTGAGCTTACAGGTGCGTTGGTGGGCGCTATAATGTTGCCCCGAGCCCATGACCCCCTGTCATCGCGCCTAGTCTCATTGCCCGGAGCCCGGATGCCTGCCACGACTTCCCCCCTGATCATCGCCCTCGATTACCCGGATATGGCCGCCGCACTGGCCATGGCGGACCAGCTGGATCCGACGCGCTGCCGCGTCAAGGTGGGCAAGGAGCTGTTCACGCGAGTGGGGCCGGACATCCTCAAGGCGCTGCATCAGCGCGGCTTCGAGGTCTTTCTGGATCTCAAGTTCCACGATATTCCCAATACCACCGCGCAGGCCGTGCTGGCGGCTGCCGAGCACGGTGTCTGGATGACCAACGTGCACGCCGGTGGTGGCGCGCGCATGATGGAAGCCGCCGCCAGTGCACTGGCCACGCGCCAGCTCGAGACGCGCCTGATTGCCGTGACCGTGCTGACCAGCATGGAGCAGAGTGATCTTGCGGGTATCGGTCTGGATGTCACGCCACTGGCCCAGGTCGAGCGTCTGGCGAGCCTTGCCCAGCAAAGCGGCATGCACGGTGTGGTGTGCTCGGCGCGCGAGACACCCAGTCTCAAGGCGCTGTGTGGGCCGGACTTCCTCAAGGTGACGCCCGGTATCCGCCCGAGCTTTGCCCAGGCCGGTGATCAGCGACGCACCATGACGCCGGGCGAGGCAATGGCGGCTGGTAGCACCCACCTGGTGATCGGGCGTCCGGTCACTCAGGCCGAGAATCCCATGGCAGCGCTTGCCGCCATCGAGACGGAGCTTGGTGGCCGGGCGTAAGTCAGCGCCCGAGGGGGTGTGAATCGCGGGGTGTCACTCTCGAGATAGGCCGAGCTTCATGTCACGCATGGACGCCAGCGGCTCTGGACAAGCGGCTGGCGTCTTGAGAGTGGCGTTCGGGGTGTCGACGCTCAGTCGGCTGATGTCAGTCCCCAGCTGACCTGCACATCACTTTCGAGTGACAGCTCGCCGGGACGATACTCGTTGCCACCACTCTTGGCTTCTGCCATGTCGGCGCGCATGGCCATCATCGGCGGGCGAGGGCTCTGGGAAGATTCATTGATCGACTGCACATCACCCAGTGTCGCTCCCAGCGTCTCGGCCATCAGTTCGGCCTTGTGGCGTGCCTTGGTCAGGGCTTGCTGCAGTACCTTGTCCTCGAGTGCTGCACGATCACTGAGCTGATATTGCACGCCCGCCAGCTGATTCACCCCCGCTCCCAACAGCAGGTCGATCACCTCCGGCACCTGGTCCAGATCCTTCAGCGAAATGCTGATCGGGCGCTCGAGATGGGTACGCTGCCATTGCTGCGGGTTCTGATCATTGGCCGTGCGCTCGTAGTAGCGCTCCGGTCGCAGGGTCAGGCTGCCCGCCTTGATCAGGCGACTCTCGATACCGGCGCTTTCCAGTGCCTGGATCAGCGTGCTCATGCGGCCTTCCAATGTCTGGCGGGCCTGGCGCGCGGCTTCTCCCTGCTTCTGACTGTCCGGTGCCTTGTCGTCCACCTTGCTGGCCGGTGTCTTCTCCCAGAGACGCGCCTCGATGCTGGCCTTGTCCGGCGCGGCCTCGATGCTGGCACTGGCACTGACATGGACAAGCGCCGGTGCAGGTGTCTGGTCAGCCTGTGCCGTACTCACGGCGCTGACGGCACTCAGTGCCAGCACCAGCCCTAGACGCAGGAAGGAATGCTGGACGCCTGAGCTCGCGTCGGCAGTTTCGGATGGCAGGATGCGGGGCATGGAAACTCCTTTTTGGTACATGGCTATATTGACATATGGTGATATTTTCATATGTCGATATTGACACAGAATGATGGCGTGAACGTCCGACATCGCGTGGATCACGATAGCACTTCGCACGAGAGGCGCTGAAGCGATCGTGTGCCTCGATCAGGCATCTCATGGCGTCAGGGACGTCGCGGTCATACAGGAGCGATACCATCAATACCGTCACGCTATCTCAGGGGCGACGCGCGCTCTTCGGGGGACTGTCAGCGTTGCTGCTCACCGCAATGCCGTCGCTCGCCTGGGCGGCGAGTCTTTCCGTCGTGGATGATGGTGGCGAGACGGTGACGCTTTCCCGGCCCGCTCATCGTGTGGTCACCCTGGCGCCCCATGCCGCGGAGCTGGTCGCGGCGGCGGGAGGGCTTGCACATCTGGTCGCCGTCAGCCAGGGCAGTGATTACCCGCCACAGGTCAAGACGCTGCCGCGTGTCGCGAGCTATCAAGGGCCGAATCTGGAGGCGGTGCTGGCGGCCAGACCCGCGCTGATCGTGGCGTGGGGCAGCGGGCTGTCCGCGGAAATGCAGGCGCGCCTGGCGGCGCTGGGGCTGACGACCTTCCTCAGCGAGCCCAGGACATTGGCGCAGGTACTCTCCAATATCGAGCGCCTGGGGGTGTTGATGGGCACCCGGCCCGAGGCAGAGGCCTACGTGGCGCGTCTCGAGAAGCGCATCAGTCACCTGGAGGCACGCGATGGCATGGAGGGCGACGCGCCCTTGCCGGTCTTCTTCCAGCTGGGCGAGAGCCCGATGACGACTCTGGCAGGAGGGCATCTGGTCAATGAATTGATTCGCCGCTGCGGGGGAGAGCCGTTGTTGTCTGACGCCCCCACCGTGGTGCCTCAGATACGCCGTGAAGCGCTGTGGCTGGCAGGGCCTCGGCTGATTCTGCATCCGGTGGCCGCAGGCGCCCCCCGTGAGCGTTGGAAGGCAGCCTGGCGAGCCAGGGGTGGCCCGCTGGCCTCGGTGGCGCTTGTCGGACTGGATCCGGACCCCGTCAGCCGTCCGGGGCCGCGCAGCGTCGAGGCGATGGCGCAGATCTGCCATGCCATCTCGGTGCAGCGCGCAGCGCGGTGACGTGGGTCGAGTTGCTCAGAAGTCGATGCCGCGGCGCGCCTTGAGGCCATGATTGAAGCCGTGACGTATCTCGGTCATCTCGGTGACGGTATCGGCACAGGCAACGATCTCGCGGTTGGCATTGCGTCCGGTGATGATGACGGTCTGCTCCTCGGGGCGACCTTCCAGCGCCGTCATCACCTCTTCCAATGGCAGGTAGCCGAACTTGACCATATAGGTCAGCTCATCAAGCACGACCAGATAGACGCTTTCATCGCGCATCAGGCGCTTCGCTTCCTGCCACACCGCCTGACAGGCCGCGGTATCGGCGTCACGATTCTGGGTGTCCCAGGTGAAGCCGGTGGTCATGGCGTGGACTTCCAGATTGGCATCCTCGGCAAGGCGCTCACGCTCCCCGCATTCCCACAGTCCCTTGATGAACTGGATGACACCGACCTTGTAGCCATAGCCGAGTGCCCGGGTGATGGTGCCCCATGCAGCGGTCGTTTTGCCCTTGCCGTTGCCGGTGAAGACTAGCAGCTGGCCGCGCTCCTCATTGGCCTGTGCCACCTTGTCGTCGACATGTGACTTGAGCTTTTCCATTGCCGTCTTGTGGCGGGTATTGCGGTCCGTCATGCGTGTGCTCCGTCAGTCATTGTCACTGCGCCGCTCTCGGGGCGGCGCAGTGAGGAGTGTGGCCCGTCGTCAGTAAGAGGTGCTCAGAAATAGAAGGTCACGCCGCCTTCGACGTAACGCCCCTGGGTGTTGTAGCCGTTGACCAGCTGATAATCACGATCGAAGACGTTCTCCAGCTTGGCGCTCAGCTTGACGTTCTGCATCACCTGCCAGCTGGTGCGCAGGTCGAAGACGCCATAGCCGGCGGTGCGAGTGTCCGTGTAGGTATCGGCATCGGTATCGCTGCGGCTGGCACTGCCACGCAGCGTTGCTCCGAAGCTCCAGTCGGCGAGGGCGTAATCGGCATCCAGGCGCGCAAAGCGCTTGGCCCGACGTTTCAGCTGCTCTCCTGTCTCGCGGTCTTCCGGGTCCTGCCAGGTCATGGCGAGATTCACGCTGAGCGCGTCACCTTTCCAGCCACTGCTCAGCTCGATGCCACGGATGCGTGAGCGGTCGATATTGATCGGCGTGAAGTCGGCGCCTTCGTAGCTGATCAGATTGTCGATATCCGTCTGGAAGGCATTGACGCCCACATGCCACCGCTGCTCCTGCAGACGCCAGAAGAGTTCGGCCGTGGTGGAGGTCTCGGCATCCAGATCCGGGTTGCCTGAGCCGTAAGGGCTGTAGAGATCGATCAGGTTGGGGGCCTTGAAGGCGCTCGAGTAGCTGGCGCCGAGCTGCTGTGTCTGAGTCAGGTCATAGGCATAGCTGGAGCCACCGGTCATCTGATGACCATAACGATTGTCATCGTCATACCGCAGGCTGGTGGTGACGTGATGGCGTTGTTGCTGGAGCTGCCAGCTGCCATAGACCCCCGTGGCATAGCGGCTGTCCACTTCATAGCCGTCGGCGGTGAAGTAGGGGCCATCGGCGTCCAGACTTTCCTCGCGGTGATCCACCCCCAGGCTGAGCGTGCCGAGGTCGGTGTAGAAGTCGTGGCGCAGGCCGATCTCGTTGCGGGCACTGGCGACACGCCCGGCATCGCTGCCGGCTTCAGTGTTCTCGTACTCGTCGCGCGTACGCGCCACGCTGACCGTCATGTCCCAGTTCGGGTTCAGGTGGGTCAGCAGGCTGGCATCCAGTACCAGCTGGCTACCTTCTCCGCTGCAGTCTTCAGAGGCACTGAAGCTGCTGTCGTAGCAATCGTCGTAATCGTAGTCCGTGTCGGTCTTGGCGACGCCGAGAGACAGCGTGGCTCGCTGGCCGAAGTCGTGCCCAAGGCGCAGTTCGGCGCCCGTGGCCTCGTAGCCATCATCTTCACTGCCGGTATCGCGGGCGGAGAAACCATCGCTTTCATCATGATGGAGATTGGCGGAGAGACGAGTGTCATCTTCCACCGAGCTGAACTGGGCGTTCTGGCGGAAGGTGCCGTCGCTGCCGGCGCGCAGCGTGACTTCCGCGTGCTGGCCGACTTCGCTGCCGCCACGCGTGATCAGGTTGATCACGCCGCCGATGGCATCGGCGCCGTAGACGCTGGCGCGCGGCCCCCGCACGATCTCGACACGTTCGATGGCAGACAGCGGCAGAAATTCGAAGTGCGCCAGGCCATCGGCGCTGTTGGCGATGCGCTGGCCGTTGACCAGGATCAAGGTGTGATCGGACTCGGTGCCGCGCATGAACAGGCTGGTTTGGCTCCCCATCGGACCGCTGCGCGCGACTTCGATGCCATTGCGCGACTGCAGCAGATCGACCAGCGAACTGGCCTGAAGGCGATCGATCTCATCGCGCGTGATGACCTCGGTGCTGGCCAACACATCATTCTGCAGCTGGGGGATGCGATTGGCGGTGACCTGAACGGTCTCCAGGCTATCCGATGAAGGGGCGGTGGTCTCCTGTGCCGCCAGGGCAGGAGGTGTCAGCAGCAGCAGACTGCCCACGAGGGTGTACTTGGCCTGCGCGTGCGCGCGACCACGGGTCTTGTAAGTATTCATGAATGATCCTCAAGCGTCAGACGCAATGAGGAGGACAGGCGTGACAGGGTGCGTGGATGCACATCGTCGCGGCGTGCCCCTTTGAAAAAGGACATCCCGACGAATTTGCCACTGGTGAGGCCCTCCGCATCAACCAGTGTGGAAGCGAGGGCCGGTCTCCGGACTGACGCCTGGCGGACGTCCTGTTGGAACGTCTCACCCCCTCATGCGCCTTCCCACCTCCTTCCCTTGAGGGTCGTCACGAGGACGTCCCGGAGGCAGTGGCTGGTCATCTCGACCGGCATGAGCGTTGCGATCACCGTTGCGGGGGCAGTACGGGGCTTTCACCCGATTCCCGAGCACCCAGGCTTCTACCCGAGCTATTGTCTGGGGAGGGCGACAGGGAGTCAATCGGCAGGCCCCGTCGTCTGCCGGTCTGGCGTTCGCTGGCTCGTGACGCGGGCTGGATACGACAACGCCCGCACTGGGCGGGCGTTGTCGAGAGGTCACCTGACGGCGTGTCTCACTCGCATGCGAGGCTTGCGATGAGCGTCACAGCGACAGGAACAGTCCGGCAAGACTGGCTGACATCAGGTTGGAGAGCGTACCGGCGAGAATCGCCTTCATGCCCATCTGCGCGATGTCACTGCGGCGGTTCGGTGCCATCAGTCCCAGGCCGCCCATCAGGATGGCCACGGAGGACAGATTGGCGAAGCCACACAGCGCGAAGATGATGATCGCTTCGGAATGCTCGGACAGCTTGATCTGATGGCTGGCGAGGTCGGCGAAGGCGACGAACTCGTTGAGCACCAGCTTCTGACCGATGAAGCTGCCGGCCTGGATGGCTTCATGCCACGGCACGCCGATGACCCAGGCGACCGGCGCGAAGGCGTAGCCCAGCAGCAGCTGCAGCGTGATGTCCTGATAGCCGAACAATCCACTGACCCAGCCGATGATGATGTTGCCCAGCGCGATCAAGGCGATGAAGGCCAGCAGCATGCCACCGACATTGATGGCCAACTGCACGCCGGATGCTGCGCCGGACGCGGCAGCATCGATGACGTTGGTCGGGCGATCGATGTCCTTGCCCAGGGCTTCCTCGACACTCTGGGTCTTGGATTCGGTCTCCGGAATCAGCATCTTGGCCATCAGCAGGCCACCCGGGGCTGCCATGAAGGACGCTGCCAGCAGGTACTTGAGGTCAATGCCCAGCGAGGCATAGCCCACCAGCACGGAACCGGCCACGGAGGCCAGGCCACCGGTCATCACCGCAAACAGTTCCGAGCGGGTCATGCCGGCGATGAACGGACGCACGACCAGCGGTGCTTCGGTCTGGCCGACGAAGATGTTGGCCGCGGCGGACAGCGATTCGGGACGGCTGGTGCCGAGAATCTTCGAAAGCCCGCCACCCAGCACGCTGATCACGACGTTCATCACGCGCAGGTGGTAGAGCACCGCGATCAATGACGAGAAGAACACGATGATCGGCAGTACGCGCAGAGCGAACACGAAACCACCGCCACCGAAGACTTCGAACATCTTGTCGCTGACCAGGCCACCGAACAGGAAGTCCATGCCCACGTTGGCACTGGACATGACAGCCTGAACCCCTTCGCTGAGACCGAGCAGCATGCTCTTGCCGGCGGGAACGTAGAGTACGAATGCCCCCAGCAATGCCTGGATGGCAAAGGCCCCCAGTACGGTGCGCAAGCTGATGGCGCGTCGGTTTTCAGATAATAGGAAGGCGATCCCCAGGAGGGCTAAGACGCCCACCAGGCCCATGACGATCTGCATCAAGCAGCTCCTGAATGCGTAGGTGTTACGTTGAGGACAAGGCAATAGCGCTGGCTGCCGGACAGGGCTGCCAAAACTGGCGCGTACTCTACCAGCATTTTGGGCGGCTGTCGGAGTCTGCCACTAACGTTTTAGGCATTTTTTGTGAATCCCGCTTCGCGGCTGTGCGCCATTCGCCACGAGGCCCGCCGGAAGCGGGCCTCGTGGTCAGGGGGCTGGCATCATCTCCGGGCGCCGTGCTGTCTGCGCGCATGCCATTTTCGGGATGCATTCAAGCCGTCATCAGGCTCGGCCACCGGGGAGGCGGCTGGCGGGCAGGGGGCCGGAGCCCGTGGCGGTGCCGGGATTCGCGGTGGAGCGGGTGGTGGAACTCGCGTCAGAGCCTGTCCCTTCTGTGGCCTGGGATGACTTGCTCGACTCGGCCTTGTCCGCCTTCGATTGCGCCGGTCGGGTCAGCTCCGGCGAGTCGGCATAGATCAGGCTGATCAGCGTCTCACCGGCCTTGGGTTCCAGTGCGACGGCGGAATTGGCAATGCGAATCCGGCCCTGGCTGCTGATGCAGAACAGGGTCAGCAGGCGGTCATCATGAATCCGGCGATAGTCCTCGAGACTGAAGTTCTCGCTGATGCGGGCACGCCGGAACTCCGCCCCCTGTGACAGCAGGCTGGCCAGCTTGGCGTAGGTGACCTGACCATCGAACAACAGCGGCAGGTGGCCGAGCGCCTGGTCCTGCTGGCGCTTGGCATTCTTGCCATTGTCCTCGGCGAGCCGGAAGACTCGGCCGTGGCCGAGGATGTGCTCGAAATGCAGCGCCGCGAGGCTGTTGAGCTCGCGATAGGGCGACAGGGGCATGAGATGGCCGATGCCCGTCAACTCGAGATGCTGTGAGGCATGCTCGGACAGCGGGTTGCCGTAATAGACCGGCAGGCCTGCCATGCGGGCTTCCTGTACCGCGTCCCAGTTGGTATCGGTCAGGCGTACCGAGAAGCCGGCATCCACCAGCTCGCGGGCGACCAGGCGCGACACCGAGTTGGCCCCGAGAATCAGGAAGCCCGAGGGCGGTGGCTCACCGACACCCAGCACCTTGACGATGGGGCGCGACAGCAAGCTCTGGATCACCACCGTGCCGATGATGACCAGGAAGGTCATCGGGACCAGCATCTCGGCGCCTTCGATGCCTTGGGATTCGAGCTTGAGCGCGAACAGCGAGGCCACGGCGGCCGCGACGATACCGCGAGGAGACAGCCAGGCCAGCAGCGCCTTCTCGCGCAGCGTCAATTCGCTGCCCAGGGTGCACAGCCAGACAGTCAGCGGGCGCGCGACCCACATCAACACGGCCAGGAAGACCCATGCCGGCCAGGACAGCAGCGAAAGCTGCTCGACGGTCAGGCGCCCCGCCAGCAGCAGAAACAGCCCGGAAATCAGCAGGACGGTGAGCGTCTCCTTGAACTCGATGATCTGCTGGGTAGGCACGCCGCGCATGTTGGCCAGCCATACCCCCATGACGGTCACGGTCAGGAGTCCGGATTCGTGGAACAGGGTATTGGAGATGGCGAAGAGTCCCAGCATCACCATCAGGGTGCCGAAGTTGTGCAGCTTCTGGGGCAGCCAGAAGTGGCGCAGCACCAGCCCCCAGCACCAGCCGCCCAGCGCGCCCATGCCAAGGCCGAGGCCCACGGTCTGGGCGAACAGCACCAGGGTATGTGACACCGCATTGCCGGTCATGCCCAGTGCGACGTACTCATAGACAAGTACCGCCAGCAGCGCGCCCACCGGGTCGATCATGATGCCTTCCCAGCGCAGGATCTGGGTCAGGTTGCCGCGCGCGCGCAGGGTCTGCAGCAATGGCATCACCACGGTCGGGCCTGTCACCACCAGCAGGGCCCCGAGCACGGCGGCCATCTCCCAGCGCATGTCGAGCAGATAATGCGCCGCCACGGTGCCGATCACGCCGGTGATCACCACCCCGGTGGTCACCAGTCGTCTGACGATGTGCCCGTGTCCCCGCAGGTCCTTGAAGTCCAGCGTCAGACTGCCCTCGAACAGGATCACCGCCACTGCCAGCGAGACCAGCGGGAACAGCAGGTCTCCCAGCAGCTCATCCGGCTTGAGCCAGCCCGTGACGGGGCCGGCAAGGATGCCAACGATCAGCAGCGGCAGGATGGCGGGCAGACGCATGCGCCAGGCCAGCCATTGACAGCCGAGAGCCATCAGACCGATCAGGGTCAGGGCCAGTGCGGGTTCCGTCATCGGGAAGCTTCCTTGGAGTCAGCGAAAATGAGCGGTGCCACTGACGCGGTCACCGCTCATCGAATCGTCTTGTCTCGGCCAGATGCCAACATCACGGCTGGCCGGAAGGGCGCAGACTAGCGATTGATTCCGTGGTATGCAACGTCGCGTTGCCTTATCGCGCTCCCCCTCATGTCATTCCTCCTGCACGGCCACTGGGCCCCCTGGCTGTCACTGCGCGCGACGCACCAGTGGCAGCAGCGCCTGGAGGGGATGCGGCAGCTGACGTTCGGAGAAGCGTTTGCTCTGGCTGCGACAGGAATAACCACTGGCGACCAGCTTGCCCTGATTGGCCTCGTCCTCGACCACCGCCTTCCACGACAGCTCATAGATGGCACGTGAGGTCTCGAGATTGCGCGCTTCGTGACCATAGGTGCCGGACATGCCGCAGCAGCCGGTGGAGAGTGTCTCGAGGCTGAGACCAAAGGCGGCATACACCTGCTGCCAGGCCTTGGCGGACCCCGGCGCATTGGTGCTCTCGGTACAGTGGCTCAGGAGTGTCAGGCCCGGGTCCATCTTGCCCAGCACCGTCTTGGTGACACCCACCGGCAGCAGCTTGCGCAGGCTGATCAGCCACTCCTGAAGCAGCAGGACATCCGGCACGGCGTCCGGGCCGAGGGTCTTCACATACTCCTGACGATAGGTCAGGGTCATCGCCGGGTCGATGCCGACCAGCGGCACGCCGAAATCGGCGATCGCCTTGAGACGCTTGGCCTGGGCGCGCGCGGTGCGCTGGAAGGCGCCGGTGAAGCCCTGTACCTGCAGCGGCTTGCCATTGGGGGCGAAGGGCGCGACGAACACCCGAATGTCGAGTCGTGACAGCAGCTCGATGATGTCCATCACCAGCTGGGCCTCGAAGTGGCTGGTGAAGGCGTCCTGCACCAGGATCACGCTTCTGGCCTTCTGGGACTCGGTCAGGCGGCCGAGCTGGGTCGGGGTCGCCTCCGAGACGCCCCAGCTCTTGAGCTGTCTGCGCAGACTGGCGCGCGACAGGCGTGGGGCATCGACCATGCCGATCGGGCCTTCCAGCAGACGACTGACCAGGCGATTGGACAGCAGGCCGTTGTAGAGCGGCGTGACGCGCTCGGCCCACGGCAGCACGAACTCGAGGCTGCCGATCAGGTAATCGCGCAGCGGACGCTGATAGCGATGGTGATAGACCTCGAGGAAGCGGCTGCGGAAGTCCGGCACGTTGACCTTGATCGGACACTGGCCCGCGCAGGACTTGCACGCCAGACAGCCGGCCATCGCCTGATAGACCTGCTGATCGAAGCCGACCTCCTGAGCGCCAGTCTGCGTCTGTCCACCACGACGCGCCTTCAGCGAAGCGCCGATGCGGGTCGGCAGACGCGCCAGCCACAGGCCGGCCCCCTTGAGGCCCGGCGTCCGGGCGGCCTGCGCCTCGGCGATCACGTCCCGTCCGGCATTGCCTTCCAGACGCAGCCATTCACGCATCAGGCTGGCGCGCCCCTTGGGCGAATGGATGCGCTGACGCGTCGCCTTCCAGGACGGGCACATGGCGTCGTTGGGGTCGTAGTTGTAGCAGGCACCGTTGCCGTTGCAGTAGACGGCGCTGGCGTATTCCTGCCACACGCGTTCATCGATCTGGCGATCGAGATCGCCGCGCATGGTCACGTCATCGATGCGCATCAAGCGGGGGTCGAAGGCCTCGACGGCGCTGTCAGCGTGATCACGCTTGTCGCTCTCGCTCCCACCTTCGCTGGCGCCAGCGTCATCGACCAGCGTCACTGACAGGCGGGGCGAGGTGATCTTGCCCGGGTTGAGCTGATTGCGCGGGTCGAAGGCCGCCTTCACGTCCTGCAGCGCCCCATAGAGGCTGCCGAAGAAGCGGGGGGCATATTCCGAGCGCACGCCCTTGCCGTGTTCGCCCCACAGCAGGCCACCGTACTTGTGGGTGAGGGCGGCGACCTCGTCGGAGATCTCGCGAATCATCGCCTGCTGGGCGGGGTCCTTCATGTCGAGTGCCGGGCGTACGTGCAGCACGCCGGCATCGACATGCCCGAACATGCCATAACGCAGGCCGCGGGCATCGAGAGCGGCGCGGAATTCGGCGATGTAGTCCGCCAGATGCTCCGGCGGAACGGCCGTGTCCTCGACGAAGGGCAGCGGACGGGCTTCTCCCTCGACATTGCCCAGCAAGCCCACCGAGCGCTTGCGCATGCCATAGACGCGACTGATCTGCGCACGCCCACGCGCTTCGGTGAAGCCGAGGCGCTCGACGCTGGTGTCACTGGCCAGATGCTCGCTGAAGGCGGCCACCTTGGCGTCCAGTGCCGCGTCGCTGTCGGCATTGAATTCGATCAGGTTGATGCCGCCGATGGCCGGGGAGCCCTCGGCACTGGCCGGGAAGAATTCCTCGACGCTGTCCCACACGAAATCCTGCATGGCCAGGTTGAGCACGGTGTCATCCACCGTCTCGATGGAAGTCGGACGGTTGCCCTCGACCGCCATCAGCGTCTTGGCGTCGCGCAGCGCGTCCATGAAGCTCGCGTAGCGCAGGTTGATCAGCGTCGAGCAGGGCGCGATGGGCAGGGCATTCAGCTCGGCCTCGACCACGAAGCCCAGCGTGCCCTCGGCGCCGCACAGCAGACTGTTGAGGTTGAAGCGCCCATCGGCCTCGCGCAGGTGGGCGAGGTCGTAGCCGGTCAGGCAGCGATTGAGCGGTGGGAAGATGTCGGCGATTTCCTCGGCACGCTCATCGGCGATGGCGCGCGCGGTGCGGTAGATCTCACCGACGCGATCCTCACGTGCGCACAGTGCCTCGAGCTCGGCATCGTCGATGGCATGGCTCGACAGGCGTGTCCCGTCGAGCAGGACGCTGTCGAGCGTGATCACGTGGTCACGAGTCTTGCCGTATTCACAGCTCCCCTGGCCGGACGCATCGGTATTGATCATGCCGCCGATGGTGGCACGATTGGAGGTCGAGAGTTCCGGGGCGAAGAACAGACCATGCGGCTTGAGCGCGGCATTGAGCTGATCCTTCACCACCCCGGCCTCGACCCGTACGCGACGCTTCTCGACATCGATCTCGAGAATGCGGTTCATGTGGCGCGACACATCCACCAGCACACCATCATTGAGTGACTGGCCATTGGTGCCGGTACCGCCGCCACGTGGCGCCAGGGTGACCGCCGCGAAGCGGGGGGCGTTGGACAGCCGCGCGATGCACTGGATGTCCTCGGCATGACGTGGATAGACCACGGCCTGAGGTAGTACCTGATACAGTGAGTTGTCAGTCGACAACACGGTACGGTTGGCGTAGTCCGGACTGATGTCACCGGCAAAGCCTGCATCGCGCAGGGCGGCCAGGAAGTCCAGGTAGAGGGCATCGACGGGGGCAGGCGTATCCAGCAGGCGTTCGGTCATGATCTCGCTCGGGCAGTGAGTCGCGTCAGGCAGGCCACGTGGGCCAATGTGCCTAAGCTTACCTGAGCTGAAGGCGTGGCCCCAGCCTCAAGGGGCATCCTGCGCTGTCCTGTCAGGATAATCCGGTCATCCGAGTCAGGACTGACTACGCTTGAAAGGGGCTAGATTGCCGGGAAGTTCCCGCCACGTCTCGTTGTGGCACGCCCCTTCATGCGGGAGCTTCTCGAGGCAATCCCTCTTGCCGCATCCTCTGCCGTGAAGAAGCTACCGATGCAGGATATCGGCAGAGGCACCATCGACCGACACCCTTGTGGTTTGCTCGTTTCCTTTCTCTCAGCAGGAGCCGTTCCATGGCATCGTCATCCTATCCCTCGACCTCCACCTGCCATCGCGAATCCCGTCAGCCTCCTACGCGATTGGGGGTGCTGGGCGTGGGAGAACTGGCGGAGTCTCTTCTGGTCGCGCTGGCGCGAGGCTGCCTGCGCGATGGGCGCTCGCGGCATGATCTCGAGTTCCACCTCTCGCCGCGCAATGATGTCCGCAGCCACCGTCTGGGCTGGCGTTTCGGTGCCGTCCGCCACGCCAGCAACGTCGCGGTATGCGAAGCCAGCCTCTGCGTGCTGGTCGGGGTCCGACCGCAGCAGCTGGAAGCGCTGGCCATGGAACTGCGTGAAAGCCGCGCTCTGAGCAAGGACCATCATCTGATGGTGATGGCGGCCGGTGTCTCACTCGCCAACCTGCAGCGCTGGTTCGCGCCGGCCAGGGTGGTGCGCGTAATGACGGGGCTGGCGGTGTCCGAGGGGCAGAGCGCGCTCACGCTCTATCCGGAAGACCCCCTCACGCGGGACCTGCTCAGTCCGGCAGTCCGGCAGGTGATTGCCTTCGAGGAAGAGGCCGCCTTCGAGGCCAGCATGCTGGCAGTCTGCGTGAATGCCTGGCAGCTGGCCCAGCAGCAGGCGCTGCTTGACTGGTTCCAGACTGTCCCCGGCATCACCGGACCGCAGGCCCGCCAGTTGTTGATGACCCAGATGCGTGATGCCCTTGCCCTGATGGAAGCCCACCCCGATACCCCGCCGGGCGAGCTTGCCTCGCGCATCGGCACGCCCGGCACCTGGACGGCACGCGGGCTTGAGCAACTGGGCGGCAAGGACGGTGCCCACCATCGGTGGCAGCAAGTGCTGGATGGGCTGAGAAGCGAGCTGAACTGATTCCATGTCCGTCGGTCATCACGGGCGGCGAGTCATGCTTTGCTGAACCCGTCTTTCCCGTGACCCGAGTTCCCCGCGTTCCGCGATTTTCTTACACTGGCAGTCAATGACATGCCTCAGGTGCGGCTGCGTACCTGAGGCATGGTCTTGTATTTCGACAGCTGGACGAGCCGTTGGCGGCTCATGACATGAGGCAGATGCGAGACATGGGAACCTGGTTGGCAGTAGCAGCGGGCGGCGCCATCGGCGCTCTTGGACGTTATCTGGTCAGTGGCTGGATCACGGGAACGGCGGGTCGAGGGTTCCCCTGGGGGACGCTCGGGGTCAATCTCCTCGGCAGCTGCCTGATGGGCTTCCTGTTCATCTGGGTGACCCAAGAGCTCAAGCTTGCGCCTGTCTGGCAGGCGATCATGGTGGCCGGCTTCACCGGCGCCTTCACCACCTTTTCCACCTTCGCCCTCGAAGCGCTCAATCTGATGATCAGCGGTCGCATGCTGGCAGGGCTGATCTACGTCGCGGTGAGCGTGGTGGCCTGTCTGGGCATGGTGGCGCTCGGCATGAAGCTCGCCCGCGCCCTGCTGTGAGCGACGGCCTGCCCCCGGGTGGCTGCCTCGGCATTGCGGCGGCTGCGAAGCGGGGCGTGGCTGAGGTAGACTAGTGCGCATGACCTTACCGTGCCGCGATGCGGCCTGAGTGAACTGACGAGAGAGCCTTCCCACATGCTGGACCCGAAACTTCTGCGCGCCGATCTTGACGCGACCGCCGAGCGCCTCGCACGTCGTGGCTATCAGCTGGATACCGAGGCCTTCGCCGCCCTGGAAGCGCGTCGCCGTGATCTGCAGATCGAGACCGAATCGCTGCAGAACGAGCGCAACACTCGCTCCAAGTCCATCGGCAATGCCAAGGCTCGCGGTGAAGACATCGCACCGCTGCTGGCGGAAGTCAGTGATCTGGGCGAGCGCCTCGACGCCGCCAAGAAAGAGCTCTCCGAGCTGCAGAGCAAGGCGGAGGCCATGGCCGCCAGCATCCCGAACCTGCCCAACGCCGACGTGCCGGAAGGCGCCGACGAGAATGACAATGTCGAGCTGCATCGCTGGGGCACCCCGCGTGAGTTCGATTTCGAGGTGCGTGATCACGTTGACCTCGGGGAACTCAAGGGGCAGCTCAACTTCGAGCTCGCCGCCAAGATCACCGGTTCACGCTTTGCCATCATGCACGGCTCCATCGCACGCCTGCATCGTGCGCTGGTGCAGTTCATGCTCGACAAGCAGACCCTCGAGCACGGTTACGAAGAGTTCTACGTGCCCTACATCGTCAACCGTGATTCCTTGATGGGCACCAGCCAGCTGCCCAAGTTCGAGGAAGACCTGTTCAAGCTCAATGACGATCGCGAATTCTTCCTGATCCCGACCGCCGAAGTGCCGCTGACCAACATGGTGCGCGACGAGATTCTCGACGCCAGCGATCTGCCGCTCAAGTTCACCGCGCATACGCCGTGCTTCCGCAGCGAGGCGGGTGCCTATGGTCGCGATACCCGCGGCATGATTCGCCAGCACCAGTTCGACAAGGTCGAGATGGTGCAGGTGGTCGAGGCGGACAAGAGCTATGACGCGCTGGAAGAGATGCGCGGCCATGCCGAGGCCATCCTGCAGGCGCTGGAGCTGCCGTACCGTGCCGTGACGCTGTGCACCGGCGACATGGGCTTCGCGGCGGCCAAGACCTATGACCTGGAAGTCTGGCTGCCGAGCCAGAATACCTATCGCGAGATTTCCTCCATCTCCAACTGCGAAGACTTCCAGGCACGTCGCATGCAGGCACGCGCCCGTGTCGAAGGACAGAAGAAGCCGCAGCTGGTACACACACTGAATGGCTCCGGCCTGGCGGTGGGACGTTGTCTGGTCGCGGTGCTCGAGAACCATCAGAATGCGGATGGTTCCATCAGCGTGCCGCAGGCGCTGCGCAGCTACATGGGCGGTGTGGACACCCTCAACGTCTGAGGCTCGCCGCGCAGCTCCGCTCGCGCCCTGAACCCCCGCTTCCTGCCGGAAGCGGGGGTTTTTCGTCTGCGGCTCTGCTACAACGTGCCTTCGGGGTCGTTATGCTTATTGGTTATTTTAGAGAGTGTTTCTTATGCTCTAAAATGCCGTTCATCGAAGGCTGCTACCCAGCCTCGCCCCGTTTGTGGATATGCCCATGGAATTTCTCAATCTCTCTTGTGATCCTTCACGACTCCAGCTGTGCCTGATCGGCGGTGGCCAGGAGGCGCTGGCGCTGGCCGAGCGCTTTGCCGGCCTGGGGGCGGATCTGTGTGTCTACGGCGATGCCCGAATGCCGGCGCTGGAGAGACTGTGCGGTCAAGAGGGCTGGGAAGTGGCCGATACGCTGTTGCCGGTGCCTGCACCCGGCCAGCTGTGGCTGGTCGTCACGGGTAGCGAGGGCCGGGACCGCGGTATCCTGCGCCACGCGCGTGAGCAGCATGTCATGGTGTTTGCGCCGCGTCATCCGGCGGACTCCAGCGTGCGTCTTCCGCCCCGGCTGGTCGCGGGCGAGGCGGTGTTGCCGGTGAAGGAGGAGGATCGCTTCACCGGCACGCATGGTCAGGTGGCGCTGGTCAGCGCCGGCCCCGGCGACCCGGAGCTTCTGACCCTCAAGGCATTGCGTCATCTGCAGCAGGCCGACGTGATCATCCATGATCGGCTGGTGAGTCACGAGATTCTGGCGCTGGCCAGGCCTGAAGCCCGCCGGCTGTATGTCGGCAAGGCGCGCAGTGACCACAGCGTGCCCCAGGAAGGCATCAATCAGGCACTGGTGGACTATGCGCGCGCTGGCCATCGCGTCGTGCGCCTCAAGGGCGGCGATGCCTTCATCTTCGGGCGTGGTGGTGAGGAACTCGAGACGCTGGCGGATGCCGGGATCAGTTTCGAGGTGGTGCCAGGTATCACCGCGGCCTCCGGTTGCGCCGCCTACGCCGGGATTCCGCTGACCCACCGCGATCATGCCCAGTCGGTGCGTTTCGTCACCGGGCACCTCAAGGATGGCAGCTGTGACCTTGACTGGGAGGCGCTGGCACGCCCCGCCCAGACCCTGGTGTTCTACATGGGGCTGGGCAGTCTGGCGCTGATCTGCGAGCAGCTGATCCACCATGGTCTGGCGGCCAGCACGCCGATCGCGCTGGTCGAGCAGGGCACTACCGCGCGTCAGCGCGTGCATGTGGCGACTCTGGCGGAGATGCCGGCACAGGTGGCGGGGCAGGGGCTCAAGCCGCCGACGTTGATCATCGTCGGGGATGTCGTCAGCCTGCATGATTCCCTCAAGTGGTTCTCGCCGACGGCCGACAGCAGCCTTGGCTGGGAAGATGGCAAGCACCCGACGCCGCTGGCCCAGGTGAACACTGCCTGAGAGAGGTGAGGCTTCGAGCATTCAAGTAATCAAGTACTCAAGACGCCGCCCCGGTTCCTGCCGGGGCGGCGTCTTGCGTCATGAGGTCTCGTGGCGCGCAGCGAGCGTCGCGTGGTACGCCTTGGGCCAAGGTCGAGATGACGCAGACAGCGATTGCGCCTATTGTTTCAAGCAATCGTTTGAATCGCGGGTCGGACCCTGTCAGCGCTCCAGCGGCGCAGTGTCACGACGGAAGGCTCGCGGCCGACAGTACGCCATCACGAACCACGCCGTTGCAAGACGTCGTCGGAAGAGACCTGCAAGGAGAGTCACATGGCCAAGTATCAGGCACCGCTCAAGGATGCACGTTTCGTGCTCAACGAGGTATTCGCGGCCGAGCAGGAATGGGCGACCATGGAGGCCACTTCCGAGGTGAATGCGGAACTGGCCGAGGCGATACTCGAGGAAGGCGCGCGCGTGACCCAGGCAGAGCTGCTGCCGCTGAACCTGAGTGGTGACGCCGAGGGCGCGCGCTTCGAAGAGGGGCGTGTCACCACGCCCAAGGGCTTCAAGGAAGCCTATCGGGTGCTCGCCGAGGGTGGCTGGATGGGGTTGGGCGGCAACCCTGAATACGGCGGTCAGGGCATGCCAAAGATGCTCACCGTGGCCTTCGAGGAAATGCTCTACGCCACCAATACCAGCTTCGCGCTCTACCCGGCACTGAATGCCGGGGCCTGTCTGGCGATGGACAGCCATGCCCCTGAATCCGTCAAGCGGGTCTTTCTGCCGCGCATGTACGCCGGTGACTGGCTGGGCACCATGTGTCTGACCGAGCCTCACTGCGGGACGGACCTGGGCATGATCCGCACTCGTGCCGAGCCCCTCGAGGGTGATGACCCACTGCTGGGGCTGCCACGTTATCGCATTACCGGCACCAAGATCTGGATCACCGGTGGCGAGCACGACATGGTCGACAACATCGTGCATCTGGTGCTGGCCAAGCTGCCGGATGCGCCTTCCGGCACCCGCGGCATCTCGCTGTTTCTGGTCTCCAGGCAACTGCTCGATGCCGAGGGACAGCCCGCGGCATCGAATGCGGTCAGCTGTGGGTCCATCGAGCACAAGATGGGCATCAAGGGCAGCGCGACCTGCGTGATGAACTTCGATGGTGCCGAAGGGGTGTTGATCGGCGAGCCGCACCAGGGGCTGGCGGCGATGTTCACCATGATGAACTACGAGCGCCTCTCCATCGGCCTGCAAGGGCTGGGACTGGGGGAAGTGGCCTATCAGAGTGCGATGGACTTCGCTGCTGAACGTCTGCAGAGCCGCGCACCGACGGGCGCACAGGCACCAGACAAGCCGGCTGATCCGATTCTGGTTCATCCTGATGTTCGCCGCATGGCGCTGGAAACCCGTGTCTGGAACGAGTCCGGGCGGGCCTTTGCCGTCTTCGTCGGTCAGCAGCTGGATCGCGTCAAGTATCACGCCGATGAAGCGGTGAAGGCTGATGCGGATGCACTGGTGCAATTCCTGACGCCGATCGCCAAGGCGCTGCTGACGGATCGTGGCTTCGATGCCACCGTCATGGCGCAACAGCTCTATGGCGGCAATGGTTATTGTGTGGAGTGGGGTGCCGAGCAGTACGTGCGCGATGCCCGCATCGCGATGATCTACGAAGGCACCAATGGGATCCAGGCGATGGATCTGGTCGGACGCAAGCTCTACCGCAATCGCGGGGCGTACGTGGCACGCTTTGCCGAGCAGGTCAGGGCCGAGCTTGAGGGGCAGGATGACGACGAGCGGACCCGGCCGTTCGCCGAGGCCTGCCAGCAGGAACTGGCGCGCCTGGAGTGTGTCGCCGAGCAGTTGCTGGCCCGTGCGGATGACAATCCCGAGGAGCTGGGGGCGGCAGCCTGCGATTTCCTCGACCTGGCCGGGCTGTGTGTCTACAGCTATCTGTGGTTGCGCATGGCGCGTGCCGCGGTACAGGGATTGGCGACATCGGGTGCCAGTGGGGAGGATTTCTACCGTCGCAAGCTGGCCATGGGCAACTACTTCGTCCAGCGGGTCTTGCCGCGCGCCGTCGCGCTGGAAGCCCAGATCGCGGCAGGTGCTGCACCGCTGATGGCCTTCCGTCTCGAGGATTTCGATCCGGCGCAGTGAGCCGTGCCGGTACGGCGAGCCATGCGATGATTCGGGCAACGGCTGATTCGTGACATTCTGAAAGCAACGCCCAGCGATCCTTCCGGATCGCTGGGCGTTTGCGTTTCAGGCGTATGCGTTTCAGGCCTTTGCATTGCAGATCTTTGCATGGCAGAGGGCGGACTCAGGCGTCGTCAGAGGAGGATTTGGATGCGAGAAGCCAGTCACGCAGGTCGGGAAACAGTTCGACAAGTACGAACAGCGGACCGATGAGAAGCTGGCGCAGGTCATCGAGAAATGCGGGTTTTCGCCCCTCGAGACGGTGGCCGATGATCTGACCGACCCAGGCAAGCAGGAAGATTGCCACCATCAACGGGACCACTGGCCAGCGTAGGCCAAGCATCGCGAACATCGCGGCAAGACTGATCAGGCTCCAGACCAGCATCACCAGCGATGCGCGCCACGAGAGTCGGGCATAGAACCCGAGCGCAGCGAGGGTCAGCAGGCCGCCGGGCAGCATCCACAGTCCCGCGCCGGGTTCGCTGGACATCCCCTGGCCCCCCAGCAGCCGCCAGACAAGGATCAGCGTCGCGGTGAAGATGAGCGGTACACAGATGAGATGCAGACGAATATTGTCGGGGTGCCGATGGCTGGCCGAGTAGTGGGCCAGCGATTCCTTGAGGCGCGCCTGAGCGCCAAGACCCATGTGCGAGTGCGATGAGATGCCCATGTGAAGATCTCCTGACAGACATGATGAGTGCCCGGCTGGCGCGTGCGCAGCGGGATAGGTGGCGTGGGGAGGTCAGAGAGCATTGGCGTGATGCAGCAAGGTCCGGCAACCCTGCTCACTTTCATCATAGCGTATCGTGTCGGCCGGCAGGGCACAGCGCGGCTGTCAGCCTGGCCGGTCTGGGGTCTGTTGCGCCAGCGCGGGCGAGAAGGCGACAGCGCTGGCGGCGAATTCAGAGGTGGAACTGACCACAGGCCTCAGGCTGATGCAGGATGGCATCGACACGGATGATGTCGCTCAGGCCATCCTCGCAGGGCAGGGTGATCTGCTCGCCGACAGCCAGTCCCAGCAGGGCGATCCCCAGGGGGGACATGATGCATAGCGGGGCTATGGCCGGCTGAAGGGAAGGCGCGGTGGAGCCGAAGGCGAACGGAATGCACTCCTCGCTTGCGGGGTCTGGATAACGCAGCATCAGTTCATGATGGCCAGAGCGAGAGCCGGTGAGGCGCAGATGACTGCGCATGCTGACGTGATTGTTCGGGAAGTCATCCGGTGGCACGATCTCCGCCTGAATCAGGCGGCTTTCCAGGCGGGTTGCCAGCTCGTCATCATGCTGCTGGCTATCGATCAGGCGCTGAATGCGATCCGCATCCAGACGGTTGATGATCAGACGTGGCCGAGTCATCTGCAGGTTCCTTGTCATCACGTCGCGTCGCGCTATGCTGCGCCGCAAGACGTCGCCAATCCTGGCATTGTTTTCGTGGGAAGCGGTTGGCGTCCGGGTGGCCCCGAGGTTCCTGTCAGCCGCAGGTCAATCCTATTCGCTTTTTCTCGTACAGGGGAGTCGTCTGATCACGACAGGTGATGAGGCGCTGTCATCTTTCCCTGCAAGGATATCGTCATGGCAATCGTATGGATCTATCCCTTGGCGGCACTGGCGGAAATTGCCGGCTGTTTCGCCTTCTGGGCGTGGTGGAAACTGGATCGCAGCCCTTTGTGGCTGATCCCGGGCATGATGAGCCTCGGTGCGTTTGCCTGGTTGCTGTCGCTGGTGGATGTCGATCAGGCGGGGCGAGCCTTTGCCATCTATGGTGGGGTATATATCGTCACCTCGCTGCTCTGGCTCTGGCTGGTGGAGCAACAGGTGCCGGGTCGCTGGGATCTGCTCGGCTCGCTGGTCTGCCTGCTGGGCAGTGCGCTGATTCTGTGGGGAGGGCGGGCGCAGTGAGTCCGCGGTCAGGCTCGCTGAGCCGGTCCCTGAACGCCTGGCGCTGATGGTGCGATCGTTCGCTGCAGCAGGCCGATCTTGTAGGACGAAGGTCCCATGACGGATGTCGAGAATGGAGGATTCCGTCAAGGCGCTACACCCCTTGCGCACCAGCGCGTTAGTATCAGAAGGACTCATGCTTTATTACCAGGATGCTGGATCACTGATGGATGCACCGAGACACCAACATGACAAGTGAACTGCTGTGGGGCCTTGGTGGGATAGTGCTTGGCGGCCTCGTCGGATTCTTGCTCGCACGCCATCTACCGCGTCGTCACGAGTGGAATGCTGCCGTGAGGCCACTGCTTGCGACACTTCGCGAGGCTGAGCCCGAGGTCATCGCCGGCAGACCGCTTGAGGTGCCCGGAGATCAGCTCGAGGCATTCCGTGCCGTGGCCTCGCACAAGGCGTTCTATCGCTTCACCAGCGGTGTCGAGTATCTGAATCTGCAACTGGCAGCGGCCGGTGAGGCGCATCATGATCGTCATGAGCAACAGGCACTTCTGGACGATGCGCGCCTGACGCTGGCGACGCTGCAGGACAGGCTGAGGCCTCGTTGAGCCAGACAAAGACAGAGAGGATGTCGTTTCCTCGATGCAAGCGGTTGGACGCTGAAAGGGGGCGCTGAAAGGGGGCGCTGAATCCGACAGGGAAACGACTGGAGTGTGACGACAGAGGGAGAAGCCAGGGGGAAACGGCTAGCGAGAACGGCAAGGGGAAATGACGGAGTACACAAGCCCGACGCCATGGGAATGCAGCGTGCGGCAAGCCACGACGAGAGATTGCGATACGCGTGAGAAGCACATGGAAAGTCGTATCCCATGAAAGGTCGCATCACACAGCAAGTCGCATCATGTGGACAGCGGACTGATGGAGCAGGGGATAGATCAGGAAAGACAGAGAGGATGCTTCGAGAGGGCATCAGCAGGATGTGCTGATGGTGCGGAAGGGGGGACTCGAACCCCCACACCTTGC
This sequence comes from Cobetia sp. 14N.309.X.WAT.E.A4, assembly GCF_030397495.1. NCBI lineage: Bacteria > Pseudomonadati > Pseudomonadota > Gammaproteobacteria > Oceanospirillales > Halomonadaceae > Cobetia > Cobetia sp. 14N.309.X.WAT.E.A4. The sequence goes on from NZ_JAPNXT010000001.1 coordinate 170,859, forward strand.
GGCACCAGAACCTAAATCTGGCGTGTCTACCAATTCCACCACTTCCGCGAGAAGCTGGCGTGCATTTTACCTGCGATGCCTTTCAAGTCAATCGCTTGTGGCCAATTATCCCTTGAGGGAGGCCACAGCGACGGCTTGTCAGTCATGGTGGCCATGTTGGCTGCGTGACTCGAGTCCGCAGGGCAATTGCAGATAGCTCGCGGCGCGTTCTGCCGCATGGCGGCTGTCAGTGAGGTCATCATCACGCACCCAAGGCACCACGCCGAGACAGGGCGCTTTCAGCGTGCGCGACAACGTCGCCATGTTGTCTTCACTGACTTCCATGTCGGCTTCCAGATGGTTGATGACATAGCCTGCCACCTCAAGCCCATCGCGCTCGATGGCTTCCAGGGTCAAACGTGCATGATTGATGCACCCGAGTCTCAGGCCTACCACCAGGATCACCGGTAGCCCCAAGGCGATGGCCAGATCCGAGAAATCTTCCTCGTCATTGAGCGGAACGCGCCAGCCGCCTGCTCCCTCGATCAAGGTCAGGTCACGCGGGGCCGTCTCGCGCTGGTGACGAATGTGTCGAGAGATCCTGGCCACTTCGAGACTCACGCCTGCCTGGCGTGCGGCGATATGCGGCGCGATGGCCGGAGCGAATCGCCAGGGATTGATGCTCTCGTAATCCGCGGGCGGCTCGCACTGTGCCTGCAGCGACAGGGCATCGGCATTGACCAGCCCGTCGTGACTCTCGAAACAATCTGACGCCACGGGCTTGAGCCCGAGAGTGCTCAGGCCCCGCATGCGGGCACGAGCCAGCAAGGCGCTTGCGATGAAGGTCTTGCCGATTTCCGTGTCGGTGCCGGTCACGAAGGCCGCGATGCCGTGGGGGATGGCATGGGAGGCGGAAGGCTGGCTGGTATTGCTCAAGTGCGCTGATGGCATTTCGTTATCTTTCTGCAAAGTGTTCGCGTTGATGTCTGTCAGTCTGTGACTGATTTTTCCATGACAAGTTCAATGACTTGATAGCTTACAGGCAATCCTTGCGATGTGCGAAGCGCCTCGTGTCGGGCGGACGCCTGGGCCAGATCCGCACGTGTCAGGCGATACCCGCTCGCTGTCTGGGCGCCTATTCCCTTGATGGAGCGCATGACGGCCGAGACGTCAGGATAATGGAAGACATGACGATGTGTCTGGCAATGCACCTTGAGGCCAGTGCGCCGTGCCCAGTCGATCAGCTGCTCTCGGGAGGGAAAGTGTCGGACCGAGTCATCCTGTCGCTGCCAGGCATGGCGGATCTCTGCCAATGTGCCTGGTCCGAGCGTATTGATGTGCGCCCTGCCACCCGGCTTCAGTGCACGCGCAAGCTCCCCCAGCCAGTGGCGGGGGGTGGGGCACCATTGCACTGCCAGGCTCGAGAACACCAGGTCCAGACTGTTGTCGGCCACTGGCAGGCGCTCGGCATCGCCGCGCAACCAGTGGATAGGAGGTTGCGCGTTGCCTGGTGTCATGTGCCGAGGCGGCGTGTCGGGGGATCTCGAGGCCTCTCTGAGCATGGCCATCGACAGATCCAGCCCCAGGCAACGTGCGGTGGGGTAGTGGCACGCCAGCTCGCGTGTCCATTGGCCGGGGCCGCACCCCAGATCCAGCACCACCGCAGCATCCGGAAGCGTTGTCGGCAAGGTCTCGAACAATCGGCTGGCCATGACATGCTGGGCGCGTGCCAGGGTGAGGTATTCGCTCGCGCCGCGATCGAAGGCCTGAGCGATAAGCTGGCGCGACGACGCGTGGGGCAGGGTCACCATCTGCATCTCAGTCTTCTTCCCTTGCAACGACGACATGGCCCATGCGAGTCAGCAGGGCATCGGCCAGGTCATCATGGTGACTCAGTGGCAGACAATGTCCGCCGCAATATTCCACCACCTGATGGCCGTGATCACGCAGTGCCTCGGCAAGTCCCGGTGCCAGCAATGGATCATCCCGGCCCAGCCAGAACTCGAGATTCGGACCTGCTCGTGTCAGTGACATTCGCCGCGTGGCCAGCTCCTCGAGCCCTGCCGAGAGTGCATCGACAGAGCTTTCAGGGCGAGTGCCGATCAATTCACGCAACTGCCGCAGGCAGTCGCGCGGGTCAGGCTCGCCACTGGCCTGCCAGCGCAGGAAATGCTGCCAGCTGGCAAGCGGAGAGCGGGCAAAGGCTGTCTGGAAAGTGGTGAGCGTGGTGCTGGGCAGTGCCGGAAGGGGCGCCGGGGACCTGCGATGAGCAAGAGTCGTCTCGGGAGTCGCGTGATCCGGCGTGATGAACGCCGGCCCCATGGCCAACGCGATGAGTGCCACGGGCCGTTGGTTCATCGGCAGCGCAGTCGCGAGTGCCTCGGCGCGTAGCGCACCCAATGACCAGCCCAGCCACAGCGTGTCCGCTCCGCCGAGGTGCGAAGGAGCTGCTTCGGGATCGTCAGGCGCCGCAAGGGGCCAGTCTGCCGTCACGATCTCGATCGGGCGTGTCGCAGGTCCGGCAGTCCGCTCTCGTTCGGCAGCTTGCTGTCGCTCGGCCAGTCGCGTCTTCAAGGGTTGCCAGATGCGGGCATCGATACCCCAGCCGTTGAACAGCACCAGACGTGTCAATCGCGTCATGTCTCGGCCCCCGTGGTGGGTCTGGTAGTGCTCGATTCCAGCACCTCCCTGAGGGCGGCCAGCAGAGTCTCGACATCGTTCTCGCTGTGCGCGGCACTGAAGGTGAAGCGCAGGCGTGAACTACCGGCTGGGACCGTCGGGGGGCGAATGGCAGATACCAGAATGCCGCGCTCGCGCAGTGCCGCGCTCCAGGCAAGGGCACGAGTCTCGCTACCGAGTACCAGTGGCTGGATCGGTGTCATCGGGTCAGTGAGGGGCGAGGGGGCGCCTGCTGTCACCAGGGGCAGGCCGAGCGCCAGACCACTGCCTGCCAGCAGAGCTGCACACCCCTCGCGAAACTGTCGTACGCGCGCCGCCAGGTGCTCGCGTCGCTGTGGTTCCTGCTCGACGATATCCAGCGCTGCCAGGGTGGCGGCAGCGACGTGCGGGGGTTGCGCCGTGGTGTAGATATACGGGCGGGCCAGCTGGATCAGGCTTTCGATCAATGCCTCGCTGCCGGCGACGAAGGCGCCAGCGCTGCCCAGGGCCTTGCCCAGCGTGCCCACCAATACCGGCACTTCGGCCAGCGGAGTGTCCCGTCCGACCAGTCCTTCGCCGTGCTCGCCCAGCACGCCCACCCCATGCGCATCGTCGATCATCAGCCAGGCGCCATGGCGAGCACATGCCCGAGCGAGGCCCGTGATATCGGCACAGTCGCCATCCATGCTGAACACGCCATCGCTGATCACCAACCTGTCGTCGGCCTGTGAGCGTGCCAGCTGGCGCTCGAGATCCTCGAGGTCGCGATGATGGAAGCGGCGCGAGCGCACGGCTGAGTTGCCGGAGGATGCCAGCCGCGCGCCATCGAGGAGGCTGGCGTGGTTGAGACGGTCATGAAAGATCTCGAGAGTGCGCCCGGCCTCGCGCGAGGCGCTCGCGAGCGCATCGATCACGCCCAGATTGGCCATGAAGCCGGTGGAGAACAACAGCGCACGCGGGCGTCCGGTCAATTCGGCCAGACGGGCTTCCAGTCGGTGATGAAGCGTCTGGTGACCATTGACCAGATGGGCACTGCCGCTGCCGACACCGAATTCATGCGCCGCGCGACAGCCGGCCTCGACCAGTGCCGGGTGGTTGGCCAGCCCCAGGTAGTCGTTGGCGGTGAAGTTGAGCAGCGGACGTGCCTCTTCACCTGCTGCCTGTCCGGCGAGGCTGACGTGGGGCCCCTGTGGCGAATCCAGTGTCAGGCGCCGGCGATAGCGCCCGACCTGCTCGCGTCTGGCGAGCAGGTCGTCCAGGTGGGCGAAGCTTGCGCCGGCACTGGAGCGCGTGCGTGAGCGGGTGGGCATGTCGGTGGCCACGTGAGATCAGACCACCAGACCGCAGGGCTTGCGTTCACGGACGTGGCCTTCATCGCTGGCGGGCGTCGCCTCGCGGGTGGCATCGTAGAACAGGCTGCCTTCGACGTTGGCGCGCGCCTGTTCTTCCATGGCCGCCTTGAGCGCCGCTTCCCGCACATCGTCACTGGCGACTTCCTGGCGGGTTTCCGGGTGCAGGCCGAGGCGCTCGAACAGCTCGCGGTCACGGTTGGCCTGCGGATTGCCGGTGGTCAGCAGACGCTCGCCATAGAAGATGGAGTTGGCGCCGGCGAGGAAGGCCAATGCCTGGGTGGAATCGTCCATCTGCTCGCGGCCGGCGGACAGGCGCACGTGACTCTTCGGCATCATGATGCGTGCCACGGCGATGGCACGGATGAACTCGATGGGGTCGAGATCCTCGACATTTTCCAGCGGCGTGCCCGCCACCTTGACCAGCATGTTGATCGGCACCGATTCCGGCTGTGGTTGCAGATTGGCCAGCTGGCGCAGCAGGCCGGCACGATCCGTGGTGGTTTCCCCCATGCCGAGAATGCCGCCGGAGCATACCTTCATGCCGGCTTCGCGCACGCTGGCCAGGGTGTCCAGGCGCTCGCTGTAGCTGCGCGTGGTGATGATCTCGCCGTAGTACTCCGGTGAGGTGTCCAGATTGTGGTTGTAGTAGTCGAGGCCGGCATCCGCGAGCTTTCTGGCCTGATCGGTATCGACCATTCCCAGCGTCATGCAGGTTTCCAGTCCCAGTGATTTCACCTGACGCACCATCTCGGTGACCACCTCGAGATCGCGCTCCCGCGGGCTCTTCCAGGCGGCGCCCATGCAGAAACGGCTGGCACCGGCATCCTTGGCGGCGCGGGCCTGCTCGACCACCTTCTGGATCTCCATCAGCTTTTCCTTGCCCAGGCCAGTGTTGTAGTGGCCTGACTGCGGGCAGTACTTGCAGTCCTCCGGGCAGGCGCCGGTCTTGATCGACAGCAGGGTCGAGACCTGGACGGCATTCGGATCGAAGTGCTGGCGGTGGATCTGCTGGGCCCGGAACAGCAGGTCATTGAAGGGCAGGGCGAACAACGCTTCGATTTCCTCGACGCGCCAGTCGTGACGTACCTCGCCATCTGCGTTGGTCCGTTCGTCGTGCGAGGTTTGTGTGGTCACGCTCGGGGCTTCTACGGTCATGGGAGTGAGATCCTTCTTCAGGCAGGCAGTGAGACGCGTCAGGTGGCAGTCAGCGCCGGACGATCGCCAGTGTCTTCGGGTCAGGCGCACGCCGCCATCCAGTCCCGCGAGCGACGGCTGCCGGTCAGTCAACGCGATTTGTGAATGGAGGTTGACTGAAATGATAGAGTTTTCGCGAGTGCTGTCAACGCTGGAAGGTCTGCTGGTTGACAGGAGGCGTGTGTCACGCCCCTGTGCCTTCTGCCTACAGCAGCAACGAGGGCATGAGCATGGCAGGCACCCGAGGTGGCGCCATGGCGACTGGTGCGAGGCCTGTGAAGAGCGGATCGTGCGCAATCGTCATGCCTGCCTGTGCTGTGCCGAGCCGGTGGCCTCCGAGGCATTGAGTCAGGTGGCCTGTGCACGGTGTCTGCGGACGCCACCGGCCTATCAGCACGTGTACGCTCCATTGCGCTATGAGGGGCTGATCGCGGGTCTCTTCCAGCGTTACAAGGACCAGCATCAGAGGCGTGCCGGGCTCCTGCTGCGCCAATTGATGACGCGAGAGCTGGCCCCGTTCTGTCGGGAGTGGCTGGCAGCACGTCCCGAGGCATGGGTCATCCTGGTGCCGGGGGATTCGCGACGGCGACGAACGCGGGGGCATGAGGTGCTGGTGGAGCTGACGCGTGGTCTGCGGGTGCGGGAACGACAACGCGGTGACGTGGTGCGGATTCGCTCGGGACATGCGGCCGATGAGGATCAGCGTCTGCGGGGGCGGCGCGGACGTCTGAAGGCGCAACGCGGACGTTATGACATCAGCGCTCCTCTGCCGGAAAGCGTGCTGTTGATCGATGATGTCATGACCAGTGGCGCGACCCTCGACAGCCTGGCGCAGGCCTGTCAGCGGGCGGGGGCTCGAGAGGTCGTCGCCTGTGTGCTGGCGCGTACGCCGCCTGGTTCGCCATGATGCTATTGGTCTATGGCCTGCGGGACTGGCGGTGTGAGGGTCTAATCTCATAGCATGCAAGGTCCGGCAGCCGTTTGCTGGTCCATGCCCGAGGAATTGCCATGCCTATTGATCCTGTTACACCTGCTGATTCGCAATCATCCGGCACCTCGCGCGAGCTTGATGAGCGCGCCAACGGCAACACCTGGGAGGCTGCGTCATCCCGGGAAGGCGAACTGGACAAGCGTTCACATCCCTTTGATGCGCTTGCGCCGGATCGTGTCGTGGCCGCCGTCGAGTCGCTTGGTTTCTGGTTGCCCGGCGAGCCCTTCGCGCTCAACAGTTATGAGAATCGGGTCTATCACCTGGCCGATGATGACCGGCGGCGCTGGGTCGCCAAGTTCTATCGTCCGGATCGCTGGAGCCGCGCCCAGATCCTCGAGGAACACGCCTTTCTGGCCGAGCTGGAAGCCGAGGGCGTTCCCGGTGCGCCCGCCTGGGCGGATGCCAGGGGGGAGACCCTGCATCATCACGAAGGCTTCGACTTCGCGCTGTTTCCCCATGTGGTCGGGCGGGCTCCCGAACTCGAATCTCCCGAGCACCTCTACCATCTGGGAGAGCTGATCGGTCGCGTGCACGCCGTCGGACGTCAAGGCCTCTTCCAGGAGCGTGAAACGCTCACGCCACTGCGCATCCTCGACGAGAGTCGTGACAGCGTGCTGGCCTCCGACTGGCTGAGTGAGCGTCAGAGTGAAAGCTATCAGCGTGTCATCGAGGCGTTGCGCCCCCTGGTGGCGGAGCAGAGCTGGCCGCAGAGTGGCTTGCTGCGTGCGCATGGTGACTGCCATATCGGCAACATGCTGGGGCGGGATGACAGCTTCGCGCTGGTGGATTTCGATGATTGTCTCAATGCGCCTGCCATTCAGGATCTGTGGATGCTGTTGACGGGAGAGAGTGACCCCGAGCTCCACATGCAGTTGTCCGAGGTGCTGGAAGGATATGAGCAGCACTGCGACTTCAATCGCGGGGAGCTGAAGTGGATCGAGACACTGCGTACGCTGCGCATGGTGCGTCACAGTGCCTGGGTGGTACGGCGCTGGACGGACCCCGCCTTCCCGCAGGCCTTCTCGCATGTCGCGAGCCTGGGGTACTGGGATGACCACATCCGCAGTCTTGAGCAGCAGCGAGTCGTGCTTGATGCTCCTCGCTGGCTGGCGTGAGCCGCCCGCGCCGGAGACCGGTGGGCCATTCTTGAGTCCCATGACCCGACGCCCTTGACGCCTTGCGTTGAGGGCGTCGTCGTTGCGGCCTTGCGGGAAAGACGTGATCAGGCCTGCGTTGGAGGCGGGCCTGAGGTAGAATCTGCGCTGACATTGAACACTAACTTATACAAGATCAATTCAACGTTAAGGTATTGTATAAGTTATGTGCTTTACCCCTGCTATGCGTGCGCTCATGCGCGCCCCTGACCGATACCATAGGCAGACGGATGACCGAAGAGATTGCCAACCATTACCGCCAGATCATCACTGCATTGGGTGAGGATCCGCAGCGCGAGGGCCTGCAGGACACGCCCATGCGTGCTGCCAAGGCCATGCAGTTCCTGACCCATGGCTATCATCAGTCGCTGGAGGAGATCGTCAACGGCGCCGTCTTCACCTCGGACACCGACGAGATGGTACTGGTCAAGGACATCGAGCTTTACTCGATGTGCGAGCATCACATGCTGCCGTTCATCGGCAAGTGCCATATCGCCTATCTGCCGGCGGGCAAGGTGCTGGGGCTGTCCAAGTTCGCGCGCATCACCGACATGTACTCGCGCCGCATGCAGATCCAGGAAAACCTCACCAAGCAGATCGCTGAGGCGGTCCAGCAGGTGACCGGCGCACGGGGTGTGGCGGTGGTGGTCGAGGCGCGCCACATGTGCATGATGATGCGTGGCGTGGAAAAGCAGAATTCCAGCATGAAGACCTCCGTGATGCTGGGGGCCTTCCGCGAGAATCAGCCGACCCGTCAGGAATTCCTGACCCTGATCAGCTGATCCGATAGCCACGACGCCGCCTCTCGAGGCGGCGTCGTCGTCTGTGAGTCGTTTGTCTGACATCTCTTGTTCAGGAGTCCCCGTCGATGCCGATGCATGCCTTGCACGATGAACATCTCGATCATGATCTTGCCACCATTCGCATCAAGAACCTGCGTCTGCGCACCTATATCGGGATCAACGATGACGAGATCCAGAATCGTCAGGATGTCGTGATCAATGTGGTGATCCGCTACCGCGCCGCGCGTGCGGTTCAGTTCAACCACATCAGCGAAGCCCTCAACTATCGCACCATCACCAAGCAGCTGATCGCGCATGTCGAGGATGGGCGTTTCGCATTGCTCGAGCGCATGACGCGGGAAGTGCTGGATATCGTGATGCAGCATGAGCAGGTGCTGACGGCTCAGGTCGAGATCGACAAGCCGCATGCGCTGCGCTTCTCCGATTCGGTGTCCATCACCCTGTCGGACAGCCGGGAAGACCATATCCAGACGGCAAGTGTCGGACGCTAGACAGTCAGGAGAGACGGGATGTCAGGAGGGGCAGCATGATCGGAGAGATCACTCGGTTCGATGATGCCACCCAGGAGGGTGTCATCACGGATGACAGGGGCGCCGAGTACGTGTTCGATCTTGTCGGTTGGCGCGGCCGCGGTCTCCCGGGGCCGGGACTGGCGGTGGATTTCGAGGTGCGTGACGGGCGTGCGAGCCAGGTGTTCAATGCGCGGGTCAAGCAGCAGAAGGCGCGGCGTGTCGTGTCGATGCCGCCGGAGCGCGAGCTCGGTGAGGTACCGCCGTCGTCTGTCGGGGCCGGCAAGCAGCCATCCGGCCGACGCGAGTGGCCCATGGGGCGTGTGATCACGGGGCTGGCCATGGCAGCACTGGTGCTGGCAGGGTTGTGGTTCTGGCACTGAACCCGCATCTAGGTTCTATTAGGCTAGTCTTGAATAGTCTCGGCTAGCGCTCAACGCCGCCTCGATCCACCTGCATGCCTCTGGAGTCTTCATGGAACATCTCAACGATACCAGTCTCTTTCGCCCCTTTGCCTATATCGATGGTGGTTGGGTCGCCGCGGATTCCGGTGAGCAGATAGAGGTCGACAATCCGGCCACCGGCGAGATCATCGGCCGAGTGCCTCGCCTGGGCTATGCGGAAACCGAGCGTGCCATCGAGGCGGCCCAGAATGCCTTCGCTGACTGGAAGGAAACCCCCGCGCTGGAACGTGCCGACATCCTGATGAAGTGGTACGCCCTGATGCAGGAGCACAAGGATGACCTGGCGCAGATCATGACCCTGGAGCAGGGCAAGCCACTCGCCGAATCCGCCGGTGAGATCCAGTATGCCGCCAGCTTCCTGCGCTGGTTCGCCGAGGAAGGGCAGCGAGTCTACGGTGATACCATTCCGGCAGCCAAGCGTGATCAGCGCATCATGGTGCTCAAGCAACCCGTCGGTGTCGTGGGGGCGATCACGCCGTGGAACTTCCCGTCATCGATGATCACCCGCAAGGCGGGTGCCGCATTGGCGGCGGGCTGCCCCATCGTGGTCAAGCCTGCCAGTCAGACTCCCTTCTCGGCGCTGGCGCTGGCGGTGCTGGCGGAGCGCGCTGGTGTGCCGCGTGGTGTCTTCAACGTGGTGCCGGGCTCGGCCAGGGATATCGCCAAGGCGATGACCGATTCGCGTCTCGTGCGCAAGGTCACCTTCACCGGCTCCACCGAAGTTGGCCGCGGACTGATGGCCAATGCCTCACAGCATATCCAGAAGATCTCGCTCGAGCTTGGCGGCAATGCGCCCTTCCTGGTGTTCGAAGACGCCGATCTCGATGCGGCGGTGGAAGGCGCGATGGCAGCCAAGTTCCGCAACGCCGGCCAGACCTGCGTCTGCACCAATCGTTTCTTGGTGCAGTCCAGCGTGGTCAATGCCTTCAGCGAGAAGCTGGCAGCGGCGATGAATGCCGAGTTGACCGTTGGCAACGGCATGGAAGAGGGCGTCAAGGTCGGCCCACTGATTGATGGTGACGCCGTCGAGAAGGTCACGGATCACGTGCAGGATGCTCTCGACAAGGGGGCCGAGCTGCTGCTGGGCGGTCATCCGCATCCACTGGGTGGCAGCTTCTTCACCCCGACGTTGATCTCGCAGGTGACGCCGGAGATGAAGGTGGCCCGTGAGGAAACCTTTGGGCCGCTGGCAGCCATCTTCCCCTTCGAGAGCGAGGAAGAGGCCATCGAGATGGCCAACGATACCGAGTTCGGGCTGGCCAGCTATTTCTACAGCACGGATCTCAAGCGTGTCTGGCGCGTGTCGGAAGGTCTGGATTACGGCATGGTCGGTATCAACACCGGACTGATCTCCAACGCCGCCGCGCCCTTCGGCGGCACCAAGGCATCGGGGCTGGGCCGTGAGGGCTCCAAGTATGGCCTCGAGGAGTACATGGAAACCAAGTATCTGTGTCTCTCACTTGGCTGATCCGTTCGTCATCGGATCTGCGACGTTGATCCCTGCTTGAGCCCTTCATCCTTGAACGTGGCATCGTCGATGGATGGCCAGCGCTCAAGGCAATGACCGGACACGACATCAGTTGCAAAAAGCCCGCCCGGGACACCGGGCGGGCTTTTTCATGTCATTCAGTCATCCGGCCTGTTGCTGCCAAGCGTGTCTGCAATCTATGGAATTTTCGCTGCTGCTGAGAGAGCGTCATGCGCGAGAGGGGGCAATCTCGCGACAAGAGGCCCATGCGTCATTGGTCGTAGAGGTGAGGGGTCTCGGGCATTGATCGCGCTGCGCGTGTCAGACCAAAGCGGTATGCCGCCGTCTTTTACCGCAGATCAGGGACAAAGACAGGTGTGCTTTGTCGGCATTCTCTTACTTGTGGATATGCTTATTTACGCTACAGTCAAAGAGCGGGACCTGTGGTGATAGTCTTCAAGGATTGAAGACAGGGCGAGTGGCGTGGCGGACGCGACTTGCCCTTTTTTATGGCCGGTTCCCAGCTCAGTATTGTCAGCCCGCACTTCTCAGTTCTCCCTTCTCAGCCCTCACTCCTCACTCCTCACTCCTCGCTCTTCAGCCCAGCGGTGACAGCCCCATTCCCGCCACCAATCCTTCCAATGCATGCCGGCCGGCAATCGAGTTGCCATAGCCGTCCAGGCGCGGCGACCACACACAGATGCTCATCTGTCCCGGCAGGATGGCGATGATGCCGCCGCCGACACCACTCTTGCCCGGCAGGCCCACGCGCCAGGCGAAGTCTCCCGCCGCGTCATAGAGCCCACAGGTCAGCAATAGCGCATTGAGCTGGCGTGTCTCCAAGGGTGAGACCACTTCCTTGCCATCCAGCGGATTGACGCCACGATTGGCCAGGAAGGCGAAGCTGCGGGCCAGCTCCACGCAGTTCATCGATACCGAACAGCTGTGGAAGTAGGTGTCCAGCAGGTCATCCACATCGGAGTGCACGTTGCCATAGGCCTGCATCAGGTAGGCGAGCGAGGCATTGCGTGCCTTGTGGTCCATCTCGGAGCGCGCCACCTTCTCGTCGAAGCCGATGTCGGGGCTGCCGGACAGGCGTCTGAGTTGTTCACGCAGGGTGTTCTGGATCGAGACGATGCGCGAGACCAGCAGGTCCGTGATCAGCAGTGCCCCGGCATTGATGAACGGGTTGCGTGGAATGCCGTTCTCGACCTCCAGCTGCATGATCGAATTGAACGCCTGGCCAGAGGGTTCACGTCCCACGCGTGACCAGATCTCGTCGCTTTCCAGACGCTGCATCGCCAGTACCAGTGCGTGGACCTTGGAGATCGACTGGATCGAGAAGCGCGTGTGTGCATCCCCGGCATACTGGACGCGGCCATCGACATGACAGACGGCAATCCCGAACTGATCCGGGTCCACCTGCGCCAGGGCCGGGATGTAATCCGCGACCTTGCCCTCGTTGAAGCAGCGGCTGGCATCATTGGACAGGCGTTCAAGCAGCGTCTGGAGGGCATCAGAGTCGAGTGGCGGCGTCATGGCGACCTTGAGGAGACAGAGTGGATGGGAATGCAATCGCATGGTACGGCTGCGCATTCTACCCAATCCTGTGGGCTGTGGCGCGTGGTGATCCGAGCGCTTGATAGCCAGCCCTTATCAGCGGGGTAGGGCAAAGTGATTTCAAGTTGCAGATGAGACTCACTATCATTCATTACATCGAGGCAACAACAGGTTGCCCACCAAGAGACACGCGACGCGCTGGGGTTCAGCGTCTCGCTGAGCACAGACCGCCCGGAGGGCAGCCAACATGATCAAGACATTGACCTTTGCCAGCATGCACTTCTCCATCGCCTTCGGTGTCACCTACCTGCTGACCGGTGACATCGTGGTCGGCGGTCTGGTCGCCATCGTCGAGCCTGCGGTCAACACCGTCGCCTTCTTCTTCCACGAGAAGGTCTGGAATCGTGTGACTGCCCGTCGTCAGCAGGCAGCTGAACAACAGGCCAGCCGCCCCTCCGGCATGAATGGTGCGGTATTGGCGAGCTGAGGACACTTGCGTCGGCAAGGGTGGGCACCGCAGAATCGAGCGATCTTTCCTCGGAGCCACCCATGCTGAAGCTTGCCTCTCGCCCCGTCCGTTTCTCTCGCCTGTCCTGTCTGCGCCAGCGTCCTCTCCTCCAGGGGGCGCTGGCGTTGCTGTTGGGGCTTGCCGGCAGCATGGCTGTCGTCGAGTCCGTGGCTGCCGATGAGACACGCGATTATCACTACAGCGACGCCCACCTGCACTTCGTCGACTTCTTCCAGCAGGGCGATGGCCTGGGGGCCTTGCTGGATGCCATGGATGAGGCGCAGGTGGATCATGCCCTGATCACGGGCATCGGTGTCGCCAAGAAATGGCAGCAGGACGCGCCCAAGAAGCCGCGTTACTACATGGGTGATGATGGGCCGGTCTACTGGTACTCCGGTACCGATTACATTCTGGCCGAGGCGTTGACTCGCGCTCCCGAGCCGGTCCAGGCGCGTTTCTCGCCGTTCATCACCGGCTTCAACCCCACTGATCTGAATGCTGCCGATGAGATTCGCCAGTTGATGGCGATCTATCCCGGCTTCTGGAAAGGCATCGGCGAGGTCTTCACGCGTCATGATGACCTGACGCGCCTGACCGAGGGCGAGACGCCACGAGCCAATCATCCCGCCTTGAGAAAGGTCTATGCGCTGGCGGCGGAGAAGGGCCTGCCGGTGATGGTGCATTCCAATGTCACCAGCAAGCGTGAGGGGTATGAGGGGCTGTATCTCGAGGAATTCGAGAGTGCGGTGCGCGACAATCCGGACACGACCTTCATCTGGGCACATGCGGGTACCAGTGCCGAGCTCAATCGTCGCCTGGGGCGCATGACATGGCTGCACGGCGAGATCGAGCGCATGCTGGAAACCTATCCCAACCTGAATATCGACCTGTCCTGGTCAGTGCTGGAGCCGTATCTGCTGGATGACAAGGGCCAGCCGCGCCCGCGCTGGGTCAAGCTGGTCGAGCGCTTCCCACAGCGCTTCGTGCTTGGCAGTGACGTGGTCGGGCGCTTCGGCTCGGTGGGCGATATCCTGGCAAGTTACACGCCATTCCTCGATGCCCTGTCGCCACAGACGGCGCACAATGTCGCCCGTGACAACTTCCTGCGCCTGGTCAGACTGCCTGTCGAATAGGGGCAGGCGTTGATGCCCCGGCATACGAAAAGCCCCCGTCAGCGATTCGCTGGCGGGGGCTTTTTCGTGAGCGTCAGAGAGGCTCACACATCATGTGTCAGAGCCGTCGATCAGTGACGGAAGTGACGCATGCCGGTGAAGACCATGGCGATGCCGGCTTCGTTGGCGGCATCGATGACTTCCTGATCACGCATGGAGCCACCCGGCTGGATGACGGCCGTGATACCGGCCGCCGCCGCGGCGTCGATGCCGTCACGGAACGGGAAGAAGGCATCGGAGGCCATCACGGAGCCCGGCACTTCCAGCCCTTCATCGGCGGCCTTGATGCCGGCGATCTTGGCCGAATAGACGCGGCTCATCTGACCGGCGCCCACACCGATGGTCTGGCCATCCTTGATGTAGACGATGGCGTTGGACTTGACGAACTTGGCCACTTTCCAGGCGAAGATCAGGTCGTTGAGTTCCTGCTCGCTCGGCGCGCGCTCGGTGACGACCTTGAGTTCATCACGGCCGACCATGCCCTGATCGCGGTCCTGCACCAGCAGACCGCCGGTGACGCGCTTGAAGTCGTGACCGCCGGTACGCTCGGCCGCCCAGGCCTCCGCGACGTCGAGCAGACGCACGTTGGCCTTGGTGGCGACGATGGCAGCGGCTTCGTCGCTGATTCCCGGGGCGATGATCACCTCGACGAACTGGCGCGAGACGATGGCCTGCGCGGTCTCGGCGTCCAGCGGCACGTTGAAGGCGATGATGCCGCCGAAGGCGCTGGTCGGGTCGGTCTGATAGGCGCGCTCGTAGGCGGCCAGGGCAGACTCGCCGATGGCGACGCCACACGGGTTGGCGTGCTTGACGATGACACAGGCGGTCTCGTCGAAGGCCTTGACGCACTCGAAGGCGGCATCGGTATCGGCGACGTTGTTGTAGGACAACGCCTTGCCCTGGACCTGCACGGCCGTGGCGACGCTGGCCTCGGTGGCACCGTCCTCGACGTAGAAGGCCGCTTGCTGATGCGGGTTCTCGCCGTAACGCATGTCCTGCTTCTTGCTCAGGCTGACGTTGTACTGACGCGGCAGACCTTCACTGCCACCCTCGACCCGCTGACCCAGCCAGTTGGCGATGGCGCCGTCGTAGGCGGCGGTGTGCTCGAAGGCTGCCACGGCCAGGTCGAAGCGCGCCTCGTCGCTGACGGCATTGTCATTGGCATCCATCTCGGCGATCACGCGGTCGTAGTCGGCCGCGTTGACGACGATGGTGGTGTGCGCGTGGTTCTTGGCGCAGGAACGCACCATGGTCGGGCCGCCGATATCGATGTTCTCGATGGCGTCTTCCAGCGAGCAATCCGGGTTGGCCACGGTGGCGGCGAACGGATACAGGTTGACGATGACCATGTCGATGGGGTCGATGCCGTGCTCGGCCATCACCGCATCATCCTGACCGCGTCGACCGAGAATGCCGCCGTGGATCTTGGGATGCAGGGTCTTGACCCGGCCATCCATCATTTCCGGGAAGCCGGTGTGCTCGGAGACTTCGGTCACGGCCAGGCCGTTGTCCTTGAGCAGACGGAAGGTGCCGCCGGTAGACAGCAGGGCGACGCCACGGGCGTCGAGGGCACGGGCGAATTCGACGATGCCGGTCTTGTCGGAAACGCTCAGGAGGGCGCGACGGATGGCTTGGGGCTTGGCTTGCATGATGCTCCACTCGTGGATCAACAAAAAGACGCCGGGGCACCTGTGAGGATGCCCCGGCGGGGTCAGATCAGATCAAACTGCTTGAGCTTCTTGCGCAGCGTGCCTCGATTGAGGCCCAGCATATCGGCGGCGCGGGTCTGGTTGCCCTGGGCGTGGGCCATCACCGCTTCCAGCAGCGGCGCCTCGACCTCGGCCATCACCATGGCATGCAGGTCGGTGACCTGCTCGCCATCCAGGTGAGCGAAGTAGCGCGCCATGGAATGCTCGACGGCTTCGCGCAGGGTCTGATGGTGCCGAACGGGCGTCATCAGCGTGGCCTGGCTTGCGTCGTCAGGGGATAGAGGGTGCCTGCTGGTCATGCTGCGTGACTTCCTTGCGTCTCGGTGCGGGCGATGCCTTCCGGCTCGCCGAACAGGCGGGTCAGGAACTGGCGCTGTTCATCGGGCTCCTCGAGAGGATTGAAGCTGCGCTTCAACTCACTGCCATCCTCGCGGGTCGCCAGGTACCAGCCCACATGCTTGCGCGCGATGCGCACGCCCATGTAGTCACCGTAGAATTCATACAGGGCCTCGAGATGGGTGCGCATCACCTGGGCACGCTCCGCATCGCTCGGGCCGGAAGCTACCTGGCCAGTGGCCAGATAGTGATTGATCTCGCGGAAGATCCAGGGGTTGCCCTGGGCCGCACGGCCGACCATCACGGCATCGGCGCCCGTATAGTCAAGCACATGTCGCGCTTTCTCGCCGCTGTCGATATCGCCATTGGCGAAGACCGGAATCGAGACTGCCGCCTTCACCGCAGCGATGGTGTCGTATTCGGCCTCACCGGTATATTTCTGCTGACGGGTGCGACCATGCACGGAAAGCGCCTGGATGCCGGCACTCTCGGCCATGCGCGCGATGGTGATGGCGTTGCGTGTTTCCTCGCACCAGCCGGTGCGCATCTTCAGCGTGACCGGCACCTTCACGGCACGCACCACGGCCTCGAGAATCTCGCCGACCAGACGCTCATCGCGCATCAGGGCAGACCCGGCGGCCTTGTTGCAGACCTTCTTGGCCGGGCAGCCCATGTTGATGTCGATGATCTCGGCGCCCATCTCGGCGTTGAGTGCCGCGGCCTCGGCCAGCATCGCGGCATCGCCCCCGGCGATCTGCACGGCACGCGGGCCGGGTTCACCGGCATGATTCATGCGCGTGCGCGACTTGACGGTGTTCCACAGGCGCTTGTCACTGGTCACCATCTCCGAGACCACGAGCCCCGCGCCCAGCTCACGACATTGCTGTCGGAACGGGCGATCGGTGACGCCGGCCATCGGGGCCAGAATCACGCGATTGGGCAACTGGTGCACACCGATGCGCGGGAGCTCGGCGTGAAGGGATGTCTCGGTCATGGGGCTCGTGTCATGCAGTGGGGTGGCGCGCGATGCAGGCATCACGGGGGCGTCATGATACCTAGAGCGCCGCAGGGTTTGAAGGGCTATTTCATCCGTGGTGCGTTCCGGAGGTCTTCCTTTGCGCCGTGGATTCCCTGCGCTGCGGCACTCATGGTATCGCGTGGCTCAGCCCTCGAGCGGGCGCTGGCCGTTGAGGCGCACCCAGCCATCGCGCTCGGTGGGCTCTTCCATGATCAGGCCGGCCTCACGATAGGCCTCGAGCACGTCTCCCGCCTGGGGCGCGAGAATGCCGGAAAGCGCCAGGAGGCCACCCGGGGCCACACTGCCCGCGATCTGCGGGGCCAGCTCGACCAGCGGGCCGGCCAGGATGTTGGCGACCACGATCTGATAGCCCGCGTCCGGCAGGCGGTCCGGGTAGCACAGTGTCAGCCTGTCGCTGACCTCGTTGCGCTGGGCGTTGTCGCGGGAGGCCTGCAGGGCCTGGGGATCGATATCGGTGCCCATGGCATCCACCGCGCCGAGCTTGAGTGCGGCGATGGCCAGGATGCCGGAGCCGCAGCCGAAGTCCAGCACGCTGTGCCGGGCGAGCTTGCCCTCCACGGCCAGGCCATCGAGCCATTCCAGGCACAGGGCGGTGGTCGGGTGAGTGCCGGTGCCGAAGGCCAGGCCCGGGTCGAGCATCAGGTTGACGGCGTCCTGTTCCGGCGCGTCATGCCAGCTGGGCACGATCCACAGCCGCTGGCCCATCTTGAGCGGCTCGAAGCCGTCCATCCACTCACGTGTCCAGTCGCGGTCCTCGAGAATCTCGACCTCGATCTCCGGGCAGGGCTCATCGGGAATCAGTGCCGCCCAGCCGGCCTTGACCCGCTCGCGCATGGTCTCGATGCCTTCGGTGCCATCCCACAGGCCGGTAAGCACTGTCTCGCTCCACAGCGGCGTGCTGCCGAGATCCGGCTCGAACAGTGGCTGATCCTCGGCGTCCTGCAGGGTGATGGCGCAGGCACCTTCTTCCATCAGCAGATGCTCGAGAATCTCGGCGTGGTCGGGGGCGATACGCGCCTTGAGTTGCAGCCAGGACATGGTGGCTCCTGTCGAATAGGTAGGGAGTGAAGAGAATAGACGAAGCGGCAGTGGGGGCAGGGGCGCTCGGATGCCGGCATGACCCTGAGCGCACTCAAGGGCCCCTGCGCAAACGACAGAAGGGCGGCCGAGGCCACCCTTCTGTCATGTGTCGACCGATGCTGCCAGTCTCAAGCAGGGCAGATTACAGGCCCAGCTTCTTCTCCAGATAATGGATGTTGACGCCACCTTCCTGGAAGCCGGCATCACGCACCAGATCCTTCTGCAGGTCAGTGTTGGTCTTGATGCCTTCCACCAGCAGCTCATCGAGGGCATTGCGCATGCGCGTCAATGCGATCTCGCGGCTCTCGCCCCAGGTGATCAGCTTGCCGATCAGGGAGTCGTAGTGCGGCGGCACGGTGTAGCCGGAGTACAGGTGCGAGTCCATGCGCACGCCCAGACCGCCCGGCGCGTGATAGAGCTCGACCTTGCCCGGAGACGGCATGAAGGTGCGCGAGTCCTCGGCATTGATGCGGCATTCGAAGGCGTGGCCACGCAGCTTGACGTCTTCCTGCTTGATGGAGAGCGGCAGGCCGGAGGCGATGCGCAGCTGCTCCTTGACGATGTCGACGCCAGTGACCATCTCGGTCACCGGGTGCTCGACCTGAACGCGGGTGTTCATCTCGATGAAGTAGAACCCGCCGTTCTCGTACAGGAATTCGAAGGTGCCGGCGCCACGATAGCCGATCTCGATGCAGGCATCGGTGCACGACTTGAGGACCTTGGCACGGGCTTCCTCATCCAGCTGCGGTGCCGGCGCTTCTTCCAGCACCTTCTGGTGACGACGCTGCAGGGAGCAGTCGCGGTCATACAGGTGAATGGCGTTGCCCTGGCCATCGGCCAGCACCTGGACTTCGACGTGACGCGGGTTCTGGAGGAATTTCTCCATGTACACCGTGCCGTCGCCGAAGGCCGCGGCGGCTTCACCCTGGGTGATGCTCACCGAGGACAGCAGGCTGGCCTTGGAGTGCACCACGCGCATGCCGCGACCACCACCGCCAGCGGCGGCCTTGATGATCACCGGGTAGCCGATGCGCTCGGCGATGGCGAACATCTCGTCTTCATCCTGCGGCACCGGACCATCGGAGCCCGGTACGGTCGGGACGCCGGCCAGCTTCATCGCTTCGATGGCCGCGACCTTGTCACCCATCATGCGGATGGTGTCAGCGCGCGGGCCGATGAAGGCGAAGCCGGAGCGTTCGACCTGTTCGGCGAAGTTGGCATTTTCCGACAGGAAGCCGTAGCCCGGGTGGATGGCGTCGGCGTCCGTCACCTCGGCGGCTGCGATCAGCGCCGGGATGTGGAGATAGGATTTGGCAGAGGAGGCCGGGCCGATGCACACAGCTTCATCCGCCAGGCGGACGTGCATCAGGTCGCGGTCGGCCTTGGAGTGCACCGCTACCGTCTTGATGCCCAGTTCCTTGCAGGCGCGAAGGATGCGAAGGGCGATCTCGCCGCGGTTGGCAATCAGTACCTTGTCGAGCATGGTGACGTGTCCGTTGGGATCAGGAAATGACGATCATGGGCTGGTCGAATTCAACCGGCTCGCCGTCTTCGATCAGAATGGCTTCCACCACACCATCCTTGTCGGCTTCGATCTGGTTCATCATCTTCATGGCTTCGACGATGCAGACGGTATCACCTTTCTTGACGCTCTGGCCGACTTCGATGAAGGCCTTGGAGCCCGGTGCCGGAGAGCGATAGAAGGAGCCGACCATCGGCGAATTGATGGTGTGGCCCTGCGGTGCTGCCGGAGCGGCGGCTGCCGGTGCCTCGACGCTGCCGGCTGCCGGTGCAGCCTGCTGCTGCATTGGTTGCTGCTGCATCATCATCGGGGCCTGCATCATCGGCTGCTGGGCGAAGCCCTGCGGATGGCGGCTGATGCGAACGGACTCTTCGCCTTCCTGGATCTCGATTTCGCTGATGTTGGACTCTTCGAGCAGCTCGATCAGCTTCTTGACCTTGCGGATATCCATGAAATTCATCCCGATATAAAGGTGGCTGGAAATGGGGTGTGCAACCGAGACGTCACTGGTTGCGGGTGACAGCGATATTGGCTGTCCCGACCGATGGGCCGGTCAATCCTTGTCTCAGGCAGCTATGAGGCCTGCCGTGCCTGAAGGCTGCGCCGGGACTCTCCTGCTAGGCAAGATCGGCCAGGGCGGCATCAAGCGCCATGTCGTAACTTCGAGCGCCAAACCCCATGATCACGCCGCGTGCCACATCGGAAAGATAGGAATGATGGCGGAACGCCTCGCGGGCATGGGTATTGGACAGGTGCAGCTCGATGAAGGGCAGTGCGACCCCCAGCAGGGCATCGCGCAGCGCTACGCTGGTATGGGTAAAGGCCGCGGGATTGATCAGGATGATGGCGGTGCCATCCTCACGGGCCGCATGCACGCGATCTACCAGCACATGCTCGGCATTCGATTGCAGCCAGTCCAGCTGGTGGCCAGCCTGGCTGGCCCGTGTCTCCAGACGTGAGCGGATATCTTCCAGGGTGGTCGTGCCGTACACCTCGGGCTCGCGGGTGCCCAGCAGATTGAGGTTGGGGCCGTTGAGTACCAGGATGCGCGCCATGAAAGTCCTCTTGTCAGCGGAAGCAAGTGCGTGACTCGCTGAGCTGTTAACCCTGGGTGAAAATGCAAAGATACCGTCACTATCCGCGACGTTTACCTATTGAGCCTAGACTGTTGTCGCAGTGACGCGGATTCTGCCGAAATTCTCGAACGCTGTCCAGTTTGGCACCGAACCGGATTTCCTGCCGCTTTTATCCTGATTGCCACGCCGACTCTCCCGCGCTGCCATCCCGTCAACATCGCGACGTCATCTGCCGGTGTCCGGCATGGCTGACTCCCGACAGATCATGCACCCGCGGCAGTGCGATGGTGACGCAGCACCTCGTCGAGATGCTCGCCCAGCTGCTCGGCATCGACCTCTCCCTGAATCCGCGCTTCGGTCATTTCCTGTTGTCCTGCGAAGAACAGCAGGCTGGGCGGTCCGAAGAGGCCGAACGATGACAGCAGCTCACGGGTGGTGGCATCCGTCTGGGTGACATCGGCGCGAATCAGATGAAACTGTCGCAGCTGACTCGCGACGCGCGGAAAGACCTCGCGCTCCATCACCTTGCAGGAGATGCACCAGTCGGCGTAGTAATCGACGAAGACCGGCTGCCCGCGACGGTCAGCCAGTGCCAGCTCGCGCTTGAGGGCAGCCATGTCAGTGACGGTGGTGAAGTCCAGCGTCTGCTCGGTTGCCTGTCCCGAGGCAGTTCCGCCTCCGGTGAAGGGGGCCAATGGGCGTAGCGGATCGCTTGCGCCGCCGGCCACGCCCAGCAGGCTGATCATCCCCCAGCCGAGTGCCAGCAGCCCCAGTGCCTGACGGGCGCGGGCCCAGCCGTGGTTTGAGGAGCTGATCGCGCCGAGCGCCACCCCGGTGCCGATGGCCAATGCCGCCCAGCCCAGCACCGCCAGCGAGGCCGGCAGCAAGCGCTCTACCAGCCACAGCGCCACGCCCAGCAGCAGAATGCCGAAGGCCTGCTTGATGCCTTCCATCCAGCCGCCGGCCCTGGGCACGAGACTGGCGCCGAAGGTGCCGACCAGTACCAGCGGCACCCCCATGCCGAGCCCGAGCGCGAACAGCGCCAACCCGCCGCTGGTGGCATCGCCACTGGCGGAGAGATAGACCAGCGCACCGGCCAGAGGTGCCGAGACGCAGGGCGATACCACGAGTACCGATAACGCGCCTGCCAGCGCCAATCCCCCCGGGCCGGCATTCATCAGGCGCCCCTGCAGCGTGTCGAGGCGCAAATGCAGGCGGCCGGGCAGGCGCAGATTGAAGGCGCCGAACATGGCCAGCGCGAACAGCACGAACAGGGCGGCAAAGGGAATCAGCACGACGGGAGATTGCAGTTGGGCCTGCAGGTTGAGGCCGGCGCCGAACAGACCCATCAGCGTGCCGGCCGCGGCGTAGGTGAGCGCCATGCCCAGGGCGTAGCTTGACGACAGCAGCAAGGCGCGCGGGCGGCTGGGGCGCTGGCCGACGATGATCGAGCTGAGAATCGGGATCATCGGCAGCACGCAGGGCGTGAAGGTCAGCCCGAGGCCTGCCAGGAAGAACAGCCCGAGCAAGGTGACGAGGCCGGCGTCCGTGAACAATGCCCGAAAGCTGCCATCCGTCCCCGGGATGGCAGTGGGCTCGCCGGCACGATGTGCGCCAGTGTCGTCGGCAGCGCCGCTCTCCAGGGTGGCGGCATCAGGCCTCAGGTGGGCAAAGGCGTCGGGCGCACTCTGCTCACCGGCCTCGAGCGTGACGGTCTCGGGGGGATAGCAGAGGCCGGCGTCGGCACACCCTTGGAAGGTGATGGATATCGGTACCGGACCACTGATCGATGACGCCTCGTCCGGGGCATTCTGACGGTCTGCGGCTGTCAGAGGCAGGCGAATGACCAGTGGGTCATGGAAGACGTGCACGTCGCCCAGATAGGGGTCCTGCTTGAATTCGCCGGGGGGCAGGTCCGCGGCACCGAGCCGGAGATCGTCACGGGAGGTCGCGAAGTCGAATTGATGGCGATAGAGGTAATAGCCCTCGGCACTGGTGAAGCCGACATAGAGAGTGTCGCCTTCACGCCATGCGCGGGGCGTGAAGGCCTCGTTGACCGGCAGAAAGTCGCTGCTGGATGCCTGACTCGTGAACAGCCCGGTAGACGATTCGCTGCTGGAGGAGGTGGCCGGACTGCTGCCGAACAGCCCGGCATGGGCTGGCAGGGCGAAAGTGGTCAGGCTGAGGAGCAGCACAATGACCAGCAGCACCCCGGGGCGCATCGGTCGGGCGAGGGCGAGACTGGCGCGAATCTGGCGGGAGATCGCGTCATTTGCGGGAAACGGACGAAGCACGAAGGCATCCTTTTGCAGTGCCGGGAGAAGAAGCCGATCTTGCGAGTGCCTGTGCCCTCTGCGCGATCAGCTCGCTTGAGGTGTTCGTCACGGAAAGAGGGCCGGCAATGATGCCCACGATGATCACGGGTCGCGACTTGCACCAGGATGAATGCGCCACCATGTAGCGATGATCTCCCCCGGTTCTGACGTCGCGATGAGCGCGACTGGCACACGCAGGGACGCATGATAGGATAGGACGTACGTCATGAGTACCGGCGCTGGAGGCAACGCGGGTATCGACACCGGTTCACGGTCTTCTGACTCGTCTTTTTTCACACGGCTTTTTACAAGGCTTCATACAAGGAAGAACGCATGGCCCTATTCGGTAAAGGCAGCAAGCGTGGCGCGGGTCGCGACGTGCTGGAAACACCTCAGTATGGCTGGATCTGGAAACCACTGGTCGGGCTGTTCGTCATTTACCTGCTGGTCTGCGTTGGCCTTGGGATCTACTGGAGCAGCGAGCCGGACGAATTCAATGTCGACCAGGCCACGCGCACCGAACTGGCCCGCGTACATGGGCTGGCGGCACCCGTTGCCAGTGTCGATGGCGAGCAGCCGGCACCGGCCTTCGAGGTGCTGCCGACGGGCACGGCGACCGTCGCGACCCTGATGAAACTCAACGATACCCTGCTGCACAAGCCCGGTGGCTATCTGAAGAATGACGTGGCACCCCCGGGGCTGTGGCTGGACAACATGCCCAACTGGGAATATGGGGTACTGGTGCAGGTGCGCGACATGACGCGCGAGCTGCGCAAGGAATTCAGTCGTTCACAGTCTCAGTCCAGTGATGACAAGGCGCTGGGCAAGGCGGAATCGCTGCTGTTCATCGACGCCAATGCCTGGATGCTGCCGGAAGCCGAGCATGAATATGCCGATGCCAACCGCCAGCTGGGGGACTACCTCAAGCGTCTGAGCGATGATACCCAGAACAACGGCCAGTTCTATGCGCGCGCCGACAATCTGGTGGCCTGGCTGTCGGATGTCGAGAATCGTCTCGGTTCCCTGTCACAGCGACTGTCCGCGAGCGTCGGCAAGTCTCAGCTCAATCTGAGTCTGGCCGGTGACAAGAACGCGACCTCGGCCAAGAACACCCAGACGGAAGAAGAGATCAAGACGCCGTGGCTCGAGATCGACGATGTCTTCTATCAGGCGCGCGGCACCTCCTGGGCGTTGATTCATCTGCTCAAGGCGGTGCGTCATGACTTCCAGGGCGTTCTGGAAGACAAGAATGCCCTGACCTCCATCGACCAGATCATCCGTGAGCTGGAGTCGACCCAGACCGATATCGGCAGCCCGGTGATCCTCAACGGTTCCGGCTTCGGCTTCTTCGCCAATCACTCGCTGGTCATGGCCAACTACATCGCACGTGCCAATTCCGCGATCAGTGACCTGCGCAGCCTGCTCGAGAAGGGCTGAAGTCTGACGCGAGGCTGGCGGACCCTGACGGAGGTCATGTCCGCCAGCCTCGTCAGCCTGAGCTGGATCGGGCTGAGCCCAGAAAACGAAAAGCCCCCGTCAATGACGGGGGCTTTTTCATGAGCGGTCAGCAAATGAGGGTCAGTTGGCGACCGTCACGGGAAGGATCAGTCCTTCTGGTAGGCAGCTGCTGCCTTCTCGATCGCGGCACGCGCGGCATCAGCGCCGTCCCAGGAATCGATCTTGACCCACTTGCCCTTCTCGAGATCCTTGTAGTTCTCGAAGAAGTGCGCGATCTGCTGACGCAGCAGTTCCGGCAGATCAGTGACTTCCTGGACGTCGTCGTACAGGGAGGTCAGCTTCTGGTGCGGTACGCAGACCAGCTTGGCGTCTTCGCCAGCTTCGTCGCTCATGTTGAGCACGCCGACCGGACGCGCACGGATGACACTGCCCGGCGCGACCGGATACGGAGTCACGACCAGCGCGTCGAGGGCATCGCCATCGTCAGCCAGGGTGTTCGGGATGTAACCGTAGTTGGCCGGGTAGAACATCGGAGTGGCCATGAAACGATCCACCATGAGTGCATCGATGTCCTTGTCGATCTCGTACTTGATCGGCGCGTGATTGGCCGGAATCTCGATCGCTACGTAGACGTCGTTCGGCAATTCCTTGCCAGCGGGGATCTTGTCGAAACTCATTGTCGAGTCCTTGGGTTTGCGGGTTGAAGGCCTGCGGGTCAAAATTCCGCTGAATTATACGAACTGGCAGACCGTTTTGCCATTATGCCACGCTCGATCGCCTTGCGTTGCACCAACGAGTGGTGGCACTGCAGGCTGACTCGGGTAACACTTGGCAGCGCGCGAGCCCATGTGGAGGCCATCCATCGACACTCTGGCCGATGGTGTGCCCGTTGTTCAAGGATCGCCGCGCGACTCGCGGTGCCGTGCAGACACTGTGACGAGGCCTGTCGTGGCCGGCATGCACCAGCAGGGTCGTCACCGCAGGACAGACATGCAAGGAGACCGCCTTGGCGGATGCAGAGCTTTCACTCAGTTATGGTCAGGCCTTCGTGGCACCGGACCGCAAGCGCCACCGCAGCTCGATGTCGCTGGAAATTCCTGTCGAGCGTGGCCCGCTGGCGACCAAGGGCGGCTGTGCGTTGATCGCGGATACCACCAGCAAGAACGCCATCGCCAAGCAGGCGGGCGATCTGGCCGTGCGTGGCTTTCTGGCCGACTACTTCGCCACGCCCGACAACTGGAGCGTCAAGTATTCCGCGACTCGTGTGCTGCGAGCGCTGAACAGCTGGTGCTACAGCCAGAGTCGCTTCGTGCGTGGCGGCAGTTACGTCACCTCGATTTCCGCGGTCATCTTCCGTGGCCAGTCGGCGCATCTGTTCCATGCCGGCGATACCGTGGTGTTCCGTCTGCGTGGTGGCGAGTTCGAACAGATCTCGCGTGATCATGTCACGGACCTGGGCGGTTATCGCTATCCCTCACGGGCTCTGGGCATGGATGTCAGTCTCGACATCGATTACATCGAATTGCCGCTCAAGCAGGGCGACATCTTCCTGCTGACCACCCAGGCGGTGCGCGGCACCTTGCTGCCCTCGGACTTCGTGTCACTGATTCGTGACGATGTCTCGGATCTGGACGCCGCCAGCGAGCGTCTCGCGCATGCCGCGGCGGACCGTGCCGACGAACGTGGTTATACCGCGGATCAGTTCTGCTTCCAGCTGGTGCGTATCGATCGCCTGGCCAGTGCCAGCGAGGACACGCCGGGGCGCATCTATGGGGATCTGCCGGTGCCGCGCGAGCTGGAGCCGGGGGATCGCATCGATGGGCTGGAAGTGCTGGAGGTGATGTCACGCAGTGCGCGGGTGCGCGTCTACAAGGTCCGGGATCTCAAGAGCCGGCGCGTGATGGTAATGAAGGCGCCGAGTCCGGAGCTCTCGCTCAAGAACGCCTATCTCGAGCACTTCCTGCTCCAGCAGTGGGTGGTAGATCGCGTCAACTCGCCCTTCGTCGTCAAGGTGGTGGAACCCTCGCGCCCGCGGGATCACCTCTACTATCTGCTCGAGCATCTGGAGGCGCAGACGCTGACCGACTGGGCGCGCCAGCATCCCCAGGCCAATCTCGAGCAGCGCCTGGATATCGCCCGCCAGCTGGGCAAGGCGGTCCACGCACTCAATCGGCGTGAAGTGCTGCATCAGTTGATCCACCCCGACAACGTGATGATCGACCGTCACGGCAAGGTAGTGCTGGTGGACTTCGGGGCCTGTCATCTGCGCGAAGGGGATGGGCACGAGAGTGCCGGTCCCCTGGTGCGCCAGGTCGGGCTGACCGAGCACAGTGCGCCGGAATATGCGCTGGGGGCCGAGGTCAGTCGCCGCAGCGATCAGTACGGGCTGGCGTCGGTGATCTACTGGCTGCTGACCGGCATGCAGCCCTACGCTCAGTCGATGGATCAGCTGCGCACCCAGACGGACCTCGAGCTGCTGGAGTATCAGCCGGCACGCATGCGCAACCCGCAGGTTCCCCAGATGCTGGACGATGCCCTGAGGCGTGCGCTGGACCCTCAGCGCACCTTGCGCTTCCGACGTCTGTCGGAGCTGCTCTATGCACTGCGCCTGCCACAGCAGGACCCCGGCAAGGCCATCACGCCATCCGAGGCCATGCGCGAACCAGCCAATTTCTGGCAGGGCGTCGCCGGCATCCTGCTGTTGCTGCTGGTGCTGTCCTGGTTGCTCAAATAACCCTGCGTGTGTCGGTGGCGTGCGGTTGTCGAGAGCAGCCTCGCGTCATGAACGAGAAAGCCCCGCACAGTGATCTGTGCGGGGCTTTCTCATGGGTGCCGCAACGGCGTTGGCACAGCGCTGCCCGGGAAATGGGCAGCGCGATCGATCAGATCGAGAACGGCGTGAGCTTCTTCTCGACCTTGGCCAGCGTGAGGCGGGCGACCGCCGGCAGACCATTGACGAAGGGCGGGAAGTCCTCGCCCTGGATCAGCGGTGACAGGTACTGGCGGCAGGCGTCAGTGATGTAGAAGCCGTCTTCGCTGATGAACTCCAGCGGCATGAACTTCTCATGGTTGGCGATCTGCTCCAGCGGTGCCTCGATGATGTCCCAGGCGTAGTCAGCGCCATCGCCGAGGCGACGGATCGCCGGCATCACGGCGTTCTTGCCGGCCAGGGCCATTTCCACGGCAGCACGACCCGTGGCGTACGCCTGCTCGACGTCGGTCTTCGAGGCGATGTGGCGTGCCGCGCGCTGCAGATAATCGGCCACGGCCCAGTGATACTTGTAGCCGAGGTCCTGCTTGACCATGCCGGCCAGCGTCGGCGCCACGCCGCCCAGCTGACGGTGGCCGAAGGCATCGGTGTTGCCGGCATCGGCCAGGAAGGTGCCGTCTTCATAGCGGGCACCTTCGGAGACCACCACCACGCAGTAGCCGTGGTCCTTGACGCACTGGTCGACACGCGCCATGAAGTCCTTGCGGTGGAAGGCGACTTCCGGGAAGACCACGATGTGCGGCGGCTGAGTGGCATCTTCGCCAGCCAGGGCACCGGCGGCGGCGATCCAGCCAGCGTGACGTCCCATGACCTCAAGGATGAACACCTTGGTGGAAGTGGCGCACATGGAGGCGATGTCGAGGCCGGCCTCGCGGGTGGAGGTGGCGATGTACTTGGCCACGCTGCCGAAGCCCGGCGAGTTGTCGGTGATCGGCAGGTCGTTGTCCACGGTCTTGGGTACGTGGATGGCCTGGATCGGGTAGCCCATGGTCTCGGCCAGCTGGGAGACCTTCAGGCAGGTATCGGCGCTGTCGCCGCCACCGTTGTAGAAGAAGTAGCGGATATCGTGGGCCTTGAACACCTCGATCAGACGCTCGTACTGGGTACGGTGATCCTCGATGCTCTTGAGCTTGTAACGGCAGGAGCCGAAGGCACCGCCCGGGGTGTGGCGCAAGGCGGCGATGTTCTCGTCGCTTTCCTGGCTGACATCGATCAGATCTTCGGTCAGGGCGCCGATGATGCCGTTGTGACCGGCGTAGAGCTTGCCGATCTGGTCGCCGTGTTCACGCACGGCTTCGATCACGCCACAGGCGCTGGCATTGATGACGGCGGTAACGCCACCGGACTGGGCGTAGAAGGCATTGTGCTGGGGCATGGGCTTCTCGTCTCTGCTTCCTTGTCATGGTCTTGAACGGGCTGGCGCTTACCCGCCGCATCATATCCGAAAGACATGACCCCTGCACGACGCCCGGATGCCACGTGTCTGTCGTTCTGCCCCGACACGCCCGTGCTACTCGCCGCCTGGCGGGCATGCTAGGCTGCTCGGGCTTCCGGATTGGAGAAACAGATGCACCTTCACGTCATCGGTATTTGCGGTACCTTCATGGGCTCTCTGGCACTGCTTGCGCGTGCGCGCGGCCATCGCGTCACCGGCAGCGATGCCAATGTCTATCCGCCCATGAGCACACAGCTGGCCGAGGCCGGTATCACCCTGATGGAAGGGTATGCCGCCGACAATCTCGAGCCCGCGCCAGAGCTCACGGTGGTCGGCAATGCCGTCTCGCGCGGCAATCCTGAAGTCGAGGCGCTGCTCGAGCGCGGCCTGGCCTATACCTCCGGCCCGCAATGGCTGTGTGACGAGGTGCTGACCGGACGACCGGTGGTCGCCATTGCCGGCACCCATGGCAAGACCACCACCGCGACCATGACCGCCTGGATTCTCGAATGCGCGGGCCTCACGCCGGGCTATCTGATCGGGGGCGTGCCGCCGCAGCTGGGCGATTCCGCGCGTATCGGCGACCCGCAGGCACCCTTCGTGGTCGAGGCCGATGAGTACGACACGGCCTTCTTCGACAAGCGCTCCAAGTTCGTGCATTACCGTCCGCGCATCGCTGTGCTCAACAATCTCGAATTCGACCACGCCGACATCTTCCCGGATCTCGCGGCCATTGAACGGCAGTTCCATCACCTGGTGCGTACCGTGCCGGCTGGCGGCAAGCTGGTGGTCGCGGCCGACGCCGTCGCCGGTGCCGAGGCGCTGGAACGCGTGCTGGATCAAGGCTGCTGGACGCCGGTGACACGCTTCGGCGATGAAGGTGGCATCCAGAACGCCGGTGGCGACTGGCGCTATCGTCTGATCAGTGCCGATGGCAGCCACTTCGCGCTGGCGGCGCCGGCCGCCGTGTCCGGCGAGGCGGACCGCTTCGTCGAGTGCCAGTGGGCGATGCGCGGACGCCACAACGTGGCCAATGCCTGTGCCGCGGTGGCCGCTGCCGTCGAGTGCGGCGTGAGTGTCGAGGCGGCGCTGCAGGCGCTCGCGTGCTTCGCGCCGCCCAGGCGCCGCCAGGAGCTGCGCGGTGAGGTGGCCGGCGTCAAGGTCATCGATGACTTCGCGCACCACCCGACCGCCATCGCCACCACGCTTGAGGGCCTGGCGCCGGGCGTGGCAGCCGAAGGGCAGGGCGGTCGTCTGTGGGCGGTGATCGAGCCGCGTTCCAACACCATGAAGCTTGGCACCATGAAGGCGCGCCTGCCGGCAGCGGTCACCGCAGCGGATCGGGTCAGCTGGTTCGCGGGCCCGACACTGGGCTGGTCACTGGACGAGACGGTCAGCGAGTGTCGTGCCCTCGGCGTTGAAGCCGATGTCGAGCAGGACCTCGACGCCCTGATCGCCAAGATCGCCAATGACTCCCGCGCCGGCGACTGGGTGGTGGTGATGTCCAATGGTGGCTTCGGCGGTATCCACGAACGTTTGTTGAGTGCACTGGCAGCACGGGAAGGTGAGGCATGAGCCAGCAAGCGAAAGCCCCCGAAGGGGAGTTCAAGTCAGCGGTCACCGTCGCGCTGACCGGGGCCTCGGGTGCCCAGTATGGCCTGCGGCTGATCGAATGCTTGGTCGCGGCGGGTCATGAGGTGATGGTGATGGTCTCCAAGGCCGCCCACATGGTGATCGCCACCGAGACCGATGAAGAACTGCCGGCGCGCCCGGCTCGCCTCACCGAGGTGCTCACCCAGCGCTACGCCGCCAGGCCCGGTCAGATTCGCTGCTTCGGCCGCGAGGACTGGATGGCGCCCGTGGCGTCCGGCTCCGGCGCGCCGAGTGCCATGGTGGTATGTCCATGTTCCACCGGCTCGCTCTCGTCCATCGCGACCGGCGCCAGCAACAATCTGATCGAACGCGCCGCCGACGTCGCCCTCAAGGAGCGTCGCACGCTGATTCTGGTGCCGCGCGAGACGCCGTTCTCGGCGATCCATCTCGAACACATGCTGAGCCTGACGCGCATGGGGGCCGTCATCCTGCCCGCCGCCCCCGGCTTCTATCACCGCCCGCAGACACTCGATGACATGATCGACTTCATCGTCGCGCGCATTCTCAATCAGCTGGGAATCGCGCATGCGCTGATGCCGCGCTGGGGCGAAGGGCATGTCAGTGGTGACTAGTGTCGCCATCTTGATCATCGGATTGTGCAGGGAGAGCAGGGAATGCTGAATTGGTCATTGTTGTCGGTGTTCGTGCCGACCTTCTTTCTGGTGTCGCTGACACCGGGCATGTGCATGACGCTGGCCATGACCCTGGGGATGACGCAAGGGGTGCGCCGCACCCTGTGGATGATGGTGGGCGAGCTGCTGGGGGTCGGGCTGGTGGCGGTCTCGGCCGTGATCGGGGTCGCGACCATCATGCTGCGCTATCCGCTGGTGTTCTCGGCCTTCAAGCTGGCCGGGGGCGCCTATCTGGTGTGGCTCGGCATCCAGATGTGGCGCTCGCGGGGGCGCCTGGCACTGGGGGCCGTGGGCGAGGCCAGTGCTGCACCACGAGCCTCGCGGCGGACATTGGCGGCACAGGGCTTCGTCACCGCCATCGCCAATCCCAAGGGCTGGGCGTTCTTCATCGCGCTGCTGCCACCGTTTCTGGACGCGAGCCTGCCGATGACGCCACAGCTGGTGGCGCTGGTGGGCATCATTCTCACGCTCGAATTCAGCTGTCTGATGCTGTATGCCGGTGGCGGCAGTGGACTGGCGCGCTGGCTCGGTCGTGGTTCGCGCGTGCGGCTCATGAACCGGGTCGCGGGGACCCTGATGGTCGGCGTGGGCATCTGGCTCGCCACCGGCTGATCTCGGCATGCCAAGGCGTTGACCGACACACCCCGAACACACGAAGGCCCGCCAATGGCGGGCCTTCGTGTGTTCGCCGGCTGGAGCAACCGCGACGACGGGGACAATCGGGGCGGCTGGCGCAACGCCGGCAGCTGTCTCAACGGTGGTGTGCGAGTCAATTGCGTCGCAGGGTTTCCAGTGCTGCCGCCGCCACGATGAAACTGCCGCCCACCAGCGTCATCCAGGTGGGGGCCTCGCCGAGAATCAACCAGGCAAGCAGCACCCCATACACCGGCTGCAGACAGCCGATCATGCCGACGGTCTTGGCCCTGAGGCCACCCAGGGCGAAGGTCATCAGGGCATGGGGGGTGGCCGTGAACACGACGGCCAGTACCAGCATGGCGATGCCTGTTCCCGGGCTTGCGTCCATGATCTCGCCGGAGGCGAACGGCAATGTCAGCACCACCACGCCCAGCGCCTGCAGGCTCATCGACAGCACCGGGTTGAGGTGGCTGAGACGGTAGCGCACCAGCAGATTGCGCGCCGCGAACAGCAGGCCCGAGAACACGCCCCACAACACTCCCGCCAGGCTATCGCCCTGCGCGCTGCTGTCGCCGCCGGGAACCAGCAGCCAGACGCCGATGCACACCAGCCCCGCTGCCGCCAGATCCCCGGCTTTCAGGCGCGTGCCCTCCACCCAGGGTTCCAGCAGCACGATGAAGATGGGATAGGTGAACAGTGCCAGCATGCCGGTGGCCACGGACGAGACCTGCATCGCGTGGAAGTAGCTGACCCAGTGAGCGGCCATCAGCGCCGCGGCCACGCCCACCAGCGCCCAGTCGCGGCCGCTCAGGCGCAGCGAGACCTGCCACTTCAGCCGTGCGATCCACAGAAGGAACAGGCCGGCCAGCAGGCTGCGCCAGGTGGTGATGTCGAGCGCCGAGAGTGGCAGGCCCTTCGAGAACAGCGCCGTGCCGCCGAGCAGCGCGATGCCGAGATGAATCGACATGAGCGCCTGGGGCTGGTTGGCAGGGGGAGCGGCAGGACCGGGCATGGGTATCCTCTTGGGCAGAAGGCGAAGGTGGTGGCGGTGATGACGTGCAGCGATCACCTTGAGGGTCGATCGTGAATGACGGTCTAGAGCGGCAGCCACAGCAGGCGCGCCGTCAGCAGACCCAGACTCGCCAGGCTCAACCACACCACGGGGGCGGTCGGCGAGGGGCAGGGTTGCTGGACGAAGGCAGGGTAGCTGATGCGCACCAGAGCACACGCCAGCAGTCCCAGACAGGCGCCGCCCAGGATGTCGCTCAGATAGTGCACGCCGAGGAAGATGCGAGACAGCCCGATCACGCTACAGGCGATGATGGCGCTCCAGTAGATCCAGCGTCGGCGTGGAGAGGGTTGCCGTTCGGCGATGAAGGCGGCTGCCAGGCCGAATACCGCGACGGCACCGGCCGTGTGGGCACTGGGGAACGACATCGAGCCTTCGAGGAAGGCGGGAGTGTCCGGACGGGGGCGCTGGATCAGATACTTGAGCACGGTATTGGCGCAGGCGATGCCGACCCAGGCGGCGCTCAGATGGATCCATATCGCATGGCGGCGCGTGAGTGCCAGCCACACGAGCCAGGGCGCCACGAGTGCCGCGAGCCCCGTGCCATCGCCGAGCTGCGACAGCCACAGGCTGGCCTGGTGCAGAAGGTTCTCGGGCAGCAGGGTGTGGAGTCTGTCGGCGAGCGAGGCCGCGACGACGTCGATCTGCCAGGGCCCGGGGTGAGCGAGTGCCGCCAGACTCATCGCGGGCACGCTGATGACGGCAAAGACCAGCAGTGCCATCGAGGCCAGCGGGAACTCGCCTTCCGGGTCGGGGTGGCGCAGCTGCCACCACAGGCGACGGCCGGATGCCGAGCGACGCATGCGGCGCGCCAGCCAGTGATAGAGGCGGCCTTCGCGGCCCAGCTGGCGGCGCAGAAAGGAGAAGGCAAAGGCGCAGGCGATCAGGCCGCTGGCCAGGCCGATCAGCAGGCCGTTGGCGCCCGGTGGCAGCGTGAACAGTGATTGCCAGGTCTGGCCCAGCAGGTAGCCCGGCAACAGATAGGCGGGAGACCACGCCAGTGCCGAGAGACCATTGACCATGAAGAAGCGCGAGGCCGGCATGTCCAGCATGCCCGCGACCAGCGGGATGATCGGGCGTACCGGGCCGACGAAACGCCCGAAGGCGATCGACCAGCTGCCGTAACGATGGAAGAAGCGCTGACCGTGTTCGATCCATTCGGGGTGGCGCGAGAAGGGCCAGCGCTGCGGTAACTGATCCCGATGATGGACGCCGAGCCAGAAGCTCACGCCATCGCCGATCACGGCCCCCAGCGCACCGGAAAGCAGCACCAGTGGCAGGGAAAGCTCAAGATGCCCCGCCAGCGAGGCGCCGGCCGTCAGCATGACCACGCCGGGGACCAGCAGGCCGACGATGGCGAGGGATTCGAGCAGGGAGATGAAGCCGATGATGACAATCAGCGCCACGGGGTGCTCGCTCAGCGTGGCCATCAGGGAGGTGGGGTCCAGCCAGTGAGTCAGTGTGGCAAGGGTGTTGCTCATTCATTGAGGTCCATCAGGGTGAGTTGGGCGGCCAGCAGGCGTTGTTCGAGTTTCTGTACCGTGTCGCCCGCCTTGTAGTTGACGAGACGAGCGTGAGCGATGATCGAGCCGGTCTCGGGCTGTGTCGTCGCCGCCAGGGCGGCCGTCAGGCGTTCACGCATGATCAGGGCGCCGGCCTCGCCGGTATTGGGGAGCATCAGCCAGAACGTGGCCTTGTCACTGCGACACAGCAGATCGCCCTGACGCGAGATGCCCTGCATGACATCGCAGGCCGAGGAGAGGCACTCGATGCGGCGGTCTTCCCCGAATTGCTCACCGAGCATCTCCAGCTGCGGCAGGTAGATGACCAGGATGCTCAACGGCTGCTCCAGCGCACTGGCGCGTGCGGCCTCGCTGGTCAGCCGCTGCTGGCCGGTGCGCGCATTGTAGGCATTGCACTCGACTTCCTCGCTGGCGGTCATGCGCATGACACCTGACTGCAGGTTGTTGATCACGAAGGGCTGGCTGGCGACCAGCAGCAGGCAGACATAGCGCAGTACCTCGCCGAAGTTGTCATCCGGCTGACCCAGCAGCCATAGCCACAGCGGGGCCAGTACCACGTTCAAGAGCATCGCCGGCGCCAATGGCAGCAGCAGCAGCGTCAGGATGCTCGGCAATCCCAGCCACAGCGACATTCCGATGTGCGCGCTGGGGGCCTCCAGCGCCAGCATCAGATAACCGCCGATCAGCGCCAGATAGGCGGGAAGCGGCTGCTCTTCATCCAGGAGGTGCAGAGCGGTCGCGATCCCCATCAGCAAGGTGGCCAGCACCGGTGTCAGGATGTGGGAGTAGTCCCCGACCAGATAACGCCAGAGCGCGTAGGTGGCCAGCACCAGGGTCGCCAGCAGCATGATCAGGGTCTTGCGATTGGCCAGCCGGCGGCGCTCTCTGGCGCGCGTGGCCGTCGTTGACGAGGACATCAGTCTTCAGCCTCCGCCTGGGGGGTGTCGGCGAGTGCCGCCTTTCGGGAGGGGAGCGCGGGCAGGTGAGTGATCGGCTCGCGCTCCTCGCTGAGGTTGGCGCTCGCCGCCTGCAGGTCGAGATGGTCGGCCTCGGTATCGTTCAGCGGCTGGACCCGCGCCCGCACTGGCATGGCGAGATGCTCCATGAGCTGCCGACGCCGCAGGTTGGCAGCGTGTTCGCTGCGTGCCACCAACAGCAACGCCAGGCAGCCATCGTCAAGCTGATAGCGTGTCTCATGGGGCAGCGCCGCGCTGTCCAGCGTATTCAGCAGACGGCGACGCGTGAGGCGGGTGGGCGTGGCTGGCTCCAGCAGGATCAGCTCGATGTGGATGCCTTCACGATCTGCCCGGGAAATTTCGCGCGGCAGATCCCGGAGCAGCTGGTATTGTGACCAGATGGCACGATTCGCGTCACGGCGACCGCGCCGTTCCAGCTGACGCCAGACCTCCTGCTGACGCTGCCCGGCGATGGCGCCCAGCGCCATCAAGGTGGCCGTGATGCCGATGCCAAGGCTCAGCCAGTCACTGCCCAGCGGCGTGAGTGCCAGCCAGGTGGTGATCAGCCCTATGATGGCGCAGGCCGGCGCCAGCCACGCGGGGCGCGGATAGAGCAGCAGCACGGCAAACCCCCATAGCCACATCATGTGCTGCTCGGGTGCCAGCAGCACCAGCAGCGCCATGATCACCGCCACGCTGAGCATGGCCGTGGTCCGGAACCAGCCCAGCGTGAAGAGTTCGTGTGCCAGGGAGACCACCAGCAGCAAGGTGCCGCCGATGGCCAGCAGCAGTCCGGTGATGGTCAGGGCGAGGCTGATCTGGCGCGCCGCTTCCAGCAGCAACAGCACAGAGCCGAGCAGACAGATGAACTGACTGACCCGGACTTTGAACTTGATCTCCATGGTGACTTATATTGGCACCTTTCCCGTGGATGATATGAATCCGACCAGACTCCCCGGTCGGATGGGGCGCAGCGCATTGAGCCATGCCATGACAGGATGTGCGAGCGTGATGCCGCCTGCCTGTCCCGGCTCTGCCAGGCGCTGATACGGGCCAGCATACCCCAAACCATGATTTTCCGAAGTGTCGAGGTGATCCGGCGCTTTCGCTTCACCCCTCCCTCGGCTGATCCACAGGCGCCAGAGCGGGCGGAAGGCATTTTCCTACATCTTTCTACGAATGAGACAAGGCACATGAGCGAGCTGGGCAAGCACGACACCACGGACGTCGTGGCTTACATGAACGGTCTGGGCGGCGATGCCCGCGCAGCGAGCGTGGTGATGCGTCGTGTCGACAGCGGCCTCAAGAACCGGGCGCTGCAGATCATGGCACGACTGATCGACGAGCGCCGCGAGTCGCTGACCGCCGCCAACGCCGATGACCTGACGCGAGCGCGTGACAATGGCCTGTCGGAGGCGATGGTCGACCGCCTCGCCCTCACGCCGGCGCGTATCGATGCCATGATCGAGGGTCTCGAGCAGGTCGCGGCCCTGCCGGACCCGGTCGGTGAGATCGATGGCCTGAAATATCGTCCCAGCGGCATCCAGGTCGGTCACATGCGTGTGCCACTGGGCGTGATCGGCATCATCTTCGAATCACGGCCCAACGTCACCATCGAAGCCGCCAGCCTGTGCCTCAAGTCCGGCAATGCCTGCATCCTGCGTGGTGGTTCCGAAGCGGCGTCCAGCAACCGTGCGCTGGGTGAGATCATCCGCGAGGCGCTGGTGGCGGCCGGGCTGCCGGCGACGGCGGTGCAGGTGGTGGCCACCACGGACCGTGCCGCGGTGGGCCGTCTGATCGCGATGCCCGAGTACGTCGATGTCATCATCCCGCGTGGGGGCAAGAGTCTGGTAGAGCGCATCACCAATGAGGCGCGCGTGCCGGTCATCAAGCATCTCGACGGTATCTGCCACGTCTATATCGACGCCACGGCAGATCTCGACATGGCGGTGAGCATCGCCGAGAACGCCAAGACGCACCGTTACGGTACCTGCAACACCATGGAGACCCTGCTGGTGGATGTGGCTGTCGCGGCCGAGGTGCTGCCGCGCATCGCCGAGCGTCTGGCGGTCCATGAGGTCGAGATTCGTGGCTGTGAACGCACCTGTGACATCCTGTCCGAGGCCGTGGCCGCCACGGATCAGGACTGGGATACCGAGTATCTGGCACCGATTCTGGCGATTCGGGTCGTCGAGGGCGTGGAAGCGGCGATGGCGCATATCGAGCGTCACAGCTCCGGGCATACCGAAGCCATCATCACCGACAACTATGCGCTGGCGCGTCGGTTCATGGCCGAAGTGGATTCCAGCTCCGTGATGGTCAATGCCTCCACCCGCTTTGCCGATGGCTTCGAATACGGATTGGGTGCCGAGATCGGCATTTCCACCGACAAGCTGCACGCTCGCGGGCCCGTGGGGCTGGAAGGGCTCACCACACGCAAGTATGTCGTGTTCGGCGATGGGCAGATTCGTCAGTGAGATCTCCAGACCCTTCCTCGGTCAGCGCATCGCCACGGGCGCTGGACGATAGCCAGCGCCCGCTGAATGTCGACGGCGACGCCGCGCAGCGCGAACCTGCCGCACAGCCGGGTGGGGAGGCCTGCGACACTCTGCCTGACGAGAAGCCACAGCCCGGCTTCGAGGGCTGTCTCGGGCCGGTCCCCCGGGTGGCGATGCTCGGGGGCACCTTCGACCCGGTACACCACGGGCACCTTCGCAGCGCCATCGAACTGCGTGAGGCGCTGGGCCTGGATCATGTGTTGATGATTCCCTGCCATCAGCCGCCACATCGTGCCGCACCCGGGGTGAGCAGCGAGGAGCGTCTGGCCATGCTGGAGGCCGCGATTGCCGGTGAGCCGGGGCTCAAGGCGGATGCCCGCGAGCTTTTCCGGGATGGGCCGTCCTACAGTGCCGACACCCTGGCGAGCCTGCGCGGCGAATATGGCCCTCAGGCGCGGCTGGTGATGGCCATCGGCCATGATGCCTTTCTCAAGCTTGGCGAATGGCATGCCGCCGAGCGACTGTTCGATGATGCCCATGTCGTGGTGATCGAGCGCCCTGATCATGATGCTCCTCTGCCAGAGGCGTTGAAGGCCTTGATCGAGGGGCGGGAAGTGCAGACGGTGGCCGAGCTGATGGCGCGTCCCGGCGGCCTGTTGCTGCGGTTGTCATTGCCGACCCGCATGGCGATCAGCGCGACCTTCGTGCGCGAGCGGCTCGCGCTGGGGGATAGCGTGCGCTACCTGCTGCCCGAGACGGTCATCCGCCATATCGAGGCCCGGTCGCTTTACTGCCCGCCCTGTGAGTGAGGGTTCGTGACGCGTAGATTGACGATGCCCATAGGCGAGCGCATCACCAACGGGTAGAATGCGCCCCCTGCCGAACAAACTTCCGAGGAATCATGCAGACCGAAGCTCTTAAAAACCTGGTGATCGACGCCCTTGACGACCTCAAGGCCCAGGAAATCAGCGAGATCGATGTCTCCAAGCTGACCAGCGTCACCGATGTCATGGTGATCGCGACGGGGACTTCCAGCCGTCATATCGCCGCTCTGGCCAACAATGTGCAGGTCACGGTGAAAGAAGCCGGCGTCAAGCCGCTGGGTTGCGAAGGCGACAACGGTTCCGACTGGGTGTTGCTGGATCTGGGCGATGTCGTCGTCCACGTCATGCTGGCCGAAACCCGTGCCCTGTATGACCTCGAGCGCCTGTGGAGCGATCTGCCCCGCGAGACGAGCGAAGAGTTCGAACAGCGCAGCTGATTCCGCTCTTGCCTGCCTCAAGAGGCGGAGTGATGCGGCACGGCGGTGCCACCGGCGCCGGTTGCGGGCAGCATGCTGACAGGGCGGGCCCGTGGTGGTTGGACGGAAGGAGAGGGTCAGCGGGCATGCCCGTTGGCCACTGACGACACGGGACAGGACATGAAGATCCGAGTACTGGCGGTCGGGCAGAAGATGCCTGACTGGGTGGAGAAGGGTAGCCGGGAATATCTCAAGCGCATGCCAAGAGACTTTTCCCTCGAATTCATCGAACTGGCGCCCGGAAACCGTGGCAAGAACGCGGACATTGCCCGTGCCATGGCCAGTGAAGGTGATCGGATGCTGGAAAAACTCAAGGGAAATGAACATGTTGTCGCCCTTGATGTCCTAGGTAAGTCGTGGAGCACGGAGCAGCTGGCTCAGCACGCCGATGACTGGCGCCTGGGCGGTCGCGATGTGGCCATCCTGATCGGCGGTCCTGACGGGCTCGATCCACGCCTGCTGGCCCGCGCGGATCAGCGCTGGTCGCTCTCCGCGCTGACCCTGCCGCACCCGCTGGTGCGCATCGTATTGGCGGAGCAGCTCTACCGCGCCTGGACACTGCTGGTCGGGCATCCTTATCACCGTTAAGCGCCTGCCGCTTGCGACAAGACACGAGTTGCGAGACCCGCCATGCGCCAACGCCGGGCGACGATCAAGAATCCCCAACAGGAAGTGCGGATCTTTCGCCTTCGCAGTATCGTGGCCGCCGGCCTGGTGCTGGTGCTGGCCGGTTGCCTGCTGGCACGGCTGGTCTTTCTTCAGGTCGTGGAACACGATATCTATACCACGCGCTCGGACAAGAACCGTGTGCGTGTCGAACCCCTGCCGCCGACGCGCGGCCTGATCTATGACCGCAACGGTCGCCTGCTTGCCGAGAATCGCCCCAATTACAACCTGACCATCGTGCGCGAACGCGCCGGTGATCTGGAGACGACGCTTGAGCGTCTGGTCGAGATTCTCGATCTCCCCCCTGATGAAATCGAAGACTTCAAGGAACGCTCGCGTCAGCGACAGCGCCCCTATCAGCCAGCCCTGTTGATGAGTGAACTGAGCCAGGAGCAGATCGCGCGTCTGGCGGTCAATCGCTATCGCCTGCCGGGTGTCGAGGTCGAGGCCCAGCTGCTGCGTTACTACCCGGATGCCAAGCCGCTCTCGCACACGCTGGGCTATGTCGGGCGCATCAACCAGGCGGAGCTCAAGACCCTCGACAAGGGCAACTATTCGGGAACGCACTTCATCGGCAAGACCGGGATCGAGCGCTTCTATGAAGAGGCGCTGCATGGTCAGGCCGGGCTGCGCAAGGTGGAAACCAATGCGCGCGGCCGCGTGCTGCGTGAGCTGTCGCGTATCGACCCGCAGCCCGGCAAGGACTTGACGCTGACCATCGACCGTGGCCTGCAGGATCTGGCCTATCGACTGCTCAAGGGGCGCCGTGGGGCGATCGTGGCCATCGAGCCGGAGAGCGGCGAGA
The DNA here is from genome assembly GCF_030397495.1 of Cobetia sp. 14N.309.X.WAT.E.A4. NCBI lineage: Bacteria > Pseudomonadati > Pseudomonadota > Gammaproteobacteria > Oceanospirillales > Halomonadaceae > Cobetia > Cobetia sp. 14N.309.X.WAT.E.A4. Next base: position 211,149 of record NZ_JAPNXT010000001.1, read on the forward strand.
TCCTCGCCATGGCCTCGGTGCCGGGCTTTGATTCCAACGAGTTCGTCACCGGCATCAGCGTCAAGAGTTACCGTGCGTTGCAGTCCGACATCGACCTGCCGCTGTTCAATCGGGCGATACGGGGACAGTATCCGCCTGCCTCGACGGTCAAGCCCTTCATGTCGCTGGCGGGGCTGGACAATGGCGTCATCACGCCGCAGACCACCTTCTTCGACCCGGGGTATTTCCAGCTGCCCAATGACAGCCACAAGTATCGCAACTGGCTGCGCTGGGGGCATGGACGGGTCAACATGCGGCGCGGTATCGCCGTCTCCAATGACACCTACTTCTACAATGTCGCCTATCGACTGGGCATCGATCGCATCAGCGAGTACATGCACAAGTTCGGGTTCGGTGAGCAGACCGCGCTGGACGTGCAGGGTGCCTTGCCGGGGTTGATGCCGTCCAAGGAATGGAAGCGCAATCGCTACGACAAGCCCTGGTATCCCGGCGAGACCATCTCCATCGGGATCGGCCAGGGCTACTGGTTGACGACGCCCCTGCAGCTCGCCTCCGCCGAGGCGGTGCTGGCCAATCGTGGCCGGCATGTGACGCCTCATCTGGCCAAGCGCATCGGCGATGAGACGGTGCTGTTGCCGCGCAGCGAAGAGAAGCCTGACGTGGTGGTGGAGAATCCGGCCTGGTGGGACGAGGTCATCGGCGCGCTTGAGGACGTGGTCAATGGCCGCGAGGGCACGGCGCGCAAGTACGTCGGTCCCGGGCTCAAATATCGCATGGCCGGCAAGTCCGGTACGGCGCAGGTCTTCACCCTGGGGCAGGACCAGAAGTACAACGGTCACGAGCTGGCGGAGCGTCTGCGCGACCATGCCCTGTTTGCGGCGTTCGCGCCGGTCGAGAATCCCGAGATCGCCGTGTCCGTGGTGGTGGAGAACGGTCAGGGCGGAAGCTCGGTGGCCGGTCCCATGGCACGTGCCATCACGGATTACTGGTTGTTGCCGCGCATTGATCCTGTCGCCCGTGATGCCGCCCTGACGCTGGCGGCGGCCCTGGAAGAGGCGGCGGCGCAGGCCGAGCAGAGCGAAACCCCTGCAGGAGTCAATGATGCCGACTGATTATCAGCGCTCGATGCGCAGCGTGGGAGGCGAGCTCAATCGCCGGCGTCGCACCAGTCTGTGGGAGCGGATCCATCTGGACCCCTGGCTGCTGCTGTTGCTGCTGATCGTGCTGGGGTGCGGTCTGATCGTGCTCTACAGCGCCAGCGGTCAGGATATCGATTTCACGCTGCGCCAGGCGTCACGTCAGGCGTTGGCGCTGGGGGTCATGATCGGCCTTGCGCAGCTCTCTCCGAGCACGCTGTATCGCTGGGCACCTGTCGCCTATGGCGGCGGTTTCCTGATGCTGGTGGCGGTGGAGGTACTGGGGGATGTCGGCATGGGGGCCCAGCGCTGGCTGGTGATTCCCGGCGTCGTGCGCTTCCAGCCGTCGGAGCTCATGAAGCTGGCGATGCCGATGATGGTCGCCTGCTGGCTGGGGCAGCGGCCGCTGCCGCCACGCTGGCGCGATCTGGTCATCTGTGGGGTGATCATCGTCACGCCGGTGCTGCTGATCGCCCGGCAGCCGGACCTGGGAACCTCGCTGCTGGTCGCGGCGGCCGGGGTCTTCGTCATCCTGCTGGCGGGACTCTCCTGGAAACTGATCGCCTTCTTCGGGGCGTTGATCGCCTCGGCGCTGCCGCTTCTGTGGATGGTGATGCATGACTATCAACGCCGGCGTGTGCTGACCTTCCTGAATCCGGAGTCCGACCCGCTGGGAGCCGGCTGGAACATCATCCAGTCCAAGACCGCCATCGGCTCCGGAGGCTTGCTGGGCAAGGGCTATACCCTGGGGACCCAATCGCAGCTGGAATTTCTGCCTGAGCGGCATACCGACTTCATCGTCGCGGTGATCGGGGAGGAACTCGGGCTTCTGGGCATGAGTTTCTTCCTCGCCCTCTACGTGTTGATCGTGCTGCGCGGGCTGGTGATGGCCAACCATGGTCAGGACAGCTTCGCGCGCCTGACAGGGGGAGCCATCATCCTGACCTTCTTCGTCTATGTGTTCGTCAACATCGGCATGGTGTCAGGCATTCTCCCGGTGGTGGGCGTTCCGCTGCCGCTGGTCAGTTATGGTGGGACCTCCAGCGTGACCTTGCTGGCGGGCTTCGGTATTCTCATGAGCATTCATACCCACCGGCGCCTGCTGTCGCGTTGACGCGGCCTTTGCAGCTACCGGATGGCAAGGACATTCGCGGGCCAACGCCCGCAGACAGGCAAGGAGAGAGTCGATGACGGTGATTAACGCACGTGGGCGGCGACTGAAGCACTGGGGCGCAGCCCTGATGATCGCGCCGTTGCTGGGCATGTCAGGGGCGGCCATGGCGGCGCCGGATGGCTTTGCTCCCGCAACTCACCCGGAGACGGCCAAGCTGGTGGATGAGCTGGTGGCCAAGGGGCTGGATCGCGCTCGCGTGACCGAGCTGATGAATCAGGCCGATTACAGCCAGAAAGTGCTGGATGCCATGTCGCGCCCGGCGGAAGGGCACCTGCGCTGGGACCAGTACCGCGCCATCTTCATGAAGGAATCTCGCATCGAAGCCGGCGTGAAGTTCATCGCCGAGCATCGCGAGACCTTCGATCGCGCCCAGGCCGAATATGGCGTGCCGCCGGAAGTCATCGCCGCCATCATTGGCGTCGAGACCTTCTTTGGCAAGCACACCGGCACCCACCGCGTGATCGACTCACTCTCCACGCTGGCCTTCGATCATCCGCGTCGTGGCAAGTTCTTCCGTGGTGAGCTGTCCGCCTTCCTGCAGCTGACGTTGGAGCAGGGCATCGACCCGCTCTCCATCAAGGGATCCTATGCCGGCGCGATGGGCTACCCCCAGTTCATCCCCACCAGCTATCAGGCCTATGCCGTCGATTTCGATGGCGATGGCGTGCGGGACCTGTGGCACAACCCCGTCGATGCCATCGGCAGTGTCGGCAACTATTTCGCCCGTCACGGCTGGAAGGCCGGTGCACCGGTCGTCAGCGCAGCCGATGGCCCCGGTACTCCGCCGTCTTCCGTCACCTTCAACAAGACCAAGAAGCCCTACATGAGCGTCTCGGCACTTGAGGCGGCAGGGGTCGAGGTCGCGGGTGGCGTGGCAGGCAATACCCAGATCATCCCGCTGGCGCTGGACCTCAAGCAGGGGTATCGCTACGCCGTGGGCTATGACAACTTCTACGTCATCACTCGCTACAACCACAGCCATCTGTATGCGATGGCCGTGAATGAGCTGTCCCAGGCGATCAAGCGCCGTCTCGAGGATGGGGGTGCCGGATGAGCTGGTCACGCGCGCTGCCGTTGACGTTGGCGCTTGCCCTGCTGGCCGGTTGTGCCAGCAGTGGTGGCACCACGGTCAGCGACGGTGCTTCGCCGAGCACGGGCAAGAAGGCGGGCAAGAATGGGCGTTACGAGATGGATTCGGACGCCTATCCCGACGACGCGCCGGACGTCTCCGCGGTGCCGGACGCCGTGCCGAAGCCCGAGCCCTATACGCGCAGCGGCAACCGCAGCGAGTATGAGGTGTGGGGCAAGACCTATCATGTGATGGATGACCCGCGCGGCTACGTGGCGGAAGGTACCGCCTCCTGGTATGGCAAGAAGTTCCATGGCTACGCCACCGCCAGCGGCGAGATCTATGACATGTACACCATGACGGCGGCCCACAAGTCGCTGCCGCTGCCGACCTACGCGCGAATCACCAATCTGGACAACGGCAAGCAGGTCATCGTCAAGGTCAACGATCGTGGGCCCTTCCATGATGATCGCCTGATTGACCTGTCCTACAGTGCGGCGTGGCGTCTCGACATGCTTGGCCATGGTACCGGTCATGTGCGCGTCGAGACGCTGGATGCCAGCACCTGGCGGCCGGGGCCGAGCCCGACCCAGGGCACGGCCGAGTCCGAGCGCCTGCTGGCCCGCAGTCAGGCGGTGCGTCGCGAGCAGGGCATCGCAGGGCTTGAGGAAATGGGCGCAACCGGCGATTCCGTGGCGGCGAAGACGTCCAGCACGAGCGTTGCCGCCAAGCCCGTGGTAGCCTCTGCGGCGCGCGCGACCGACACCACGGCCAGCGGCGCTGATGCCAGCTTCCTGCAGGTGGCGGCGGTCAGTGACCTGCAAACGGCAGACCGCATCAGCAAGCGCGTCAGCGCGGCGCTTGATCGCCCGGTCCGAGTGCTGGGCAGTGGCAATCTTTACAAGGTGCAGGTGGGCCCGCTTGAAGAAAGCGTGCGTATCGAGTCGCTCAAGTCCGCGATCGCCGATGCCGGCTTCTCCGGCGCCTTCAGCGTACAGGCACCGCGCTAGCGGCGGTGATCTGGCGCATCCATCATGCATCCCACGAGGGTGCAACATGGCCGGGGCTTGTGCCCCGGCTAACGCATGAGTGTCAAAGAGATTTCAACATGTCCCTGAAAGCCAGACTTCTTCCATTGCGGCGCCGTCTTGCCGGGCTGATGGCGGCCAGCGGTATCGCGCTGCTGACCAGCGTCACCTCCACGCCGGCCCGGGCCATCGAGGCCGACACCCTGATTCCGGCGGCGCCGCAACTGGCCGCGTCCTCCTGGATTCTGATGGATGCCAATTCCGGTCGCATCCTGGTCGAGCACAATGCCGACAAGCGTCTGCCGCCGGCAAGTCTGACCAAGATGATGACGGCCTATCTGGTCGAGAATGAAATCGATGACGGCAAGCTGACGCCGGACGAGAACGTGCGTATCAGCGTCAACGCCTGGAAGACCGGCGGCTCGCGCATGTTCATCCGCGAGGGCACCAGTGTCTCGGTCGATGATCTGCTGCATGGCGTGATCATCCAGTCAGGCAATGACGCCAGCGTCGCGCTTGCCGAGCACATTGGCGGCAGCGAGGGCTCCTTCGCCGACCTGATGAACCAGCACGCCAAGCGTCTGGGCATGAACAATACCCATTACATGAACGCCACCGGTCTGCCGCACGCGGAGCACTACTCCACGGCACATGATCTCGCGATTCTGGCGCGTCACATCATCCGCGACTATCCGGATCACTATCAGATCTATTCCCAGAAGTACTTCACCTGGAATGGCATCAAGCAGCCCAATCGCAACAAGCTGCTGTGGCGTGACAAGGACGTCGACGGCCTGAAGACCGGTCATACCGATGAAGCGGGTTACTGCCTGGTGGCGTCTGCCAAGAAGGAAGACACGCGTCTGATCAGCGTGGTGATGGGTACCAGCTCCGAAGAGGCGCGTGCCCAGGAATCCCAGAAGCTCCTGACCTACGGCTTCCGCTACTTCGAGAGCAAGAAGCTCTATGACAAGGGTGCCGTGCTCAATCAGGCCCGTGTCTGGGGCGGCGAGAAGGATCAGGTGCGTCTTGGCATGGCCAAGGAAGTCTATCTGACCCTGCCGAGTGGCCAGGCCGACAAGCTGACCGCCCGTCTTGATCTGAAGGACACCATCAAGGCACCGGTGCAGGTCGGCGAGCAGTACGGCACCCTGCAGATCAAGCTCGAGGACAAGGTGCTGGCGGAAGAGCCGCTGGTCGCCCTGGAATCAGTCGAGCAGGGCGGTCTCTTCAAGCGTCTGTGGGACGCCCTGATGCTGTTCTTCCACGGCCTGTTCAACTGAGGCTGGTGCCGTCCGCCCTTGCCAGCGAGCAAGATGATGCGACGGTGCCCGCCACGCGCCCCTGAAACCCGGGGATGCGTCTTTCACGAAGGGCGATCCGGCTGACGGATCGCCCTTTGTTGAGTAGAATGGTCGGAAATAGAATCACTGGAAGGGCTTTCCCATGGCCAACACGCCAAAAGCGGGTGAGAAGACACCCCCCAAGATCGAATTCCCCTGCGATTTCTCCCTCAAGATCGTCGGCAATGCCGCCGAAGATCTCGTCGAAGTGGTCTGCAATGTCCTGGAAGTGCATGCGCCCGGTTTCGACGCCACGGCCATCACCTGGCAGGACAGCAAGAACGGCAACTATCGCAGCATCCGCGTGGTGATCCGAGCCACCGGAACCGACCAGCTGGATGCCTTGCACCGTGACCTCAAGGCCACCGGTCGCATCCACATGGTATTGTGACGTTCGCGTGAGACGAGCGACTTCACTGGCTTGCGCCATGAGCACAGGAGCGCATGCATGAACACGATTCACGTCCACCACCTCGGCGTGCTGCCGTATGAGGAAGTGTGGTCGGCGATGCGTGACTTCACAGATACCCGCTCGCCGGAGGCCCCGGATGAGCTGTGGGTAGTGGAGCACGCCCCCGTCTTTACCCAGGGACAGGCTGGCAAGCCGGAACATCTGCTGATGCCGGGTGATATCCCGGTGGTGCAGACCGACCGGGGTGGCCAGGTGACCTATCACGGCCCCGGCCAGCTGGTGCTCTACCCGTTGCTCAACGTCAAGCGTGGCGGCATCGGCGTTCGTCAGCTGGTCACTGCGCTGGAAGAGACGGTGGTGGCGGCGTTGGCCGAGCACGGCATCGAGGCGTATCCACGCCCCGATGCCCCGGGGGTCTACGTGAAGAAATCGGCGCAGCGCATGGATGATCCGCGCCGCTCGATGGAAGAGGCCAAGATTGCCTCGCTGGGGTTGCGCATCCGACGTGGATGCAGTTTCCATGGCGTGGCGATCAATCTGGACATGGACCTTGCGCCTTTCGGGCGCATCAATCCCTGCGGCTATGCCGGCATGGCGATGACCCAGCTACGCGACCTGACGCGCGAGCCGGTGGATCTTGCCGCTGAGCGTGACCGCCTGGTGCGTTGTCTGGGCGCAAGCCTGGGGGACGTGACCCTGACTCCGGTGAGCGGGCTGCCCGCGGCACTGGCTGACATTTCTCGAACAGCAGGACAGAACTGATGACCGAGACCACCGCTACCCCGAAGCCCGCTCCCTCCGCTGCTCCTGCTCGCAAGGAGCGTGGCGTGAAGCTGCGTGGCGCCGAGAAGGTCGCTCGCATTCCGGTCAAGGTGATTCCCACCGAGACCTTGCCGAAGAAGCCGGACTGGCTGCGCGTGCGCATGCCTGCCTCCCCTGAGGTGAGCCGCATCAAGCAGACCCTGCGCAAGCACGGCCTGCACACGGTGTGTGAAGAAGCCTCCTGCCCGAACCTGGGCGAGTGCTTCAGCGGCGGCACCGCGACCTTCATGATCATGGGCGATATCTGTACCCGTCGCTGCCCGTTCTGTGACGTGGCCCACGGTCGTCCCAATGCGCTGAATGCCGACGAGCCGCGTGAGCTGGCCGAAGCCATCGCCGAGATGCGCCTGAATTACGTCGTCGTGACCTCCGTTGACCGTGATGACCTGCGTGACGGTGGCTCCAACCACATCGCCGAGTGCATCCGTGAGATCCGCGAGAAGTGTGAAGGTACCGAGATCGAAGTGCTGGTGCCGGACTTCCGTGGCCGCATGCAGGTCGCGCTGGACGTGCTCGAGCAGACACCGCCGGATGTCTTCAACCACAATCTGGAGACCGTGCCGAGCCTGTACCGCCGCGTGCGTCCGGGCGCCGACTATCAGTGGTCGCTGGATCTGCTCAAGGGCTACAAGGAGCGCCGCCCGGAAGTGAAGACCAAATCCGGTCTGATGCTGGGGGTGGGCGAGACTGACGAGCAGGTGCTCGAGGTCATGCAGGACCTGCGCAATCACGGCGTCGACATGCTGACCCTCGGGCAGTACATGCAGCCGTCACGCAGCCACCTGCCGATCGATCGTTGGGTCCACCCGGATACCTTCGACTGGCTCGGTCAGAAGGCGCGCGAGATGGGCTTCTCGCATGTCGCCTCCGGTCCGCTGGTGCGCTCTTCCTATCACGCAGACAAGCAGGCGCATGGTGTGGAAGTGAAATAAGCCGGACTGGCCCGAAAAAAAACCGCCGCGGAGATCATCTCCGCGGCGGTTTTTTTGGTTCATGAGCACAGGGGCGTGTGGTGGAGCGTCACTGCTCCGTGGCCAGCGGCAGGCAGGCGACGCTGTGCCCGGGAATCGGCTCCATCGGCGCGCTGAAGTGTGCGTTGAGCTCCGGCAGCAGCTCGCGCACGAAACGCAGGAACAGCTCGGTGACCGGCGTGGGGTAGCGATCCTTGGGATAGACCGTGCACCAGGAGCGTCTGAGCGGGAAGCCCGGCAGGGACGGCGAGGCCAGCAGGCCGGAGGCCAGCTCCAGCTGGACGGCCAGCCGCGGCAGGATCGCCACGCCCAGATGCGCCATCACGCCCTGCTTGATGGCCTCGTTGGAGCCCAGCTCCAGCGTATGGCGCAGCGAGACGCGCTCGCGGGCGGCGAATTCCTCGAAGGCGGTACGCGTGCCGGAGCCGGGCTCGCGCATCAGCATGTAGTACTGGGCGAGATCCTCCAGCGTGACGCCCTTGACGTCCAGCAGCGGGTGGCCGGGCCAGACGATGGGGATCAGCTCGTTGTCCAGGATCGGCATGAAGGCCAGGTTGGCGTCATCGGGCACCATGCCCATGATCACCAGGTCATCGCGTCGCTCGGCGAGGCGTTCCAGTGCCTGGCCGCGATTGCAGACGCGCAGGCGCACCGAGACTTCCGGGTAGCGGGCACGAAAGCGCGCCAGAATGTGCGGCACCACATACTGGGCCGTGGACACGGCCGCCAGATTCAGCTCGCCACGGATGGTGCCGGCGATTTCCGACAGCTCCATCTGCAGGCTCGAGACTTCCCCGAAGATCGACTGTACCGAGCTTGCCAGCGCATCCGCCGCCGGCAGGATATGCAGCGTCTTGCCGGCATATTTGAACAGCGATTGCTCGAGCGCCTGCTCCAATTGGCGAATCTGGGCACTGACGGCGGGCTGTGTCAGTCCGAGTTGCTCAGCCGCACGCGAGTAGGACTGCTGGCGATGGACAGCCTGAAATACCTGTAACTGTCTGAAAGTTAATCGGTTTAGCAGATTTGGACGCGACATGACACACCCAGTCATAAGGTTTTACTTATAGATTGGCAAAAAAATATCAACTTTTCTATTGGTCTCTCGCTGGGTAGCGTGGAAAGCCTGAGAACATGACTGCCCTCGCAAGCCTTCAGGGTTGCAGGAGAGTCAGACGCAAGCCGTCAACAACAAGATCACCGCGTTCCGTCAGGGAGAGTCACCATGTTCCGCAAGTTGCTGATTGCCAACCGAGGGGAAATCGCAGTGCGCATTGTACGCGCCTGTGCCGAGATGGACATCCGCTCTGTCGCGGTCTACACCGAAGCCGATCGTTTCTCGCTTCACGTCAAGCGTGCCGATGAAGCGCATTTCATCGGCGAAGACCCGCTGGCCGGCTACCTGGACCCCCGTCGCCTGGTGGATCTGGCCCGCGAGACAGGCTGTGATGCCATTCATCCGGGCTATGGTTTCCTTTCCGAGAATGCTGAGTTCGCGAGAATCTGCGAAGCGGCGGGCATTGCCTTCGTGGGCCCGTCCAGTGATGTCATCGCGCGCATGGGAGACAAGACCGAAGCCCGCGCCGCCATGAAGGCGGCTGGCGTGCCGGTCACGCCGGGCTCGAAGGGCAATCTGGCCGATGTCGAGGAAGCCTTGAGCGTGGCGGAACAGGTGGGGTATCCGGTGATGCTCAAGGCTACCTCAGGTGGTGGGGGGCGGGGTATCCGGCGTTGTGATGATGCCCAGCAGCTCAAGCAGGCCTGGGGTCGCGTGATCTCGGAGGCTACCAAGGCCTTCGGCAGTGCGGATGTCTTCCTGGAGCGCTGCGTGGTCGACCCGCATCACATCGAGGTCCAGATTCTGGCCGACAGTCACGACAACGTGATCCATCTGTTCGAGCGTGACTGCTCCATCCAGCGCCGCAACCAGAAGCTGATCGAGATTGCCCCCAGCCCTCAGCTGACGCCGGAGCAGCGCTCCTATGTCGGAGAGATGGCGGTGCGCGCCGCGCGGGCCGTGGGCTATCGCAATGCCGGTACCGTGGAGTTCCTGGTCAAGGGCAACGAGATCTACTTCATGGAGATGAACACCCGCGTCCAGGTGGAGCACACCATCAGCGAGGCGATCACCGGCGTGGACATCGTGCGCGAGCAGATCCGCATCGCCTGGGGCCACAAGCTGGCCTTCCGTCAGGAAGACATCCGCCATCACGGCTATGCCATCCAGTTCCGCATCAATGCCGAGGACCCCAAGAACGACTTCCTGCCCAGCTTCGGGCGCATCACGCGTTACTACGCCCCCGGCGGGCCTGGCGTGCGAACCGATACCGCGATCTATACCGGCTACACCATCCCGCCGTATTTCGATTCCATGTGCCTGAAGCTCATCGTGTGGGGGCTGACATGGGAAGAGGTCATCAATCGCGGGTCACGCGCCCTCAATGACATGCGCCTGCAGGGGGTCAAGACCACCGCGCCTTACTATCAGGAAATCCTCAAGCATCCGGACTTCCGCAACGCGCGCTTCGATACCGGTTTCGTGGCGGCGCATCCGGAGCTGACCCAGTACTCGGTCAAGCGCCTGCCGGAACAGACGGCACTGGCGATCGCGGCGGCGATCGCGGCGCACGCCGGTCTCTGAGTCCACCCCTGACATGCCGTTCGAGTCCTTCCCCCGACTCCTCAACCAACAATGACAAGGACACCTGACATGACTGCTGCTACCTCCACTCCCCATGCCGTGAGCGACTCTGCGGCTGATGCCGTCAAGGTCACCGAAGTCGTCCTGCGTGATGGCCACCAGTCATTGATCGCCACGCGCATGCGCACCGAGGACATGCTGCCCATCGCGGCACGTCTCGATCAGGCCGGCTTCTACAGCCTCGAGGTCTGGGGCGGTGCGACCTTCGATGCCTGTGTGCGCTTTCTGAAGGAAGACCCCTGGGCGCGTCTGAAGTCGCTCAAGGAAGCCATGCCCAACACGCCGCTGCAGATGCTGCTGCGCGGTCAGAACCTGCTCGGCTATCGTCATTATGCCGATGACGTGGTGGAGGCCTTCGTCGAGCGTGCCGCGGCCGGCGGCATCGATATCTTCCGCGTGTTCGATGCCCTGAATGACCTGCGCAACATGGAAACCGCCATGCGCGCAGTCAAGAAGGCCGGCAAGCACGCCCAGGGCACCATCTGCTACACCGTGAGCCCGGTGCATACGCTGGAGATGTATGTCGAGCAGGCGCGCAAGCTGGTCGAGATGGGCGCCGATTCCATCGCGATCAAGGACATGGCCGGGCTGCTGACCCCGTATGCCACCTTCGACCTGGTGAGTGCGCTGGTCGAGGCTGTCGAAGTGCCGATCCACCTGCACAGCCATGCCACGGCAGGCCTGGCACCGCAATGTCAGATCAAGGCCGTCGAGGCGGGCTGCCGCCACATCGATACCTGCATCTCGGCCTTCGCCGGTGGCACCAGCCACCCGGCCACCGAATCCTTCGTCGCCTCGCTGCGTGACACTCGCTGGGACACCGGACTGGAACTGGAGTCGCTGCGTGAGATCGGTGACTACTTCAGTGAGGTGCGCCGCAAGTATTCGGCTTTCGAGAGTGAATTCACCCGTGAGGATGTCTCGGTCCAGATCAGCCAGATTCCCGGCGGCATGATGTCGAACCTGGCCAGTCAGTTGAAGGAGCAGAATGCGCTGGAGCGCATCCGCGAGGTCTTCGCCGAGATTCCGCGTGTGCGTGCCGATCTGGGCTATCCGCCGCTGGTCACCCCGACCTCACAGATCGTCGGTACCCAGGCGGTGCTCAACGTGCTGACCGGTGAGCGCTACAAGAGCATCACCAATGAAGTGAAGCGCTATCTGCAGGGCGGCTATGGCCAGGCGCCGGCACCGGTCAACGAAGAGGTTCGCTCGCGTGCCATCGGCAACGCACCGGTGGAGGTCGGGCGTCCGGCGGATCTGCTGAGCCCGGAAATGGCGCGTCTCACCGAGGAGCTGGGCGAGCTGGCCGAGTCCCCTGAGGATGTCTTGACCTTTGCCATGTTCCCGGAGCTGGGACGTGACTTTCTCAGCGAGCGCCGCGCCGGCACCCTCACGCCGGAAATCATCCCCCAGGGCGAGGCGGAGCGTCCGGTGTCTTCCGGCGTGCCGACCGAGTTCGTCATCGATGTCCACGGCGAGTCCTATGCGGTGCAGATCACCGGCGTCGGCGGTGCCAAGGGCAGCAAGCGTCACGTCTATCTGACCCTGGATGGCATGCCGGAAGAGGTGGTGTTCGAAGCCAAGGACGATTACGTGGCAGGTGGCCAGAGCGGCGGGCGCGCGAGTGCGTCTGCGCCGGGGCACGTCACCACGGCGATGCCGGGCAATATCGTCGAGGTGCTGGTGGCGGTGGGTGACAGCGTCACGGCAGGCCAGTCGGTGCTGATCAGCGAGGCGATGAAGATGGAGACCGAGATCACGGCGCGCGTCGACGGTACCGTCAAGGCCATCCACGTGGCTCGCGGCGATCGCGTCACGCCGGGGGAAGTACTGATCGAAATCGAGTGATGCCGCGGCCGGCGAGGTTGCAAAACCCGCTCGCCGACTCCATCTGACAGCTATTCGATCACCAGGGACGGCCGGGCATCGTGGATGTCCTGCCGTCCTTTCCTGTGGAAGGACCATCATGGCAACACATTTCGAGCAGGTTCCCGGCCTGAGTGAGCAGATTGATCCGGCTACCCGAGGCTATGTCTTCAACCAGACCATGCTGCGCATCAAGGATCCGACGCGTAGTCTGGACTTCTATACCCGTGTGCTCGGCATGCGCCTGGTGCGCAAGCTCGACTTCCCGGAAATGCAGTTCAGCCTCTATTTCCTCGCCTATCTGGACGACGACCAGGCCAGCGACGTGCCGAGTGATGATCTCAAGCGTACCACCTACACCTTCGGGCGTGAGGCGATGCTGGAGCTGACGCACAACTGGGGGACCGAGGACGACCCGGACTTCGCCTATCATGACGGCAACGCCCAGCCTCAGGGCTTCGGCCACATCGGGGTCAGCGTGCCGGACGTCTACGCCGCCAGCGAGCGCTTCGAATCGCTGGGTGTCGAGTTCGTCAAGCGCCCCGATGATGGCAAGATGAAGGGTCTGGCCTTCGTCAAGGATCCCGACGGCTACTGGATCGAGATCCTGCGTGCCGATACCTTCGAGCGTCAGGCCAACGGCCAAGCCTGAGGTAGGCCTCCGATGTAAAAGAACCGCCACCACCGGCATGCCCGGGGTGGCGGTTCTTTCGTTGATACGAAACCCCGCGTTGCAGGGGTGTCAGTGGCATCCGGTTGCTGCAATGATGAGGTCTGACTGAGACGCTCAAGGTTCGAGATTGAGGGACCTTGAGATTGAGGGACCTTGAGATTGAGGGACCTTGAAATCGATGGCCCATGACGAAAGGGGAGACAGCCATGTCGGAGAATGCACAGCAGTTGAGCGGCAAGGTGGCGGTGGTGACCGGAGCCTCGCGCGGCATCGGCGCAGGCATCGCTCAGCGTCTGGCGGCGGACGGCGCCCGGGTGGTGGTCAATTACCGCAGTGATGTCGATGGGGCGAATCAGGTGGTGGCCGAGATAGAGGCAGCTGGCGGGCAGGCGCTTGCCGTCCAGGGCGATGTCGGCGACAGCAAGATGGCCAGTCAGCTGTTCACGGTGGCCACTGAGCACTATGGCGGAGTGGATATTCTGGTCAACAATGCCGGGATGAGCCTCTACAAGCCGCTGGCCGAGTTCACGGATGAGGACTTTTCCAGTCTGATGCAGGCCAACCTCACCGGCAGCTTCAACATGATGCGCGAAGCCTCGCGCAAGCTGCGTGATGGGGGCCGCGTGATCAATATCTCCACCTCCGTGACGCGCCAGATGTTCGCCACCTATGGTCCCTATGCGGCGTCCAAGGCCGCGGTGGACCAGCTCACTCGCGTGCTGGCCAAGGAGGTCGGCGCACGCGGGATTACCGTCAATGCCGTGGCGCCGGGCCCGACGGATACCGGGCTGTTCCGGCATGGCAAGAGCGAGGAGACCATCGAGCGTCTCAAGGGCATGGCAGCGCTGGGACGTATCGCGGATGCCACGGATATCGCGGCCGTCGTGGCCTGGTTGGCCGGTGAGGAATCCGCCTGGGTCACCGGGCAGGTCATCGGCGCCAATGGTGGTTTCGCCTGAGTGCGCCATTTACGGCTATGCTGATGGCAAGTCGGATGTTCATCAGTCGTTGTCATGAGGGGCAGGGATGAAGGTGACGGTAAGCGAAGCTCAGGAAAATGCATCGACAACGCGCGCATCGGCTCATGTGCTGCGGGTCGGCTACCCGGGACGGCTCGGGGGGTACTCACGCGAATGCGCCGCCAAGATGTATGCCTCGAATGCCACCTTGAGTGCCTATGCGGGCATCGAAGAGGTGGTCAACGCCCTGGTGAGAGGAGAGGTGGAGGCTGCCGTCGTCCCCTGGTCAAGAGGGCATCAGCGACCGGTGACGGCCACCCACGAGGCGTTGGCCTGCTGGCCGGGCATTCGGGTGGAGCGTCGGCTTTTCCGTGCCATCAGCCTCAGCCTGCTGGGGCCACCGGACCTCTGTCCCTCGAAGGTCCAGCGCATCGTGGCGCGCGAGGCTCTGTTCGAGGAGTGCAGCGAGTGGCTTGAGCACAATCTCCCCGGTGTCGCACGCATCGAATGCCTGCACATGGCGGATGCGCTGGATATGGCCGAGGGGCGCCACGATACCCTGGCGATCGCGCCACCGTCTCTCGCACGCAGGCCGGGTCTGGTGTGCCTTGCCGAGCGGATCGAGGACGACCCCGGGCGTGTCGCTCAGTTTGCGGTGTTGAAGCGCGATACCAGCAGCGTGCGTGGCCAGGGATATCTGGACGACGCGCCCTCAACTTCGCCAGATTGTGTGGCAGGCGAGTCTGATCCGGGCTGAGTATCCTTCGACATGGCAGCCATCGCCCGTGCGTCGCTGCCATGTCCGGTGACCTGCTGATACTCTGAAGGCTTTCCTTGCCTCGGGTACGACACGATGCCTCACTCCATTGCTTCCTCAGAGACTGACACGAGAGCGTCAAAGGCCGATGCTACCTCGGCCAGCAGCCCCGACAGCTCGCCGTTGTCGTTTCCTGCATCCCCCGCGCCTCTCGACTCCCCCCTTGCGCTGGATGCGCGCCTGCCGGTACGGCCTGCCCCTTACGAATGTTCGCTGCCGAGTGCCGGACTGATTCTGGTCGATGAGATCAACGGCTTCTGTCAGGTGCAAGGAGGCGCTCTGGCCCCGCAGGCCGACAATGCCCAGGTAACCCGCATGGTGGCGCTCAGTAACGACGTGGCGCGCTGTTTCTCGGCGCACGGCCGCCCACTGCTGGCTTTCATTGACTCCCACTCACCCGGCGTCCCGGAGCCGCCCTATCCCGCTCACTGTGAGCAGGGCAGTGGCGAGGATGAGCTGGTGGCCGAGCTTGCGTGGCTGGAGAGCGATCCGCATGCCACTCTGGTACGCAAGGATTGCATCAATGGATATATTGGCGCGATCGACCCGGCAAGCGGTGTCAATGCGCTGCAGGATTGGGTTGGCCGGCAGCGACTGAAGACGCTGATAGTGGCGGGAATCTGCACGGACATCTGCGTGATGGACCTGGTGCTGACGCTTCTCTCTGCACGCAATCATGGTCTGCTGGGCGAGGTGAGCGACATCGTGGTGCTGGAGCCTGCCTGCGCCACCTATGATCTGAGTGAGGAAAGCGTGGCTGCCCTTGGATTGCCTGCGCCCGCCATCCACCCGCAGCGAGACGCCCATCACATCGGGCTCTATTGCATGGCCTCACGCGGGGCGATCATCGCCAGCCAGCTCAGGATTCAGGCGTGAGGCATCAGACGCCTGGAGGAAGGGGCATGTTGCCGTTAGCCAGCCAGCTAGCCAGCTAGCCAGTCAGGTAAAGGTCCGAAATGTAGTTTGATTACGACATTTTCGCGGATATTCGCTGTCCTGCATGAAGCCAATGACGGTTTGGATCACGCTGACATGGGTCCATACGTAAACGCCCGCCCACTCAAATGAGGGGCGGGCGTTTACGTGTATCGGCAATGTGCCAGTGTCAGGCGCGGGTGCTGACCCAGTCATTGGCATCGGGGACCGCGATCTCGACCGACTCCGACATCAGTGATGAGTGGAACATGAAGTCGGCACTCGCGACATTGTTGGCCACCGGCACGTTCCACAGTGTCGCCAGGCGCAGCAGCGCCTTGACGTCAGGGTCGTGCGGCATCGGAGCGAACGGGTCCCACAGGAAGATGAGCAGGTCGAGATTGCCTTCGGCGATGCGCGCACCGATCTGCTGATCACCGCCCAGCGGCCCGCTCATCAGGCCTTCGACCTCAAGTCCGAGCTCCTTGCTGATGCGTCGGGCCGTGGTGCCGGTGCCCAGCAGCTGGTGGCGTGACAGCTCATCGCGCCAGCGCATGGCCCAGGCCAGCATCTCATCCTTCTTGCCATCGTGAGCCACCAGCGCAATCCGCTTGCGTTCTGCCAGGGTGCGTCGTGCCTGGCGCTTGGGTCGTTGCTCGCTCATGCCGCTTGATCTCCTGAAGGCGGGGGGTCAGCCCCGCCAGTGATAACGCTGCCGGTGTCGATCCGTCGATGCCGGTCGCTCAGTCGATGGTGCCACCGACAGTGACGATCTTCATGGTGTTGGTGCCACCGTGGGCATTCATCTGATCGCCGCGAGTCAGAATCACCAGATCACCACGGTTGGCGATGCCGCGCGCTTCCAGCTCGGCGATGGCGCGACGGTTGATCTCCTGCGCCGGCAGCTCGCTGGAATCGAAGGGCAGGGACACCACGCCACGATAGAGGGCCATGCGGCGCTGGGTCTTCTGATCCTGGGCGAGACCGACGATCGGCAGACCCGAGCGGATGCGCGAGGCGATCAGCGGGGTATAGCCGGATTCGGTCATGCAGACGATGGCCACGACACCGGTCAGGTGGTTGGCCGCGTACATGGCAGACAGTGCGATGGTCTCGTCTGTCTTGCTGAAGCCTTCGTGGATGCGGTGCTGGGATTCCTGGGCGGCACGCTCGCGCTCGGCACCCAGGCAGACACGATCCATGGTCTCGATGGTCTCGACCGGGAAATCGCCTGCCGCGGTCTCGGCCGACAGCATCACGGCGTCGGTGCCGTCGAGCACGGCATTGGCGACGTCGAAGACTTCGGCGCGGGTCGGCAGCGGGGCGCTGATCATCGACTCCATCATCTGGGTCGCGGTGATGACCACGCGGTTGAGGCTGCGGGCGCGGCGGATCATGCGCTTCTGCACGCCGATCAGCTGTGCGTCGCCGATCTCCACGCCCAGATCGCCACGCGCCACCATCACGCCTTCACTGGCGAGGATGATGCCGTCGAGCACGGCGTCGTCGGCCACGGCTTCGGCGCGCTCGACCTTGGCGATCAGGCCGATGTCACGACCTTCCTCGCCCAGCAGCTCACGTGCCAGCTGCATGTCGGCGCCACTGCGCGGGAAGGAGACGGCCAGATAGTCCACGCCGATGTCGATGGCGGTCTTGAGGTCTGCCTTGTCCTTCTCGGTCAGCGCCTCGGCGGACAGGCCACCGCCTTGCTTGTTGATGCCCTTGTTGTTGGACAGCTTGCCACCCACCTTGACGGTGGTGTGGATCTCGTTGCCCTTGAGTTCGTTGACCTCGAGCACCACGCGACCGTCATCAAGCAGCAGAACGTCGCCGGCGACCACGTCATCGGCCAGTTGCTGATAGTCGCAGCCGACACGCTCGACGGTACCTTCATCGCGGCCCAGGCCGATGTCCAGGATGAACGGTTGGCCTTCCTGAAGCTGGACAGCGGTGTCCTTGAAGCGGGCGATGCGGATCTTCGGACCCTGCAGATCACCCAGCACGGCGACGCTGCGGCCCTGGGCGGCGGCGGCGGCACGGACGGCCTCGGCACGCATGCGGTGGTCTTCGGGGCTGCCGTGAGAGAAGTTGAGGCGAACCACATCCACTCCGGCACGGATCATCGCGTCGAGGACGCCCGGCTTGTCACTGGCCGGACCGAGTGTGGCGACAATCTTGGTGCGGCGGATCGGGCCGTTGAACGCGTGCGGCATGAGAACATACTCCTTGAACACTTGCGTGAGGGGTCAGGCGGTTTGTGTTGTCATTTTACTACATTGACGACGTAAAGGGAGCCTGTCGAGTGTCGTGGTTGATTGGTGTGGTAGCGCGTGAGTGATTCGGCTGCCATGGCGGCGATGGTAGCGACATGACTTGCGTCTTCACAAGCGCTGGCGTCAGGCTGGTGGCCAGTCAGACATGGCGTGATCCGAGAGGCCCTGGCTGTGAGGATGGCATCTACGTTGACCCGCAGGCCTGCCACTGCCTGTGTCAGTAATGCCACACTGATGTGACGAATCGTGAAAAGGCCACTTATATATAGTCATGGCTTTCCTGTCGTCATGGCGACACATGCACCTGGCGGGTCTGGCAGGTCCGGGTGCCGGTCGATGACCGCGTCATGCCTCGGGCGTCGATTCTCGAGATTCGGGGTGGTGTGTGATGTCCGCTGCCACCACCCACATGTCGTGGTGCTGGCAACATTGCTGGTCAGCGCTGAAATGCTGGGGTAGGGTAGGCGCATTTTTAGGCTGGGATAAAACCCAGCGCTACGAGTCATTCGCCGGTGCAGTCAGCGCCGGCCAGGAGATGCGAGCAACCATGGGCAAGTCACTGGTGATCGTCGAGTCGCCTGCCAAGGCCAAGACCATCAACAAGTATCTCGGCAACGACTTCGTGGTGAAGTCGAGTGTCGGGCATATCCGCGATCTGCCGACCAGCGGTAGCGGCAAGCAGGCCACCGATCCCAAGGAGCGTGCCCGTCAGGCAGCCGAGACGCGCAAGATGTCGCCGGAAGCCAAGGCGGCTCACAAGGAAAAGAAGGCCAAGACGCAGCTCATCCGTCGCATGGGGGTAGACCCGGAGAACGGCTGGGAGGCGCATTACGAGATCCTGCCCGGCAAGGAAAAGGTCGTCTCCGAGCTGACGCGCCTGGCCGAGAAGGCCGACACCATCTATCTCGCGACGGATCTGGACCGCGAAGGTGAGGCGATTGCCTGGCACCTGCGCGAGACCATCGGTGGCGACGATACCCGCTACAAGCGCGTGGTGTTCAACGAGATCACCAAGAAGGCGATCACGGCGGCCTTCGATGAGCCGGGCGATCTGAAGATGGACCGCGTGCATGCTCAGCAGGCGCGTCGCTATCTGGATCGTGTCGTCGGTTTCATGGTCTCGCCGCTGCTGTGGGCCAAGGTGGCTCGTGGGCTGTCGGCCGGGCGAGTGCAGTCGGTTGCCGTGCGCTTGATCGTCGAGCGTGAGCGTGAGATCCGTGCCTTCATTCCGGAAGAATTCTGGGATGTGCACGCAGAGCTTGCCGCGACCAGCGGCGAGGCGATCCGTTTCGAGCTGGCGCGTCAGGATGGCAAGGCCTTCCGTCCGACCAGCGAGAAGGAAACGCTGGATCGCATCGCGGCGCTGCGTACCGCTCGGCTCGCGATTTCCAATCGCGAAGACAAGCCGACCCGCTCCAAGCCGAATGCCCCCTTCATCACCTCGACCCTGCAGCAGGCGGCCAGCAGTCGTCTGGGCTTCTCGGTCAAGAAGACCATGATGATGGCGCAGCGCCTCTACGAGGCCGGTTACATCACTTACATGCGTACCGACTCGACCAATCTGTCGGCGGACGCGGTGGCCACCGCGCGGGACTTCATCGCTGAGGAATTCGGCGACAACTATCTGCCGCAGGCCGCCAACGTCTACTCCAGCAAGGAAGGCGCCCAGGAAGCTCACGAAGCGATCCGTCCTTCCGAGGTGGCGCGTCGCGCGACGGACCTCACCGGCATGGAGCGTGACGCGGAGCGTCTGTATGAGCTGATCTGGCGTCAGTTCGTCGCCTGCCAGATGGTGCCGGCAGAGTATCTGTCCTCGACCCTGACCATCGAGGTCGATGGCTACGAGCTGCGCGCCAAGGGCCGGGTGCTCAAGTTTGACGGTTATACCCGCGTGATGAAGCCGGCGGGCAAGAAGGAAGAGGACCAGTCACTGCCGGACCTGGCCATCGGCGAGGTGCTGGAGCTGGTCGAGCTGGACCCGCAGCAGCACTTCACCAAGCCGACGGCGCGTTACACCGAAGCCAGTCTGGTCAAGGAGCTGGAGAAGCGCGGCATCGGCCGTCCTTCGACCTATGCGGCCATCATCTCGACCATTCAGGATCGTGGTTACGTGGCGCTGGAAAATCGGCGTTTCTACGCCGAGAAGCTGGGTGACATCGTCACTGATCGTCTCAGTGAATCCTTTAAGGACCTGATGGACTTCGGCTTCACTGCGCGCATGGAAGACTACCTCGATGAGGTGGCCAATGGTCAGCGCAACTGGCGCGAGCTGCTGGATGCCTTCTACGCCGAGTTCAAGGCCGAGCTGGATCACGCCCAGTCAGAAGAGGGCATGCGCCCGAATCAGCCGGTGCCGACCGATATCGCCTGCCCGACCTGTGGTCGCGAGATGCAGATCCGTACCGCCTCCACCGGCGTCTTCCTGGGGTGCTCCGGTTACAACCTTCCGCCCAAGGAGCGCTGCAAGACCACCATCGACCTGTTGCCGGGGGATGAGGCGGTCGCCGCTGACGCGGATGAGAATGCCGAGACCGATGCACTGCGTGCCAAGCGCCGTTGCCCGATCTGCGCCACGGCCATGGACAGCTATCTGATCGACGAGCAGCGCAAGCTGCACGTCTGCGGCAACAGCCCGGACTGCGTGGGACATGAAGTCGAGCAGGGTCAGTTCCGCATCAAGGGCTACGATGGGCCGGTCATCGAGTGCGACAAGTGCGGTGCCGACATGCAGCTCAAGACCGGGCGTTTCGGCAAGTACTTCGGCTGCACCAACGAGGATTGCAAGAACACCCGCAAGCTGCTCAAGTCCGGGGAGGTCGCGCCGCCGAAGATGGACCCGATCCCCATGCCGGAACTTGCCTGCGTGAAGGTCGAGGATCACTACGTGCTGCGTGATGGCGCCAGTGGCCTGTTCCTTGCCGCCAGTCAGTTCCCCAAGAATCGCGAGACGCGTCCGCCGCTGGTCAGCGAGCTCAAGGCGCATGCCGACGAGCTGCCGGAGAAGTATCACTTCATCCTCAAGGCGCCGGAGAAAGACCCCGATGGCCGCCCGACGCAGATTCGTTTCTCGCGCAAGGCCAAGGAGCAGTTCGTGATGACGGACGAAGATGGCAAGGCGACGGGGTGGAAGGCGACCTTCGACAACGGCCGTTGGGTCGTCGAGGACAAGCGCAAGGGAGCCAAGAGCTGATGAGCCAGCGTGGCCGCACCAATCAACTGCTGTATCAGGCCGAGTTGCTGCTGGAGCAGGCGGCCGTCGCGACGCGTGATGAGCATGCCGTCGCACGGCGCATGGCCGGTGAGGAAGGGGCGCTGGCGTTGATGGAGCTGGCATTGGCCTCGTTGATCGAGGAGTGCGCCGCGTCGGCACGCTGGCCTGAGGGCAGCTGGCGCGAGCGGCTGGCCACACCGCCGACTCCCGTGGCGGAAATCGAGCAGTTGCGAAGCCTGCAGGCGCAGCCGGACAGTTGGTTGAGCCAGCTGGTGGCCGATATCACGCGTCTGCATGAAGAGGGCGGTGCTGCCCGGCGTGAGGAAGGCCAGGCGCGTGGCGATGGTCTCATCATCGCCGCGGCGGCCAATGCGCCTCTGGCAGAGCGTCTCGCCACGGCAGTCAGCGCCATGAAGGCGTTGCTGTCACACCTTCGCGAGTCGAATGTGGAGTGGTAGCGTCGCGCCTTGCCTGACCCGAAGGCGCTGGCATGTCACGCACCTGTCATTCAGGTGACGCCCTGGCATGACGGGTGCTAGACTGGCGGCATTGTGGCAAGCCCTGCATTCTCCGGTACGACCATGGCTCTGGCTGTGGTCGTACTTTTTTCTGCATTGTCGCCAGTGACTGCAAGTCGCAGGGCCTGCCCGCCGTCAAGCTGACGATCACAACGACGCCGGTATCCTCAGGATGCCGTGCAGGAGGAATGACGTGTCCGATCCCGCCGTACTTGAAATCGTGCAAATGGAAGATGGGGAAGTGATCCTGCGTGCCGCCGAGAGTGAAGGTGAGCCACTTCTCAGTATCCGCATCTCCGATGAAGCTGCCGATCTGCTGCGTGACAATCGCTTCGAGGTCGCGCGTGAGATGATCGACCACGCCATCACCCGCACCCGCCTGTGGGATGGCGAGGATGATGAAGACGAGCAGTCGGAAGGCATGGTGCACTGAGCACTTCCCGCATGTCTGCCTGTCACGAAAAAACCCGCCAATCGGCGGGTTTTTTCGTGGATGCCCTGATGGCGACAATCGTCATCTGCGCGTCAGCGCTGTGAGGACAGACTGCCTGCGAGCCTTGAGATCAGTGCAGGCCGCCATCGCGGATCACGCCCACGCCGAGGCCCTCGATTTCCAGGCTGTCCGTGCGCAGATCCACCTTGATGGGAGCGAAGTCCTCGTTCTCGGCTTCCAGCCATACGTAATGGCCATCGCGACGGAAACGCTTCACCGTCACTTCATCCCCCAGACGCGCCACCACGATCTGTCCGTCACGCACGCTGCTCGTGCGGTGCACGGCCAGCAGGTCACCTTCCAGAATGCCGACATCCTTCATCGAGACCCCGCGTACGCGCAGTAGATAGTCGGCGGCAGGCGAGAAGTAGTCACTGGGCAGCGGGCAATGGCGATCGATATGCTGGCTGGCCAGGATAGGACTGCCAGCGGCCACTTCCCCGATGACCGGCAGGCCCTGCTCGCTATCCTCTTCCGCCTCGGCCAGAGACGGCACGCGGATGCCCCGCGAGGTGCCCGGCACCATCTCGATGGCTCCCTTGCGTTTCAGGGCGCGCAGATGCTCTTCCGCGGCATTCGGTGAGCGAAAGCCCAGTGCCTGGGCGATTTCGGCACGCGTTGGCGGATAGCCTGAGGACTTGATGGTCTTGATGATGAAGTCGAAGACATCCTGCTGGCGCGGAGTAAGCGGCTGAGTCATGGGCATTGCCTTTGGCCTGGGCGGCATCTGAGCTGACGGCACGGGGTGTGCATCCATACAACTGTCATTGTATCCAGTCATGGCGGTCATGCAAGGCATCGTGGGTGCTTTGGCAGCAACGTTGCCGGCATCTTCGTCGACATCGACATGCTGACGCGAGACAGCGGGTGTCCGGGACACCCCATGACCATCCCGTCCCCGAGCGTCCCGCGTGAATGCGCGTCCTGCCGGTCTTGGCTGTCGAGTGTTTGAAACAACCAGCAATTGCCAGTCATGGCATGGACAGCTAGAATTATCTTGTTTCAAACGAATGTTCGTCGGGCGCATCAGGCTACCGGTACCTGACCCTGTGTGTCCTGTGCTTCTGTCCTGTGCTCGGGATACGGCTCGTGGCAGCCTCCGCCTCGGAGTCGCTGCCTGACACGCGGTGCGTGAAGACCGACATGTCGTTTGATTGACCTGCATGAGAAGAGTCGCCCCCGGGCCACGGCCTTGCCGTTTCCCGGGGGGACAAGGACTCCCGTGCCCCCTCGTGACTGATCACCTGACAAGGCATCCGCCCATGGCCCAGACCGATACCGTTACCCGTATCCTCGATACCGCCGAGGTCCTGTTCGCCGAGCGAGGCTTCGCCGAAACCTCGCTGCGCAATATCACCAGCAAGGCCAAGGTCAACCTGGCGGCGGTCAATTATCACTTCGGCTCAAAGAAGTCATTGATCCAGGCAGTGTTCGCCCGCTATCTCGACCCCTTCAGCGAGCGTTTCCATGCGGCACTCGACAGTGTCGAGCAGCAGCATGCCGGTCGTCAGGTGCCGCTGGAAACGCTGCTGGAAGTGATGGCGCGCACGGTGCTGGAGGTGCCGGCCGAGCGCAACAGCCTGCGTACCTTCATGCGCCTGCTCGGGCTTGCCTATACCCAGGGGCAGGGCCACATGCGTCGCTACATCCGCGAGCATTACGGCACGGTCTTCAGCCGCTTCGCCGAGCTCCTGAAGCTTGCGACGCCGGACCTGCCAGACAACGAGCGCTTCTGGCGTCTGCACTTCATGCTCGGCAGCGTGATCTTCACCTTCTCGGGACTGGACGCACTGCGCGATATCGAAGAGGCCGAATACGGCCATCACACCAGTGTGCGCGAGCTGATCCAGCACATGCGTCCGGTGGTGGTCGCGGCGATGGCGGCTCCGCTGCCGGCATCGCTCGGAGATGGTGATGCGGTCACCCAGGCGGCCAGCTGATGGCTTGCTGGGTGGCGGTGGATCTCACCCGCCAGCGTCTCGAGATACGCAATGACGCGCCGAGTGGCAGTCGTGATGCGCCGCCCCCCGCGGCTGACCCTGACACGCTGGTGCATGCCTGTGCGATCTCCAGCGGCCTCAACGGTATCGGCGAGCTCGATGGCAGCGGTTGCACGCCGACCGGCTGGCATGTGGTTCGCGCCGCGATCGGGGAGGGCAATCCGCGTGGTGCCGTCTATCGTGGGCGGCGCTTCACGGGAGAGGTGTTCACGCCTCGACTGGCCGCCGAGCACCCCGAACGCGACTGGATCCTGACGCGTATCCTGTGGCTCAGCGGTCGCGAGTCCGGCATCAACCGTGGCCGCAACGCGGCGGGACAGCGCGTCGACAGCCTGCGGCGCTACATCTACTTCCATGGTACGCCGTCCAGCGAGCCGATGGGCACCCCGGCCTCCCATGGGTGCATTCGTCTGCGCGATGAGGATCTGCTGTGCCTTTACCGGCATGCGCCGGCCGGAACGCCAGTGCTGTTGCACGCCTGACGCTGCGTTGCCTGGCGGCTGGTGCTCGCGACTGTTCGAGTCGCGCTCAGTCGGCTAGAATTGCGCCTTTCCTCGCGCCGGCCGCCTGTCCTGAGGCTTGTCTTCCAGGCTGCCGAGCCCCGTAACGACATGAAACCCTGCCGTGCGTGCCATGCCTTGCAGCGCATGACACGGCCAGCAGGCCATGGACAGGAAGGATGTCATGACACAGCCATTGGGCTCCGTAATGCTCGACGTCGAGGGGCATACCCTCACGTCTGACGAACGTGAACTACTGGCACGCCCCGCCGTCGGCGGCGTCATCCTGTTTGCGCGCAACTGTGCTTCTCCCGAGCAGGTGCTGGCGCTGTGCGGTGAGATCCGCCGCGTCAATCCACATCTGTTGATCGCCATCGATCAGGAAGGCGGACGGGTGCAACGGCTGCGCGAAGGCGTGACCCGCCTGCCGCCGATGCGCGCCCTGGCACATTGCTGCCTGGGACGTGACTGTGACGGCTGCGGTGATGATGCCCAGTCGTCAGGGCTCGGGTTTGCCCGTGACGCCGGCTGGTTGCTGGGCATGGAGATGGCCGCCATTGGCTGCGACATCACCTTCGCGCCGGTATTGGATATCGATGTCGCGGGTTCCACCATCATCGGCGACCGCAGTTTCGGGACGACTCCCGAGGACGTGATTGCCGTCGGGACCGCCTTCATCGAGGGCCTGCGCGAAGCTGGTATGGCAGCGGTCGGCAAGCATTATCCCGGTCATGGTGGCATCGCGGCGGATACCCACCGCGAGCGCGTGATCGACCCCCGCCCCTTCCGCGAGCTGCGCGAGCATGATCTCAAGCCCTTCGCGGCGCTGGCGGATCGCCTGGGTGGCGTGATGCCGGCTCATGTCATCTATCCCGACTTCGATGCGCGCCCCGCCGGCTTCTCGCCAAGCTGGCTGGGGCTGCTGCGTGAGGAGTTCGGTTTCAAGGGCGCCATCTTCTCCGATGACCTGGGCATGGCGGCTGCCGTGGCCGAGGGCGAGCCGGAAGTGCGCGCTCGTCTGGCACTGGATGCCGGCTGCGACATGGCGCTGGTGTGCAATGATCCCGCCGCCGCACGTGCCGTGCTCGACAGCCTCGATGGGGATGAGCAGCGCAATGCCGGCAAGCGTCAGGCGCGTCTGCGCTACGGGCGCGCCCGCCCCACGCTCGAGGGCCTTGCGGGGCTGTCTCGCTGGCGGCGTACCCATGCACGTCTCGAGGCGCTGGCGGCCAGTCAGCCGCTCGAGCAGGTGGCCATGCCATCGGGCTTGGCTGAATGAGCCAGCCTTGAGGGGCTTTTCCTCCAGACGTCACCCAAGGACTCCACATGGCTGAGAAATCCGCCACCGAGGCGGCTGCCGACAAGCTGGCGGCGCCTGCCGAAGAGATGATCAATCACTGGGTCGAGCCGCTGCGCAACTGGGTGGAGCAGACCTTCGGTCTGCCACTCTGGGGGATCAACCTCGCCCTGGTGCTGGTGGCCGTGGTCGTGCTGCATCTGAGCGAGCGCATTCTGCTCAGTCGCCTGGCCGTGCATGCCGAGAAGAGTCGCAACCTGTGGGATGACGCGCTGCTGCACGGGCTGCGCCATCCGCTGTCTCTGTGGCTCTACAGCATGGGGTCGCTGGTCGCGCTGGACATTCTTGCCCATCAGTTCGCGCCCGGCAGCCTGGAGGCCTATCTGGGCACGGTGCGCCAGATCATCACCCTGCTGGCGCTGGCCTGGGCGTTGATTCGCATGATCAAGCGCTTCGAGTCGCTGCGTACCACGCCACCGCCCGGCACCAACGTCAACGCGATGGATGCCACCACGGCCTCGGCGATTAGCAAGCTTCTGCGTGCCGTCGTGATCGTGCTGGTGGGTCTGGCCATCCTGCAGAATCTCGGTGTGTCACTGTCCGGCGTGATGGCCTTCGGTGGGGTCGGCGGTATCGCGGTGGGCTTCGCCGCGCGTGATCTGCTGGCCAACTTCTTCGGTGCCCTGATGATCCATCTCGACCGTCCATTCAAGGTCGGTGACTGGATTCGCTCGCCGGACCGCGAGATCGAGGGCACCGTCGAGGACATCGGCTGGCGGCTGACGCGCATCCGCACCTTCGACATGCGTCCGCTCTACATCCCCAACGCCATCTTCACCAGCATCGCGGTGGAGAATCCGTCACGGATGTACAACCGGCGCATCTTCGAGACCATTGGCTTGCGTTACGAAGATGCCACCCGGGTCGGTGACATCATCACCGCGGTCCGCGAGATGGTGGAAGGGCATGACGAGATCGACCAGACGCGGACCCAGATCGTGAACTTCAACAGCTACGGTGAACACTCGCTGGACTTCTTCGTGTACGTCTTCACGCGCACCACCGACTGGGTGAAGTATCACGCCATCAAGCAGGATGTGCTGCTGCGCATCCATGACATCATCCGTGAGCACGATGCACACGTGGCCCTGCCGGGGCAGCGCCTGCACTTCGCTGACGTGCTGTCCCTCGAGGGCGCTGCTCCTCAAGGCGACACGAATGCTGATCGCGAGTCGTCCTCGCGCCGACCGCAAGACGAACAGGACGGCAAGGCCGCTGAAGCCTCGCCGTCACACGCTGCGCAGAGCGGGTCCCGCCGTTCTGCTTCATCCTCCGCTGCTACATCCTCTGCCACGTCCGCCCGACGTGGAGATGAGGCCAGTGATACCCAGGAAACTCCCGATGCTGACTCCGACGCCTGACTCCCTGAGCGCCCTGCATGCCGAAATGCGAGACGTGATGGACAACGCCGACTGCCTGATTCCCCAGGCAGAGCTGGAGGTCGCACTTGATCGCATGGCCGGGGAGTTGACCCGCAGCCTTGGTGATCGCATGCCGATCTTCTACTGCGTGATGAATGGCGGCCTGATTACCGCAGGTCAGCTGTTGACCCGACTCAAGTTCCCGCTGGAAGTCGATTATCTGCACGCGACGCGTTACCGCGGTGCCATGCGCGGTGGCGAGCTGTTCTGGCGCGTCAATCCGGAACTGCCGATGGCCGGTCGTGACGTGGTCATCGTCGATGACATCCTCGATGAGGGTGGCACCCTGGCGGCCATCATCGAGTACTGCCGTGAAGCGGGTGCGCGCAGCGTGTCCAGCTGTGTGCTGGTGGACAAGAAGCACGATCGCAAGGCCTATCCGGGCTTCAAGGCCGACTTCTGTGGTCTGGATGTCGAGGACCGCTTCCTGTTCGGTTTCGGCATGGATTACAAGGGCTACTGGCGCAACGCGCCGGGCATCTACGCGCCCAAGGGGCTGTAACGTTCCTGAAGACGAGGCGGTTTCGTCGCGCTGCCGTCTTGTCTCACCATCGCAGCCACGCCTGCATGTGATCACCACCCGCCCGGGCCACCGCGGCGGGTGGTGTCGTTTTCGGGGCCTTTTCTCGTCTCTTGGCGCAGAGCGTGACGATTGTGCTTGTCGTTGTCGGTTGGCTCGGAGTAGCGTTCGCTCAGGGCCGAAGCGTTCGGCCCTTGAGAGATTCCTGCACATGGGTGGCGAGGAGACAGGGGATGCTGGCAGTCATCGGGGGGACCGGGTTCGGCCATTGGCCGGGTCTGGAGGTGCTCAAGCGGGGTGGTCAGGAAACTCCCTTGGGGGCGGCGTCCTGCGGGGTGGTGCAGGGGCGGCTCGGCGGCAGGTCGATCCTGTTTCTGGCGCGGCATGGTCAACCCCACAAGATGCCGCCGCATCGAATCAATTATCGCGCCAACCTGTGGGCGCTCAAGCAGGCCGGGGCGACTCACGTCGTTGGCGTCAACTGCGTGTCAGGTATCGACCCGACGCTTGCGCCGGGCACGCTGGTGGTCCCGGATCAGTTGATCGATTACACGACGGGGCGCGAAGGCTCGTTCTTCGATGGCCGTTTCAAGCCGTTCCAGCATGTGGCATTCGCCTGGCCGTATCACCGTGTCTGGCGCGAGGAGCTGCATTCGGCGGCCTCTGACGCGGGACTGGCGATCCAGGCAGGCGGAGTGCTGGGCGTGGTGCAGGGGCCGAGACTGGAAACCGCGGCCGAGATTCGTCTGATGGCGCGCGATGGCAATACGTTGGTGGGCATGACGGGGATGCCCGAGGCCGTGCTGGCCCGTGAACTCGAGATGGAGTACGCCAGCCTGTGCCTGGTGATCAGTCACGCGGCCGGGGTCGGGGAGGAGGAGCCGACGAGGGCCGGAACGGAGTCGGTGATCGAGGCAGGCATGCCGCAGGTGCAGCGCTTGCTGGCGGCGCTGCTGGCACGCCATGTGTGAGGCGCTTGTCCCTGGGAGGTGAGGCGGTCTGCCTGCCAGAAAAACGGCCTGCATCAGCGATGCAGGCCGTTTTCATGTTCCGCGTATTTTCACGTGCACAGAGGTGAGTGGGTGCGTCAGGCCGCCTGGGTCTTGGCGTTGAGCAGCTCAAGCAGGGATTCGCAGAAGCTGAAGCGCGCCTCGGCGTCTTCCATCTCGGTGGTGAAGCGCAGCGTGTCGGCACCTTCCAGCCTGTAGACATCGGGCTGGCGCTGGATGAGTGTCACCAGCGTCAAGGGATCGACAGGCGTCTGGGCGCCGAAGATGATGCGGCCGCGTGCGGCACCGGCTTCCAGCTTGACGATGCCCAGTGCCTGGGCGCGCTGGCGCAGCCGGGTCTGGCGGAACAGCGTCTTGACCGGCTCCGGCAACAGGCCGAAGCGGTCGATCATCTCGACCTGCAGTTCCCGGAGATCGCTGGCGTTCTCGGCGTTGCTGATGCGCTTGTACATCATCAGGCGCTGCTGGACATCGTGGAGGTAGTCACCCGGAATCAGCGCCGGCAGATTGAGTCCGACTTCCACACCCTCATCCAGCGGCGATTCGATGTTGGGTGTCTTGCCGGCCTTGATGGCCTTCACGGCGCGATCCAGCATCTCCATGTACAGCGAGTAGCCGATGGTTTCCATCTGGCCGGACTGCTCATCACCCAACAGCTCGCCCGCGCCACGGATCTCCATGTCATGGGAGGCCAGGGTGAAGCCTGCCCCCAGGTCATGCGATTCGCT
The DNA here is from genome assembly GCF_030397495.1 of Cobetia sp. 14N.309.X.WAT.E.A4. Taxonomy (NCBI): domain Bacteria; kingdom Pseudomonadati; phylum Pseudomonadota; class Gammaproteobacteria; order Oceanospirillales; family Halomonadaceae; genus Cobetia; species Cobetia sp. 14N.309.X.WAT.E.A4. The sequence continues at coordinate 241,066 of NZ_JAPNXT010000001.1, forward strand.
GATTGCCTCCAGACGCTTGACCGCATCGCGGGTCATGGCCTTGGGGTGCGGGGTCAGCAGGTAGGCGTAGGCCTGGTGATGCGAGCGCCCGACGCGCCCACGCAGCTGGTGCAGCTGCGCGAGGCCGAACTTGTCGGCGCGTTCGATGATGATGGTGTTGGCGCTCGGGACGTCGATGCCGGTCTCGATGATGGTCGAGCAGACCAGCACGTTGAAGCGCTTGTGGTAGAAGTCCGACATGCGCCGCTCCAGGCTACGCTCCGGCAGCTGCCCGTGGGCGACACCGACGATGGCCTCCGGCACCAGTTCCGCGATGCGTGCCGCGCTTTCCTCGATGGTCTTGACCTCGTTGTGCAGCACGTAGACCTGTCCGCCGCGCAGCAGCTCACGCAGGATGGCTTCCTTGATCACGCCGTCGTTGCGCTGTTGGACGAAGGTCTTCACCGACAGGCGGCGCGCCGGTGGTGTGGCGATGATGGACAGGTCGCGAATGCCGCTCATCGCCATGTTGAGCGTGCGCGGAATCGGCGTGGCGGTCAGGGTCAGGATGTCCACTTCGGCACGCAGGCTCTTGAGTCGCTCCTTCTGGGAGACCCCGAAGCGGTGCTCCTCATCGATGACCAGCAGTCCCATGTTGGGCAATTCCAGCGACTTGGAGAGCAGCTTGTGGGTGCCGATCACGATATCCGCCTGCCCCTTGCGGATGCGCTCCAGTGACGCTTCCTGGCCCTTGCCGCTGGTGAAGCGCGACAGCAGGGCGATCTCCACCGCGGTGTCGGCGAAGCGATCGCGGAAGTTGTCATAATGCTGCTGGGCCAGCAGGGTGGTGGGCACCAGCACCACCACCTGACGGCCGGAGTTGACGGCCAGGAAGGCGGCGCGCATCGCGACCTCCGTCTTGCCGAAGCCGACATCGCCGCACACCACGCGATCCATCGGCTGAGGAGAGCACATGTCCTGGATCACCGCGCCGATGGTCTGCGCCTGATCCGGTGTCTCCTCGAAGGGGAAGCTGGCCGCGAAACGGGCGTAGTCCTCGGCGGGGAAGTCGCAGGCATGGCCGACACGTGCTTCGCGCCGTGCATAGACATCCAGCAGTTCGGCGGCAGTGTCGCGAATCTTCTCGGCCGCCTTGCGCTTGGCCTTCTCCCACTGCTCGGACCCCAGCTTGTGCAGCGGTGCCAGTTCATCGCTGGCGCCGGAATAGCGTGAGATCAGATGCAGGCTGTCCACCGGCACATAGAGCTTGGCGCCGTCGGCGTATTCAAGGGCGAGGAACTCGGCTTCCTGGCCGCCGGCATCGATGGTCTCGAGTCCCAGGTAGCGACCGACCCCGTGGGTGTGGTGTACCACCGGTGCGCCTTCGCGCAGCTCCGAGAGATGACGCACCGCCAGTTCGTTGTCATCGGTGGCGCGCGCCTGACGACGGCTCTGGCGGACTACCTCGCCATAGAGCTCGGTCTCGGTGACGATGACCAGCCCCTTGGCGGCGTCTTCGCGCTCGGGGGAGGGCGCCTGGGAGGCCTGCTCACCCGCTACCCAGGCACCACGCGTCAGGCCGCCGACGGTCAGGCCGACCGCGGCGGGACTGTCGACGAAGTGCTGGAAGCTCGCGAAGTCCTCCAGGCTGCGTAGCCCGAAGCTGCGCAGCAGCGGGGCGAGCTGCTCCTCGACGACTTCCCGGCGGCCCTGGGTCTCGGCGACGAACAGGATGCGCTGTGCGCTCTGGCCGTTGAGTCGCTGCTTGAGGAAGCTCGCCAGCGCCTGGGTGGGGTCGGCGCTGCGTGCATCGATGGCGAGGCTGGGCAGCGCCTGCTGGCCGAATTCGATGGTGTGCGCATTGGGCTCGCGCAGCAGTTCGATGCGCTCGTGCTGCTTGATCAACGCGAACAGTTCGTTGACCGGCACGAAGGCGCGATGCGGCGGCAGCAGCGGGCGCGTGGGGTCCACGCCGAGATTGGCGTAGCGCGTGGTGATGGCGTCCCAATGATGTTCGGCCGCTTCGCGAGCTCCCGGCAGCATGGCGATCCGCAGGTTGTCGCCCATGTGATCGAACAGCGTCGCGGTCTCCTCGAAGAACAGCGGCAGATACTGCTCGAGCCCCGGTGAGGGAATGCCCTTGATGGCATCGTTGTAGAGGATGCACTGGCGGGGGTCGACATCGAACAGTGTCTCGAAGCCCTCGCGGAAACAGGCGATGGCGCTGCGCGTCAGAGGATATTCGTGGGCGGGCAGGATCTCGATCGCCTCGACCTTGTCGCCGCTGCGCTGGGTGTCGGGGTCGAAGGCGCGCAGGGTGTCGATCTCGTCATCGAACAGATCGATTCGCAGCGGTTGCTCACTGCCCATCGGGAACAGGTCGATCAGCGCGCCGCGCAACGCATACTCTCCGGGCTCGTAGACGGTCTCCACCGCACGGTATCCGGCACGTGAGAGGCGTGAGCGGAAATTCTCGCGGTCGAGAGTGTCTCCCCTGGCGAGACTGAAGACCTGGCCGGCGATGTAATCCGCCGGCGCCAGGCGCTGCATCAGGGTGTTGACCGGCACTGGCACGATGGCGCGGCGGCTGGCCTGCAGGGTGCGCAGCGTGCGCAGGCGCTCCGAGACGATGTCCTGGTGGGGCGAGAAACTGTCGTAGGGCAGTGTCTCCCAGTCAGGGAATGGCAGCAGGCGCTCCGGGTGGCGGGTATAGAAGTGCAGGTCCGCCTCCAGACGCTGGGCGCTGGCGGTGTCCGGCGTGATCACCATCAGTGGCGCTTCATCGGCGTCCGCCAGGCGCGCCAGCGCCAGGGCGGCAGCGCTGCCATCCTGCAGCGTCCAGTAGGTGGTCTCACGGGGAGAGCGTGGCAACGGGGGCGTCAGCGGAGTCTCGAACATGGGCTCTGGTGTCTTGTGTCCTGGGCTTGGGCGCACGGGAAGATTCACCGGCGGGAGGGGTGCTCCTCGCCAGTCACGCCAAACGGTGAAAGCCCGCGGCGGCGCGAGCGATGGTGATGAAGGCGCAATGGTCGGCGCAGGGCGCTCCTCGTGGCAGCCAGCATGGAGGGGGCGTTCTGACGGCCCGCTCTGATGGTCGCAGACCCAACCCCTTGCCGTGACGGGGCTGCCGAGGCGGTGTCGTCAATGCCCTGCGCCTGATGATAGCAAGTCATTCCCTGTCATGGGGGCGAGGCGTGGCCTTTTCATCGGTGGCGAGGCCCGGAATCTCGCAAGAGCTTGTCCGGCGATCCTCCACGGGATGCGGACGGTGCTTCAGGAAGGGCTCTTGTAGTCAAATCGTTGATTCTGTAGCACTACTACCCTCCGTGCGACCATCCTTTCATTGTGACCCCGCCCCCCGTTACGCATACTCAGCTGGCCTTGTCCGACGCTGCAAGCTCGCTTGCCGCGTTCGCCTATCGTTCGCCAGTCAGAGGAATTCCTCCGTGAGCAAAGAGAATCTCGAAGCCTGTTTCAAGCAGTGGCAAGACAATGAAGCCCTCGCCGAACAGATGATCCCGCTGCTGGGTGACCTCTATCGTCGCTTCAATGTCGTGCCCTCCATCTATGGGCGTTCGCTGATCAACCGCTCCATGGTGCGTATCCTCAAGAACCACCGTTGGGTGCGCAAGGCGGAAGGGGTGGAGCTGTCCGTCGAGGACACCTTCCCGCTGGTGCGTGCCATGATCGAGCTGAATCTCGGGCCGGCCCATGTCGATATCGGCAAGCTGGCGGTGGCCTTCAAGCGCTCCGACGAGACGGACATCACTGCCTTCCTCAAACGCGAGCTTGCCGAGATCGTCGGTGGCTACGTCGAAGGCGGCATGGGCGGCGACCCGAAGGATGTCGTCCTGTATGGCTTCGGGCGTATCGGCCGCCTGCTGGCGCGCATCATGATCGAGAAGGCCGGTGGCGGTAATCTGCTGCGTCTGCGCGCCATCGTGGTGCGTGGCAGCAAGGAGGATCTGGAAAAGCGGGCCAGCCTCCTGCGTCGTGATTCCGTGCATGGTCCCTTCGAGGGCAGCATCACGGTCGATCAGGAGAATTCGGCGCTGATCGTCAATGGCAACTACATCAAGATCATCTACGCGAACTCGCCGTCCGAGATCGATTACACCGCGCACGGCATCGACAATGCCATCGTGGTCGACAATACCGGCAAGTGGCGCGACGAGGCCGGCCTGGGGCAGCATCTCGAGTGCAAGGGCGTGGCCAAGGTGCTGCTCACCGCTCCGGGCAAGGGCGATCTGAAGAACATCGTCTATGGCGTCAACCACACCGACATCCGTGACGATGATCGCATCATCTCCGCGGCGTCCTGCACCACCAACGCCATCGTGCCGGTGCTGAAGGTGCTGCACGACGAATACGGCGTCAGTCAGGGGCATGTGGAGACGGTCCACTCCTATACCAACGACCAGAACCTGATCGACAACTTCCACAGCGGGGACCGTCGCGGTCGCGCGGCGGCACTCAACATGGTGCTGACCGAGACCGGTGCCGCCAAGGCCGTCGCCAAGGCGCTGCCGGAGCTTTCCGGCAAGCTGACCGGCAACGCGATCCGCGTGCCGACGCCCAACGTCTCGATGGCGATTCTCAATCTGACGCTGGACACCGCAAGCGACGCCGAGCGCATGAATGACTTCCTGCGCACGGCCTCTCTGCACTCTTCACTGCAGAAGCAGATCGACTACGTCGATTCCTGTGAGGTGGTCTCTTCCGACTTCGTCGGCAACCGTCATTCCGGCATCGTCGATGGTCAGGCGACCATCGTCACCGACAAGCAGGCCGTCGTGTATGTGTGGTATGACAACGAGTTCGGTTACAGCTGCCAGGTCGTGCGTATCCTGCAGCACATGTCCAACGTGCGTTTCAGCTATTTCCCCACTCGCTGAGGCAATGGGTCGCGCCATGGCGTGATTCACGCACGGTGAGGAAAAAATGCCTGTCAATACAACGCCCCTGCCATCCTCGATGGCAGGGGCGTTGGCGTGTTGAATGCCCTCACCACTTTAGTGTCGTATGGTCTTTCGGGGCTCGCATCTTTATAATGAGGCGGATTTTTTTGGGCCGGTCCAATCTCTGGGCTACACCTCCAACCGTCTGATAAGAAAAGCATTCACATCAACTGAAACGCGAATCTCGCGAGGTTGCCTGGCCGTATGTCGGCCTCGAGGCGTGTCATTGATGCGTGATCTTTCCTGAACAACATCAGATCCGACAATTGGGCGAGTCTATGATCGAAGTCAAACGTGGCCTGGATCTCCCCATCGCCGGGGCGCCGGAGCAGCGTATCGAGGATGCGCAGCCCGTTCGTCGCGTAGCGATCCTGGGTGTTGACTACGTCGGCATGAAGCCGACGATGGAAGTCCGTGAAGGGGACAAGGTGAAACTGGGGCAACTCCTGTTCACCGACAAGAAGACCCCGGGCGTCCGTTACACCGCGCCTGCTGCCGGGACCGTGGTCGAGATCAACCGTGGCGAGAAGCGCAAGCTTCTGTCCGTGGTCATCGAGACCGATGCGCAGGGCGAAGCGGTGGAATTCACCGCGCATGGCGAGGCGGCGCTGGCCGGTCTCGAGCGTCAGGTCGTGGTCGACCAGCTGGTCGACTCCGGTCTGTGGACGGCATTCCGTACCCGCCCGTTCTCGCGTGTGCCGGCACTGGATGCCACCCCGGCAGCCATCTTCGTCACCGCCATCGATACCCACCCGCTGGCCGCAGATCCGGCCGTGGTGCTCAAGGGGCAGGAAGTTGCGTTCCGTCAGGGTCTCGTCGCATTGACGCGTCTGACCGAAGGCAAGGTGTTCCTGTGCCAGGCACCGGGCGCGGATATCCCGGGCGGCGATGTGGCCGGCGTGGTCAGCGAGTCCTTCAAGGGCCCGCACCCGGCAGGTCTGCCGGGTACGCACATCCATCATCTCGCACCGGTCAGCCTGAAACGTCATGTCTGGCATGTCGGTTATCAGGATGTCGTCGCCATCGGTACCCTGCTGGCGGAAGGGCGTCTGGACACCACGCGTGTCATCGCCGTCGGTGGCCCGCGTGCCACCAAGCCCCGCCTGCTGCGTACCCGTCTGGGCGCGAGCACTGAAGAACTGCTCAAGGGGGAAGTCGAGCAGCCGGAAGATACCCGTGTGATCTCCGGTTCCGTGTTCTCCGGTCTGACCTGTGAAGGGGCGCTGCGTTTCGTCAGCCGCTATCACACTCAGGTGAGTCTGCTGGAAGAAGGCAACAAGCGTGCCTTCATGGGCTGGCTGTCCACCGGTGCCAATCGTCACTCGGTGCTGGGTATCTACCTGTCGAAGCTGACCGGTCTGCGTGACTATCGTCCCAATACCTCCACCAATGGCTCCGAGCGTGCCATGGTGCCGGTGGGGGCGTACGAGAAGGTCATGCCGCTGGACATTCTGCCGACGCAGCTGCTGCGCTCGCTGATCGTGGGTGATATCGAGACCGGCATGCAGCTTGGCTGCTTGGAGCTTGATGAAGAGGACCTCGCACTGTGCACCTATGTGTGCCCGGGCAAGTACGAGTACGGTCCCATCCTGCGTGACAACCTCACCACGATCGAGAAAGAGGTCTGATGATGGGTATTCGACAGACTCTGGATAACCTGGAGCCGCACTTCCACAAGGGTGGCAAGTACGAGAAGTTCTACGCGCTCTACGAAGCCGTGGACACGATTTTCTATGCGCCGGCGAGTGTCACGCGTACCACCGCGCACGTGCGTGATGGTATCGACCTGAAGCGCATCATGATCACGGTCTGGATGTGTACCTTCCCGGCCATGTTCTTCGGCATGTACAACGCCGGTCTGCAGGCCAACGAGGCCATCGCTGGCGGTTACAGTGCATTGGGCGGCTGGCGTGAAGCCATCGTCATGATGCTGGCGGGCAGCCATGATGCGGGCAGCGTGTGGGCCAACTTCATCCTGGGGGCCACCTACTTCCTGCCCATCTATCTGGTGACCTTCGCGGTCGGCGGCTTCTGGGAAGTGCTGTTCGCGATGCGTCGCGGTCACGAGGTCAACGAAGGCTTCTTCGTCACCTCCGTGCTCTTCGCGCTGACGCTGCCGGCCACCATCCCGCTGTGGCAGGTCGCGCTCGGCATCACCTTCGGTGTGGTGATCGGCAAGGAAGTCTTCGGCGGTACCGGCAAGAACTTCCTCAACCCGGCGCTGTCCGGTCGTGCCTTCCTGTACTTCGCCTATCCGGCCAGCATTTCCGGTGACGCGGTGTGGGTGCCGGCTGACGGCTATACCGGTGCGACCGCACTGTCCACCGCGGCACAGGACGGCATGAGCGCCCTGATGCAGCAGATGAGCTGGACCGATGCCTTCCTGGGCTTCATTCCGGGCTCGTTGGGTGAGGTATCGACGCTGGCCATCTTCCTCGGCGCGGCGGTACTGCTGTGGACGCGCATCGCCTCCTGGCGAATCATGCTGGGCGTGTTGCTGGGCATGGTCGCGACCTCGGCGCTGTTCAACGCCATCGGCAGTGACACCAATGCCATGTTCGCGATGCCGTGGTACTGGCATCTGGTCATCGGCGGCTTCGCCTTCGGCATGGTCTTCATGGCCACCGATCCGGTCTCGGCTTCCATGACCGACAAGGGCAAGCTGATCTTCGGTGCACTGATCGGCGTGATGACCGTGTTGATCCGTGTCGCCAACCCGGCCTTCCCGGAGGGCATCATGCTGGCGATCCTGTTCGCCAACCTGTTCGCCCCGCTGATCGACCACTTCGTCGTGCAGGCCAACATCAAGCGCCGCGTCAAGCGCGAGGCTGCCGGCATCGCGAACGAGGAGACCGCCTGACATGGCCAGCAACAATTCCATCAAGAAGACCCTCGGCGTCGCGCTTGGGCTGTGCATCGTCTGCTCGGTGGTGGTATCCACCGCAGCGGTCGTGCTGCGTCCGATGCAGATGACCAATGCCGAGCTGGACCGCAAGAGCAACATCCTCGCGGTCGCCGAGCTGCTGCAGCCGGGCGAGGATGTCGGCCAGCAGTTCCGTGACAAGGTCACCGCCAAGGTCGTCGACCTGAACAGCGGTGAGTACGTCGACGACATCGATCCGGAAAAGTACGACCAGGCCAAGATGTCCAAGGACCCGGCCACCTCACGTACCCTGTCCGGTGACGAGGATCTGCCGGGCATCAAACGTCGTGAGCAGTACTCGGTGGTCTATCTGGTCGGTGATGTCGAGCAGCCGGACGAGATCATCGTCCCGGTGCGTGGCAACGGCCTGTGGTCGATGATGTACGGCTACCTGGCACTCAAGGGTGACGGCAACACCGTGGTGGGTCTGTCCTTCTATCAGCAGGGGGAAACTCCGGGGCTGGGCGGCGAAGTCGACAACCCGAAGTGGAAGGCCCAGTGGGATGGCAAGAAGATCTATCCCGAAGACAGCATGGACCCGGAAGTGCACCTGAAGAAGGGCGGTGTCAATCCGTCATCTCCGGATGCCAAGTACCAGGTTGATGCCCTGTCAGGTGCTACCCTCACCAGCAACGGCGTGACCAACCTGCTGCAGTTCTGGATGGGTGAGAATGGCTTCGCCAAGTACCTGACCCAGTTCCGCGACGTCAAAGGAGCGTAATGATGGCAGCCGAAACTCCTAAAGGTGTCCTGACGACGCCGATCTTCAAGAACAACCCCATCGCGCTGCAGATCCTCGGTATCTGCTCCGCGCTGGCGGTGACCAACTCGATGAACACCGCCCTGATCATGGGGATCGCGGTGTCACTGGTGACGGCGTTCTCCAGTCTGTTCATCTCGTTGATCCGCAATCACATCCCGTCGTCCATCCGCATCATCGTGCAGATGACGATCATCGCCTCGCTGGTCATCGTGGTCGATCAGTCGCTCAAGGCCTTCGCCTTCGAGACCTCCAAGCAGCTGTCGGTCTTCGTCGGTCTGATCATCACCAACTGCATCGTGATGGGCCGCGCGGAAGCCTACGCCATGCAGAATGGCCCGGCGATGAGCTTCATCGACGGTATCGGCAACGGTCTCGGCTACACCGTGATCCTGCTGGTGGTCGGCTTCGTGCGTGAGCTGTTCGGTTCCGGCTCCCTGTTCGGCGTGACCATCCTGCAGACCGTCAACGACGGTGGCTGGTACATCCCGAATGGTCTGATGCTGCTGCCGCCGTCCGCGTTCTTCGTCATCGGTCTGTTCATCTGGGTGCTGCGCAGCGTCTATCCGGAGCAGGTCGAAAAGGCGGAGTACAAGATTACCGCCAACACCAAGATCAAGGAGGCCGTGTAACATGTTCGAACACTACCTGAGCCTGTTCATCAAGGCCGTGTTCGTCGAGAACATGGCGCTGGCCTTCTTCCTGGGCATGTGCACCTTCCTGGCGGTGTCCAAGAAGATCCAGTCCGCGATCGGTCTGGGCGTGGCCGTCATCGTCGTGCTGGCGGTGACCGTCCCGGTCAACAACCTGATCCTGAACTATCTGCTGCGTGAAGGCGCGCTGACCTGGACCGGTCTGGAAGGTGCGGAAAGCATCGACCTGTCCTTCCTGGGTTACCTGTCCTACATCGGCGTCATCGCGGCGATCGTCCAGATCCTCGAGATGTTCCTCGACAAGTTCGTGCCGGCGCTCTACAACGCGCTGGGCGTGTTCCTGCCGCTGATCACGGTCAACTGCGCGATTCTCGGTGCGGCCCTGTTCATGGTGCAGCGTGACTACAGCTTCGGCGAGTCCGTGATCTATGGCGTGGGTGCCGGCTTCGGCTGGGCACTGGCGATCGCCGCACTGGCCGGTATCCGCGAGAAGCTCAAGTACTCTGACGTGCCGGCTGGCCTGCAGGGTCTCGGCATTACCTTCATTACCGTTGGCCTGATGTCGCTGGGCTTCATGTCCTTCTCCGGCGTCCAGCTGTAACGCAACCGAGCATAAGGAAATCGAAATGGTAGATACCTCCATCATCGTGCTCGGCGTCGTCATGTTCACTGTGGTCGTGATCGGCCTGGTGCTCGTGATTCTCGCGGCACGCAGCAAGCTGGTCTCGAGCGGTGACGTCCAGATCGAGATCAATGGCGACCCCGCCAACACCCTGACCACCCAGGCCGGCGGCAAGCTGCTGCAGACCCTGGCGGCCAATGGCATCTTCCTGTCCTCCGCCTGTGGTGGCGGGGGTTCCTGTGCCCAGTGCAAGTGTCGGATCGAGGAGGGCGGCGGCTCCATCCTGCCCACCGAGGAATCCCACTTCACCATGGGTGAGAAGAAGGAAGGCTGGCGCCTGTCATGCCAGGTCCCGGTCAAGCAGGACATGAAGATCGAAGTGCCGGAAGAGATCTTCGGTGTGAAGAAGTGGGAAACCACCGTGACCGCCAACCCGAACGTCGCGACCTTCATCAAGGAGCTGAACCTGCAGCTGCCGGAAGGCGAGGAAGTCAACTTCCGCGCCGGCGGTTACGTGCAGCTGGAAGCGCCGGCCTACGACATCAAGTTCTCCGACTTCGATATCGAAGAAGAGTATCGTGGTGACTGGGAGAAGTTCGGTCTGTTCAACGTTCAGCACAAGAACGAAGAGCCGGTCATCCGCGCCTACTCCATGGCGAACTATCCGGAAGAGTACGGCATCCTGAAGTTCAACATCCGTATCGCCACTCCGCCGCCGAATTCCCAGCATCCGCCGGGGCTGATGTCCACCTATGTCTTCTCGCTGAAGCCGGGTGACAAGGTGACCGTGATGGGGCCGTTCGGTGAGTTCTTCGCCAAGGATACCGACGCCGAGATGGTCTTCATCGGTGGCGGTGCCGGCATGGCGCCGATGCGCAGCCATATCTTCGATCAGCTCAAGCGTCTGAATTCCAAGCGCAAGATGTCGTTCTGGTACGGTGCGCGCTCCATGCGCGAGTCGTTCTACAACGAGGAATACGACCAGCTGGCCGAAGAGAACGAGAACTTCGAGTGGCACCTGGCGCTGTCTGATCCGCAGCCTGAGGACAACTGGGAAGGCCCGACGGGCTTCATCCACAACGTCCTGTACGAAAACTACCTCAAGGACCACCCGGCCCCTGAGGACTGCGAGTACTACATGTGCGGGCCGCCCATGATGAACGCCGCCGTCGTCAAGATGCTGACCGACATGGGTGTGGAGCCGGAGAACATCCTGCTCGATGACTTCGGTGGTTGATCGATGATGTCACGCGTCGCAAGACGACTGGCAGGGCCGGCCCTCATGGGGCTGGCCCTGCTGGTTGCAGGCTGTGAAAATTCCAGCAACCCTGAGTTGCATCGCTTTGCCGGTCCCATCTTCGGCACCGGATTCCATGTCACGGTGGCAGGGGATCTGGATGTCGATGAGGTGGCGTCACTCAAGCAGGCGAGCGTCGAGGCGCTGGACAAGGTCGACTGGCAGATGTCGACCTACAAGGACACCTCGGAGCTCTCGAAGCTCAATCAGGCACCGCTGGATACGCCGATCACGCTGTCGGATGGCCTGGCGCAGGTGCTGGCCGAATCGCAGGATATCGGCAGGCGCTCCGAGGGTGCCTTTGACATCACCGTCGGCCCGGCCGTCAATCTGTGGGGCTTTGGCCCGGATGAGCGTCTCGACAAGGCACCGAGTGATGCACAGATCGCGCAGGCGCTCGAGAAGGTCGATCATCTGGCGCTGGAGCTCGATGGCAATACGGTGATCAAGCGCAAGCCGGTGTATGCCGACCTGTCGGGGATCGCCAAGGGCTATGGGGTGGATCGAGTCGCCGATGTGCTCGAGGCCAATGGCATCGAGAACTATCTGGTCGAGGTCGGTGGCGAGATCCGCGTCAAGGGTGAGAAGCCCGGCCACAAGCCGTGGCGTATCGCCATCGAAGCGCCGAAGTCCTTCGAGCGTTCCGTGCAGCGGATCATCGACCCCGGCAATGCTGCCGTGGCGACTTCCGGTGACTACCGCAACTATTTCGAGCAGGACGGCGTACGTTACTCACACACGATCGATCCGCGTACCGGTCGTCCCATTCAGCACTCCCTGGCATCGGTGACGGTCATCACGCCAGATTGTGCGAGTGCGGACGCCTGGGCCACGGCACTCAACGTGCTTGGCGCCGAGAAGGCAATGGCCATCGCAAGACGCGAGAACATTGCCGCCTATTTCATTGTCAAAACGGATGATGGCTTCAAGCAGTCCTGGAGTCCGGCATTCGCGCCCTATCTGAAGGACGCGCCGGCGACAGGCGACACGAAGCCCGCAGGGGAATCCAGCGTCTGAGCCTGTCTGCCGTCAGGCAGACGGGGAGGACGTGATCCGCTGCCACCTGTCGTGACACGCCCCTGACCGGGCCTGCCACTCACGATGCATTGGCACCCTCCCGTCAGGGCGGGTACCGATGTGGCGGTCGAGTCGGGTCGGTCACAGTGGGCCAACATGGGGCCATGCCCCGGGAGAAATGACATGACTATCTGGTTACTGGTGTTCGCCGCCATGCTGCTGTTGATCGGCGCGATGGCTGTCGGGGTGTTGATGGGGCGCAAGCCGATCGCCGGCTCCTGCGGCGGCCTCAACAACCTCGGGCTCAAGGATGGCTGTGATATCTGTGGCGGCAAGGATGACGAGTGCGAGAAGGAGCAGGAGCGCCAGCGTCTGATGGCCGAGAGCGGCGGCAAGCTGGCCAGTGATCTGGCCTACGAAGCCCCGCGTCGCTGATTTCTGCTCTGATGACTCAGAGCCCGCCGGCCGCAAGGCCAGCCGCCGGCCCTGGCATGCCATTCTCTCCCTGAGCAGAGTGTGGCGTGTCAGGGCCGGCCTACGAACAACCAAGGAGCAAAGCGAGTCTCATGGCAGTCTACAACTACGATGTGGTCGTGATCGGTACCGGTCCGGCAGGGGAGAGCGCGGCGGTCAATGCGGCCAAGCATGGCAAGCGAGTGGCCGTGATCGAGGCCCAGTCCTCCGTGGGCGGCAACTGCACCCACAAGGGCACCATCCCCTCCAAGGCCCTGCGTCACGCGGTCAAGCAGATCATCGAGTTCAACACCAATCGCATGTTCCGCGACATCGGTGAGCCGCGCTGGTTCTCCTTCCCCAAGGTGCTGGAACGTTCGCGTCGTACCATCGAGCAGCAGGTCGAGATGCGCACGCGCTTCTATGCTCGCAATCGCATCGACGTGTTCTTCGGTACCGCGCGCTTCAAGGACGAGCACACCGTGCTGGTGCGTGATGCCCATGAAGGGACCGAGGAGCTGCATGCGGAGAAGGTCGTGATCGCCACCGGGTCGCGCCCCTACCGCCCGGCAGACGTCAATTTCCGCCACCCGCGTATCTATTGCTCCGATACCATCCTGGGTCTGTCGCACACGCCGCGCACGTTGATCATCTACGGTGCCGGTGTCATCGGGTCCGAGTACGCCTCCATCTTCTCGGGGCTGGGCGTCAAGGTGGACCTGATCGATACCCGTGATCGTCTGTTGTCATTCCTGGATAACGAGATTTCCGACGCGCTGTCCTACCACCTGCGCAACAACGGCGTGCTGGTGCGCCACAATGAGGAATACGAGCGCATCGAGGGCGATGAGTCCGGTGTGGTCGTGCACCTCAAGTCCGGCAAGAAGCTGCGTGCGGACGCCTTCCTGTGGGCCAATGGGCGCACCGGCAATACCGACAGCCTCGGGCTCGAGAACATCGGTCTGCAGGCCAATGGTCGTGGTCAGCTGACGGTCGATGATCAGTACCGCACCGAGCTGGACCACGTCTATGCCGTGGGCGATGTCATCGGCTGGCCGAGCCTGGCCTCTGCTGCCTATGATCAGGGCCGCTTCGCCTCGGCCAATCTGCTGGGCGAGGAGTTCAAGTTCGTCAATGAGGTGCCGACCGGCATCTACACCATCCCCGAGATCAGCTCGGTGGGGCGTGGCGAGAGCGAACTGACCGAAGCGCGCATTCCCTATGAAGTGGGGCAGGCCTTCTTCAAGGACACCGCACGCGCCCAGATCACCGGCGACACCGTTGGCATGCTCAAGATCCTGTTCCATCGCGACACGCTGGAAATCCTCGGCATCCACTGCTTCGGTGATCAGGCATCCGAGATCGTGCACATCGGCCAGGCCATCATGCAGCAGCAAGGTGAGGCGAATACGCTCAAGTACTTCGTCAACACCACCTTCAACTACCCGACCATGGCAGAAGCCTATCGGGTCGCTGCCATGAATGGACTCAATCGTCTGTTCTGAGCCCTGAGCCCTGAATCATGAGCCCTGAGCTCGCTGTGCCAACGCGGCCACGCACAAGGCCCCGACATCCTGGATGTCGGGGCCTTGTGCTTTGTGCCCACTGACACGAGATATTCACAGATGACCCAGTCTTTTACCCAAGGAGCCTTCGATGAGTCGACAGCCACACCCCGAGTCGCAATCCCCTCGCGAGCAGGATGTCACGAGTGACCTGACCTTGCGTCTCGGCCGCGAGGAGCTGGTCATCCACCGCCGTTACGAGCTGGCCAGCATCATCAACGAGCTGGTGCTGGGCCTGTTGTTCACCATCGGCAGCGTGTGCTTCTTCTGGGATGAGTGGATGACGCTGGGGATCTGGCTGTTCGTGATCGGCTCGCTGCAGCTGACGCTCAAGCCGTTGATCCGCCTGGCGCGCCGCATGCACCTCAAGCGCCTGCCGGAATCAGGACTGGATCTCTAGCAGGCGACTTCACAGTCTGTCTCACTGGCTCTCCGGCTCTCCGGCTCTAGAGATCAGCGATAGCGATGCACGCGCAGGCTCTTGAGAAAGGGCGTGTCCTCGATGCGCACATCTCCGCGTCTGGCGCGTGTGCGCTGTGCGGGCGGAGTCGGTGAGGGTTGGTTGAGCGCCGGCAGGCGCAGGTCATCGTGGGGCAGGAACAGCGGTAGCGAGACGTTCATCGCGCGGCGAGTGCGCAGCTCGCCATCCTCGCGCAAGACCGGCTCACGATAGAAGAGATTGGCGCGCATCAGCGGCGCCTGAGGCTGGATGCGTGCCAGTATCTCGTCAGAGGGCAGGCCCGCCAGCAGTCTGAGCTGCAGGCGCACGTGATCGGCCTCGGTATCCAGTTTCATCAGCATCGCCTCGCACTCCGGCACACTGACGCGCTGAATGGAGCGTCCGGAGCTGTACCAGGCGAAACGCACTCGCGCCACCGCTGCTTCCGCGACCGGTACGCGCCGCCAGCATTGCTTCAGATGCAGACGAGCGAGGCCATCGCCCTTCAGGTGCTGGTTGAGGCCAGGGTGGCGGAAGGGCAGGATGGCCTTGAGCTCCGCGAGCTGATCGGGATACGCCTCACGCAGTTCGGCAAACAGTCCCGCCAGATGCTCCTTGGCCAGATTGAGGGCGCAGACTGCCTGGATCACCTGCGGGCCTGCCGCCACCACGCCCAGATAGGGGCGGGTGACACGCCCATCCTGCCCATCCTGATACCACACATCCTGCAGCGCGAGCCGTAGCCAATCGAGATCGGCATGGCCGCCATCCAGCCGCCACAGCGGCGAACTCTCCTCCGCGACGGCAGTGATGACCTGTTCGGCTGCGCTGATCTGTTCATCGAAGGCCGCCTCTATTCTGGCCATCAGCTGATATTCGGGCATGGTCCGCGTCCTGGTTGGCGCTTGAGGGATACACTCTTTTTATCGCGTTATCCTGTTTAGCGCAGCCTGGCGGGAAAGACAAGCGTGCGGATACGACACGAGGCGCCCCGCAGGTCGCCTCGTGGCATGGCTGGCATCTCCCGGGCGGGAAGCGTCGTCAAGAAACACGCGGCTTCCTCAGGAGCTGATCGCGACCTTGCGTCTAGCGGTCGCGATAGCGTTCGGTGAGATCCCCATAGGCATCGATGCGGCGGTCACGCAGATAGGGCCAGATGCGGCGCACGTCCTCGCCACGCGCCAGATCCACCTCGACCAGCAACTCCTCGGGCTCGGTGCCGCCATGCGCCAGCAGCTCGCCCTGGGGTCCGCACACGAAGCTGCCTCCCCAGAACTGGATGCCTTCGCTGGCAGGCGTCGGGTCCGCTTCATGGCCGACTCGATTGGCGACGATCACCGGCACGCCATTGGCGACGCCGTGACTGCGCTGGATCAGGGTCCAGGCATCCTTCTGGCGCGTCTGCTCGGCCTCATCATCGCGCGGGTCCCAGCCGATGGCGGTGGGATAGAGCAGCATCTCGGCACCGGCCAGTGCCATCAGTCGCGCGCCTTCCGGATACCATTGATCCCAGCAGACCTGCACGCCCAGGCGGCCCACCGAGGTATCGATGGGCTCGAAACCGCGGCGCGGCGACTGTGCGCTGGGCGCATCGCCCGGCGTGAAGTAGAACTTCTCGTAGAAGCCGGGATCATCCGGGATGTGCATCTTGCGGAAGGTGCCGACCAGGCCATCGGCCTTGTCGAGCACCACGGCGGTATTGTGATATACGCCCGCCGCGCGGCGCTCGAAGATGGAGCCGACGATGACCAGACCGAGTTCAGCGGCCAGACTGGCCAGGCGCTGGGTGGTCGGGCCTTCGAGGGGTTCGGCGAGATCGAAGATCGCGGTGTCTTCCGTCTGGCAGAAATAGTGGCTGGCATGCAGCTCCTGCAGCATCACCAGCTCAGCACCGCCGGCTGCCAGGCGGCGGATGGCCGCCTCGCTGGCCGCCAGGCTCGTATCCTTGTCGGGCCAGCCCTGCTGCTGGACGACACCGACCTTGAGTGTACGGCGGGAAGTGGTCATCACAGTGCTCCTTGAGTGAGGTTCGAGGTGGCCAGGGTGCCCTTGGGCAGTTGCATGGTCATGCAGTGCAGACTGCCATGCTGGCGAATCACGGCGCGGCAGTCGACCGGGATGATGTCACGTCCCGGGAAGGCGCCCGCCAGGGCCTTGAGCGCGATCATGTCGTGACGATCGGCATAGGTCGGCACCAGCACCGCGCCGTTGATGATCAGGAAGTTGGCATAGGTCGCCGGCAGGCGATGGCCATCTTCGGGATCGAAGCATGCCTCTGGCCATGGCAGCGGTACCAGGAAGTACGGATCGCCATTGGCATCCAGCATGCCTTCCAGTTCGGCTTCCATCGCCTTGAGCGCCGGGTAGTGCGGGTCGTCGCGATCATCGCAACGCACGTAGGCGATGGTACGCGGGTCGCAGAAGCGCGCCAGGGTGTCGACATGACTGTCGGTGTCATCGCCTTCCAGATGGCCATTGGCCAGCCACAGGATGCGTGAGACACCGAAATCGGCCGTGAGCTGTGCCTCGACCTGCTCGCGGCTCAGCCCGGCATTGCGATTGTCGTTGAGCAGGCAGGCCTCGGTGGTCAACACTGTCCCCAGGCCATCCGTCTCGATACCACCGCCTTCCAGAATGAAATCGCGACTTTCCACCGGGCTTGCATAGACCCCTTGAGCGGCCAGCGCTCGGGTCAGGGCGTTGTCACGAGCGGCTTCGAACTTGCCGCCCCAGCCGGTGAAGGTGTAGTCGAGCAGTACCGGCTGGCCATCACGTTCGACGGTGATGGGGCCGTGGTCACGCGTCCAGGTGTCATCCAGCGGCGCCACATGCAGATGCAGACGCTCGGCCGGCACGCCGAAACCGGCGAAGCGTGACGTGAGGCGCTCGCGGGTGGCCTCGTCACTGACGCTGATCAGCACGTGCTGATACCGGCTGATGGCGATCACCATGGCCTCGCAGGTGGCTTCGATGCTCTCGAGCATCTCGTTCCAGTCGCTGTGGGGGCTGGGCCAGCTGAGCTGGATGGCATCCTGCGGGTGCCATTCGGCAAGCAGACGGGTGGCCATGGGCATCTCCCTGATGAAGAAGTGACGGTAATGCCGCGATACCGCGGACTCGGCGCGCGATGATAGCAGAGCCATGCGTCGACGCTAGCCCCTGCGTGCGTCATATGGCCAGACACTCGAGACTGGCGGTTCATGCTGTTCTCATGCGAGGGCTGGCAAACTGGGCGCGATTGTGGCCCCATGCGCCGAGCCTGCGGAATGCGTATCATGGCCCGCGACCCTGACCCAAGGAATCGACTTCGATGCTGCTGGATCGCCTACCCTTTCTGATCGGCCTGCGCTATACCCGCGCCAAGCGCCGTAACCATTTCATTTCCTTCATTTCCCTGACCTCGATGCTCGGCCTGTCGTTGGGCGTGGCCGTGCTGATTCTGGTGCTGTCCGTCATGAACGGCTTCGACCACGAATTGCGTACCCGCGTACTGGGCATGGTGCCGCATGTGCGGGTCGAGGCGCGCGACAGCGTCACCGACTGGGAGACGCTCGCCGGCATGTTGCGCGAGAAGCCGCATGTCGTCGGTGCCGCTCCCTACATCGAGCAGCAGGGCATGTTCACCACCAATGGTCGCAACAAGGGCGCGCTGGTCACCGGTATCGATCCGTCCGCGGAGGACCAGGTCTCGATCATCAGTGAGCACATGGTGCAAGGAAGTCTGGCAGACCTCACGCCGGGCAGCTGGGGCATCGTGATGGGGGAGCTGCTGGCACGCAATCTCGGGGTCGGCGTCGGGGATCGCGTCACGCTGCTGGTGCCCGAGGCCTCCATCACGCCCGGGGGCATCTTCCCGCGCCTCAAGCGCTTCACGGTGACCGGCATCTTCAAGGTCGGCGCGGACGTGGATGCCAGTCTCGCCTACACCGACATCTCGGACATGGCCAAGCTGGCACGCTTCAAGGAAGGCGAGGTGCAGGGCGTACGCCTGAAACTCGATGACCTGTTCAGTGCCGATGCCGTCACCCGTGACATCATCAGCCAGCTGGGGCCGCAGTATCGCGGCATGGACTGGAAGCGTACCCACGGCAACCTGTTCGCCGCCATCCAGATGGAGAAGAACATGATCGGCCTGCTACTGATGGTGATCGTCGCCGTGGCAGCCTTCAACATCGTCTCGACGCTGGTGATGATGGTGACCGACAAGCACGCCGACATCGCCATCCTGCGCACCCTCGGGGCCAAGCCCGGCAGCATCATGGGCATCTTCATCGTCCAGGGGCTGACCATCGGCGTGATGGGGATCATCATCGGCGCCATCGCCGGGGTGGCATTGGCATTGAGCGTCTCCGACATCATCGCCTGGGTGCAGTCGACCTTCGGTATCCAGTTCCTGGATCCCAACGTCTACTTCATCAGCTATCTGCCGTCTCGTCTCGAGCTGTCCGACATGGGCGTCATCATCGGCTCCGCGCTGGTGCTGAGCTTCCTGTCGACACTCTATCCGGCCTGGCGCGCTTCCCGCATCCAGCCGGCCGAGGTGCTGCGCTATGAATGATCTACCGACATCGACCGATGCATCATCCCGCTCTGCTGCTGGAGACTCCGCCATGCCGACCCCGGCTTCTGACACCCGTGCGACTGACCTGGCTCACGGCAAGCCGATGTTGATCTGTGAGCGCCTGAGTCGCAGCTACGACGAAGGCCCGCAGAAGGTGCAGGTTCTGGACGAACTGGAGCTGCGTGTGCACGCCGGCGAACGGGTCGCCGTCGTCGGCAGCTCCGGCTCCGGCAAGACCACGCTGCTCAATCTGCTCGGCGGGCTGGATCATCCCAGTCAGGGCATCGTGAAGGTGGCCGGCCAGCGCCTGTCCGAACTCAGTGAGTCGGCGCTGGGCAGCTTCCGCAATCAGCACATCGGCTTCGTCTATCAGTTCCATCATCTGCTGGCGGAATTCAGCGCCGAAGAGAATGTGGCGATGCCGTTGATCATCCGGGGCCACAAGCGTGCCGAGGCCGCCGTCAAGGCGCGCAAGCTGCTGGAGCGTGTCGGCATGGCGCCGCGCGCCGATCACAAGCCGGGCGAGCTGTCCGGGGGGGAACGTCAGCGCGTCGCCATCGCGCGTGCGCTGGTGACGGACCCGAGCCTGGTGCTGATGGATGAACCGACCGGCAACCTGGATCAGACCACGGCGGCGCGCATTCTGGAGCTGATGGACGACATCGCTCGGGAAGCGCAGGCCGCCTTCATCATCGTGACCCACGACAATGGGCTGGCCGCGCACCAGCACCGTGTGCTGCGCCTGGATGGCGGCAAGCTGCACGAGGACTGAGCTCCACCGCTGAGTGGCGGATGTCTGCCTCACGCCATGCCAGAAAGCCAAAAGCCCCGCCATCGAGAGATGGCGGGGCTTTTTCATGGGCGGCGTCGTCAGCCTTCAGGACTTGTCGGTATCCGGGGCAGCGTTCTGGTCGGACCGCTGCGCCTTGGTGCAACGCCTGGCGGCCAGACGCGCCTTGCGGCGACTGCGCCAGCTGCGCACGACCTGATAACGCCACAGCAGCCGGACCAGCACGTTGGCGAGCAGGGCGACCACCACCGCGCTGACCAGCGAGCCCAGCGCAAGTGCCGGCAGGATATCTTCCAGCTGGTTGGCGAACCAGGCCGCGGAGACCTGGTCCGGCATCACCCGGGCAGGCGTATCGAGCATCCAGGCGCCCACGCGATAGGTCGCGTAGTAGACCACGGGCATGGTCAACGGGTTGGTGATCCACACCAGACCTACCGAGAGCGCAAGGTTGCAGCGCAACGCCCAGGCGCCGAAGGCGGCCACCACCATCTGGAAGGGGATCGGCAGCAAGGCACAGAAGAAGCCTACCATGCACGCATTGGCAACGGTTCGACGCGACAACGCCCACAACGCGGGGTCGGCGATCAGGTGATGCATGAAGCGCAGGGATTTCTTGCGCCTGAGGGCATCCGGTTCCGGCATGAACCGCTTGAGTAGACGACGAGGCATGGCTTGGCCATTTGGCATTCAACGCCGGCCATTATCCATACATGTCCCCGGGACTGCCATGCTGTGAGCTCAGTTAAGCGGCCCGCATCGTGCAATCCTGTGTGCTTGAAATGATGCTGAACGCAGGCCAGCCCCCGTCATGCCTGATGAAGAGCGATATCTGCCTCCTTGAACGATTCGTCTGAAAAGCTGCCCGTGGGCGCGAGCGACGCCACGCGGTTTCGCGGGTCCTGGCTGACACCGGGGGCTCTGATCCAGTGGCTCGCCGGTCTGGTGGCCGGGGTGTGGCTGTCGCGACAGGGGGAGTGGGCGGCCGATTGGCAGGGACGCATGCCGGATGGCGCACCCGAAAGCGCAGGGGATGTCTTGAACGGGATGGCAGACAGCCTGTTGCTGCCATCCCTTGTGTTAAGCCTGCTGGTGATGCTCGCCTTCGCGCGACGCCCGGCAGTTTTGCGGCTGGGGATTGCTCTGTGGGGTGGGCTGTTGCTCGGGCTGGCGCATCAGCCACTCATGCTTGCCGAAGCACTGGCGCGCGAGGATATCTGGCTGGAGGGGCGCATCGAGCAGGCCAGCCGTTCGCTCCCGGCCCCGGGGGAGTCGGTGCGTCTGGTCTTCAGGGTGGAAGCCTGTCGAGCCTCGGGCGCTGAGGGCGAAGCAGGCGGAGAGCAAGGTGAGGCGCTCAAGCCCCCCAGGGTGAACGCATCCGGCATGACGAGCGCCGGGCGTGAGCTGGCCTGTCGTCGTCTCGAGGGTCAGCGGGTGCAATTGCGGCGCTACTGGCCGCGGCGTACCGCCTCTGAATCATCAGCTTCGCCTCTTCTCGTTCCCTGGCAAGCAGGGGAGCGGTGGCGGCTGATCGCCAGACTGGTGCCGCCGCATGCTGCCAGCAACCCGGACGCGCTGCAGAGTTTTGATCGGGTCAGCTGGTGGTGGCGCGAGGGGATCGTGGCGACGGGGTACGTGCGAGACCCCGCCCGAGCACAGCGACTGGCACCACCCCGCGGGGTGGCAGCGTTGCGCCTGGCGGCCGAGCAGCGGCTCTGGCAGGGCTGTGGAGGGCGGAGCGATGACATCCAATGGGCGCATTCGCCCTGCCGCTGGCTGGCGGCGCTGACGCTGGGGCGTGCCTCGGCGCTGACTCGCGATGACTGGGAGTCCTTGAATGCCACCGGGTTGACGCACCTCGCCGTGGTGTCAGGGCTGCATGTCGGGCTGATGGCAAGCCTGGTGCTGGTGGTGAGCTTTGGCGTCCTGCGCCGTCTTCGTCCTGCCGACTGGCGTTTCAGCGTCGCTCCCTGGTGGCTGGCGTGTCTGGCGGCCTGGAGTTTCGCGATACTGGCGGGGCTGGCACCGCCGGCGCTGCGAGCGGCGCTGATGACAAGTGTTGGGTTGTGGATGGCCAGCGGGCGCAGCGGCCTGGGCGTCTGGCAGATATGGATGCTGGCGTTGTCGCTGGTGATCGGCCTTGATCCGCTGGCCTTGTGGCGACCCGGCACCTGGTATTCGTTTCTTGCCGTGGCAGCGCTGCTGCTGGCCTGGCAGGGGTGTGAGCGCCCCCGCGGCGCGCTGGGCTGGTGTCGCGCCACGCTGCGCAGTCAATGGGTGTTGACGCTGGTGATGGGGGTCGCTCTGCTGGTCGGGCGTGGTCAGCTGTCATGGCTTGCCATGCCGATGAACCTCGTCATTGCTCCGCTCGCGACCCTCTTGGTCGTGCCGTTGGGGATGCTGGGCTGGGGGCTGGCTGGCATCGATTCCCTGCTGGACGCGATGGGCTTGCGGCTGTCGGAAAGGGCAGGAATGAGCGGGACGCTGTGGCAGTGGCTCGCCGAGCGAGTGGATCATGGCATGGCGTGGCTCGGGACCGTCACGCAGCGCCATGGCCTCTGGCCCGCACGGACAGCGACGGACACCCTGTCCGCTGACATGGCAGCAGCGATGGCGATGATGGTACTGGGCGGCCTGTGGCTGGCAAGTGGAGTGCCGGGGTTGGAGCGCCGTGTCAGAGGGCTGTGCACCGCCCTGGCGATGCTGTGGGGGACGGGGCTTGCCTTGCTGCTGTGGCCGCCTGCGCCATGGCCGTCCAGCGCCCACGCCGGCGAAGGACGCATAGGGCGCGACAGCGAATGGCTTGCCGATTCGCGAGCGGCCCCGTTGGTCGTGACCGTCCATGACGTCGGACAGGGGCTGGCGATATCGCTCAGGGTAGCGGGGCGCGTGCTGTCACCTGAGACGATGGAGGATCTTCCTCGTCATTGGCTCTATGATCTCGGCCCCGGTGCTGCCTTCGGGCCGCCGCGCATGGGGGAGCTGCTGACGGCTGCCGAGGCGCCCTGGGGCGTCATCATCAGTCATGGTGATGGCGATCATGCAGGCGGACTGGCGGCGCTGCGAGCGGAGCAGATCGCGCAGTTGTGGGTGCCTGAGGGACAGAGAGGCCGTCTTGACCGTCAGGTGGGCTGGCTGAAGGACGTGCCGACCGCGTCCTGTGAGGCAGGGCGGCGCATCACGCTCGGCCATCTCGCCGACCGCCCCGTGAAACTGGAGATGCTGTGGCCGCCGCCCGGGTGGAAGGTGCGGCGTGACAATGCCCACTCCTGTGTGGTTCTGATCGCGTGGGGTGAGCGTCCGCTGGCGTTGCTGAGTGGCGATATCGGGGTGCAGGAGGAGCGCCAGCTGGTGGAGCTGCTCTCGCGTCGGCTGGCGGGAAGCCCGCTGCCATTGCTGGTCGTCGCGCACCATGGCAGTCGCAGCAGCAGTGGGGAATCCTGGCTCGCGCGTCTGGCACCGCGCCACGCGATCATCAGTGCCGGACGCTACAATCCGCATGGTCATCCGCATGACGAGGTGGTCGAACGCCTGATGCGGCATGCGCAATGTGTCTGGCACAGTGGCCTGGAGGGAGCGCTGCGCTGGGAGTGGTCCCCTGACGCGGAGCGCCTCATTCCCGCGCGGGGTGCTGCCGGTATCGATACGCAGTGCCTTGGGGTAAAATCCGTTGATTGATCAGGGGCATGGCGAATGTCTGCCTGTCAGCGTGCCAGGGACGCGGTCGCGCAGGCCTGATGACGACAACAATGATCGGCGCCGTTGACGGTGCACCATCAAGACCAAGGGAGAGGTCACATGTTGGAAGCCTTGTACGCAGGGGGGCTGCTGATGCTCCCGATCCTGGGATGTTCGGTCGTGGCACTGGCCATCATCCTCGAACGTCTGTGGACGTTGCGCACGCGCCGTATCGCGCCGCGCGGTCTGGGACAGGAGGTGTGTGAACTGATCAGTCAGGGACAGGTCAATGTCTACTGGTTGGAGAGTCATTCGCCCCTTGGGGGGGTGCTGGCGGCAGGGCTTCGCAATGCGCGCCTGGGCAATGAACAGGTGCGTGCGCGCATTCAGGAATCGGCCGTTGCGGTGATCCACGACATGGAGCGCTTCCTGAGCCCTCTGGGGACCATCGCGGCCATCACCCCGCTGCTGGGCCTTCTGGGCACGGTGGTCGGCATGATCGATGTCTTCGCCGTGATCGTGGACGCCGGGTCCGCCGAGCGTGCCCAGGAGCTGGCCGGCGGGATTTCCCAGGCGCTTGTCACCACGGCGGCGGGTCTGACGGTCGCGATTCCGGCGCTGATGTTCCATCGCTATTTCCAGCGTCGCGTGGAAGACATCACCGTGACCATGGAAGAGCAGGCGGGGCAGGTGGTGGAGTACATCTCGCACCATCAGGGGGAGCTGGGGCTGGCCGAGAGTCATGACGGCTTCGATCGTCGCGCGGGCCAGCGCAACGGGCCAGCGCCGAGGGAGAGTCTGCCGGAAGACCTGCCGGCCTACATGCGTCGGGACGAGGATGATCCGCTCTCGGGCTCCGACACGCTCGCCGATCGAGGCGTGGGGCCCGGGAGGCCGTCATGAGGTTTCCTCGTCGCCAGCGTGAATCGGTCGAGGTCAATCTCACGCCGCTGATCGACGTGGTCTTTCTGCTGCTGATCTTCTTCATGGTCTCGACCACGTTTGACAGTCGACGCGCCCTGGACCTGATTCTGCCGCAATCCAGTCAGGCCAGCGCCGTGGAGCAGGCGCCGCTGATCATGACCATCGGCGCCAAGGGAGATTTCACGCTCGGTGACACCTCGCTCACCGAGTCAGCATTGGGGGCTGCGCTTGCACGACACAAGGACCAGGCTGATCGCTTCGGGTTGATCCTCGAAGCCGATGGCCGTACGCCACATGCGAAGGTGGTGAAAGCGTTGGACGCTGCCGCCGAAGTGGGCATTACCCGAGTGCGCATCAGTACGCGCACCGGGACCGATACATCACCACCGGATGCCCCATGAGGGCGCCGCTCAAGTCTATGGAGACCCCGTGAGTCGCGACTCCACCTGGATTCATTACCGCCGCCTGCTCGGCTATGTCCGTCCGTACTGGAAGATGTTCCTGGCTGCCGTGCTGGGTTACGTCATCTATGGTGCCTCGAGCACGGCGCTGGCCGAGATGATGAAGCGCCTGATCGATGGCATTCAGAATCCTGACGCCCAGTTCAGATTGTTCCTGCCGTTGTTCGTGATCGGCATGTTCGCGATACGCGGTGTGGGGACCTTCCTGGGGACCTACTGCATGAGCGACGTGGCACGCAACGTGGTGCATACCCTGCGTACCACCGTGTTCAACCACATGCTGCATCTGCCGGGACGTTACTTCGACGAGAACTCCACCGGTCACCTGATCACCCGCGTGACCTATCACGTGGAGCAGATCACCGGCGCCGCCACCAAGGCATTGACCATCATCATGCGCGAAGGCTTCTTCGTGCTGGGTCTGCTGAGCTATCTGTTCTGGACCAACTGGAAACTCACGCTGGTATTCATCGCGGTCACGCCGCTGATCGGCTGGGTGGTCAGCTATGCCAGCAAGCGCTTCCGCAAGCTCTCCAAGCGTATCCAGGGCTCGATGGGGGAGGTCACCCATGTGGCATCCGAGGCGCTGTCCGGGCATCGGGTGGTCCGCACCCACGGTGCGGAAGATTACGAGAAGGCGCGCTTCGCTGCGGTCAGTGAGTACAACCGCGAGCAGAAGATGAAGGAGGCGTTGACCAAGGCCACCGCCACGCCGGTGATCCAGCTGTTGATCGCCGTGGCACTGGCGACCCTGGTGTGGCTGGCGATGGCGCCGGAATTGATGGCTGGCATGTCGGCGGGTGAATTCGTCGGCTTCATCACCGCGGCCTCGATGATGGCCAAGCCGGTGCGTCAGCTGACCGAGGTCAACGGCGAGATCCAGAAGGGCATGGCGGCATCCGAGGAGCTGTTCGGGCTGCTCGACATGCCCGCGGAGCCCGACAACGGCAACGTGGTTCCGGACGGTCGCCTGGCGGGTCGGGTGCGCTTCGACAACGTCCACTTCCGCTACGCCGACAACCAGCCGGATGTGCTCAAGGGCATCGATCTGGAAGTGGAGGCCGGACAGATGGTGGCCATCGTCGGGCGCTCAGGTTCCGGCAAGTCGACGCTGATGAGCCTGCTGCCACGGTTCTACTCGCCTACCACGGGCCGCATCCTGATCGACGACGTGGCCATCGAGGACTACAAGCTGCGCCCGATGCGCCAGCAGATCGCGCTGGTCTCCCAGAACGTGACGCTGTTCAATGCCAACCTCACCGCCAATATCGCCTACGGCACCGGGGAAGCGGATGTCCAGCGGGTCGAGGAGGCGGCGCGCGCCGCCTATGCCCACGAGTTCATCGAACGCATGAGTCAGGGCTATGACACCATCGTCGGTGACAACGGCATCATGCTCTCGGGAGGGCAGCGTCAGCGCATCGCCATCGCGCGTGCCATCTACAAGGATTCGCCGATTCTGGTGCTCGATGAGGCCACCTCGGCACTGGACACCGAGTCGGAACGCTACATCCAGCGGGCGCTGGAGGAAGTCTGTCAGGGCCGTACCACCTTCGTCATCGCGCACCGCCTGTCCACCATCGAGAAGGCGGATCGCATCCTGGTGATGGATGACGGCGAGATCATCGAAGACGGTACGCATGAAGCGTTGATCGCTCAGGAAGGGGCCTACGCCGCCCTGCATCGCATCCAGTTCCGGGAGACGGCTGACGCATGAGTGAACGACTGGTAGACGCCTGGTATCGGGGCGCCGCCTGGCTCCATCTGTTACGTCCGCTGGAGCATGTCTATAAAGGGGTGGTGGCACGCCGACGTGAGGCCTATCTCACTGGCAAGCGTGAGGTCTGGAAGGCGCCGGTGCCGGTGATCGTGATCGGCAACATCACCGTCGGTGGAACCGGCAAGTCGCCGCTGGTGGCCTGGCTCGGCCGTTGGTTGAGCGAGCAGGGCTGGCGCCCGGGCATCATCTCACGGGGCTATGGTGGCCACGCGCCGCGTTACCCGCTGTATGTCCAGGCCGATACGGACCCGCAGCATGCCGGTGATGAGCCGGTGATGCTGGCTCAGCAGACCGGCCTGCCGGTGGCGGTGGACCCGGACCGTCCCAGTGCCGCGCGTCGTCTGATCGCGGCGGGGTGCGACATCCTGCTCTCCGATGACGGCTTGCAGCACCATGCGCTGGGGCGCGACATCGAGCTGGTGGTGGTGGATGGCGAGCGCGCCTTCGGCAATCAGCGGTGCCTGCCGGCGGGCCCCCTGCGGGAGCCGCTGTCACGGCTGGCGAGTGTCGATGCTGTGATCTCCAATGGGGTGATCGACTGCACCCGTCTGCCGGTGGAATCACATTGCATGACGCTGACGCCGGTCCATTGGCGCCATCTGATCGATGATGTGCGTTATCCCGCCACTCATCAGCCATTCAGTGGCTCGGTGCATGCACTGGCCGGTATCGGCAATCCACAGCGTTTCTTCCGTACCTTGACCAATCTGGGGGTGGAGCATCAGCCCCATCCCCTGGCGGACCATCATCGCTTCACGCCGACGGATCTGCGCTTTTCCGACAACCTGCCGGTGGTGATGACGGCCAAGGATGCCGTGAAGTGTCGCCGCTTCGCCAACGAGCGTTGCTGGGCACTGGATGTCGAGGCGCGTCCGGATCAGGCGCTGGTGGATTGGCTCGCCAACCGCCTCGAGGCGCTGTGAGCGACTGACCGATTGTTTCTTTCTTATTAGCTGTTATCCCGGAGATGTCTCGATGGACAAGGAATTGCTCGCGCTGCTGGTCTGCCCGCTTTGTCAGGCCAAGCTGACCTATGATGCGGCGAATGCCGAGCTCAAGTGCTTCTATGATGGACTGGCCTATCCCGTGCGTGACGGCATCCCCGTTATGCTGGAAGAAGAAGCGCGCGTGATGGATGCCGACGAGAAGCTCAAGGGGAGTCGCGGCTGATGAGCGATGTGGCGCACAGCAGTGATGTGACAGGTCGTGGCGCCGTGGTGGTGATTCCGGCGCGCTTCAACTCCTCGCGCCTGCCCGGCAAGCCGTTGGCGGACATCCATGGTCGGCCGATGATCGAGCATGTCTGGCGCAATGCCTGTGCCAGTCAGGCAAGCCGTGTGGTGATCGCCACGGACGACGAGCGTATCCGCACCGTCTGTGAGGGCTTCGGTGCCGAGGTCGTGATGACTCGTGCCGATCACCCCAGTGGCACCGATCGTCTCGCGGAAGTGGTCGAGCGGCTGGCACTGGCTCCCGAGACGCTGGTCGTCAACGTGCAGGGAGATGAGCCGCTGTTGCCTGCCGCGCTGATCGATCAGGTCACCTTGCGTCTCGAGGAAGACGAGGGGGCTTCCATCGCGACCCTGGCCGAGCCCATCACCAGTGTCGATAGCCTGTTCAATCCCAATGTGGTCAAGGTGGTGCGTGATCTGCGTGGTCGCGCGCTGTACTTCTCGCGCGCACCGCTGCCGTGGGATCGGGAGCACTTCACCACGCCGCCGACCGTGCTGGCCACCGACTCCTGGTTGCGCCATATCGGTCTCTACGCCTATCGCGCCAGCTTTCTGAGCGAATATGTCGATTGGCTGCCGGCGCCGCTGGAGCAGCTCGAGCAGCTCGAGCAATTGCGCGCACTGCATCATGGTCATGCGATTCAGGTCGCCATCGCCTGCACCTCCCATCCTGCCGGTGTGGATACCCAGGAAGATCTCGAGCGCGTGCGTGACTGGCTGACGCAAGAGGTCGGTGATGAGTGAGTTGCTTGAGCGGATAGCGGCGCGCAGACCGCCGGTCAGACGAATTCTGATGGTCTGTCTGGGCAATATCTGTCGCTCCCCCAGCGCGGAAGGCGTACTGCGTGCCGCGCTGGCACGCCATGGGCTGGATGAGCTCATCGAGGTCGACAGCTGTGGTACCAGTGACTGGCATGTGGGTGCTCCGCCGGATTCACGTGCCATCGCGCATGCGGCTGAGCGTGGGTACGACATCAGTGGCCTGCGCGCCCGCCAGCTGTGCGTGCAGGACTTTTATGACGTCGATCTGATCCTGGTGATGGATGATGCCAACCTGAGTGACGCGCGGCGTCTGGCACCTCAGGACAGTCCGGCACTGCTTGGCCGTCTGCTGGACCTGCTGCCGACGCCGCTGCCGGCTCCGGCGCGAGGCAGTCGCGAAGTGCCGGACCCCTATGCCGGGGGGCCTGCGGCCTTCGAGCAGGTGCTGGACCTGATCGACATCGCCTGTGAGGCATTGATCGATGCCCTGCCACCTGTCACGCGGGCCCCTTCATGATGGCGCCCGACAAGTCATCGACGAGAGCATCACTGACGGCCTGCAATACCCTGGGCTTTGCCGCCACCGCACGTACCTTCAGTGAGCCACGCAGCGTGGCCGAGGCGCGTCGCCAGATTCTGGACTCGCGTGCGGCCGATGAGCGTCTGGTGGTGATCGGTGGGGGCAGCAATCTGGTGTTGCTGCCCTGGCTGGATGCCCATGTGATGCGCCCGGCCTTCGAGGCCATGACGATCACGCCGGCAGCGGATGGCAGAACCGCCACCGTGAGTGTCGAGGCGGGCAAGCGCTGGCACGCCCTGGTGATGGAGCTGGCGACAGCTGGCTGGTGGGGCTATGAGAATCTGGCCTTGATTCCCGGCTGCTGTGGCGCAGCCCCGATCCAGAACATCGGTGCCTATGGTGTCGAGCTGGCCGACCATCTGCTGCGACTGGAAGTCATGTCGCTGGAGGATGGCAGCACGCGCTGGCTGAGTCGCGAGGAGTGCGCCTTCGGCTACCGTGACAGTCTCTTCAAGGGGTCGCTTGAGCATCGCGTCCTGATCACTCGCCTGGAGTTCGTGGTGACGCGTGAAGCGACACCGCAACTCGCCTATGGGGACCTCGCTCAGCGCGTCAATGCCGCCACACCGCAAGGGGAGGCCATCACGCCATTGAGCGTGGCGAATGCCGTGATTGCCACGCGCAGTGAAAAGCTGCCGGACCCTGCGGTGCTCGGCAATGCGGGAAGCTTCTTCAAGAACCCTCAGCTTGCCGCCGACGAGGCTCGCGAGCTGTTGGCGCATCATCCGACCTTGCCGCACTACCCGCAGGCCGATGGCAGCGTGAAACTGGCGGCCGGCTGGCTGATCGACCAATGTGGCCTCAAGGGGGCACGTCGGGGTTATGTCGGCGTGCATGATCGCCAGGCGCTGGTGCTGGTTCACTTTGGGGGCGGGCAGGTCTCGGAGCTGCTGGCGCTGGCACAGGAGGTGCGTGAGAGCGTTCATGCGCGCTTCGGGGTCTGGCTGGAGCAGGAACCGCGCGTACTGGGAGAGATGGCCGCGACGCCTTCCTGACGGTTGGTCGGTTTGTCGAAGGTATTCCGTCACGAAAAAGCCCCGCAGATCACTCTGCGGGGCTTTTTCGTGACGGGTCAATCCCCTGCCTGCACCGATGAAGCCGGTGAGGCAGGGGGCAGGGCTCAACGTGACGTGCTGTCGTCGTTGTCCTGCGAGCTGACTTCTGCCTGACCCTCTGTCGCCTGAGCATCGGCGGCCGCTTTCTCGGCGGCCTCACGCTCACGACGACGAACTTCGCGCGGGTCATTGTAGGCGCGAGCACCACGGCGGCGACGTGAAGTGTTGGCGGTCCCGGCTGCCTCATCTTGCTTGTCATCGCTCGCAGGTGCCTGAGCGTCTGCCGCGGCGATGTCGTCATCCTGTGCTGGCGTTTCCGTCTGCACGGAGGCGGTCGCCTCGACATCTTCCAGAGCGGGCTCTGCTGGCGCAGCCTCTGCCCGAGACGCATCAGGCTGTGCATCGGCCTGAGTCGACGCCAGCGGGGTCGCGGCAGATTCCGTCTGTGGCTGCTGCACTTCCGGCTTGGCGGCTTCAGACTGTCCTGCATCTTGCTCGGTAGGAGCAGTCTCAGGAGTCGCTTCTACCTGAGCTGTCGCCTCTGGCTGCGTCGCTGCTTCGCTGTCGTCTTCTGCTGTCGCAGTCGGCGCAGCGTCGCTGGCGTGCTCAGTGCGATGGGGGGTGTCTGCTTCCACGCAAGCTTCGGTCTCGGCCACGGACGCCGTCTCCTGCGGCATCACGCTGTCCTTCAGCGCCTGGCTATCGACGGCCGCTTCCGGTGCGGTCTCCACCGCGACCTGCGCCTGTACCGCGCTGTCATCCGCCTTGACGTCCGTTGCTGCCACATCGGCCTCGGCATCGGACACGGTTTCAGAGGTGTCGGCATCGGTATCGGTCGTTGCGCTCAGCGTCTCGGCCTGCGCTTGATGAGCGCTGGCCTGCTGCGGTGCATGCTGCTCAGTACGCTGGGTGGCGTGCTGTTCAGTGCGCTGAGCCTGATGGGGCGTGGCAGACGCGGTGCTGGAGTCGCTGACCTCGGCAGAGCCATCCCGTGTCGTCACGTCCTGTTGCAGGGCCTGCGTGCTGGGTGCACTGATTTCCGGCGCCTCTGGCGTCTCGGCGACCGACGGCTGCTCATCAGGCGTGGCGTCGTCAGCGGTCACAGCCACGGCCGGCGTCACCTCCGTCTCCACCTTGGCGCTGACGTCGGCACTGGTGTCGGCAGGTACTGCCTTGTCGCCATCGCTGTCAGCGACGACAGCTTGCGCTTGCGGTTCACTGCTCTCGACCGTCTCAGGCGCGACCTTCACGCCTTCGGCGCCTTCCTCGGCAACGGCGGGAACCGGTTGCTGCGGTGCTGCGGTCGGGGCGACGTCATCGAGCACGGCGTCGGCTGGCTGAGCGCTCTGCGCCTGCGGGCCGGCCAGTGCCATGGCCTTCAGGGACTGCTGCTGAGCGACGGCGTCAGGGTTGAGTGCATGGCTGCGGCTACGAGCGCGCGGATTGTTGCGCGTCGGCTGCTGGACATCGTCTTCCTGCTGCTCGCTCTGCTGGGCCTGTTCTGCCGCCTTGATGGACTCGCGAGCATGATGGCTGTTGACCTGCTCTGCCTTGTCCGCCTTGGAAGGCTTCTCACGGCGCGCCGGCTTGTCATCACGCTTGGCAGCATTGTCCTGCTTGGCATCGTTCTGCTTGGCATAATTCTGCTTGGCATCGTTCTGCTTGGCATCGTTCTGCTTGGGATCGCTCTTGGCATCATTGCCGGACGGCGCCTTGGCAGGCGTCTGTGCGTCGGATGTCTTCTCCGTCGCTTCTGCCTGCGGCTTGCTGTCGTTGTTCACGATGTCCTGAGCGTTGTCCTGACGCGACTCGCTGGACTTGCGACGATTGCCACGGTCATTGCGCTGACGACGCTTGTTGTTGCTGCGACCCTCGGAGCGGTTGTCGCTTTGGCTGTCGTTGCGACCATCGTTGTCGTTGCCGCGCGTGTCCTGCTGACGAGAGTCCTGCTGACGCGAGTCCTGCTGGCGTGAATCGCCCTCGGCGTTGCGGCGACGATTGTCGTTGCGTGCGTTGCCGCGGTTGGCATTGCGGCCATCCTTGCGTGCATTGCCGTCGGTTGAGGCTTCGCTGACGCTTTCGCGACGCTCGCGTGCCTTTTCCAGTGCCTTGCGGGCTTCGCTGGACTTGGCCGGCGTCGCGCTGGCGCTGTCGTCGCTGCCCAGCAGGCGGCTGAAGCCCTTGGCCAGACGTGCCAGCAGGCCGCCGCCGGAAGGGGCTGCTGCCGGTGCCTGAGTGGCCGGGGTCGCTGTGGCCTCGGATTTGCTCACCGCATTGCGCCCGTCATTGCGAGAGGTCTGACGGTTGTCGTTGCGATTGGCATTGCGGCCGTCGTTACGAGTGTCGCTGCGCGATCCCTGACGACTGTCGTTGCGAGTCTCGCTCTGGCTGTCGTTGCGATTGTCGTTGCGATTGTCGTTGCGGCTGCGGTTATTGCTGCCATTGCCATTGCGACGACGGTTGCCGTTCTTGGCATTGTCGTTGCCGTTGCCGTTGCCGTTGCTGGAAGCGGAGGTGTTCTCGTCAGTCTCGGCAGGCTCGGCAGGCTTGCTGACTTCCGGTGCGGAGGCGGGGGCTGGTGTCGTGTGGGACACGCTCTTGACCGCCGCTTCGGTGCGTGCCGGTGGCTTGTCGAAGTTCGGATCCGGCTCCTTGCCGACTTCGGTCTCGACGGACAGCTCGAAGCTGGACTTGTCGGCACCGTCTTCATCGACATGGTCATCACGCAGACGCACGACTTCGTAGTGCGGCGTGTCGAGTTCCGGGTTCGGCAGCAGCACGACATTGACGCCCTGACGACGCTCGATGTCGAACAGTGTGGCGCGCTTCTCGTTGAGCAGGTAGGTCGCGACCGGCACCGGCAGGATGGCGCGGATCTGCGAGCTGCGCTCCTTCATGGCCTCTTCCTCGATCAGGCGCATGATGGAGAGTGCCATGGAGCGCACGTCACGGATGGTGCCCTGGCCGTCACAGCGCGGGCAGACCACGCCGCTGGTCTCGCCCAGTGACGGACGCAGACGCTGGCGCGACATTTCCATCAGACCGAAGCGTGAGATGCGACCGATCTGCACGCGAGCGCGGTCGATCTTGAGCGCGTCTCGCACGCGATTCTCGACTTCACGCTGATTGCGCGCCGGGGTCATGTCGATGAAATCGATCACCACCAGGCCGCCGATGTCACGCAGACGCAGCTGGCGCGCGATCTCGTCCGCCGCTTCCAGATTGGTCTGCAGCGCGGTTTCCTCGATATCGCTGCCACGCGTGGCACGCGCGGAGTTGATGTCGATGGAGACGAGAGCTTCGGTGTGGTCGATGACGATGGCGCCACCGGAAGGCAGCTTCACTTCGCGCTGATAGGCGGTCTCGATCTGGGATTCGATCTGGAAGCGCGAGAACAGCGGGACGTCGTCTTCGTAGAGCTTGATCTTCTGCTGATAGCTCGGCATGACCTGGCGGACGAAGGACAGGGCTTCTTCCTGGACGTCGCCGGAATCGATCAGCACCTCACCGATGTCATTGCGCAGATAGTCGCGCATGGCACGGATGATGACGTTGGATTCACGATAGATCAGGAAGGGGGCAGGGCGGCTGGCGGCAGCCTTGGTGACGGCATCCCAGACCTGTGCCAGATAGTCGAGGTCCCATTGGAGCTCTTCTGCGCTCTTGCCGATACCGGCGGTGCGTACGATGACGCCCATCTTGTCTGGCAGGGTGAGGCTGTTCATCGCCTCTTTCAGCTGGGCGCGCTCTTCCCCCTCGATGCGGCGGGAAATGCCACCGGCACGCGGGTTGTTGGGCATCAGCACGAGGAAGCGGCCGGCCAGGCTGATGAAGGTGGTCAGGGCGGCGCCCTTGTTGCCACGCTCTTCCTTGTCGACCTGGACGATGACTTCCTGGCCTTCCTTGAGCACTTCCTTGATGTTGGGGCGGCCTTGGCCCGGGTCCTTGCTGAAGTACTCGCGGGAGATTTCCTTGAGCGGCAGGAAGCCGTGGCGATCGGCGCCGAAATCGACGAAGCAGGCTTCCAGGCTGGGCTCGATGCGGGTGATCTTGCCGCGGTAGATGTTGGCTTTCTTCTGCTCGCGGGCACCAGACTCGATGTCGAGATCGTAAAGGCGTTGTCCGTCGACCAGTGCGACGCGCAGCTCTTCCGGCTGGGTCGCGTTGATGAGCATCCGTTTCATGTCGTCTCGCTAGACTGGGCGTGCCGAAGGGCAGCCGCATTTGCGTCGGCGACGAGGAACCGTTTTCAGCTTCGTGTTGTGCTCAGCGCATGTCGTGGGATGCGTCTTTCGCATGCAGGCACGTCTCGTGACGTGCCACATGCGGCATGATCATGTTGAGTACTGG
This sequence comes from Cobetia sp. 14N.309.X.WAT.E.A4, assembly GCF_030397495.1. Taxonomy (NCBI): domain Bacteria; kingdom Pseudomonadati; phylum Pseudomonadota; class Gammaproteobacteria; order Oceanospirillales; family Halomonadaceae; genus Cobetia; species Cobetia sp. 14N.309.X.WAT.E.A4. The sequence goes on from NZ_JAPNXT010000001.1 coordinate 275,902, forward strand.
AAAGAGGCAGGACGTGTTGCGGGGAACGTTGACTCCTCCGGCCCTGCGGTCTCTTCCCTAACACCTGGCATTCGCCGATTCATCGACGCCGGCCTTCGGCACGGATATCGAATGATTGCCCGGGCATCATGCCCGGGCGGTAGTGTGTCATTGGCCCACCAGAAGGCTGGGCATTGCATCGTGTTGCTGCGCTCAAGGGCAGTGACGTGTCTCGCGGGGAGGTGGCGTCACGGCCGGTCGCGCTGCGGCGCGCGGGGTAACACGTCCCGCGCCCGCTGATAGCGTTACCTCGCCATCTCTGGCGCGGACGTTATCGATGTCTTTCGTCATGATGCTGGCCAACCAGCGGCATTGGACGACTGTCCGTGAGGCGGCATTCGTGATCTGCAATCGGCAGACCCGTTGCGCAGGACAGCACGCGGCCGACAGTCCAGGTGACAACAGGGTGCGTGAAGACTCTGCACGGTGCTGACGTCGGTGCGCATTGTTTCGTCGTGGGCCGGCTGGCCCTGTTCACGTGGTCTGCATGGGGTTTCACGCCGCATGCAGAACCGTCTACCTCGCCGTCTCGGCGGGGTCGTGACGCGGGTGATCGGGCATATAGAGAAGGCCCATCTCACTGGGCCCGAATATACCAGTAAAGGTATGGGCCAGCAATTCGGCAGGCATATCAAATGCTTCGCCCGAATGCCCGCCATTCGTCCCGGGTTTCGCGGCCTTGAGCGGCGCAGCCAGAGCCCTCCGATGGCGGGATGATTCCCCATTGGTCGCATGACACCGTAGAATGGCCAGTCTGAGTGCGCCCCGGCGTACGGCAACATGATGAACAGGCCGCGCGAAGGCGAGGCCGGAAAGGAGCGAGACATGGCCGAGGGCCAATCAGTCCAGTGGATCGAGGTTGCCCCGGAACTGGCCGGGCAGCGCATCGACAATTTCCTGCGTACACGTCTCAAGGGGGCACCCAAGGCCTTGATCTATCGCATCGTGCGCAAGGGTGAGGTTCGGGTGAACAAGAAGCGCATCAAGGTCGACTATCGCCTGCAGGCGGGAGACCTGGTGCGCGTACCGCCACTGCGCCTGTCGCCGGAAGCCGCGGTGCAGGAAGTCAGTGGCAATCTGCGTGAGGTGCTGGCGGGCTGCATCGTGCGCGAGACCGATGATTTCATGGTCATCAACAAGCCGTCCGGTCTCGCCGTGCACGGCGGGAGCGGCGTCAAGATCGGGCTGATCGAGGCCATGCGTCAGATTCGTGATGAACTGCCGTTTCTGGAGCTGGTGCATCGTCTGGATCGTGATACCTCCGGCTGCATCCTGCTGGCCAAGACGCGTGCGGCGTTGCTGCAGCTCAATGCGGACCTCAAGGCCCACAAGATGACCAAGCTGTATCTGGCGCTGGTGGAGGGGCGCTGGGACTCGCGGCGTGATTACGTCAATGCACCGCTTGAGCGTTACGACGGCGGCAACGGGGAGCGTCGCGTGCGCGTCGACGAGGCCGGCAAGACGGCCAGTACCCGTTATGCGGTGCGCGAAGCCTATCCCAGCATGACGCTGGTCGAGGCCGAGCCGATCACCGGGCGTACCCACCAGATTCGTGTGCACTCCGTGCATGCCGGTCACCCGCTGCTCGGCGATACCAAGTACGGGACCGAGCGCGGCAATGCGCTGGCGAAGAAGGTCGGGCTGGAGCGCCTGTTCCTGCATGCCGCTCAGCTCAGCTTCCCGGACCCCACCGACGGGCGGACCGTGACGGTCCGTGCGCCGCTGGACAAGCGCATGAAGCGCGTCCTTGCCAATGCTCGAGAATTGGGAGCCCGTCATGACTGACGCCTCTGCGGTACTGCCTTTACCTCGCTATCGTCTGGTCATCTTCGATTGGGACGGTACCTTGATGGACTCCGAGGCACGCATCGTCGATTGCCTGCAGGCGGCCTCGCTGGCGGTCGGCATGGGAGAGCTTCCGGCGCATGCCGCGCGCGACATCATCGGTCTCGGATTGCCGGAGGCCATGGCGCGGCTGTTCCCCGGAGCTTCGGCTGCCCAGTGCGAGGCACTGGTCGAGGCCTACAAGCAGCATTTCGTGGCAGTCGATACCACGCCGCTGGATTTCTTTCCGGGCGTGGAAAATGGCATCGAGCGTCTGCGAGCTCACCCGGAGCAGCTGCTGGCCGTCGCGACGGGCAAGAGTCGTCGCGGGCTTGATCGGATGTTCCAGGCCCATGACTGCGGTGACTGGTTCCACGCCTCGCGTACCGCGGACATGACGCTGTCCAAGCCGCATCCACTGATGCTCGAAGAGCTGCTGGCCGAGTTGAACGTTGAGGCGCATGAGGCGCTGATGGTCGGCGATACCGAATATGATCTCGAGATGGCGCGTGCGCTGGGCATGCACAGTGTCGGTGTCACCTATGGCGTGCACAGCGTGCCGCGACTCGAGGCCTGTGCCCCACAGCGCATCGTCTCGCACTTCGATGAATTGATGGAGTGGCTTGGCGCGGTCAGATGATGACGGTGTCCTGCCCATGACAGGAGCAGCAAGCGATGAGTGACAGGCCGCAGGATCCCTGGCGTGAAGGGCCAGGTGGCAAGAACGAGGGGGGAGCGGGCGCGAGCGGACAGGGCGCTGACAGCGCTGCCACCTCCAGCAGCGAGGTGGACTGGCAGGCGCGTGAGCGTACCGTGCAGCTCGAGATGATGGACCGCTGGGTGCAGGGCGTGGTCACCGAGCAACGGCGCTCCAGGCGCTGGAAGCTGTTCTTTCGCTTCCTGTTCGCGTTGTTGTTCATTGCCTCGATCGCGACATCCGTGACCCTCTTCACGCTCGGCAGCCAGCCGGCAGCCTTGCCCGGTGAACGGCACCTCGGTGTCGTGCGCGTCAAGGGCGTGATCGAGGCGGATGGCGAAGCCAATGCCGAGCGCATCATCAAGGGTCTGCGAGCGGCCAATGAGTCGCCGGCCTCCGTGGCGGTGGTGCTGGATATCAACTCCCCCGGCGGCAGTCCCGTGCAGTCCCAGCGCGTCTATGACGAGTTGATGCGCATGCGGGAGCAGGGTGGCAAGCCGGTGATCGCCGTGATCGAGGATCTCGGGGCGAGTGGCGCCTATTACATGGCAGCTGGCGCCGGCGAGATTCTCGCGGCACCGTCGAGTCTGGTCGGGTCCATCGGGGTGATCTCCTCGAGCTTCGGGCTGAAGGGGCCGATGGAAGAGCTGGGAATCGAGCGACGTGTGTTCACGGCAGGTGACAACAAGGCGTTTCTCGATCCCTTCTCCGAGATCTCGCCTGAGCAGCGCGACTTCTGGCAGAACGTGCTGGCCACGACTCACCAGCAGTTCATCGCGGCGGTCAAGGCCGGGCGCGGTGAGCGGCTCAAGGACGATCCGGCGCTGTTCTCCGGGCTGATCTGGACCGGCGAGCAGGCTCGCGCGCTCGGGCTTGTGGATCGTACCGCAACGCTTGAGGAGCTGGCCGCCGAGCTGGCGCCGCAGGGTGGCGTGCATGATTACACGCCGCGTCAGGATCCCTTCGAGCGCTTCACGCGGCGCTTTGCCGGTGTGATGGCCAGCGCGTTGGGGCTTGACGCCAATGTCTCGCCGGTCAGCTATCGCCTGCCCTAGTCCTCCAGCAGTGGATCCAGGCCTGCCTCACGCAACAGTTCGCACAGGCGAATCAGCGGCAGGCCGATCAGGGTGTTGGGATCACGTCCCTCGAGACGCTCGAAGAGCGTGATGCCCAACCCCTCCATGCGAAAGCTGCCGGCCGAGTCCAGCGGGCATTCGCGCTCGACGTAACGCGTGATCTCCTGCTCGCTCAGCGTGCGAAACACCACGTCGTAGCTTTCATGGCAGACCCAGTGTCGCGCGCTGTGTGTATCCAACAGCGCCAGGCCGGTGACGAAGCGGACTCGGCGTCCCGAGAAGCGTGTCAGCTGAGCGCGGGCGGCGGCCAGGTCCTGTGGCTTGCCGAGGATCTCGCCCTCGAAGACGGCCACCTGGTCGCTGCCGATGATCAAGTGGTGTGAATAGGCCTCCGCCAGGGCGTTGGCCTTGCCCAGGGACAGGCGATGGACCAGTGCCTCGGGAGATTCCGTGGGACGAGGGGTTTCATCGATGTCAGGCGCCCCCCATGTGTAGGGGAGTCCGAGTCGATCAAGCAAGGCTCGGCGCCAGCGGGAGCTGGAAGCCAGTACCAGTCGTGTCATGGCGTTGTTCTCTTTTTGGGCTCTCGATTCGTGCAGGCGTTCGGAGCGCGAAGGGGGGCGGAGCATGAGAGGGCAGGAGGTCGAGAGGGGCCGGCGCGCGCGTGATTCTCCGTGTGATGCATCGCCGCCATGCTTTCTCACGACAACTCGTTGATATGCTTGAGATTGGAGGATGCCGCAAATCCTCTCGGCATTGAAGCGACACAGGCGTACAATCGCGCGCTGAAGGATCCGCCTGACCTCATCTGTGCTCATGCTCGGGTCGGGTGGCGCGGAAAGGCCGCCATGCCGTGGGCTGGCAGAATGAACAAGTTGCTCATGCATTTTGACACCGGGAGGGGGAATCTCTATTATGGCGCGCCTATGTTGACCACAAGACTGCCGACCAAGGTCGAGCCCTACCGGCTGGCGTCAGCGGGAAAACGCCTTGAAGGCGTGATTCCTCTGGCGGACATGCCCCGTGTAGTTGAAGCGATCGGTGCACAGGAGGGTGACGTGAGCATCACGTTGGCCTTTGACATCGATACTCAGCGTCGCAGCTTCATCGAGGGCAGCATCGCCTTCGAGGCAAGTCTGCTGTGCCAGCGCTGCCTGGGACCTACCGAGCCGGAACCGCTTTCCAGCGAATTCCTGTTGGGACTGGTCACCAATGACGCACTGGCATCGCAGCTGCCCGGTGAGTACGAGCCGGTAGTGGTGGAAAACGAACAGCTGGATCTCCTGTCAGTGATCGAGGATGAAGTGCTCCTTGTCCTGCCGCAGGTGGTCTACCACGAGGAGGCCGATTGTGCCGTCTCTCGCGACCAGCTGGCCAGCGGTGTGGAACCCGAGGCCTCGGACGCACCCGCTGTGAATCCATTCAGTGTGCTTGGCACCCTGAAGGACAAGCACTGAACTCAATTTGTCGACAAGATTGGAGTAATTCCCATGGCAGTTCAGCAGAACCGCAAAACCCGTTCCAAGCGTGGCATGCGTCGCAGCCACGACGCCCTGACTGCACCGACCCTGTCCCAGGACAAGGAAACCGGTACAGTTCACCTGCGTCACCACGTGTCTGCCGACGGTTTCTACCGTGGCCGTAAAGTCGTCGATGCCTAAAGCATTGATGCAGCGCACGGCGTAACGCCGTGCGTATCGCCATCGATACGATGGGCGGGGACTTCGGTCCCCGCGCTACGTTACGGGGCACTGCCAGTGCACTGTTGCGTGACCCACGACTCAGCGCCACGCTGGTGGGTCCAGGGCATCTTCTGGATGCCGAGCTTGATTCCCTCCCTGTTTCACTCTCCCGTGTTCGTGATCGCCTTCAGACACTCGCTGTCGACGGCATTGTCGCGTCTGATGCTCGCCCCTCGCGTGTCGTGCGCAGTCGCGAGCCCAGCAGCATGTCCCGTGCGCTCGACCTGGTGGCGAGCGGGCAGGCCGATGCCTGCGTCAGTGCGGGCAATACCGGCGCCTTGATGGCGTTGGCCATGCGGGACGTGGGAACGGTCGAGGGAGTGGAGCGGCCAGCCATCTGTGCGGCGGTACCCACGCAGGGAGAGCGGTCCTGCAGTCTGCTGGATCTTGGCGCCAATGTGGCGGTCGCGCCGCAGCATCTGCTGGCATTTGCTCGCATGGGTGCCGTGCGGTGCCAGCTGGTGGAAGGTGTCGCCAACCCGCGCGTGGGGCTGCTCAATGTCGGTGTCGAATCCGGCAAGGGGACGGCGCAGGTGCAGGAAGCGCATGCCTTGCTGGCTGGCAGCGGTGCGAATTTCGATTATCTCGGCTTCGTTGAAGGGGGCGACCTCTTCGCAGGTGAGGTAGACGTCGTGGTCTGCGACGGTTTCGTCGGCAATGTCGTGCTCAAGAGCAGTGAAGGGCTGGCCCAGATGCTGTCGGCACAGCTGGGGGCGACATTGGCGGCGGATTGGCGTACGCGCCTGATGGCCTGGTTGGCACGTCCGGCATTGACGCGCCTGTCTCGTCAGCTGGATCCGGTGCGCTACAACGGTGCCAGTCTGCTGGGCGTGGCCGGCGTGGTCGTCAAGAGTCATGGCGGGGCGGCCGCGGAGGGATTCGCCTATGCTGTCTCGCGCGCGGCGAGTGAGGCGCGTCGAGGCTTGCCGGAGCGTCTTGCGCATGCTCTCAAGGGCAGCCTGCCGGGTTAATTGCGTAAATTGGTCGGATTCTTGGTCGGCGGGGGTCGAGCTTGGTCTCACTCGGTGCGACAATGCCTGCGCCCGACCGATGTGGCATCGGGTCTGACGCGAAGGCGCCGCCTGACGTCCAGGGGGTCCGGCAGGTGTAAGGCCTGTGCTCGCGAGAAATGGCGAGTGAGAGGGTGGCAGCAGGCAGCAAGTGTGTCGCTGGCGAGTACAATGCAGTGAAGGGAGAAGCAGGCTTTCCCCTGGCAGGAGTGTGTGGCGTTGGTGAATGGCTCCGGATGGGAGCGACACGGCGCAGCGCACTGGCGGGCCAGCGGAAATCGGGTTTCCTTACCCGTGTCAGTCCCACCTGAACAGATGGAAATGGTGACAGCAATGACAGATTCCCTGGCCCTCATCTTCCCGGGACAGGGCTCCCAGCAGGTCGGCATGCTGCGGGAGCTGGCGGAGCGCTACAGCGTCGTCCGCACTACCTTCGAAGAAGCCTCTGACGCGCTGGGGCGCGATCTCTGGCATCTGACGCAGGAAGGCCCGGCAGAGGAGCTCAATCGTACCGAGTTGACCCAGCCTGCGCTTCTGACGGCCAGCGTTGCCATCTGGCGCGTCTGGCAGGAGCTGGAAGGTCCGCGTCCGGCGCGCATGGCCGGTCACTCCCTGGGCGAATACAGCGCGATGGTCTGCGCCGGCGTGATCGGCTTTGCCGAAGGCGTCAAGCTGGTCAATCTGCGCGGCGAAGCCATGCAGACTGCCGTGCCTCAGGGGCAGGGCGCGATGGCGGCCATTCTCGGTCTCGAGAATGCTCAGGTCGAAGCTGCCTGTGCCAGTGCGGCGCAGGGTGAAGTGGTCGCGGCAGTCAACTACAATGCGCCGGGTCAGGTGGTCATCGCGGGCGGCACGGCTGCCGTCGAGCGTGCCATCGCGGCGTGTCAGGAGGCGGGTGCCAAGCGTGCCATGCCGCTGCCGGTCTCCGTGCCTTCGCATTGTGATCTGATGCGTCCGGCGGCTGACAAGCTGGCCGAGGCGATGAACGACATCGACTTCCGTGCGCCGCGCTACACCGTCATCCAGAATGTCGATGCCAAGGCCCATGAGGATGTCGAGACACTGCGTCAGCGCCTGATCGAGCAGCTCTATCAGCCGGTGCGCTGGACGGATTGCGTCAATGCCATGTTCGACAGCGGCGCGCGGACCTTCATCGAATGCGGTCCGGGCAAGGTGTTGACCGGTCTCGGCAAGCGTATCCAGCGTCAGGCCCGTGGCCTGGCCGTGAACGACCCGGACAGCCTGGAAGCGGCGCTGGAACTTGCCCGTGAGACCGCTGCCGAACAGAATCAGTAAGCTCGTGATTGGCCCGCGCGGCCAGTCATGTGACTTGGATCAGCCAACTCAGGACTCAAGATGACGAGCGAACGCAGAATCGCACTGGTAACCGGTGCCAGTCGTGGCATCGGCCAAGCCATCTCCCGTGAACTCGGCCGTCAGGGCCGTATCGTGATCGGCACGGCCACAAGCGAAAAAGGGGCGGCCGCCATCGGCGCTGACCTCGAGGCGCACGGTATCGAAGGCGCGGGCATGCTGCTCAACGTCACCGACCAGGCCAGCGTCGACGCCGTGCTCAAGGAAATCGGCGAGCGCTTCGGCGCACCGACCATCCTGGTCAACAACGCCGGCATCACCCGTGACAACCTGCTGATGCGCCTCAAGGAAGATGATTGGGATGCGGTGCTCGACACCAACCTCAAGTCGGTCTTCCGTGTCAGCAAGAGCTGCCTGCGCGGCATGACCAAGGCGCGCTTCGGTCGCATCGTCAACATCTCGTCCGTGGTCGCGACCATGGGCAACCTCGGTCAGGTCAACTATGCTGCCGCCAAGGCAGGCATGGAAGGCTTTGCCCGCTCGCTGGCGCGTGAAGTCGCGTCGCGCAACATTACCGTCAATTCAGTGGCGCCGGGCTTCATCGCCACTGACATGACCGAAGCATTGCCGGAAGCGCAGCACGAAGCGCTGCTCGGCAACATCCCGCTGGCGCGCCTTGGCCAGCCGGAAGAGATTGCTGCGGCAGTCGGCTTCCTGACCAGTGATGCAGCAGGCTACATTACCGGTGAGACGTTGCAGGTAAACGGCGGCATGAACATGCGCTAAGCCCCGCGCGGGGACGTGGTTGCGTCCTTTTGGGGTGGCCTATAAACTACGCCCAGCTTTTTCGAGCTGCGGATTCCGTACCACTAGGAGTGATTGTTAAATGAGCACCATTGAAGAACGCGTCAAGAAGGTTGTGGCCGAGCGCCTGAACGCCAAAGAAGAAGACATCCAGAACTCTTCCTCTTTCACTGAAGACCTGGGCGCCGACTCCCTGGACACCGTTGAGCTGGTGATGGCTCTGGAAGAGGAATTCGATACTGAAATTCCTGACGAAGAAGCAGAGAAGATCACCACCGTGCAGGAAGCTATCGATTACATCGTCAACCACCAGTAAGGTGGATTGAAGCGACCAGCGGGCCCTTCGTGGCTCAGGGTCGTGATGCAATCGTCTGTACGTTCAAGAGCCGCACTGTCTTCAGTGCGGCTCTTGTCGTTTCTGCCATTCGTCACTCTTGAGCGCTGGTCGGCCGTGCCTTTCTCGGCAGAGCGGCCAGCAAGGACGGCAGACTTCTCTGTCGGCGGGAGATGCGAGAGTTTGGCGGTGCCAGGGGCGGGCGGCGTCCGAGGCAAGGGCGAGGTCTGCGCAGGAGCGTGAGCCTGTCGCGGGATGTCTCGCGCGACATACCTGTGCCAGAGCCCTGTCTTTGTGGGCGAAAAGAGGCGGGAGCAGGGCGTGTGGTCGGCAGTGTTGATCGCAGGTGACATGGCGGTGTCACCCCCGTCGCCTGTGCGCAGGACAGCGTCTGGAAAACCGCAGGAAAACCGACTGCCCATCACTGGCAAGGTTTCTGTATAATGCGCTCAATTACCGCCCAGGTGCAGCTGGCCCAGGCGTGCCAAGTCGATAGTTTTGGAGGAGACACGATGCCTCGCAGAAGGGTAGTGGTGACAGGTCTAGGCCTGGTGACCCCGGTAGGGAATACCGTCGAGGAAAGCTGGAGCAACATCAAGGCGGGCAAGAGTGGCATCGCACCCATCGAGCATTTCGATGTCAGCGGTTTCAATACCCGTTTTGGCGGTTCCATCAAGAATTTCGATGTGGGTCAGTATCTGAACCCGAAAGAGGCCCGCAAGATGGACCTCTTCATCCAGTACGGTATCGCGGCGGCCCATCAGGCCATCACCGATTCCGGTATCGAGTGCACGGAAGACAATGCTGATCGCATCGGTGTTGCCATCGGTTCCGGTATCGGTGGTCTGCCGATGATCGAGCACAATCACAAGGCGCTGGAGAAAGGCGGTGCGCGTCGCATCTCGCCGTTCTTCGTGCCGGGCTCCATCATCAACATGATCTCCGGCAACCTGGCGATCCAGTTCGGTTATCGCGGCCCCAACATCGCGATCACCACCGCCTGTACCACCGGAACGCACAACATCGGTTACAGCGCTCGTACCATCGCCTACGGCGATGCTGACGTGATGGTGGCCGGTGGTGCCGAGATGGCGACCACACCGCTGGGTCTGGGCGGCTTCTCCGCGGCGCGCGCGCTCTCGACCCGCAACGACGACCCTCAGGCGGCCAGCCGCCCATGGGACCGTGATCGTGATGGCTTCGTGCTGTCCGACGGTGCCGGTGTCGTGGTGCTGGAAGAGTATGAGCACGCCAAGGCACGTGGTGCGACCATCTACGCCGAGGTGCTCGGTTTCGGCATGTCCGATGATGCGCATCACATGACGGCGCCGCCTGAAGACGGCCGTGGCGCGGCCGCCTCGATGCGCAACGCCATTCGGGATGCCAAGCTGTACCCGAGCGAGATCGATTACATCAATGCTCACGGCACGTCCACCAATGCCGGCGACAAGGCCGAGAGCCTGGCCGTCGAATCCGTGCTGGGCGACGCGGCGCGCAACGTGGCCGTCAGTTCCACCAAGTCGATGATCGGTCACCTGCTGGGTGCCGCCGGTGCCGTCGAGGCCGTGTTCTGCGTGCTGGCGATGCGTGATCAGGTCGCCCCGCCGACCATCAACCTCGACAATCCGGCCGAGGGCTGCAATCTCGACTACGTTCCCAATGTCGCACGCGACATGAAGATCGAGTACACCCTGTCCAACTCCTTCGGCTTCGGTGGCACCAACGGCTCGTTGGTGTTCGGCAAGCTCAAGGACTGAGGTCGCACGCTGTCGTGATCTCCCCTCTGACGCGCTCCCATCCGGGGGCGCGTCTGTCTGTGGGGCGTTGCCTGGCGGTGATGACCGGATCACGATGTCTTGCTGACACCTTGTGTGCCATGCATGTCGCGAAGGAGTGTTGCATCGATGACGGCTGACCATACCGGTACCACGCAGGAGATGCTTCACGACTCGCTTGCGGCGGACCTGCCCATGGAGGATCGCGGCCTTGCCTACGGTGAGGGCGTGTTCGAGACGATTCTGGTGCGCGATGGCCAGCCGCAGCTATGGTCACGGCACCTGGCGCGACTGATCCGTGGTTGCCGGCGACTTGGCTTGCCCGTGCCCTCGTCGCAGGCGCTCGATGCGTGTCTGGACGTCTGTCGGGGCGAGGGGCTCGAGGTGCTCAAGCTGGTCGTCACCGGCGGGTCCGGTGGTCGTGGCTACAAGGCACCCGAGTCACCCGAACCTCGTCTGCGGGCACGCGCAATGCCCTTTGTGGTCAATCGTGAGGCCCGTCAGGGCATCACGGCGCGCGTGTGCGAATTGCGCGTGGCGGAGCAGCCGGCGCTGGCGGGACTCAAGCATCTCAACCGGCTCGAGAATGTGCTGGCACGCCGTGAGTGGACAGACCCCGCCATCCGGGAGGGGCTGTTGCTGACGGCAAGCGATGAGCTCGTCGAGGCCACCAGCATGAACCTCGCCTGGTATCGCGACGGGCAATGGTTCACGCCATGCCTGGATCGCGCCGGTGTCGAGGGCACCTTGCTGGTGGCGCTAGAGGCCGAGCTCCCCGTCATGCGAGTGCGCGAAGGACTGTCATCACTGAGGGCGGCCGAGGTGGTGGTGGTGATGAATTCCGTGCAGGGCGTCTGGCCGCTGCGCACCTTGCTGGCGGCGTCGGGAGCGCCTCTGGCCCAATGGAGTGATGAGGGGCATCCGGCGCTTGCGTCACTGAACGACATTGTCGCGCGCTTGCTGGGCGAGCCCGCGTATTGATGGAAGGCGTCCAGGCTGCGGGGGCGTTCCCGAGCAGACACCTTCTTCGCCATGAAGACTGGAAATCCGATTATGCGTGTATTCAAGATCCTTCTGATGCTGGTCGTCGTGGCCGTGGCTGCGGGTATGGTGGGCTTTCGTTACTGGCAGGCACAGTTGCTGTCACCGCTGGCGATCGAGCAGGAACAGCTGTTCGAGGTCCCGCGCGGTGCCAGTCTCTCCAAGGTGGTGAGCGAGCTGGAATCCCGAGGCATCATCGAGGCCAGCTGGCCGTACAAGGTATGGGCACGTCTGGAGCCTGATGCCGTCAATGGTCTGCGCGCCGGTGAATTCCGTCTCACGCCGGGCCTGAACGGGCGTGAGCTGGTGGCACTGCTGTCCAGCGATGACGTCGTCAGCTATACCCTGACCGTGCCGGAAGGCTGGACCTTCGCCCAGATGCGTACCGCCATGGACGCCTCACCCAAGCTTGAGCACACGACTCGCGACATGAGCGATGAGGAGCTGATGGCGGCCGTAGGGGCAGAAGGCGAGAAGCCGGAAGGGCGCTTCTTCCCGGACACCTACCGCTATCACAAGGGCGTGAGCGATCTGTCGCTCTACAAGCAGGCCTACGCGCGCATGAGCAAGACGCTGGAGGACGTGTGGGCCGGGCGTGACGACGACCTGCCGATCACCACCGCGTACGAGGCCCTGATTCTGGCCTCGCTGATCGAGCGCGAGACCGGTGCCCCGGAAGAACGTGGCGAGATCGCCGGCGTGTTCAAGCGTCGCATGGAGCGTGGCATGCGCCTGCAGACCGACCCGACCGTGATCTACGGGCTGGGGGAGGATTATGATGGCTCGCTGTCGCGTGCCGATCTGCGCAAGCCGACCCCCTGGAATACCTACGTGATCACCGGCCTGCCGCCGACACCCATCGCGATGCCGGGGCGTGCCGCTCTGGAAGCCGCGGTACACCCCAAGCCAGGCGACACCTACTATTTCGTCGCCAAGGGCGAGGGCAAGCACCACTTCTCGCGCACTCTGCGAGAGCACAACAACGCCGTGCGCCGCTATATTCTCAACCGGTAATACGCCGTGAATGAGGCGAAATGTCCGCGTGGTCCGGTGATCATCGCCATGCCGCGTGGGCCTTCGTCGCGAGTCATCTGCCGTCTGAATCAGGAAACCTCATGTCTTCACGTCCGAGCGCCGCAAGCACGACGTCTTCTCGCCACACCACCCCCCTCGAGGTGAGCCCATCGACGGGGCGTTTCATCACCCTGGAAGGAGGAGAAGGTGTCGGCAAGAGCACCAATGTCGCCTTCGTGGTCGCCGAGCTCGAGGCGCACGGCATCGAGGTGGTGCGCACGCGGGAACCCGGAGGCAGTGAGCGGGCGGAAGCCATACGCCGGTTGTTGCTGGACCCGGCCCCCGCGGAGGCCTTGAGCGATGATGCCGAGCTGCTGCTGATGTTCGCCGCGCGTGCCCAGCATCTGGCCGCGACCATTCGCCCGGCGCTGGAACGTGGTGCCTGGGTGGTGTGTGATCGCTTCACCGATGCCACCTTCGCCTATCAGGGCGGCGGGCGTGGCTTGCCGCTGGCCGACATCACCACACTGGAAGCCCTGGTGCAGAAAGGGCTGCAGCCGGATCTGACGTTGCTGTTGGACATGCCGGTCGAGGCCGCACGAGGGCGTCTGGCCGCACGGCGCGCCGAGACCGGCGAAGGCGCGGATCGCATCGAGCAGGAAGCCGAGCAGTTCTTCGAAGCGGTGCGAGTCGGCTATCACCAGCGGCGCGATGCAGACCCCGAGCGCTTTGCCACCATCAATGCCGATCAGTCGCTGGCAGAGGTACAGGCCGAGATCGCCGGCGTGCTGTCGGCCCGCATCGCCGCCTGGCAGGCAGGAGAGACCGCATGAGTGCAACGCGATCCAGTGATGACGGGGTGACACTCTCGAGTTTCTCGCCGCTGCCGTGGCAGCACTCGCTGTGGCAGCACTTCACCGCCGTGCATGACAGCGGTCGCCTGCCGCACGCGGTGATGCTCAGCGGACCTTCGGGGCTTGGCAAGCAGGAACTCGCGGATGCGATGATCGCCCGTGTGCTGTGTCGCACCGCACAGGGCAAACCCGGCGCTGCCGCCTGCGGTGACTGCCATGGTTGCCACATGCTGGCGGCAGGGCATCATCCTGACCTGATGGCGGTGTCACCTCAGGACGTCGGCAAGATGATCCGTATCGACCCGATCCGCGACGTCAATCGGTTCGTCGCCCAGACGGCCCAGCAGGGCGGCTATCGTGTCATTCGCCTGCAGCCGGCGGAATCGATGAACATCGCCTCGGCCAACGCGCTGCTCAAGAGTCTCGAGGAGCCCGGCGCCAACACCCTGTTCATCCTGCTCAGTGACATGCCATCGCGCGTGCTGCCGACCATTCGCTCCCGCTGCCAGCAGTGGCCCCTGGTGATTCCGTCGGCTGAAGACAGTCTGCCGTGGTTGAGCGAGCAGCTGGGCGAAGATGCCCAATCGTTGCTGCGCATGGCAGGAGGCCTGCCGCAGCTGGCGGTGCGTCTGGGCGAGGCGGACCAGCGCCAGCTCAGGCAGGCATTGCGTGAACTGTTCGACGCGCTGGTGCGCGGGGGAGAGCCGGTGGCGGAAGCCTGGCGTCTGGAGCGCCAACCGCTGTCGCAGGTGCTGTGGTACGGTATTGCCTGGCTGGAAGATCTGATACGCATGGGCTTGTCTGGCAATACCGCGCAGCTGCGTGACCCGAGTCTTGAGCCTTTGCTGCGTCAGGCGGTCAAGAATGGCCGCACCCGTGACTGGTTCAAGCTGCTGGACTTTGCCCGTGAGCAGCGCCGTCTGCTGGCGGCGGGGGGCAACCCCAACCCGCAGCTGGTGCTGGAGTCCTGGCTGGTGCGTTGGGCAGCGCTGCTGCGTTCGTGATGCCCGTGAGCAGGAGGCAGCGCTCAACGTGCCCCGCGGGCTAGACTGACAGCAGGCGCCGCGCGAACCGCAGGACAGGCGCCATGAGATTCACGCTGCTCGGCGTCGCCGTGAGAAGAGCAGACGCCGAGCCACGAGACTGAATTCGCCGGATCACCGGCCGGAGGTGAAGGATGCACACCGCTCCACAGCAAGGCCAGAAGGCACTGTCGCTGACGATTCGCGACCAGAAGACATTGCTGGCCGCCTACATGTCGACTCTCGTGCGGGGCGGTATCTTCGTGCCGACCACCGAGCGCTACACCATGGGGCAGGAGGTCTACCTGCTGCTGACATTGCCGGAAGAATCCGAGCGCATTCCGGTCACCGGTCGCGTGGTCTGGATCTCCCCCTCGGGTGTCGGCGGTCGCCGTACCGCAGGCATCGGCATCCACTTCAGTGAAGAGGACCGCCAGGTGCGTGATCATATCGAGAACCATCTGGCCGGCATGCTGGGCAAAGGCCACGCCACCTATACGCTATGAGCTGACCCCGCTCTGCCTGTCACCCCGACCGGCGCCGCCATGCTGGCATGTCGGTCGTTCATGTTTTCGCCATGCCTCGCGTGGCCCCCAGTCTGAGAGTTTCCGGATGTTTGTCGATTCGCATTGCCACCTTGATCGCCTCAAGCTTGAAGAACATGGCGGCAGCCTTGACGCCGTGCTGGACGCCGCACGCGCCCGTCACGTGCATCAATTCCTCGCCATCGCGGTCACGCTGGACGATGTGCCCGAGATCTCGGCCATCGCCCGACAGCATGACGATGTGGTGATTTCCGCCGGTGTGCATCCGCTGCATCAGGTAGACCCGGAGCCCTCGGTCGAGGACATCAAGAAGTGTGCCGAGCGCTTCGGTGCGGTGGCCATCGGCGAGACCGGCCTCGATTATCACTACGAGAGCGTCAGCCGTGAACTGCAATACGAGCGCTTCACGCGTCATCTGATTGCCGCGCGCGAGCTGGAGCTGCCGGTCATCATCCACACCCGTGAAGCCCGCGAGGACACCCTGGCGCTGATCAAGGAGCATACCGATCCCGCCGTGGGTGGCGTGCTGCACTGCTTCACGGAAGATCTGGACATGGCACGTGTCGCGGTGGGCCACGGTTTCATGGTGTCCATCTCCGGGATCGTCACCTTCCGCAATGCCGAGCATGTCCGCGAGCTGGCGCGCGCCATCCCGCTGGATCGCCTGTTGATCGAGACCGACAGCCCCTACCTGGCGCCGGTGCCGTACCGCGGCACCTCCAACGTGCCGGGCAACGTGGTCGAGGTCGCCGAATGTATCGCTGCCGAGCGCGGCATCACCGTCGATGAGCTGGCGATGCAGACCACCGCCAACTTCTATCGTCTGTTCCGCGCCGCCGCGCCGGAAGCCCCGGACAACGTTCGCGAAGCGCTGGCCAGCAGCGGCATGCTCATCGACGGATGAGCGCCCACGGGCAGCGTGACACGCCAGGCAGGGAGGAAATGTCATGAATCCAGCCGCCATTCTCACTCGATTGGGCGACAGGGCCGGCAAGGTTGGGCCACTGCCACCGGTGGAGGCTTGGCACCCGGAGCACTGCGGCGAGATGGATCTCGTCATCCGCGCCGATGGTCGCTGGGTGCATGAAGGCACGCCGATCGGTCGTGCACGGCTGGTGCACATGCTGTCGCGGGTCATGCGGCGCGAACCCGATGGCAGCTACTGCCTGGTCACGCCGGCGGAGAAGGTCACCATCCAGGTCGAGGATCGCCCCTTCCTGGCGGTGGATTGCTCTCGTGTCGAGTCTAAACCTGATCAGACACAGCCTGGACAGGCAGCACCCGGAGAGGCTGAGCCTCAGCCTCAGCCGGACATCTGGCAGCTGGTCACCGACCAGGGTGATATCGTGCGGCTGGAAGGGGATACCCGTCTGACGCTCAGCGAGACACCGGATGGCCTGTGGTTGCCGGAAGCGCCGGTGCGCTTCGGACTCGCCGCGCGTCTGCATCGCAATCTCTACTATCGTCTGCTGGAAGAGGCCGAGATGCGCGAGCTGGACAATGGCGATCAGGCACTGGGCTTCATGAGCGACGGCCACTGGCAGATGCTCGGCGTACTGAGTGCCCGAGATCTCGACACCTGAGCCACCCGGTCTCGCCCGCGGCAGCGCCGCCTGAACCGTATTCATCAACGACGCATGGCATCCTTGCCGTCCCTCGTCAGCCATTGCAGGTCTTCATGTCTTCTACTCTCCCGCCAGTCGCGCCTGATACCCCTGTCGAGACCATCGGTGTCACGCCGGATGATGTCGCCACCGGCGGTGCGGAACCGGTCTCGCCGCTCGCGCACGCCGTCGGCCAGCTGACGCAACGGCTGACGGATCAGCAGCGTGCCGTAGTTGCACATCGCGGACGACACGCACGGGTCGCGGCGGTAGCAGGGTCCGGCAAGACCACCACGCTGGTGGCGCGAGTGCTGAGTCTGCTGGCGGAAGGCATTCCGGCGCAGCGGATTCTGGTGCTGATGTTCAACCGCTCGGCGCGCGAGGACTTCGTCGCCAAGCTGGCGCAGTCGGCGCCACCGGGCACGCGCCTGCCGGATGTCCGCACCTTCCACTCCATCGGTCATCGCCTGACCACCACCCTGGTGCGCTGGGGGTGTCTGGCGCCGCGCGAGCTGATCCAGCAGGACTGGGCGTTGGAGCGGCTGCTCAAGCAGGCCGCCCAGCGTGCCCTGGGCGATGCCGACCGCGCCGATCGTGAGGCGGCACTGGAAGGTGAGCGTCTCGAAGCGCTTGCCCAGTTCTGTGATCTGGTCAAGGCCGAGATGTGCGAACCGACGCTGCTGTATGAGCGCATGAACCTTGGTGAGCACACCGGTCACTTCGTCGAGTCCTTCGCCCAGCTTGAGCAGCTGCTCGAGCAGCATGGCCAGATGACCTATGCCGATCTGCTCTACCGGCCGCTGCGTCAGCTGGAGAAGGAGCCGGAGACCCGTGCGCGCATCCAGGGGCATCTGCAGCACGTCATCATCGATGAGTATCAGGACATCAATGAGGCGCAGCAGCGCATGCTGGCGCTGCTGGCCGGTGCGCCGTCCACTGCGGCTTCCTCGCCGGCAGTCACCGGCGAATCATCCAGCACCGTGGCAGAAGTCATGGCGGTAGGTGACGCCAACCAGTGCATCTATGAGTGGCGTGGCGCCCGCCCTGATTACATGCTGACGCGTTTCGCCGAGAGTTTCCCGTCCCCGCTGGACTTCCCGCTCAGTTACACCTTTCGCCATGGTCATCGTCTGGCATTGGCGGCCAATCACGCGATCGCCGCCAATGCGCGCCGCCCGGATCAGCTGTGTCTGGCTGCACCCGGCACACCGCCGACGCGGTTGTTCGAAGGGCAGGGGGCCGCCAGTCTGGTCGCGGCGCTGACCGCCTGGCGTGAGTCGGGGCGCAGCGGTGCCGAGGCCGCCGTGCTGGTGCGCAGCTGGGCGCTGTCGGTGCCGGTGCAGCTGCAGTTGCTCAAGGCCGGGATTCCCTTCCGTCTCGGGCAGGGCGATCGCTTCGTGTTCCGCCTGCCACTGGTGCAGGCGCTGGCAGGCTATCTGGAGCTTGCGCGTGACGTCACGCGTCTGCGTGACCCGGCACATCTGATGTTGCTGTTCACCCAGCCCACCGCCTTCGTCGCGCGCGAACGCCTCGAGCGTCTGTGTCAGCAACTGGCCGACAGCCAGCGCTGGCCGCGCAAGGAAGACCCGATGCTCGAAGGGCTCAAGCCGCTGCAGCGCCGCAACCTGCACAAGCGCTGGAAGCTGTTGTGTGATCTCCCTTCGCTGGGCGACTGGGCTCCCGCGCGGCTGCTGCGGCACGTGGTCGATGAGCTGGAAGCCGACAAGGTGCTGAGACGGGCCGCGGCCCGACGGGACAAGGGCGAGGAGGACGTGCGTCTGCTGGACGTGCTGATCGAGCAGGCGGGGGAGCTTGCCAACGACCCCGAGGCCTTCGTCAACCTGCTGCGCAATCCGGTCGAGGATGCCGCCGATGGCGTGCTGATCACCACGGTCCATGGCGCCAAGGGGCTCGAATGGCCGCTGGTAGGCCTCTGGGGCATGAACGAAGAGGACTTCCCGGCCTACTCGCGCGACAACCCGCTGTCACCGGAGCGCCTCGAGGAAGAGCGACGTCTGTGCTATGTCGGCGTGACCCGTGCTCGCGAACAGCTGCATCTGTGGCGGGATGGCGGGACCCATGCGCCGAGTCGCTTCCTGGCGGAACTGTGCGTGGAGGACTGCTCCCGCCTCGGTGACTGGATTCACGGTGCGGGCAAGCGTGCCAAGCTCGCTCGCCAGCAGGCCGGTGAGGGCGACGCATCCAGTCGCGAGGCGTCCTCTGAAAATACCGAGACCCTGCGCGTGAGCGCGCCAGCCCTTGGCGAGGCCTATCTGGCACGCCTGCCGTTGGTACGTCATGGCATCACGCCGCCGACGCTTGAGGCCTCGCCCAGGCCCAGGGCCGAGCAACAGAGCAAGCCCGGTGGCGTAGGCAAGACCGCTGACGCCGCATCCAGCCGGCGTCAGCCTCGTTCCGGGGGCCGTCATTCCCGCACGTCATCCTCGCCTCGCAGCGAGGTGTCTGGCGTGCTGCAAAGCGTCGGTGGCTGGAAGGTGGGGCAGCGTGTCGCTCATGACACCTTTGGCGAGGGCGTGATCGAAGAGGTGTCCGGCAATGACACCAATCCGCTGGTCGAAGTGCGCTTTGCCGATGGCAGCAAGCGACGCCTGATCGCCTCGCGTGCGCCACTGTCCGCTCTGTAAGACCAGACGCCCAGGGTGGCAAGGTGCGCGATTGCCAATCATCGACGTGAGGGCCATCATGCCCTCATGGCGTCACCGTCCGCTGGAAAGGAGTTCCCATGGCCCAGTATCCCGATCCTGCCGCACTGGCGGCAGCCTCCGTCTCCACCTCATCGTTGCTGGCCCCGGACCAGCGGCAGGCACCCTTGATCGACGCCAGTCAGCTGGTGACCCAGCTGGCGATGGCAGGGCTCAAGTCCCCCGTGGTACTGGATTGCCGCGCTCGCCTCGAGGATGGCGAGGCGGGCGAGCGGATGTGGCGTGAAGGGCACCTGCCGGGGGCCATCCATGTCGATATGGAACGTGATCTCTCCGCGCCCGTGCGCGAGGACGGCGTGGGCGGTCGTCATCCACTGCCGTCGCACCAGGCGACAGTCGAGCTGTTTCGCCGTCTCGGCATCACGCCCGAGCAACAGGTGGTGGTCTATGACGACATGGGCGGCCAGATGGCGGCGGCGCGCCTGTGGTGGATGCTGACCTGGGCCGGGCATCCGGATGTGCGTGTGCTGGATGGCGGCATCCAGGCCTGGAATCAGGCCATGGGCGAGCTCAAGCGCGCTCCCTCCCAGCCAGTGACCTCCGAGCCCAGTGACTGGCAGCCGAGCTTTGACGACAGCCTGCTGGTCACTGCCGAGGAGGTGGTGGACAGTCAGGCGGTGCTGCTGGATGCCCGTGGTGAAGCGCGCTTTCGCGGTGAGCAGGAGCCGGTCGACCCGGTGGCCGGCCATATCCCCGGCGCCCTGTGTCGCCCGACCCCCGGCAATCTCGAGGCCAATGGTCGTTTCAAGGACCGCATGAGCCTGATGCGCGAGCTGCGCCGGACATTGCCGGATGACAGCGCCGTGATCGCCTATTGCGGTTCCGGCATCAGCGCCTGTCAGAACATCCTGGCCTTCGCGATCGCGGGACTGCCGCTGCCGCGTCTGTACGCCGGCTCCTGGAGCGACTGGATCAGTGATCCCGAGCGCCCGGTCGCCACCGGCGAGGCCAGCGAAGGGTAGCATTCAGGCAAGCCCGACACGGATATTGCCGAAACGACAACGCCCGCCAGAGAAACCTCTGGCGGGCGTTGTCGTTTGTGGGGCGCGCTTTCCGTGCGCGCTCAGGCTGGCGTCTTGGGCTCCGCGGCGGGCTTGCGCGACTCGAAGCGCTCCAGCAGGGCAGCGTTGGCGCAGTTGCCCATCACGTTGAGGGCGGTGCGCAGGCCGTCGGTGAAGCGGTCGACGCCGGCGACCACGGCCACGCCCTCCAGCGGCAGGCCCGCCGCGCCCAGCACGGTGGTCATCGCGACCAGTCCGGCACCCGGCACGCCCGCCGTGGAAAAGCTGACCAGCAGACCGGTGGTGAAGACGGTGATCACCAGTGACGTCGTGACGTCGATACCGAACAGCTGCGCCACGAACAACGCATTGAAGCCCTGCAGCACGGCGGCGCCATCACGCTTGAGCGCGGTACCGAAGGGTAGCGCGAAGCTGGCCAGGGATTCCTGCATGCCGTAGTCGCGTGCATTGCCCAGCGCCAGCGGCAGGGTGGCACCGGAACTGGCGGTACCGAAGGCGAAGCCCAGGCTCTGGCCGAAGTGGCGCATGAAGGCCAGCGGGCGGGCACCGGTCACGGCCAGCAGCACCAGATAGAGCAGTGCCATCAAGGCCAGCGCGATGATCAGACCGATCACGTACATTCCCAGCCGCATCAGCAGATCCAGCCCCTGGGTGGCGATCACCGAGGTGATCAGCGCGAAGACACCAAGCGGGGCCAGCTTGAGCACGAAGGACAGTACCTTGAGGCTGACGGTGTAGCCGCTTTCGATCACGCGATGCAGCGGCGCGCTTTCTTCCGGTAGAGCACGCATCGCCAGCCCGATCAAGGCGGCTGCGAAGATGACCTGCAGCAGGCCGCCGCCACCCAGCGCCGTGAAGGGGTTGTTGGGCACCAGCCCCACCAGCCATTGGGCGATGCTGTCGGCGTTGCGGCCTTCAGGCGCCGAGTCCACCAGGCTCTCGGCACCGCTGCCCGGGCTGAGCCAATGAGCGACCAGCATGCCCAGCGTCAGCGCCACGGCGCTGGTGACCACGTAGCTGCCCAGCAGACGCCCGGCATGGCGGCCCACGTCGGCACCGCCTTCGCGACTGGTCAGGCTGAGGATGAGGGCACCGAAGACCATCGGTACCACCACGAACTGCAGCAGACGCAGGAAGATCTGGCCTACCGGCGTCAGCAGGTTGGCGTCGAGCCAGGCGACACTGCCCTCGGGCAAGGCACCTGCTCCGGCGTTCAGGGCAAGGCCGCTGAGGATACCCAGCCCCAGGGCGAGCAGTATCTGACGAGTGACGGACATGGTGGCTCCGAAGCAAGGGAAGTCAGGAAGAGGCGAGTCGACGCTCGGGTGCTGCGCCGTCTGACCCCGTTGGAGTGAGTGAAATCAAGGATGGCTAATGTGCTATCCATGGAAAGTTATATCAATGAAGTATTTGAGACTATTTTGGAATAACACAAGAAGCGCCCTCGTGAGAGCGCGACATCTCCCTGCTGAAGCGGACCGCGCAGCGGTCCACGGAGCAGCTCCGTACGGGAGGCCAGAAACGACAACGCCGCCGCGGCAGGGCCACGGCGGCGTTGTCAGCTGGCGGGCAGCGATGGGTCACATGTTCGGATAGTTGGGGCCACCGCCACCTTCCGGGGCGACCCAGGTGATGTTCTGCGCCGGGTCCTTGATGTCACAGGTCTTGCAGTGCACGCAGTTCTGGAAGTTGATCTGGAACTGCGGCTCACCGGCTTCCTCGATGATCTCGTAGACCCCGGCGGGGCAGTAGCGCTGGGCCGGCTCAGCGAAGCGCGGCAGGTTGTCACGCACCGGTAGCGCCGGGTCTGCCAGACGCAGGTGGCACGGCTGGTCTTCCTCGTGATTGGTGTTGGAGAGAAACACCGAGGACAGCTTGTCGAAGGACAGCTTGCCGTCCGGCTTGGGATACTCGATCTTCGTGCATTCATCCGCCGGGCGCATGCGCGCGTAGTCCGGGGTGGTGTCATGCAGGGTCGGCAGTCGGCCGCCCATCAGCTGGTCGAGGAAGTTGTAGGCGCCACCGAGGAAGGTGCCGTACTTGTGCATCGCCGGGCCGAAGCTGCGCGAGGCATCCAGCTCCTCATGGGCCCAGCTGTCCTGGAAGCGCTTGCCGAAGTCGACGAGGTCCTCGCCACCTTCATCGCCGCTCTTGATGGCGGCGAACACGGTCTCCGCCGCCAGCATGCCGGACTTCATCGCGGTGTGCAGGCCCTTGATCTTGGCGAAGTTGAGCGTACCGGCGTCACAGCCGATCAGCAGGCCACCCGGGAAGCTCATCTTCGGCAGGCAGTTGAGGCCACCCTTGGCGATGGCGCGTGCACCGTAGGAGACCCGCTTGCCGCCTTCGAGGTGCCGGGCCAGGGTCGGGTGCTGCTTCATGCGCTGGAATTCATCGAAGGGTGACAGCCACGGATTGTCGTAGGCGAGATCGACGATCAGCCCGACCACCACCTGCTGGTCATCGGTGTGATAGAGGAAGAAGCCACCTTCGGCGTTGCCCTTGAGCGGCCAGCCACTGCCGTGGACTACCAGCCCCGGCTGATGCTGCTCGGCCGGGACATCCCACAGCTCCTTGAGGCCGATGCCGTAATGCTGGGCATCGGCGTCCTTGTCGAGAGAGAAGCGCGAGATCAGCTGCTTGCCCAGATGCCCGCGGCAGCCCTCGGCGAACAGGGTGTACTTGCCGCGCAGTTCCATCCCCGGCATGTGGCCATCCTTTTCACTGCCATCGGCGGCCACGCCCATGTCGCCGACCACGATGCCGCGCACCGTGCCATCTTCTCCGTGCAGCACTTCCTGAGCGGCGAAGCCCGGGAAGATCTCGACGCCTAGTTCCTCGGCCTGCTCGCCCAGCCAGCGGGTCAGGTTGCCGGCGCTGATGATGTAGTTGCCATCGTTGTGCATGGTCTTGGGAACCAGCGCATTGGGGATGACCTGTGCCTTCTGGTCATCCTTGAGCAGCACGACTTCATCACGGGTCACGGCGGTATTGAGCGGCGCGCCGCGCTCGGCCCAGTCGGGGAAGAGTTCGGTGAGTGCGCGTGGCTCCAGCACTGCGCCTGACAGGATATGGGCGCCGACTTCAGAGCCTTTCTCGACCACGCAGACCGTCAGTTCGTGCTCCGCCTCATTGGCCTGCTGCATCAGTCGACAGGCCGCCGACAGGCCGGAAGGCCCGGCACCGACGATAACGACGTCGAAATCCATGAATTCGCGTTCCATGACCCGTCTCCTCAATCTTGATGCCCTGTATCAGGCCCCGCGGATCCGGCGGGGTGGGCGTATCACGATCAGTCGTTGCTGATCGCAGGGCTATTGATCTTCGGCGGCGCGCGTCAGGGCGGTGGCTCGCCAAAGCAAAAAACGATGCTGTGCTCGTCGTGTCGACAGTGAAGGATATGGCTCCCATCCCGTCGTGGCGAGCTGTCATGCGCAAGGCAGCCGCATAGCATGCCGCAACAGTAGCATTTAAAACGACCGTTTGTTTATTATGCTTGGGTCTGACGTAATAGCCACACGGCGTGTTGCAGGATATCGCCTGACGGGTTTCATGTCCGGGCACCCGGATGGTGGCTTTCCGGTTTGACCCCGACCCCCAATTCTGCGCAAGATGCCCCCATGAGAATGATGATCCGTTGCCATCAGGGCCGGTTGTCAACGGCCGGCGAGCAGCGTTCGCCAGCAGCAGGCAGCATGCCTTCGGGTCGTGGGATGGGGTGCCGTGACGCGGTGCTTGTCAGCACGACCTATTTTGGATGATATTCACCTATCAAACGCTTGCATGAATCGAGCGGGGGCGCCTCGAGCAGCCTCTCGCTCCATGAGAGATCAGCGAGGACACCATGAAAGTACTCGTCGCGGTGAAACGCGTCATCGATTACAACGTCAAGATTCGCGTCAAGGCGGATCAGTCTGACGTGGATCTGACCAACGTCAAGATGGCCATGAACCCCTTCTGCGAGATTGCCGTGGAAGAAGCGGTACGCCTGAAGGAAAAAGGCGTGGCGACCGAGGTCGTGGCCGTGACCATCGGGCCGAAGGCCGCCCAGGAACAGCTGCGTACCGCGCTGGCGCTGGGGGCTGATCGCGCCGTGCAGGTGATGACCGATGACGCCGTCGACTCTCTGGCAGTGGCCAAGCTGCTGGCCAAGGTGGTCGAAGAAGAGCAGCCTGGCCTGGTGATTCTCGGCAAGCAGTCCATCGATGCCGACAACAACCAGACCGGCCAGATGCTGGCGGCGCTCACCGGCATGGGGCAGGGCACCTTCGCCTCCGAGGTGGTGGTCGACGGCGAGAGCGTCAACGTCACTCGTGAGATCGACGGGGGTCTGCAGACCGTCAAGCTCAGCCTGCCGGCGGTGGTCACCACGGACCTGCGCCTCAACGAGCCGCGCTACGCCAAGCTTCCGGACATCATGAAGGCCAAGAAGAAGCTGCTGGACGTCAAGACGCCGGAAGAGCTGGGTGTCTCCACGGCCTCGAAGGTCACGCTGGTCAAGGTGACGCCGCCGGCCGAGCGCCAGGGTGGCGTCAAGGTCGGCTCCGTCGATGAGCTGGTGGACAAACTCAAGAATGAAGCAAAGGTGATCTCATGAGCATTCTCGTCATTGCCGATCATCACGATGGCCAGCTGACAGGTACCACTGCCAGTGTGGTAGCGGCTGCCAGCGCCATCGGTGGCGATATCGATGTTCTCGTCGCGGGGGAAGGTGTCGGGAGCGTTGCCGAGCAGGCCGCGAAGCTTGCCGGCGTCAAGCGTGTGCGCGTGGCGGACAACGCGGTCTACGCCCATCAGCTGGCGGAGAATGTCTCGGCACTGGTCGTGGCGCTGGCGGACGACTACAGCCATGTGCTGTCCGGTGCTTCCACCACGGCCAAGAATTTCATGCCGCGCGTGGCAGCGCTGAAGGACGTCGCACAGATTTCCGAGATCATCGCGGTCGAGAGTGCCGATACCTTCCTGCGTCCGATCTATGCCGGCAACGCCATCGCGACCGTCAAGAGTGACGACGTCCTGAAGGTGATCACCGTGCGTGCCACCGGCTTCGACCCGGTGGCGGCTGACGGCCAGGCGGCCATCGAGGCGGTGGATGTCGTCGAGGATGCCGGTGTCTCCAGCTTCGTCAACGAGACGCTGGCCGAGAGCGAGCGTCCGGAGCTGGGAGCTGCCAAGGTGGTGATCTCCGGTGGCCGCGGCATGGGCAACGGTGAGAACTTCGCTCTGCTCGACGGCATCGCCGACAAGCTGGGCGCCGCCATCGGTGCCTCACGTGCCGCCGTGGATGCCGGTTTCGTGCCCAACGACATGCAGGTCGGTCAGACCGGCAAGATCGTTGCCCCGGACCTGTACATTGCCGTCGGCATCTCCGGTGCGATCCAGCACCTGGCGGGCATGAAGGACTCCAAGGTCATCGTCGCGATCAACAAGGATGATGAGGCGCCGATCTTCCAGGTTGCGGACTACGGTCTGGTCGGTGATCTGTTCGAGGTGCTGCCGGAGCTGGAAGGCAAGCTGTAAGACAGTGCGCTGACCTCTCATCCGGCGCCGGACACCCGGACCGGAGATGAGCAGAAAACGCGACCCGCTTCGGCGGGTCGCGTTTTTTTTGTGCCCGGATCAGACATCGTCACGTCATGGCGTCTGCCTGCATGGCATCCCGAGGGCATGACATCTGACAGGCTCTGCGTGAGCGTCGGCACGCGAGGGGAAAGCCTGCAACGCGGCATTGCAGAGATGGAGGCGAGTGCGGATCGAGATCAATTGATAATTGTTCTTGTTTGTAATACCGTCCCTGCCAGTGATTTGCATTTCCACTCGCGACTCTCTGGCAGCATGGCCAGTGACCGAGGATGCAACCCAGTCTTGTTCTTCAGGAGATGTCCGTGCGGCGTTCCACTTCTTTCTCTTTCCCGAGGGCGCGCGCGTTTGGCGGCATGCTGCCCGCGCTGGCGCTGATGGTGCCTCTGTGTGCCACGAGTCTGCCGGTTCATGCACAGACGCTGCGTGACAGTGCGGCGAGTCATCAGCAGACCCAGGGGGAGTTGCAGTCGCGCATCGACGCGGCTGACGACGAGACCCGCGAATTGCTGGTGAGGCTGCGCGAGGCGCGTCAGGAAGCGGCGCGTCTGGAAAGCTATACCGCGGAACTGACCCCGCTCAATGCCGACCGTGCCGCGCGAATCGAGCGTCAGCGCACGGCGCTCGAGAATCTCGAGGCCACCCGCGAGTCCTTGCCGGGCCTGCTGCGTGAGCAGGTCAATGAGCTGGAAGCGTTCATCGAGCAGGACCTGCCCTTCCTGAAGGAAGAGCGTCTGGCGCGTGTCGCACGGCTGCGCGACAACCTGTCCAACGCCAGTCTCACCAATGACGAGCGCCTCGATCAGCTGCTCAATGCCTGGCAGCAGGAGCTGAGCTACGGCCAGGGCCTGGATACCTGGCGTGCGGGGCTGATCGGTGCGGAGGACACCGAGGTGCAATATCTGCGTGTCGGTCGCGTGGGGCTTTATTACCTGACGCTGGATGGCCAGCACGGCGGGGCATGGAAGACGCAGAATGACAGCTGGCAGGTACTGGATGACAGTGCGCTGAGCGAGTTGCGCCAGGGAATCAGCATGGCGCGTGACCAGCAGGCACCGTCACTGCTCACCTTGCCGCTGTCCGTCCCGGTGGAAAACGTGGAGCTCGACGCCTCTCCTCAGGCTGCCTCCAATGCCGCTTCGTCTACCCCGTCCGCGCAGGAGTCCAGCTGATGTCCATGATGCACAAGACATTCCCGCGACTGTCGATGTCTGGCGCGCTCAAGCGCGGGTGGCTCGGCGTGAGCCTGCTGGGTGTGCTCGGCATGAGCGCGCTGCCGGCACATGCCGTGACCGGCTCCGCGGCACAGGCACTGAGCGTCGAGCAGTTCGAGCAGGCGGCCAGTCAGGCGGAAGGTCGCGATCAGACACGCCTGGAGACGTTGCTGTCGGACAGTGAAGCGCTCAATGCGGCCGTGGCCAAGGCCGAGGCGCAACGTGACAGCCTGCGCGAGAAGCGCGAGAGCCTTGAAGCCGAAGCGAAGCAGCAGCAGGCGACCCTCAGCGGCCTGGATGACGAGCGCCAGGCGCAGCAGGGTGATCTCGGCCAGGTCTTCACGGTGGCGCGCAAGCATGCGCGGGAAGTCCGGGAAGGGGTGGCCGGCAACTGGTTGCTGGCCGGTGGGCAGGCCCGACTGCCGGACCTTGGTCCGCGGGATGAAGTGCCCGGTCGTGAGCGACTCGCGGCCCTGACGGCCGACATCGGCAGCATCGCCCGCGAAAGTGGCCGTGCGCTGCGTTTCAAGGCACCGCTGGCCGGTGCCGATGGCAGCATCAAGCCACGTGAGATCGTGCGTGTCGGCGAGCAGATGGCCTTCAGTGGCGATCTGCTGCTCTCACCGTTGTCCGATGACAAGGCCGTGGATGGTGCAAGCGCACTGGAAAGTCTCGGCCTTGCCGGCAAGACACCGGCGACCATGCGTGATCAGCTGGCGGCGTTCAATGCCGGCGATACCGATCGACTCGATTTCGATCCCACCGGGGGTGATGTCACCCGCGCCCTGTCACGTGCGCCGGGGCTGACCGAGCGACTCAAGCAGGGCGGGGCGGTCGGTTATGTGATCGTCGGGCTTGGCGTGCTGGGGCTGATCATCGCGCTGATCCAGCTGGTGCGCCTGACGGCCACACGGCGCGCGGTCAAGCGTCAGGAAGCGGATCTGACCCAGCTCAAGGATGACAACCCGCTGGGCCGCGTGCTGACCCGCTTTGAAGGCATGCGTCATGATCATGAGCCGGAAGCGCTGGAAGCGCGTCTCGATGAGGCGCTGCTCGCCGAGCAACCGAAGCTGGAGCGTGGCCAGGCACTGGTCAAGCTGCTGGCGGCCATCGCGCCACTGCTGGGTCTGCTGGGCACCGTGACCGGCATGATCGGCACCTTCCAGTCGATCACCGTCTTCGGTACCGGCGATCCGAAATTGATGGCCGGCGGCATCTCCCAGGCATTGGTGACCACCGTGCTGGGTCTGATCACCGCCGTGCCGCTGCTGTTCGCGCAGACCGGTCTGTCGAGCCTGTCGAAGGGGCTGATGGGGCGCCTGGAAGGGCGTGCCAGTGCGCGTCTGGCGGATCACCTCGAGCGTCGTGCGCCCGCCGCCGCGGCGACGGCCAATGCCCGCACGCGGGAAACCGAGCATGCCTGAGTCGCTGGCCTCTTCTTCCCTGTTGCCCGGTGCGCTGGCACCGGTCATGCGGCTGGTGGATAGCGGCGGGCCTCTGATCGTGGTGATCTGCCTGATCGCCATGCTGCTGTTCGGTCTGGCGCTGGAGCGCGGCCTTTACTGGCGGCTGGTGCATCGGCCGGCGCGCCGCCAGTTGATCCACGACTGGGTGGCGCGCAGCGAGCACCACAGCTGGTCGGCGCTCACTCACCGCGAGGTACTGACCCGCGAGCTGCTGTCACGCCTGCGCGCGCCGTTGCCGTGGCTCAAGCTGCTGGTGATGATCTGCCCGCTGGCGGGCCTTTTGGGCACCGTGACCGGCATGATCCACGTCTTCGATTCCCTGGCGATCGCCGGTACCGGCCAGGCGCGAGCGATGGCCGATGGCGTTGCGCGTGCCACCTTGCCGACCTTGGCCGGCATGGCAGTGGCGGTGGTGGGACTGTTGTTCGTGACCCGTTTCGAGCGTGTCGTGCGTCGTGAGGACCAACGCCTGCACGACCGCCTGGCGCGCGCCGTGGATGATGCCCGCAAGGGCAAGGTACCTGGCGGCATGTCCACCGCGCCTGACTCCGATTCCTCTGATACAAGCGAGACACCGCATGCGTAGACGTCGCATGGAAGCCGCGGAAGACAGCGGCGAGATCAACCTGACGCCAATGCTGGATGTCGTCTTCATCATGCTGATCTTCTTCATCGTCACCACCAGCTTCGTCAAGGAGTCGGGGGTCGAGATCCAGCGCCCCGAGGCCTCGCATGCCACGGCGCGTCCGGATGCGGCCGTGATGGTGGCGATCACCGCCGAGGGCGCGGTATGGGTCGATGGCAAGCCGGTGGATGCCCACCGTGTCGGGGACGCGGTAGCGGAGCTGGCCGACGGCCAACCGGTGGTGATCCAGGCGGATCGTCAATCGCGGACCGGGCTGCTGGTGGAGACGATGGATGCGCTGCGCAGTGCGGGAGTGCAGGACATCGCGGTCGCGGCATCGAAAGGCGAATGACATGACGCGACGTCTGTATGCCAATCGACTGATCGGATTGCTGGGCGGAGCCCTGCTGGCGCTGGCCCTGTTCTATGCCCTGGCACTGCTGGTGGCGCCGCCGGTGAACGATGCGCCGGCGCCTGAGCCGCTGTCGGTCTCGACCGTTCAGGCGCCTGAAGAGGCACCCGCCCCTGAAGCGGCGCCGGCAGAGGCCTTGCCGACACCACCGGCCGAGCCACCGCCGCCGCCTAAAGCGGCACCGATGCCGTCACCAGAGGTGACAAGCTCGGTGGCGATCCCTGAGGTCAAGACACCACTGCCGCCAACGCCGGAGCTGACGCTGGATGACAGCCTGCCGCCACTGGAGGTGAAGCGTCCTCCGAGACCGACACCGGAGCCGAAACCGGAGCCGAAACCGGATCCGAAACCCAAGCCAACGCCGAAGCCGGCCCCGGCACCCGCCTCCCAGGCGTCAGCCCAGTCCAGTGCCCAGGCCACCGCCAGTGCTTCTCGATCGGAGGCCAGGTCGACGCCGGCACCCGCGGCGCAAGGGGGCTCGCCCCGCCCGACGTTGCGCACGGCGCCTGAGTACCCCAGTCGTGCACGCCGGCGTGGCATCGAGGGCTTCGTCGAGGTGGCCTTCGTGATTCGTCCGGATGGCAATGTCGATGGCAGTTCGCTGAGGGTGGTGCGTGCAGAGCCTTCCGGTGTCTTTGATCGCGCCGCGATGAAGGCTATCGCGCGCTGGGAGTTCCCGGCGGCCCAGACAGCGCGTCAGGCGCGTCAACGGCTTGAGTTCCAGTTGCGTTGAGGCAACCCGGGCGCATGCAAAGCGGTACCTGTCATTCATGTCTTCGCCGCGAATCTGGTGTAGAAGAGAGCTGGTGTTGCAAGCAGATGGCAGGCATGACGCCTGAGGCGTATCTGAGACGTACTTGAGTCGTGGAGCAAAGGATATCCGTACGATGTCGAACCAAGACAAGCATTCCGCCGAGCGCTCACCATGCGGGCAGTCCGCGCGACAGGCGCCTGCCGAGTCAGCGACGCCTGAAGGTCTCGGCGCTCGTCTGATGACGGCGATTCGTCGCGGCGGGCGTCGCCTGACGCGCGTGACCCTGGTCTCCACCTGTCTGATGCTGATGATGGAGGTCGGGGGCGTCGCCACCGCGAATGGGGCAATGCGCGTGTCGGCGGAGGTCGCGGGGCAGCTGCGCACGCTCCAGTCACGGTTGGAGGAGGGGGATTACGACGAGGTCGGCGAGCGTGCCGAGCGGGAAGCCCGTCAGCAACGTGGCGAGGTGCGTGCGCTGTATCTGTCGTTGGCCGCCAGTGCGCGGGCAAGACAAGGGGATCAGGCCCAGGCGGCGCGTCTCTATGGTGAAGCGCGCCGGTTGCCGGGCGTCGATGCCAGTCAGGCGCGCAAGTGGCTGCGGCGCGAAGCCATGCTGAGATTGCGGGCGGGAGAGCAGGAAGCCGGTACCGCACGTCTGGCGGAGTACCTGCATGGCGGCTCGGCGAGTGCCGATGATCTGTGGCTGGCCGTCAGCCTGGAAGCCAACCGTGGCCAGTGGTCGCGGGCCGAGGACTGGCTGGAGCGCGCCAGCAGAGCGAGTGCGCCAGAAGGCGATCGTCTGAAACTTGCCGTCAGCGTCTATCAGCAGACGGGACGCCATGCTGCGGCGGTGGCACTGGTCGAGCAGGGACTTGGCGAATCGCGGGATGCGCAGGACTGGCAGCGCGCCGTGGCGCTCTATCAGCGTCTCAATCAGCAGCGGCGTGCGGCGAGTACCTGGGAAGCCGCCTGGGCGGCGGGAATCGTCAGTGGTCGCGAGGCCTATCAGCAGCGCATCGATCTGCAACTGGCCGCCGGCGCGCCGGCGCGGGCCGCGGAGTTGATCGAGGCGGGACTTTCGACGTCGGCAACTCCCGAGGGGCAGCCGTTGCTGGTAGACACGCCGGTACTGCGTCGTCAGCTGGCAGAGGCCTGGACCTCGGCGCGCGACATCGAGCACTCGTTGACGGCGTGGGCGACGGTTTCCGAGCAGAGTGGCCGTGTCGAGGATGCTCGGCAGCTGGCGGAACTGGCCTATGACTGGGGGCGCTGGGATATCGCGAGCGGTGCCCTGGCCAGTGCCGGTGAGCGCGGGGATGATTCCGCGCGTCACTGGTTGCTCAGCGGTGTGGTCGCCCGTCAGCTTGATCAGCTGGACCCCGCGCGTGAGGCCTTCAAGAAGGCGCAGGCACGCGGCGCCGAAGGGGCCGATGACTGGCTGAAGTCACTCGCGCAGCGCTGAGGCGCCCACCCCCGCGACTCCTGGCTGTCTGACCGTCAGTGCAACGAAAACGCCGCCTTTCCTGATCGTCCTGAGACGGGGAAGGCGGCGTTTGCGTATCTGGCGATCGTGTTCGCGCTGGCGTTGCTCAGCGTATCAGCCGATATCGGTCCAGACGGGCGCGTGGTCCGATGGCTTTTCCATGCCACGCAGCGCGTAATCGACACCGGAATCCTTGATCAGCGGGGTCAGACCCGGGCTGGTCATGATCAGGTCGATGCGCAGACCGCGTCTGGGCTCGCGCTCGAAGCCACGCGAGCGATAGTCGAACCAGCTGAACTGGTCATCGACTTCCGGGTGCACGTGACGGAAGCTGTCGGTCAGGCCCCAGGCGTAGAGGCGCTCCATCCACTCGCGCTCGATGGGCTGGAAGCTGGTCTTGCCTTCGCGCAGCCAGCGCTTGCGGTTGGGCTCGCCGATGCCGATGTCGCGGTCAGTCGCCGAGATGTTGTAATCGCCCATCACCACCACGTGCTGATCGGGGGTGTGGTCCTCTTCCAGCAGGCGGAACAGCTGCTGATAGAAGCGCGTCTTGTAGGGAAACTTCACCGGGTGCTCGACATTCTCGCCCTGGGGGAAGTAGCCGTTGTAGACGATCAGCGGCTCGCCGTTCGGGCCGTCGATCTCGACACCGATCATGCGTTTCTGGGCGTCCTCGGTGTCATCGGGCATGCCGTAATGCACCTTCTTCGGCACCTGGCGGGTCAGCATGGCGACGCCGTAGTGGCCCTTCTGGCCGTGCCAGACCACGTGATATCCCAGTGCCTCGATGTGCGCGTGGGGAAACTCGCTGTCCTGCACCTTGGTTTCCTGCAGGCCGATGACGTCCGGCTGATGCGCCTCGATCAGCGCTTCCAGCTGATGCGGACGCGCACGGATGCCATTGATGTTGAAGGACACCAGTCGCATCACGCCTTGCCTCCCTCATCATTCCCGCCCTTGTCGTCCTGCTCGGCAGGGGCGTCCGGATGCAGCGGCAGCAGCGGGGCGGCGTTCATGCGTTCCAGCTTGGCGGCTGCCTGGCTCTTGCGCTGATCCTTCTTCTTGGCCACATAGCGAGGTCCGGAATGTACCTGATCCGGATTCTCGGCGCGCCACTTCTTGAAGTCCTTGCGGCGGCCGGTGCGAATCTGCACCTTGTCGGCGATGGAGCGGCTCTTCTTTCTGCGTGTCATCTTCGGGCTTTCCTGTTCGGTGTCAGCAGTCGCCAGCCTCGGGCACACGCGCAAGTCAGGGCGTGGCGTGCGGGCAATCGCATCAGTTGGCGGGCATTCTACCAGCCTGCACGGGGCAGGTGCCATGCGCCATGTCACACGCCGCTCCCCTGATGCCTGCAGGACGCAGACGGTGATGGGAGGTTTCCCCATGCCCGGGCAGGGTCATCACGATGCCACGCAGGGGCGCGAAGATGGTCACGTGCTGGTACAATGATCCGGCATCATCGTTGTTACCCGCAGGCGCGACTCGCGACTGGCCGCAGGATCCGAAGCCTCACCCTCCACACGCATGTCTCAAGTACCCTGCCTTCGCGGCACGTTGCTTGAATGCCGTGCCGGGGGACGGCTCTCAGGACCCGCCAGCCTCGTTGACCTGGCCTGCAACGTACCGCCCGGTCGCTCCGGCAGGAAGCGTTCAGCGTGGCCTCGCCGGGCCCAAAGAAGATGACAGAAGACAACCATTCCACCGACACGCAGTACTGGCCGCCCTTGTGGCGACCCATGAGCCTGTCGGTTCCCTGTGCGCGGCGATGACATGACCGATGCCAGGTGAGCTGACCCTCATGGCCGACGTCCGCTCCAGCCCCTGCCGAACATTCGGGCAGGGGAGATCCGGATGCGTGAATCCGTTCAGAACAGGTGAGAGCATTCGTGCATGTCTGCACCCGGGGCCTGCGTGGCCCTGGAGACGCATACCCCCGAAGGGGAGCAGACAGGCACGGGATGACTCCCAATCCGGCAAAGGCGCATGCAGCCCGAGACGACCGCTTGTCACAAGCGGGTCAGGCGAACCAGGTGAGACCACTGGGCATGACGAACCATCCGGGTGTGGCCTGTCGTGGCGAGATTCCGAGAGCGGCCCGCGCCTGTCGCATATGAACCCTTGAAAAGAACGGATTACATGAGCGAGACGGATCAGACCCAGCCAGCCGCTGAGCAGACTCAGCAAGAGCCGCAGGACCCGAACCAGAAGCCCAGAAAGCCCAAGCGTCGCCGCCGCAAGCCGCGTCGCTCCCAGTCCAAGTGGAACCTTGATCAGTTCCAGGTCGCGCCGGTCGCCGGTCAGTGGCGCTTCCACGATTTCGATCTGCCGCTGCCGTTGATGCGTGCCATCCAGAAGGCCGGTTTCGAATACTGCACCCCGATCCAGACCCAGACCTTCGAGAAGGCGCTGCTGGGTGGTGACGTGGTCGGGCGCGCCCAGACCGGCAGCGGCAAGACGGCTGCCTTCCTGATCGCCACGCTCGCCTACTTCCTGGAAGAGAAGGCGCCGGAAGGTCAGAAGCCGGGTGCCCCGCGTGCCGTGATCATCGCGCCGACCCGTGAGCTGGCGCTGCAGATCGAGAAGGATGCCAAGGCATTCTCCGAATTCGCGCGCATCTCCGTGGCCTGCGTGGTCGGCGGGATGGACTACCAGAAGCAGCGTGAGCGTCTCGAGCGCAAGGTCGACCTGCTGGTCGCCACGCCGGGTCGCCTGCTGGACTTCCATACCAAGCGCGATGTCGATCTCTCCGAGACCGAAGTGCTGGTGGTCGACGAGGCCGACCGCATGCTGTCGATGGGCTTCATCCCGGACGTCAAGCGCATCATCCGCGCCACGCCGCGTGCCGAGGAGCGCCAGACACTGCTGTTCTCCGCCGAGCTGTCCTCCGACGTGCTGGGCCTGGCAGAGCAGTGGACGCATGAGGCCGCTCAGGTGGCGGTGGAGCATGAAGCCGCGGCCGCCATCCCGGCGGACAACGCGGGCGTGCAGGCCTACACCGTCAGCGACGACGACAAGCTGCGTCTGCTGGTCAAGCTCGTCGAGCAGGACGCACTGGAGCGCGTGGTGGTGTTCGGCAATACCCGTGCGCTGGTGCGTCGCATCGATGCCGCTCTGCGTGAGGCAGGCATCGAGGTGGCGCTGATGTCGGGTGCCGAGACCCAGACGGCACGTCTCGAGGCGCAGGAAGCCTTCCGCAACGGCAAGCTCAAGGTGCTGGTGGTCAGTGACGTGGCCGGGCGGGGTCTGCCGCTGGAAGATGCCACCCATGCCATCAACTTCACGCTGCCGGAGGTGCCGGAAGATTACGTGCATCGTGCCAGCTTCAGTGACGTGAGCCTGATCAGCTTCATCGGCGAGGAGGATGTGTTCTCCCTGCCGGAGATCGAGGAGTACATCCAGGAAACGCTGCCCCGCGAGCAACCGCCACAGGGCATGCTGTGACGCGGGGGTGATACCCCGCTCATGCTGGCTGTCTGGCCTGGATGACCGATGCCACTCATCAGGGCATGGCTCGGCAGCGCAGTCAGAAGACAGCAAGTGATGGACGGCGAACAGCTCAGGCTGTTCGCCGTCTTGCGCTAGGGCGCCGCACGGCGGTCAGCTCGGCACAAGGAGAGACACGCAATGCTGGAAGACAGTCTCAAGGGCGAGATCCAGACCGCCTATCGCAAGCTGCTTGAGGGGCTTGAGCTGACGCCGCGCTATGGGCAGCGGCTGATGATCGCCGAGATTGCACGCACCCTGGGCAACATCGAGCAGAATCCGGAAGGGTATCGCCTCGGCAACGAGCACGTCTGCGTGCTGGAGGCCGGTACCGGTACCGGCAAGACGCTCGCCTACCTGCTCTCCGCGCTGCCGGTCGCCAAGGCGCGCGGCAAGCGGCTGGTGGTCTCCACCGCCACCATCGCGTTGCAGGAGCAGGTCATGCATCAGGACCTGCCGGCGCTCAAGAAGCATTCGGGGCTGACCTTCGACTATGCGCTGGCCAAGGGGCGGCGGCGCTATCTGTGCGTACAGAAGCTGGATCAGGCGCTGGAAGGCGTCGAGGACAACCCGACCATGGCGCTGTTCGAGCGCGACATGATCGCCAGCGATGGTGGCAGCTTCGTGGAGCTGGCCGGCAAGATGGCCGAGGACTATGCCAGCGGCGAGTGGGCAGGGGACCGTGACAGCTGGCCGCTGCAGGTCGAGGATCGCGACTGGGCGCGGCTGACCACGGATCACCGCCAGTGCACCAATCGCCGCTGCAGCCACTTCTCGGCGTGCGCCTTCTTCCGTGCCCGCCGTCAGCTGGAGCAGGCCGACATCATCGTCGCCAACCATGATCTGGTGCTGGCGGATCTCTCGCTGGGCGGCGGGCTGGTGCTGCCCTCGCCCAGTGACTGCATCTACGTCTTCGATGAGGCGCATCACCTGCCGGACAAGGCGCTGGACCACTTCCACCACCGCACGCCGATCAATCAGACGCTGCGCTGGCTGGGCAATCTCAAGAAGTCGCTCACCGAGCTGAACGCGGCGCTGGGCAGTCAGCCGACCATCGGGCGCCTGCTGGCGCGCATGCCGGAGTTGCTGGCCGACATCGAGCCGCGGCTGGGCGAGGTGTTCGGGTTGGGCCACCAGCTGGCTGACCTGCCGGAGGGGGCGGGCGATGATGCCACCAATCATCGTTTCGAGCGCGGCCAGGCACCGGAGGCGCTCAAGGAGCTGGGGCACAATCTGCTCAAGGGCTTCGCGGAGCTGTCACGGGCGCTGGAGCAGATCGCCGATATCCTGCGCGAGAGTCTGGACCCGGAGAAGGCGACAGGCCTGCCCAAGGAGAATGCCGAGGACTGGTTGCCGCTGGTGGCCCTGTTGCATGGACGTGCGCTGGAAGCCCATGCGCTGTGGGAGGCCATCGGCCTGAGCGATCCCGTGGATGGCCCGCCGCATGCGCGTTGGCTGACCTTCGAGCGCTTCAATGGCGAACCGGAGATGACCGTCTCGGCCAGCCCCGTCTCGGCGGCGGAGACCCTGGCGCGCCACCTGTGGGGGACCTGTTTCGGCGCGGTACTGACGTCCGCGACCCTGACGGCGCTCAACCGCTTCGAGCGCCTGCAGGAGCGTGCTGGTCTGGCCAATCGCTATCGCTATCAGCGACTGCCCAGCCCGTTCGATTATGGCAAGGCGGTGCTGGCCATCCCGCGCGAGGCGGTGGAGCCGTCGCCGCCCGGCCCGCATGAGCAGGCGATCGTCGATTTCGTCAATGCGCTGGATGTGCGCGAGGCGGTGCTGGTGCTGTTCAGTTCGCGCAGGCAGCTGGCGGCGGTCAACAAGGCGCTGGACAACGAGACCCGCAAGCGGGTGCTGGCCCAGAGTCGCCTGCCCAAGCACGAGCTGCTCAGTCAGCACCGCAAGGCGGTGGATGGTGGTCGCGGCAGCATCATCTTCGGCCTGGCGAGCTTCGCCGAGGGGATCGATCTGCCCGGCAAGTACCTGACCCATGTGGTGATCACGCGGCTGCCGTTCGCGGTGCCGGATGACCCGGTCGGTGCGACGCTTGCAGAGTGGATCGAGTCGCGAGGCGGCAATCCGTTCATGCGCATCGCGGTGCCCGATGTGTCCATCAAGCTGGTGCAGGCCTGCGGGCGCCTGATCCGCAAGGAGGCCGATGAGGGGCGCATCACGATTCTGGATCGGCGCATCCTGACCAAGCGTTACGGTCAGCAGCTGATCGAGGCATTGCCGCCCTTCGTGCGCGAGATTGACGGCGTACGTCAGAACTGAGCCGCAAGCCCTGATCCGCAAGTGCTGATTCGCAAGTACTGATTCGCAAGTACTGAGTGGCCACAAAAAAGCCCCGCCGATCGGCGGGGCTTTTTCTGTCTGCCTGTCCGGTGCGTATCAGGCTTCGGCGGACTGCTCGAGGCGGGCGCGCAGGGCGTCCTTGAGCTTGGTGTCCATGGTCTTGAAGGTCTCTTCGGTGGTCGCCCAGTCAATGCAGGCATCGGTGATGGAAACGCCATATTCCATCTTGCTGCGGTCGGCATTGATCTTCTGGGCGCCCCAGTTGATGTGCGACTCGACCATCAGGCCCATGATGGAGCGGTTGCCCTCGAGAATCTGCTGAGTGACGTTTTCCAGCACCAGCGGCTGCAGGCCCGGGTCCTTGTTGGAGTTGGCGTGGGAGCAGTCGACCATCAGGTTGGCGGTGACGCCGGCCTTGGCCAGTTCCTGCTCGGCCAGGGCGACACTGACGCTGTCATAGTTCGGCTTGCCGTTGCCGCCCCGCAGCACGACGTGGCCGTAGGCGTTGCCGCGAGTGCGGATGATCGCGACCTGACCGGCCTGATTGATGCCCAGGAAGTTGTGGCCGTGGGAGACGGACTGCAGCGCGTTGACGGCGACATCCAGCGAGCCGTCGGTGCCGTTCTTGAAGCCGACCGGGCATGAGAGGCCAGACGCCATCTCACGGTGAGTCTGGGATTCGGTGGTGCGCGCGCCGATGGCGGACCAGCTGATGCAGTCCTGCAGGTACTGCGGGGAGATCGGGTCCAGCGCTTCAGTGGCCAGCGGCAGGCCCATCTCGGCCAGTTCGACCAGCAGGCCACGGGCGATGTGCAGGCCTTCCTCGATCTCGAAGGAATCGTTGAGGTGCGGGTCGTTGATCAATCCCTTCCAGCCGACCGTGGTGCGCGGCTTCTCGAAGTAGACGCGCATCACGATGTAGAGGCTGTCCTTGACCTCTTCCGCGAGCACCTTCAGGCGGCGAGCATAGTCGCGGGCGGCGTCCAGGTCATGGATGGAGCAGGGGCCGACCACCACCAGCAGGCGCGGATCCTCGCCGTCCAGAATGCGCTGGATGGTGCGACGGCCTTCGATGACGGTCTGCTCGGCCTTGTCGGTCAGCGGGATGTCCTGCTTGAGCGCCTGCGGAGTGATCAGTACATCCTGGGACAGGACGTTGAGGTTATTGACGTGCTGTTCTGACATGACGGTGTCCTGAGCGTTGTTCGGTCCGCAATCGTGAGCGCAGATCCTGGCAGAGGCTGTCCCCCTGCCGTGAGTGGAGTCGTGAATGGCTCCATGGTATCTGCTGCTTTGACGCTTGTCAGCGGCTTTGGCGCAATATAAATCACCTGTCAAGGTAAATGGAGGGATCAGGAGCGAGTGTCATGCCTGGCAATGAGTCAGTCGTAAAGTAATCGTTACACTTGAGCGAGTCAGCGTCGCCAAACACGGTCATCTCAGGCGTAGGCATGGAAAACCTGTGGCTTTGGCCACCACGTGTCTTGCCGTGCAAATGATAAACAGGAACACTGTGCGTTGATTTTGGTCGCCCGAACGGGTGCAAGGTAGCCAGTGTGCTGTTCGAATTGCGCGACGCATCCATGAGCATGAATGTCAAAGGGGCCGGATTCCATATGCGCGAGTCGCAATTTCCATCAGGTACTGATGCCCCGGGGACGTCTTTGCGAGTCGTCTCTAGCGGTGCCTCCACTCCCGCGGAGGGAGCGAGTGAATGAGTGTCAATGAGACAGATCAGCAGCTGGTCGAGCGCGCCCAGAAAGGGGATAACCGCGCCTTCGATCTGCTGGTCAACAAGTATCAACACAAGATTCTCGGCCTGATCAGCCGTTATGTGCATGATCATGCCGAAGTCCAGGATGTCGCCCAGGAAGCTTTCATCAAGGCCTATCGCGCCTTGCCCAATTTCCGGGCGGAGAGCGCCTTCTATACCTGGATGTATCGCATCGCCATCAATACCGCCAAGAATCATCTGGTCTCGCGGGGGCGGCGTCCCCCGGGGACGGATCTGGACATCGGGGATGCCGAGGTGCTGGATCAGTCCGGGCGTCTGGCGGATGTCGAGACACCGGAAGCGGCCATGGCGCGTGACGAGCTGGAGAAGGTGGTGTTCGATGCCATCGAGAAATTGCCGGAAGACCTGCGCACCGCCATCACGCTGCGCGAGTTCGACGGTCTGTCCTATGAGGATATCGCCGAGGTGATGCAGTGCCCGGTGGGGACCGTTCGCTCACGCATCTTCCGTGCTCGCGAATCGGTGGACAAGGCCATCCAGGGGCTGCTCAGTCCTGCTGCAGCTGGGGCGGTAGCTGACTGAGAGGGGCACTGTTGAAGATGGCGTCTGGCGGTCGAGCAGGACCCGACAGGCAAGTATCTGTCTCCGATGGTCTACATCCTTGTCTGCCGAGAAAATTCATCAAAAACAATGGCTTGTTCAGATAGTGCATGAAAAGTGAATGTTTTCTGAATGAATCGCGGAACGAACTGGCGCGCGCGTGATCATAGTGTGCAGATTGCCGGTTCGTTCAGTCGGGCCGCCAAGAGTCATGCAGCGAGCCAGTCGTGTCATGACGCCATTCGTTGTCTGAAATGCAGGTTGTGCCCCGTGATGGCCTGTCGAGTGTGAGGGTATTTACGCATGAATCTTAAGACCACCGAATCCGTGAAGGAGTCGCTGTCCGCGCTGATGGATGCGGAGGGTGACGAGCTGGATCTGCGACGTGTCCTCAAGGGGCTCGACGAATCGCCTGAGGCGGCAGACACCTGGCGTCGCTATCATCTTGCGCGCAGCGTCATGCACCGCGAGCGCGAGAGCAGCTTTACCATGGATATCTCGGCGGCCGTGAGTGCCGAGGTCGAGATGATCTCCCGTGACGCGCAGGTTGCCGAACCCGTGGCCGAGCGCCGCAGCCTCTTCTCCTTCGCAGGCTCTGCCGCGATCGCGGCGGGTGTCGCGGTGATGGTGATCACCGGTGTGCAGGTCTTCAACGGCACTGACACCGGCGTGCCGAGCCTCAACGGCTCAGGCGCGGAGCTGGCCAGCGGGGCTTCAGGCCTGCAGGGTGGCGCGGTGCATCAGGTCAGCCAGCCGTCCGTGAATGCCGAAGCTTCCCAGTGGGCACAACCGAGTGCTGCAGGCGGCCTGATGCAGGTCGGCGTGACGGCTTCTCCGTCGCGTCCCATGTTCATGGCCCCGCAGAATGGCGGTTATGACTCCGGCATGTCGTCCAGCAACGTCGCGGCGGCGGATCTTGCCCAGCGTCGACTGCTTGAAGCGTACCTGAGCAAGTCGTCCGAGCGCGGCCCCGTGCCGGAGCGCAGCGAATGGATCAGTCTGCAGGATGTCGCCCAGTAACCTTCGCTGGATGACTGGCCTGCGATGGCATCGTTGCCAGGGTAGGTGAAAGCAGCAAGGGGCGACAGGAAAAGAGGGGCAGCCAATGGCTGCCCCTCTTTTTGCGTCTGCATATCCTGGTTGCGCCCGCATATTCTGGTTGCGCCCGCATATCCTGGTCGCGTCCGGCCAGCGCCGTCACCTGGCGGTGTGGCCACTCTCCGCCTCAGTCATGTAGATAGCGATCTGCCGTCTGGATGTAGAGCGCCTCGACCTTGGCGCGTGCCCAGGGCGTGCGTCGCAGGAACTTGAGGCTCGAATTGATGCTGGGGTCACTCAGGAAGCAATTGATGGGGATCAGTTCGCCCAGCGTCTCGAATCCGTAATGGTCGACCAACCAGGTCAGCAACGCCTTGAGGGTGACCCCATGCAGGGGGTCGAGACGCGAGGTGGAGGGTGGCGGTGCTTCGCTCATGAGAGTTCCTGTGCGGACATGGGTGTCATCTCGGTCGACCGGGATGAGGGGCAATGGCGGCGGGGTGAGGTGAAGCGTCCCCCTGAAAGGCGTTATTCTACCCGTATGTGCTGCCGGCAGGTGGCGAGATTTCAGGAGTCGGCAAGATGATGCAGGAAGAAGGGCAGGTCACCGGTCATGGCAGGGAAGGGGTGTGGGTCGAGACTCAGCGCCGCTCCACCTGTGGAGCCTGCAAGGCTCGCAGCAGTTGCGGGAGCGGGCTGTTGAGCCAGTTCTCGCGCCGCAAGGCACACCGTGTGTTGATTCATGTGCCGCTTGGCGAGGCGTGGCCGATGGTCGGCGAACGGGTCGTGATCGGTATCGACGAATCCGCCTTCCTGCGCAGTGCCGGACTTCTGTATGGCCTGCCGCTGATGAGTGGCATGCTCGGCGGTATCGTGGCCGAGCAGCTGGCAGGCGCAGGGGCACTGGTGGTGCCGCTGGGCTTTGCGCTCTCGCTGGCGGCGGGGCTGGGCGTGGTGCGCTGGCATGCCGCGCGTCCTGAGCAGCAGGCGCTGTATCGTCCCCGCCTGCTGCGTCGCCTGGGAGTGGACTCGCTGGCCATCAAGGCCGTCTGACGGCTCTTGTGCTCGGCTGACAGCTGCTCGCGCGCGTGAGCGGCAGTGGTCGACCCTCGCCCGTCCCCGAGAATGCCTGCTGCATGTCGTCTGTCGCTTTCATGCGACCTGATGTTGCGTCGAGCGCGGTATCATTCGCTGAACTTCAACGCCGTCTTGGCGTCAATGAATGGGGCGTCGCTTGCGACGTCAGCATGCTGGATGGCAAGTGACAGCGTGCCTCATAACAAGTGACAGGACGTACCAGGAGTCGCATCGATGAAATCGCTTTCTCGCCTGATGGCGCCCGCGTTGGCCATGGCTGCCCTGATGGGTGCCCAGATGGCCCAGGCGCGTGAACTTCCCGATTTTACCCAGCTGGTCAAGGATTCGGCGCCTGCCGTGGTCAATATCGCGACCACCACCGAGATCAAACGTACCTCGGGCCCGGTGTTCCGTGGCCCGGATGGCCAGGAGATGCCGGAGTTCTTCAAGCACTTCTTCGGTGATCAGTTCCCCGGTCAGGGGCGTGGGGGGATCGAGAAGCGCTCCAGCCTCGGTTCCGGCTTCATCATCTCCGACGATGGCTACATCATGACCAACGCCCACGTCGTGGATGGTGCCGACGAGGTGATGGTGCGCCTGAATGACCGTCGGGAGCTGAAGGCTCAGGTGGTCGGCGAGGACAAGAAGACCGATATCGCGCTGCTCAAGGTCAAGGCGGATGATCTGCCCACTCTGCCGATGGGCGACAGTGACGCCCTGGAAGTCGGTCAGTGGGTAGCGGCCATCGGCTCGCCGTTCGGCTTCGATCACTCCGTCACGGCGGGGATCGTCAGTGCCATCGATCGCACGCTGCCCTCGGATGCCTATGTGCCCTTCATCCAGACGGATGTCGCGATCAACCCGGGCAACTCCGGGGGGCCGCTGTTTGATCTCGAGGGAGACGTGGTCGGAATCAACTCCCAGATCTACACCCGCTCCGGTGGCTTCATGGGGGTGAGCTTCGCGATTCCCATCAATGTGGCGATGGATGTGGCCGACAAGCTCAAGACCGATGGTCGCGTCGATCGTGGCTGGCTGGGGGTCGTCATCCAGCCGGTGTCCAAGGATCTGGCCGAATCCTTCGGGCTGGACCGGGCGCGTGGCGCGCTGATCGCCGATCTTGACCCGGATGGCCCGGCCGCAGCGTCCGGCCTCAAGGCGGGCGACATCATCATGGCGGTCGATGGCGATGAGGTGGAAACCTCCGCCAACCTGCCGCGCATGGTCGGTGCCAGCTCGCCGGGGGATTCGCTCAAGCTTTCCATCCTGCGAGATGGCAAGCGTCAGTCCCTGCAGGCCAAGGTAGGGCACTGGCCGGGCAGCGATCAGGACGAGATTGCCGCTGCCAGCAATGACAAGCAAGGCCTGGGCATTGCCGTGACCGAGCTTGGCAAGGCGGCGCTGGCGGAAATGAACCTCGACAATGGCGTCAAGGTGCTGGAGGTCGACCCACAGGGCGTGGCGGCAGAGGCGGGCATCACTGCCGGCGATGTGCTGGTCGAGCTCAATCAGCAGCCGTTGACCAGCGTGCAGTCGCTGCGTGACGTGGTGGCCAAGCTGCCGGCGGATCGCCCGGTCTCGCTGCGCCTGGTGCGCAACGGTCGCCCGCTGTACATCGCTCTGCGCATGCGCGATGAATGACGCGGACGCCAGCAAGGGAGGCGAGTGACGACGGGGCGCACGGGCGACTGTGCGCCCCGTCTGCATTCAGGGGCGAGCCCCTTCTCGCGGGGCTCGCAAGCATGAGGATTGCCTTGTGGCTGCCGTTCGAACGGCTGGGCGAGAGAGGTGCAAAAGGTAACGCCTTCTATCATCGCCTCAAGTCGGACTGTACAATGCGTGCAATTCGATTTCCGTCGTCTCCCGTGTTGGCCGTGTGATTTCACGGAGACGGGCACAAATACAGAGCAGTGATCCATGACCGAACGCGTAACGCCGCCGTCCTTGAAGCATATCCGCAACTTCTCAATCATCGCCCACATCGACCACGGCAAGTCCACGCTGGCTGACCGCATCATTCAGCTGTGTGAAGGCTTGAGTGACCGTGAGCTCAAGGAGCAGGTGCT
Organism: Cobetia sp. 14N.309.X.WAT.E.A4; assembly: GCF_030397495.1. NCBI lineage: Bacteria > Pseudomonadati > Pseudomonadota > Gammaproteobacteria > Oceanospirillales > Halomonadaceae > Cobetia > Cobetia sp. 14N.309.X.WAT.E.A4. The sequence goes on from NZ_JAPNXT010000001.1 coordinate 320,176, forward strand.
TGACTCGATGGACATCGAGCGTGAGCGCGGCATCACCATCAAGGCCCAGTCGGTGACCCTCGACTACCACGCCGATGATGGCAATACCTATCAGCTGAACTTCATCGATACCCCGGGCCACGTCGACTTCTCCTATGAAGTCTCGCGCTCGCTGTATGCCTGTGAAGGGGCGCTGCTGGTGGTGGATGCCGGTCAGGGCGTCGAAGCCCAGTCGGTGGCCAACTGCTACACCGCCATCGAGCAGGGCCTCGAGGTGCTGCCGGTCCTCAACAAGATGGATCTGCCGCAGGCGGACCCGGAGAAGGTCTCCCAGGAGATCGAGGAGATCATCGGTCTGGACGCGACGGATGCCTGTCAGGTGTCGGCCAAGTCCGGCATGGGCATGGAAGCGCTGCTCGAGCGTCTGGTGCGTGACATTCCGCCGCCCAAGGGCGATCCGGAAGCGCCGCTGCAGGCGTTGATCATCGACTCCTGGTTCGACAACTACCTCGGCGTCGTCTCGCTGGTACGTATCTTCGACGGCACCCTGAAAAAGGGTGAGAAGATCCGCCTGAAGTCCACCGGCCGCGACTGGGAAACCGGCGCGATCGGTATCTTCACGCCCAAGCGCAAGGAAACCGGTGTGCTGCGTGCCGGCGAGGTGGGCTTCATCGTCGCCGGCATCAAGGACATCATGGGCGCGCCGGTGGGTGACACCATCGTGCACACCAAGACGGCCGACAAGGTCGAGCGTCTGCCGGGCTTCCAGAAGGTCAAGCCGCAGGTCTACGCCGGCATGTTCCCGATCAGCTCCGATGACTACGAGGACTTCCGTGACGCGCTGCAGAAACTGGCGCTCAACGATGCCTCGCTGGATTACGAGCCGGAGAACTCCGACGCACTGGGCTTCGGCTTCCGCGTCGGCTTCCTGGGCACCCTGCACATGGAGATCATCCAGGAGCGTCTGGAGCGCGAGTACAATCTCGACCTGCTGACGACTGCGCCGACGGTGATCTACGAGGTGCTGATGGACAACGGCGACGTGCTGCCGGTGTCCAACCCCTCGAAGCTTCCGGACATGGCCAACGTCGATGAACTGCGTGAGCCGATCTGCCGCGCCACCATCCTCGTGCCACAGGAATACGTCGGCAACGTCATCACCGAGTGCGTCAATCGTCGCGGCGTCCAGCTCGACATGCAGTTCCTGGGCAGCCAGATCCAGCTGGTCTACGAGCTGCCGATGGCCGAGGTCGTGATGGACTTCTTCGATCGCCTCAAGTCCATCTCCAAGGGCTATGCCTCTCTGGATTACAGCTTCGAGCGTTTCGAGGCGGCCAAGCTGGTACGTCTGGACGTGCTGATCAATGGCGATCGCGTCGATGCGCTGGCGGCCATCATCCACCGCGACCATGCTCACGGCCGTGGCCGACTGCTGGTCGAGAAGATGAAGGAACTGATTCCGCGTCAGATGTTCGACGTGGCGATCCAGGCGGCCGTCGGTGGCCAGGTCGTGGCACGCTCCACCGTGAAGGCGCTGCGCAAGAACGTGACCGCCAAGTGCTACGGCGGCGACGTCAGCCGCAAGAAGAAGCTGCTCGAGAAGCAGAAAGCGGGCAAGAAGCGCATGAAGCAGGTCGGCCGGGTGGAAATTCCCCAGGACGCCTTCCTTGCCGTGCTCAAGATGAACGACTGATGCAGGCCGCCGGCTGGCGGCCTGCCCCAAGACCCAGGGCAGACAGGGATGACGATGGATTTCTCGCTTGTATTGGTGATTGCCGTAGCGGTAGCCGGCGTGGTGTGGCTGATAGACCTGATTGCCCTGCGCGGTGCGCGCAAGGCGCGTCTGGCCAAGGCCGAGGCATCCGTCGAAGGGGAGCTGGACAGTGGTACGCGTGAGAAGCTGACGCGGGACCCGTGGCTGGTGGACTATGCCAAGTCGTTCTTTCCGGTACTGTTGCTGGTGCTGGTGGTGCGCTCATTCGCCTATGAGCCGTTCCAGATTCCCTCCGGCTCGATGCTGCCGACGCTCAAGATCGGCGACTTCATCCTGGTCAACAAGTATGACTATGGCCTGCGCCTGCCGGTGGTCGACACCAAGGTGCTGGAGGTCGGCGAGCCTGAGCGTGGTGACGTGATGGTGTTCCGTTTCCCGGAGGACCCGTCCACCAACTTCATCAAGCGCGTCGTCGGTCTGCCCGGTGACACCATTCGCTATGAGGGCAAGCAGCTCTACGTGAATGGTCAGGCGGTCAGCAAGACGCTCAATGCGCGCAACGTCAGTGAGCAGCCCGGCGAGAGTCTGCTGGATGAGACACTGGGGAAACACGCCCATCAAATCTACAATAACCCTCAGGACCCCGGCCCGCAGATGCGCGAGATCCGGGTGCCTGAAGGGCAGTACTTCGTGATGGGTGACAACCGCGACCATTCCAACGACAGCCGCTACTGGGGCTTCGTGCCGGAAGAGAACATCGTCGGCAAGGCGGTCGCGGTGTGGATGCACTGGAAGGACGGATTCCCGGACTTTTCCTCGGTACGCCTGATTCATTGATCAGTGCATTGACCGGGCCGCCGAGAGGCGGCCCGGTCGTGTCTGGCAGCGCCGCCCGGCGGCGTGCCAGTACCGCAAGGACGGATCTTTCGACATGGGACGATGCGTCGTGCCTGCCATGTCAACCTGCTGTTCATCATGTCGGACCCGAGGCCACGAGCCTGCGGGCAGCGCGGCTGACGAATATCGGATTGGGATGGTGGCGATCGGCAACTCCTCAAGCCGTGTAGGCTTCGGGCATCGCGAAGCATGTCGATGACGACAGGCATCAGCCGTCAAGACTGATGCACCATTCGACAGGACGCCTGCGGGCGTCAGCGACAAAAAGAGAGTAGGGAGACCTGTGAGTAGCCCGCTGAATGCCTTTGTAAAGCGTATCGGCCACACCTTCGAGGATGCCAGTCTGTTGGAACTGGCATTGACCCATCGAAGCTATGGTGGCCAGAACAATGAGCGGCTCGAGTTTCTTGGCGATTCCATCGTCAATTTCGTGATCGCCGAAGCGCTGTTCCTGCGCTTCCCCCAGGCCCGTGAGGGCCAGCTGTCACGCCTGCGTGCGCGTCTGGTCAAGGGCCAGACCCTGGCGGAGCTTGCCCGTGAGTTCAAGCTGGGCGAGAACCTGCGCCTGGGCTCCGGCGAGATGAAGAGCGGCGGTCATCGTCGCGAATCCATCCTGGCTGACGCCGTGGAAGCCGTGATCGGTGCCATCTATCTGGATGCTGGCATGCAGGTCGTGCGTGAACACGTGCTGCGCTGGTACGACAGCCGTCTTGAGGCGTTGAACCTTCAGGACACCCAGAAAGATCCCAAGACACGTCTGCAGGAATTCCTGCAATCGCGTCAGGCGGCCCTGCCGCGCTATGAGGTGACCAGCGTCGAAGGCGAAGCGCATTCGCAGACCTTCAGCGTCGATTGCCACGTCGAGATGATCGATACCAAGACCACAGGCGTCGGCTCCAGCCGTCGCCATGCTGAACAGCAGGCGGCCGAGTTCGCGCTGCAACTGCTCGAACCTGCCCGCGGAGGCCGCTCATGAGCCATACCCCAGAAGACAACGTCACCCCGAGCGGCGACGCCCCTGATGCCTCTATCGAGACGCACACCGGCAACGCCGATGCCCTCGAGGGCATGCTGGCGGCCGCCGGTGTCAGCGATCAGCCGCTGCCGGATACCCGCTGTGGCTTCGTCGCCATCGTCGGGCGCCCCAATGTCGGCAAGTCGACGCTGATGAACCACATCCTGGGCCAGAAGGTCTCGATCACCTCGCGTCGTCCGCAGACCACGCGTCACCAGGTGATGGGCATCCACACCGAGGACGGCACCCAGTGCGTCTTCGTCGATACCCCGGGGATCCACATCATGCAGCGCGATCGCAACAAGGCGATCAACCGCTTCATGAACCAGACCGCCACCCAGGCGCTGCGCGATGTGGACGCCGTGGTGTTCATCGTCGACCGCACCCGCTGGATGGAAGAAGACCAGATCGTGCTCGAGAAGCTGGCCCACGTGAAGGCGCCGGTGATTCTCGTCGTCAACAAGATCGACTGGCTGAAGGACAAGACCACTCTGGCCCCTTGGCTCCAGAGTCTGCAGGAGCGTCGTGACTTCGCGGCCATCATCCCGATGTCGGCCAAGAATGGCACCAACATCGACCTGCTGCTCGAGAACGTGATGGGGCGTCTGCCGCACGGCGAGCACATGTTCGCGGATGATCAGATCACCAACAAGAGCTCACGCTTCCTGGCCTCCGAGCTGGTGCGCGAGAAGGTGATGCGTCAGCTGGGTGACGAACTGCCGTACCAGATGACCGTCGAGATCGAGGAATTCAAGACCGATCAGCGCGGTACGCTGCACATCAGCGCGCTGATGATGGTCGAGCGTCAGGGCCAGAAGAAGATCCTGATCGGCGAGAATGGCGAGCGCATCAAGAACATCGGTCGCGAAGCGCGTCTCGAGATGGAGCGTGCCTTCGATGCCAAGGTGATGCTCAACCTGTGGGTCAAGGTCAAGCGTGGCTGGTCGGATGACGAGCGCGCGCTGAAAAGCCTGGGTTACACCCACGACAAGGACTGATGCTCCCCGCCCCCGTGGCGCGGCAGGCAAGACGACTGCCGCGCCACGGGTGGCCTCATCAGTCGAGCATCGCCTGATGCTCGGCGTTCGCCTCTGCCGGATGCCATCTTCCCTGTCCGCAAGCCCTCTCTGTCGTGAGCCTGTCCGATGACGCCGCAACCGGCCTTCCTGCTGCATCGCAAGCCGTATCGTGAAACCAGTGCCATCATCGAGTTGTTGACCCTCGAGCATGGTCGGGTGCGCGCGGTGGCACGCGGTGTCCAGCGTCCGGGCAGCAAGTCGCGGGCGCGACTGCAGCCGTTCACTCCCCTGCACGTCACCTGGCGCGGGGAAAGTGATCTCAAGACGCTCAACCTGATGGAGACCGGCGGCAGCGCCAGTCTGCTGGCGGGGGAAGGGCTTCTGTGTGGCTTCTATGCCAATGAGCTATTGACGCGCACCTTGCCGGTGGAAATGCCGGTACCGGAGCTGTTCGCGCTCTATTCGCTGACCCTGGATGACGTGGCGCTGCCTGCTCGTCGCGCCCCGGCGCTCAGGCGACTGGAATACACCCTGCTGGAAGCCCTTGAGCAATTGCCGCAGTTTCGTACGCTGGAGGATGCCCCTCTGATGCCCGACGTGCGCTACGACTATGTCGCCAGCGAGCGGCGTTTTCGCGCCCAACCCGAGGGGGCGGCAGGTATCGAGGGGCGTGCCTTGAAGCTGCTGGCCAGTGAGGACTGGGGGCACGCCGGCCTGTCGCGAGAGAGTCTGTGGCTGGCGCGGCGCGCCCTGGCGCCATTGCTGGGAGAGCGTCCGCTGCGCTCGCGTGAACTGATGCGTCAGCTGACCGCCCGGCGACGTGAAAGTCGTCAGACGGGATGATGCGGGCCTTGCCTGCAGGTCGTATCCTGTCGTCATGCAAGCTGTCTTCGTCATGGCACCTGTTGCCATGCCTATTTTCCATCTCCATCGCTAGGAGCTGATCATGCACCCGCTGCGTATCCTGCTCGGGGTCAATATTGACCACATCGCCACTCTGCGCCAGGCGCGTGGCACCCGTTATCCGGACCCGGTCCAGGCCGCGCTGGTCGCGGAGGAAGCCGGCGCCGATGGCATCACCGTGCACCTGCGTGAAGACCGTCGCCATATCCAGGAGCGCGACGTGCGTCTTCTGGCCGAGGTGCTCAATACGCGCATGAATCTCGAGATGGCCGTCAGTGGCGAGATGCTGGCGCTGGCCGAGGAAGTGCGTCCGGCCAATGTCTGCCTGGTGCCGGAGAAGCGCGAGGAACTGACCACCGAGGGTGGTCTGGATGTCGCCGGGGATCTGGAACGCATCCGCGCGGCCTGTGAGCGTCTCGCGGCGGCGGGCTGTGAAGTCTCGCTGTTCATCGACCCGGAGCCTGAGCAGATTCGTGCCGCCTTCGAGACCGGGGCGCCAGTCGTCGAGCTTCACACCGGTGCCTACGCGGATGCCAGCGGTGAAGCGGCGCGTGTCGAATTCGAGCGCATCGCGGCTGCAGCCGAGCTCGCCAACGAGCTGGGTCTGATTGTCAATGCCGGGCATGGTCTCAACTATCACAACGTCGAGGCCATCGCGGGCATCTCGGGGCTGAACGAGCTGAATATCGGTCACGCGATCATCGCGCGCGCCATGTTCGTCGGCCTCAAGGAGGCCGTCATCGAGATGAAGCGCCTGTGCATCGCAGGCCAGGAAGCGGGGCTGATGGCAGCGCTGGATGCGCACGACCATGACCATGAGCACGATGAGGATCATGAGCACGTGCAAGGGTCAGGCTGCTGCGGATGATCGTCGGGATAGGCACGGACATCGCGCGAATCGAGCGTTTCGAGGCCGGCATGGCACGTCACGGAGAGCGCTTCGCTCGGCGTCTGCTCGGAGCGCAGGAGCTGGCACGCTTCGCGGATCACCCCCAGCCGGCGGCTTTTCTGGCCAAGCGATTCGCGGCCAAGGAAGCCTTCGTCAAGGCGCTGGGCACCGGATTGCGCCAGGGCATGCGTTTCACCCAGATCCAGGTGGTGAACGATGCGTTGGGCAAGCCGTCCTTCGTGCTATCAGATGAGGCGGAAGCGCTGACCGCACGTGCCGGGATTCGTCATCTGCATCTGTCGATCAGTGATGAGCGTGATCAGGCCATCGCCTTCGTGGTGCTGGAGCGCTGAGCATCCGCTGACCGCTGACCGCTGACCGCTGACAAGTGCTGGACATGACAACGCCACCCTCGCCTTGCGGCCAGGGTGGCGTTGTCGTTGTCGGCAGTGGGATGGTGAGGAGGGGGCGGAAAAGGGAAGAGAAAAAGGGGTGGCGAAGAGCGGATGCCGTCATCAGTGCTCTCGACCAGCGCTCTCGCTCAGCGCTCGCGGTCCGAGGCGTCGGGGCGCGACTCTGCCAGGAGCGAGGTGGCTTCCTCGCTCTGTGCCCACTGGGCAAGGCTTGCGATGGCATCGAACAGCGCGGCGACATCGTCCTCCAGCTGATCCAGACCACTGACGCGCAGGCGTGTCTCCAGCGCCTCGACCAGCAGTGCCAGGCGCGGCACGCCACAGTAGCGGCAGGCACCATTCAGATAGTGCACCCCATCGAGCATGGCCTCGCCATCCTGTACCGCCCAGGCCCTGCGGATGGTGACCTCACTCTCCGGCAGACTCTTGATCAGCAGCCCCAGCATCTCCAGGGCCAGCGCCTTGCGCCCGCCGGCCATCTCGATGCCCAGTGCCATGTCGACGATGGGCAGTTCGCCATCCTGCTCGCTCAGTCCCTCGAATGCGGCGGGCATGGGAGGTGCACCCTCGGGGCGCTTGCCACGCTCGATACTGCCCGCGTCAGTGGCACTGGAGAGGGGGGGGAAGGCGGGGGCCGTGTCGTGTGGCGGGGTCTTCGGCACGCTGAGCGTGATGCCAAGGTGACGGCTCAGCATGTTGGCCAGCAGGTGCTCGTCGACCGGCTTGATGAGGTAGTCATCCATGCCCTCGGCCAGCAGCTCCCGGCGCTCGTGTGCCAGGGCGTGCGCGGTCAACGCGATGACGGGAAGGTGCTCATGGCGCATGCGCTGTTGATGGCGCAGAGCCTTGGTGGCTTCCAGGCCGTTCATGCCCGGCATCTGGATATCCATCAGTACCGCATCCACCGGCTGCTGCTGTGCCAGAGCCAACGCTTCCTCGCCACTCTGGGCGGCCAGGGTATCCAGTCCCATGTCGGTGAGCAGTTCCTCGGCCAGCAGGCGATTGGAGGGGTTGTCATCGACGACCATCACGCACTTGCGCGTCATGTTCGGCGTCTCCGCAGGCGTGGCAGCCTGAGGCAGCCCGTCAGGCATGGGGGAGGCAGGCGGCGCCTCGGGGGCCCGCGGCGATGCCGGCGAGCGCTCCGGGAGCGGAGCGGAAAGATCAGGCGTCAGCCGCCCGGCCGTGGTGCCATCCTCCAGCGGCGTGAAGGCCGGCAGCTCCTGAAGGCGTGGTGTGTCGCGCCGCGGTGAATGCAGCAGGTTGGCCAGCTTGTGGCGCATCTGCAGGCGTGTGACCGGCTTGCTGAGCAGTTCGTCGATCCCGTATTGCTGCAGGTCCTCGATATTGGCCGGCAGTGGTGCATTCAGCAGACACAGCACGCGACACGGCAGATGCTTGAGGCGCTGACTCCATTCCTCCAGCCGCTTCAGGTCACGGCTTTCCAGAGCGACTACCACGAGATCAGGCTGCTCCTCGATGCCGACGAGGTCCAGCGACCAGCGCGAGAGCAGGTAGCTCAGGGCGCGGCGCGTGGCCGGGTGTGGCTCGATGAGACAGATGCGCTGATGATCGAAGACGATCTCGCGCGGGCGCTCCTCGATGCTGCTGACGGCCACCGGCACGCTGAACAGGAAGGTGGAGCCATGTCCGGGCAGGCTTTCGACCTGGATCTCGCCACCCATCTGTTCCACCAGGCGTTTCGAGATCATCAGGCCCAGGCCGGTGCCGCCGAACTGGCGGGCGCGGGACGGGTCACCCTGGGAGAAGGCCTGGAACAGTCGGTTGCGTTGCGCACTGTCCATGCCGATGCCGGTATCGGCCACGGCAATCTTCAGGCGGGTACTGCTGCCGGATAGGTCATCCACCATCACGCGGACGATCACTTCGCCCTGTTCGGTGAACTTGACCGCATTGGCCACCAGATTGGTGACCACCTGCTTGATGCGCAGCGGGTCACCCTCGAAGCGTTGTGGCACGTCATCGTAGACCAGCCCCAGCAGGTGCAGATGCTTGCGATGCGCCTCCGGGGCGTGCATCGCCAGTACTTCCTCGATGAGCGGCTCGATGTCCATCTGGACCTTCTCGAGCTCGAGCTTGCCGGCCTCGATCTTGGAGAAGTCCAGGATGTCATTGATCAATGACATCAGCGAGGAGGAGGCGTTCTGCATGTGGCCCAGCCAGTCGCGCTGGCGGTTGTCCAGGTCACTGCGCCCCAGCAGGTTGCTGAAGCCGATGATGCCATTGAGCGGCGTGCGGATCTCATGGCTCATGTTGGCGAGGAATTCCGACTTGATGCGGTTGGCTTCCAGCGCCTTGCGGCGGGCCATGTCCAGTTCGATGTTCTTGATCTCGACGGTTTCCATCGACTCGTGCAGGTCACGCGTCGTCTGGTCGATCTGGTCCTGCATGTCTTCCCGCGCGCGCTTGAGCTGCTCGACGCTGAGATTGTAGTGCTCGGCCAGCTCGCTCATGTCGTCATTCCCCTGCACCGGCAGACGCTGGTGAGTCTCGCCGCGCGCGAGGCGGGTCATGGCTTCGCCAAGGTCATGGAAGGGCTGCAGCATGCGACGTGAGGCATGGTAGGCGAACAGCAGCAGTGCCAGTCCGAAGACCAGATTGGCCAGCCCATAGCCGACCAGCAGCTGATAGCGGTGCAGCACGATACGGGTATCGGAGGCCTCGAGAATCAGCCAGGAGATGCGGTCTCCGCGTCGTGCCTCCCGCCATGGGTCGATCACCGGTGTCACCAGCACCAGCGCGTCGGGGGCTTGCGGGTAGGCGTCGCTTTCCAGCAGCGAGCTTGTCTGTGGACGTTGGCTCGGCCCCATGTGAAGCAGGGTGCCACCCTCGGGGGTGCGCAGCGTCAACCCTCGCACGTCGCGTTGATCGATAAGCATCTGTGCCAGTTCATGCAGACGCTGGTCGTCGGCTTCCAGGGCGGCATTGGCAAGCCCGGGCATGATCGCCTGCACACTGGCCTGCAGACGCTGCATCATGGCGGTGCGTTCACGACTGATCTCACGATCCACCACATAGAGGCTGAACAGCAGGCTCGTGGCAAGCGGCAGCAGAAGCAACGCGAGCTGAAAGCGGGTTCTAAGCAGCATGGCAGTCCATCGCGACGGGGCAGCGAGCCAGAGACTCGGATGCCGCAGGAAGAGGAAAACAGGGTTGCAGCGCCGCACCTTCCGGAGGTGACGTGTCCGAGGGCCTGCGTGCAAGGCCCGCACAGCCGCCAGCGACGAGCGGCGTGCGAAAGCCAGGCTCAAGCATACCTTCCAGACTGCAGTGATGCGATGGTTCGCGCCCTGACAGGGAGGTGGCGGGAGCGATATACTGCGCACATCTTCTACACCCCCGACGTGGCCCCGATTGTCTCAGGTCTCGATGCTGCCTCCTGACGGTCAGCATCGGAGTATCCGGGCGCGTCCTTGGAGTCTGCCCCTCATGTCTCATGTCAGTGACCCCGCGGATCTTGCCGCGACTGAATTCCCCAGTCTTGCCGATGTCGTCGGCAATACGCCGTTGGTACGCCTGACGCGTATCACCGCCGGTCGCAACAACGTCTTGCTGGCCAAGCTGGAAGGCCACAATCCCGCGGGTTCCGTGAAGGATCGTCCGGCGCTTTCGATGTTCAATGAAGCCGAGGCTCGCGGCGAGATCCAGCCCGGTGACACCCTGGTGGAAGCCACCTCCGGCAACACCGGCATCGCGCTGGCGATGGTCGCGGCCATCAAGGGCTACCGCATGGTGCTGGTGATGCCCTCCACTGCCTCCAGCGAGCGCAAGCAGGCCATGGGCGCGTATGGCGCGACGCTGATCGAGGCAGACAACATGGAGCACGCGCGGGACATCGCCGATGGGATGATCGCGCGTGGCGAGGGCAAGGCCCTTGATCAGTTCGCCAATCAGGACAATCCCCTGGCGCACTACCGCACCACCGGACCGGAACTCTGGCAACAGACTCAGGGACGCATCACGCATTTCGTCTCCTCCATGGGCACGACCGGCACCATCATGGGCACCTCTCGCTATCTCAAGGAGCAGAATCCCGCCATCGAGATCGTGGGACTGCAACCGGCGGACGGCGCCAGCATCGCCGGCATCCGTCGTTGGCCCGAGGCCTATCTGCCGCGCATCTTCGATGCCTCGCGCATCGACCGCACCCTGGATATCGCTCAGCGGGACGCCGAAGTCTGCATGCGCCGTCTGGCGCGTGAGGAAGGCATTCTGGCGGGCGTGTCCTCCGGCGGCGCCCTGGCAGGGGCGCTCACGGTGGCGGAGCAGGTCGAGAACGCGGTGATCGTATTCATCGTCTGTGACCGTGGCGACCGCTATCTGTCGACCGGCCTCTACACCCACGGAGATGATCTCTGATGGCACTGCTCGGACAGAAACGCCCAGCGCGCAAACCGACGCGTCGTGAGAAGGAAGTGGCCAGTCGCGAGACGCGCAACGTCAGTGATGCCGACAGCCAATGGCTGACGGTGGAACGTCTGGCGCATGATGGGCGAGGCGTCGCGCATGACGAGAACGGCAAGACCCAGTTCATCGACCAGGCCTTGCCCGGTGAGCGGGTCACGCTGGCCATCCACCGAACCCACAAGCGCTTCAACGAGGCGCATGTGCGCTCGCGGGACAATGCTGCCGAGAGTCGCGTGACGCCGCCGTGTGCGCACTTCGGCACCTGTGGTGGTTGTGATCTCCAGCACATGGCATTGCCGGCCCAGCGCACCCACAAGGTGCAGGTGCTCAGTGAGCATGCACAGCGCAATGGCGTGGCGCTGGCGGATATCCAGCCACTGGGCGAGGACGAGCATCGTTATCGTCGGCGTGCACGCCTCGGGGTGCGCGTCACGGACAGCGGCGAGATCCAGCTGGGCTTCCGCGGCCGTGGCAGCAATCAGCTGGTGGATATCCAGGGCTGCAGCGTGCTGGTGCCGGCGCTGGATCGACTGATCACGCCGCTGCGCGAGCTGATCAATACGCTGGAAGCGCCCAAGCGTCTGGGGCATCTGGAGCTGACGGCCGCGGATGACCAGGTCATCCTGGTGATTCGACAGCTCAAGGCCGTGCCGCGTGATGCCGAGCGCTGGCAGGCCTTTGCCGAACAGCATGGGCTGGTGGTCGGCTGGCGAGTCGGGCGTGATCCGGTGGTGCTGGAATGGCTGGCCGGCACGCCGGACGCCGCCTACTCCGTGCGCGTCGGCGAGCGGACACTGCGTCTCGCCTTCTCGCCGGGTGACTTCGTGCAGGTCAATGCCGCGCTCAATCAGCGCCTGGTGGATACGGCGCTGGACTGGCTGGGCGACGTCAGTGGCCTTGCGGTCATGGACCTCTACGCCGGAGTCGGCAATCTCACGCTGGCCGTGGCGGCAGCGGGGGCCGCGAAGGTAACCGGCATCGAAGGCAGCCAAGGCATGGTGGATCAGCTGATCGCCAATGCCGAGCACAACGCGCTGCCCCAGGTGAGCGCTCGACGCGCCGACCTCAGTCGTGCGCTGCCATCACTCGAGGGTATCGACCTTCTGGTACTGGACCCGCCGCGCGATGGCGCTCAGCCTCTATGCGATGAGCTGGCACGTCACCTGCATGCCGGGAAGGTCTCCCATGCACCCGCACGGGTGCTGTACATCGCCTGTGACCCGACCACGTTGATGCGTGACGTGAAGATGCTCACCGACGCCGGCTATCGTGTCACGCGTGCGCTGATGGCGGACATGTTCGTTCACACGGCACATCTGGAATCGATGCTGCTGCTGGAGCGGATGGAAGACTGAGACGGCGCCCCCGGGCGCTGTCATCAAGATGGCAAGATATTCAAGGACATAGGGTCATGGTCAAGGTGCGCGAAGATCAGCCGCTGACCGATAGCGGTGGTGTGGACATCCCGGTGTGGGTCGCGCGACTGCGCGAGGAAGTCCCGTCGGTGAATGCCGAGGTCATGGTGCGAGCCTGTGAAGTCGCATTGAAGGTGGCGCGTGAGGCGGATGCGCGTGGCGACAAGCCCTGGCGTGAGCCGCTGGTCAGTTTCCGCTTCAGTCTCGAGATGGCGGATATCCTCTCGGAGCTGAAGCTCGACCAGCCTGCGCTGGTGGCGGCAGTGCTCTATCGCGCGGTGCGTGAGGGGCACCTGGGGCTTGAGGCCATCGACAAGCACTTCGGTGCCGAGGTGGCACGTCTGATCGAGGGCGTGCTCAACATGGCCGCCATCAGTCAGTTGCAGGCGCCCAGTCATGGCATGGCGCAGCACGATCAACAGGACAACCTGCGCAAGATGCTGGTGTCGATGATCGATGACGTGCGCATCGCGCTGATCAAGATCGCCGAGCGCACCGTCGCCCTGCGTCACGTCAAGGATGCGCCGCGCGAGAAGCGCATGCGGGTCGCCAATGAGGTCTTCGACATCTATGGTCCGCTGGCTCACCGTCTTGGCATCGGTCAGCTCAAGTGGGAGCTGGAGGATCTGTCCTTCCGCTACCGCGAGGAGACCGAATACAAGAACATCGCCAAGCAGCTGGCCGAGAAGCGTCTGGAGCGCGAGCATTATATCGCCGATCTGCTGGTCGAGATGCGCAGTCTGATGCGCGATCAGGGCATCAAGCACTTCGATGTCGCCGGCCGCGCCAAGCACATCTACTCCATCTGGCGGAAGATGAAGATCAAGCGCATCGCCTTCTCGCAGGTGTATGACGTGCGTGCGGTGCGGATTCTCGTCGGCACCGTCAGTGACTGCTATACGGCATTGGGCATCGTCCACTCGCGCTGGCACCACGTGCCTCACGAGTTCGATGACTACATCGCCAACCCGAAGAAGAATGGCTATCAGTCGCTGCACACCGCAGTGGTCGGGCCCAGCAACAAGGTCATCGAGATCCAGATCCGCACCTTCGACATGCACGAGGAGGCGGAGCTGGGCGTGTGTGCCCACTGGCGTTACAAGGGCCACGACGTCGGCCACAAGAGTCGCAGCTACGAGGACAAGATCGCCTGGTTGCGTCAGGTGCTCGAATGGCAGGACGAGGTCGGCGAGAGCGGGGGACAGGAGTCCATCCGTCAGGGCCTGAGTTCCGACGTGGCGCCTGATCGCATCTATGTCTTCACGCCGGAAGGGCACGTCATCGACCTGCCCAAGATCGCCACGCCCATCGACTTCGCCTATCGCGTGCACACCGAGGTGGGGCATCGCTGTCGTGGTGCCAAGGTTGACGGCCGTATCGTGCCGCTGACCTACAAGCTCAAGACCGGCCAGCAGGTCGAGATCCTGACGGCCACCAAGGGCGGGCCGAGTCGTGACTGGCTCAACCCCAACCTGGGCTATGTGCGCACCTCGCGCGCTCGCGCCAAGATCCAGACCTGGTTCAAGCTCCAGGCGCGGGATCAGAACGTCGACGAGGGCAAGGCGCTGCTCGAGAAGGAATTCTCGCGTCTGGCGCTGGAGAACCTTGATCGCGACAAGCTGGCCAACGCCGTCAACTATCCGACGCGTGATGACATGTACGCCGCCATTGGCGCGGGGGACCTGCGGGTCGGCCAGGTGCTGCATCAGGCGCAGCAGCTGTTCGGCGACACCGATGATCAGGAGCAGCTCGAGCGCCTGCTGCGTCAGCGCAAGCCGCAGGGCAAGGAGAAGCCGGACGCCGTCATGGTGCTGGGGGTCGGCAACCTGAAGACCACCATGGCCAACTGCTGCCATCCGGTGCCGGGGGATCAGATCGCTGGCTTCATCACCCAGGGGCGTGGCGTGACGGTGCATCGTCAGGACTGCCCGAACCTGATCCAGCTGCGCTCGGACGAGCCGCGGCGCATCGTCGATGTCGACTGGGGCCAGCGGTCACGCAGCCAGTATCCGGTGGATATCGAGATCCAGGCCTGGGACCGCTCGGGGCTCCTGCGCGATGTCACCAATGTGCTCAGTGGCGACAAGGTCAATGTGCTGTCGGTCAATACGCGCACCGACCAGCTCGACAACATCGCCACGCTCAGGATCACGCTGGAGGTCGAGAACCTCGATGTGCTGGGACGCGTGTTCGCACGTATCCAGCAGCTGCCCAACATCATCGACGTCAAGCGCCTGCGGGTCGGTGGCAACAAGTCATGAGTGCCGCAACTCCCCCCGGACGCCATGGCCTTGAGGACCTGCTGACCCTGATGGCCGTGCTGCGTGACCCGCAGTACGGCTGTCCGTGGGATCTGAAGCAGGACTACGCGAGCCTGGTGCCGCACACCCTGGAGGAGGCCTATGAAGTCGCCGACGTGATCGAGCGGGCCGCGGCAGATGCCGAGGTGCTCGACGAGCTGCCGGCGGAGCTGGGCGACCTGCTCTTTCAGGGCGTGTTCTACGCCCAGATCGCCAGCGAGCAGCAGCGTTTCGACTTCCATGACGTCATTCATGTGCTCACCGAGAAGATGCTGCGCCGCCATCCGCATGTCTTCCCGGATGGCACCCTGGCTTCGCGCCGTGAGGGCATCGCCACGCATGAGGTGGACACAGGGTCGCTGAATGCCCAGTGGGAGACCCTCAAGCAGCAGGAGTCCGGCGAGCCATCTGCCAGCCAGGCCGCTGACGTCAGCGTGCTGGATGGCGTGCCGCTGGGCCTGCCGGCGCTGACGCGGGCGGCCAAGCTCTCGAAGAAGGCCTCACGTTCGGGCTTTGACTGGCCGGACACTGCCGGTGTGCTGGACAAGATCCGCGAGGAACTCGGCGAGGTCGAGGAAGCGCTGGCCGAGGGCGATGAGGCCCATGCGCGTGAGGAGGTGGGGGATCTGCTGTTCGCGGTGGTCAATCTGGCGCGGACGCTCAAGGCGGACCCGGAACAGCAGCTGCGGGCGACCAATGCCCGTTTCGCGTCCCGGTTCCGTCATGTGGAAGCCGCGATTGCGGCAGAGGGGCGTTCGCTGAAGGAGGCCAGTCTCGCCGAGATGGATGCGCACTGGGATGAGGCCAAGCGCCGGGAGCGGGCGGCCAGTCAGTCCGAGAGCCTCGAGGATGGCTCGTCGAACGCGCGTGCGGTGACTCCGCTTGTCAGGTGATGTGATGCCGTCGTCGGGCGGCAGAAAGAAAATGTAGTAAGTTTACGCGATAGTCGGATTGTGGAGCCAAGGCCCGCGGTCGTATGCTGATGGTAAGCGATCAGGGCAAGTGCCTTGTCCTGCTTTCCGGTCTGCTGCGCCGCGGGCCTTTCGTTTGGGGCATGCGTCAGATCTCTGTGCCAGTCTCCGTGTCAGATGGCGCACGGCTTGCGACGGGCCGCGAGCCCGTCATGGATCTGTCAACTGAATGCCCCTGATGACAGGGGAAGATTCCCGCGGCGGCACCGTCACTCCCAAGGAGGGTTGCATGAGTCACGACCTGCATGAATCGTTGCGCGACAATGTGCGCATTCTCGGGGACAACCTCGGCCAGACCATCGCGGCCGATCTCGGCGATGACTTCGTCGAGCGTATCGAACGCATCCGCGCCCTGGCCAAGAAAGGCCAACAAGGCGACCTCGCGGCCCGTCGCGAGTTGATCGATTACCTGCGCGACCTTCCCGACAGCGATCTGCTGCCGGTCACCCGCGCCTTCAATCAGTTTCTGAATCTTTCCAACATCGCCGAGCAGCACTACCGCGGCCGCTTCAAGCGTGTCGAGGATTATCGTCCCGGCAGTCAGCCGGATCTGGGCGAGCTGATCACGCGTATCCGTGAGCGTGGCTTCAGTGCCCAGAAGATCGTCGAGGAGCTGTCGGCGATGCGCGTCGAGCTGGTGCTGACGGCCCACCCGACGGAAGTCATCCGCCGTACCCTGATCCAGAAGTACGATGCCATCGAAGGCTGCCTGACCCAGATGGAAGGTGCCTGTGATCGCCCGGAACAGGCGACGCTCGCGCGTGCACGCCTCTCTGAGCTGATCAGCCAGGCCTGGCATACCGACGAGATCCGTCACGAGCGCCCGACCCCGGTGGACGAGGCCAAGTGGGGCTTTGCCACCATCGAGAATTCGCTGTGGCAGGCGGTGCCTGACTTCCATCGTCAGCTGGACGAGATGACGCTGGAGGCGGCCGGCGAGCGTCTGCCGCTGGACGCCGCGCCGCTGCGCTTCGCCTCCTGGATGGGGGGCGACCGCGATGGCAACCCGAATGTCACCGCGCGGGTCACCCGCACCGTGCTGCTGCTGGGTCGCTGGATGGCGGCGGATCTCTACCTGCGGGATCTCGAGCAGCTCAAGTCCGAGCTCTCCATGTGGAAGTGCTCCGCAGCGCTGCGTGCCGAGGCCGGCGATGTGGCGGAACCTTACCGCGAGATCCTGCGGCGTCTGATCCTGCGCATGGAAAGCACCCGTGACTGGGCCAAGGCTGGCCTGGACGGCAAGCGTCACGAGGGGCTCGACATCATCGAGACGCGTGAGCAGCTCTATGCACCGCTGCTGGCCTGCTACCGCTCGCTGTGTGATGTGGGACTGGATACCATCGCCAATGGCGCCTTGCTCGACACGCTGCGCCGCGTGGCCTGTTTCGGCGTGACTCTTACCAAGCTCGACATCCGTCAGGAAAGTACGCGTCACGCTCAGGTGCTCGACGAGCTGACCCAGTCGCTGGGCATGGGCAGCTACTTCGAGTGGGATGAGCAGAAGCGCTGTGAATTCCTCGCCAGGGAGCTGGGCGGTCAGCGCCCCTTGATCCCGCGTCATTGGGAGTGCTCCACCGATACCCGCGAAGTGCTGGATACCTTCAAGGTCATCGCGCGTGAACACCGTGAGGCGCTGGGCACCTACATCATCTCGATGGCGGGCCAGGCCTCCGATGTATTGGCGGTGGCGCTGCTGATGAAGGAGGTGGGCGGTGATGTGCGCCTGCCCATCGCGCCGCTGTTCGAGACCCTGGACGACCTGGATCGCTCCGGCCCGGTCATCGACACGCTGCTGGGCATGCCGATCTATCGCAAGCACGCCGGCAATCGTCAGGAAGTGATGATCGGCTATTCCGACTCCGCCAAGGATGCCGGCCAGCTGGCGGCGGCCTGGGCACAGTATCGTGCTCAGGAGACGCTGGTGGATGTCACCAAGCGGCACGGCGTCGAACTGACGCTCTTCCATGGTCGTGGCGGCACGGTGGGTCGCGGGGGCGGTCCGGCACATGCGGCGATCCTCTCGCAGCCGCCGGGCTCGGTGACCGGTTCCCTGCGCGTGACCGAGCAGGGCGAGATGATCCGCTTCAAGTTCGGCCTGCCGGACATCGCCAGCCGCTCGATGGAGATCTATGTCTGCGCGGTCCTCGAGGCCAGCCTGCTGCCGCCGCCCGCCCCGCGTCAGGAATGGCGCGACGAGATGAATCGTCTCGCGGACGTCGCGCACAAGGCCTATGTCGGAGTGGTGCGCGAGGACCCGAACTTCGTGCCTTACTTCCGCTCGGTCACGCCGGAGACGGCACTGGCGCGCCTGCCGCTGGGGTCACGCCCGGCCAAGCGTCGTCAGGACGGAGGCGTCGAGACGCTGCGGGCGATCCCGTGGATCTTCGCCTGGACCCAGATTCGTCTGATGCTGCCGGCGTGGCTTGGCAGTGGCGAAGCCTTCGCCAATCGGCTCGAGGAAGAGGGTGGGCTGGAAATCCTGCGCGAGATGATGAACGACTGGCCGTTCTTCTCCACCTATGTCGACATGCTGGAGATGCTGCTGTCCAAGGCGGATCTCTCGACGGCGGCCTACTACGAGCAACGTCTGGTGGATGAGCCGGCGCTCAAGGAGCTGGGGCAGTCGCTGCGTGATCGTCTCGAGCGTCTGGAGAAGGTGGTGCTGGAGATCCGCGATCAACAGACGCTGCTGGAGCACATGCCGTTGATCCGTCAGGCCATCGATGTGCGCAACCCCTACATCGACCCGCTGCATGGCCTGCAGGCCGAGCTTCTGCAGCGCAACCGGGACGCCGATGGCGCCATCTCCGCCGAGCTGTCGCGCGCCCTGATGGTGACCATGGCCGGTATCTCGGCCGGTCTGCGCAACACCGGCTGAGGCGGCGGCTGACGATATCGCGTCGGCCAGTCTTGAGTCACTGCATGAAAAAGCCCCGACAGGCATGCCTGTCGGGGCTTTTCGTTGTCATGAAGCTAACGGCGAGGCTTGGTTACAGCAGGCCGCTGGCGCGCTCTCCTACCCATGGCATCAGGAAGCGTTCCCGCTGCCAGTCCTCATCCTGATTGAGCGCGACCAGGTGCAGCAGCTTGGTGAAGGCGGCCTCCAGTGTCATGTCATCACCGGACAGTACCCCGATGGTGGCAAGGCCCGCGCCTGCCGCATAGTGGCCGATGCTGACCGGGCCATGCGGACACTGGCTGATGCCGGCCAGCAGCTTGCCTTCGCCGCGCGCATCGGCCAGCACGCCCAGAAGCTCGGCGTCCGCCGGCAGATTGCCGCTGCCCCACAATTCCAACACCGCGCCCTTCACTTCGCTGCGCAGCAACTGCACTCGTACGCTCTCGGCGCTGATGCCGGGGTAGAGCGGCAGGCGGATGATGGCATCCTGGCCGAGGCAGGCGTAATCCGGCAATTCGAAGGCTGGCCCCTGGTCATCCATCAGGCGGCCTGGATAGACCACGACACGGTCATCGACCCACTCGCCCAGCAGGGGGGCATTGGGAGTGGTGAAGCCGCGGTGATCCTGGGTATACCACTTGCGGGTGCACACGCCGCGCAGCAGCTGACCGCCGAAGGCGACCACCACCTCATTGAGGGTCGGTTGGGCGGCGGCGGTGAGGGCCAGTTCGACATTGGCAAGAGCATCGCTGCCGTCGGCCTCCAATGGCAGCTGGGCACCACTGACGATCACCGGGCGGGCGGTGCCCTTGAGCTGGAAGGCGAGGCTTGACGCCGTCCAGGCGAGGGTGTCGGTGCCTTGCAGCACCACGAAGCCATCGAAACTGTCATAGGCATCGGCGATCTCGCCCGCGATCTGCTGCCAGTCAGCGGGCGTCGCCGAGGAGGAGTCGATCAGTTGCGGGAATTCGCGCAAGGTGAAGGCGGGCAGACGGCCACGACGGCTGGGCGGCAGATCCTCCAGCGCTGCTCGCAGACGCGCATCGAAGTCTCCGGCCGGCACCAGGCCCTGCTCGCTTTCGACCATGCCCAGCGTACCGCCGGTATACAGCACCAGGATGTGTGTCTCGGGAGTCATCGTATCCACCTGCCAGAAATGGGAAAGCCGGCATTGTAACGCATGCCGGCTGGCGGGTGAGACGTGCTGCCAAGGGGATGACCAGGTCAGCAGCGAGTGGGGAGGCGGCGGAAGGGCTAGCTGATGTTGCCACCGCCGATGCGCACATCCTGCTGATGGGTCATGGCGCTGATGCAAAGGACGCGCACGCCTTCCAGCAGGCTCTCCAGGCTCATGGTCGGCAGTCGGCCATCGAGGCTCTGCTCGGGGAGCGCCGGAATATGCACGAAGCCGGAGCGGATCGGACTGTGTGCCAGATGGCGTTGCACGCCGTAGAACAGGTGGTTGCAGACGAAGGTGCCGGCGGTATAGGAGACGCTGGCCGGCAGACCCGCTGCCTGAAGATCATTGACCATCGCCTTGATGGGCAGGGTGGTGAAGCAGGCATCGGGCCCTGCGACCTCGATGGGTTCATCCACCGGCTGGTGTCCGCCATTGTCCTTGATGCGGTAGTCATCCAGATTGATGGCGACGCGCTCCGGCGTGATGGCGCTGCGACCACTCGCCTGGCCCAGCATGATCACGGTATCGGGGGCGTGACGCTCGATGGCCTCCACCACGCTCTCGATCGCGGCGTAGCGAGTCACCGGCACGCGGCAGGTGCGTATCTCGACACTGTCCGATGAGCCATTCGGCAGGGCCAGGGTCTGACCCTCCAACTGCTCGATGATCTTGAGTGCCGGATTGACGCTGTCGTGGCCGAAGGGCTCGAAACCACAGAGAAGCAGACGGGACATGGGAGACTCCTTGACTGGCATCGATCACCGCAGGCCACTGCTGGCGGTGATCGATGCGCGGGTAAGCATGAGAACGAATCAGAAGGCCAGCAGCAGCATCAGGCTGATGTTGGCCATCAGCATCACCAGCGCCGGAATGATCTGGGCGCGGATGATGTGATAGCGATCATCCAGCTCCAGCAGCGCCGCCGGCACGATGTTGAAATTGGCGGCCATGGGCGTCATCAGCGTGCCGCAATAGCCCGACAGCATCCCCAGCACGCCGACGATGGCGGGATTGCCACCATGCAGGGCGATGACCAGCGGATAGCCGATCCCGGAGGTGATGACGGCGAAGGCGGCGAAGCCGTTGCCCATCAGCATGGTGAACACGGCCATGCCGACACAGTAGGCGATCACGCAGGCGATGAGACTGGTATCGGGAACCACGCTTGAGACCAGCCCCGCGATGGTCTGGCCGACACCGGCCTGATCGAACAGCAGACCGAGCGCGGCCAGGAACTGCGGCAGGATGGCGGCCCAGCCGATGGCATCCGCCAGGCGACGACCTTCCTGCATGCCGGTGCCGGGGCGCTCACGCAGCAGCAGCAGGGCAACGGCAAACGCCAGCACGGTCGCAAGCCCCAGCCCGACCAGTGCGCTCTGCCCGGTGGTGAGGGTGTAGAGGAAGGTGCCGATGGGAATCACCAGTGCCGGAATGAACAGCCGAGACCCCAGACGTTGGCGGCGCTGCTGGCGGGCTTCATCGCTGAGCTGTCCGTAATTGCCGAAGCCGAGCTGACCGGTGGCGGCCAGCAGCGCCATGGCGAGCATGGCGAGGCCGACCACGACATTGGGCAGCCACTGGCCGAAGGCCAGGCTGATCCCGAAGATCATCCAGAAGGCGCTGGTGCCAAGGCGACGCGGATGGTCGCGGTCGGTCAGGGTCAGGAGGGCAAACACCATGACGGCGAAGCCGGTGATCAGGTAAAGGGCATCGATACCGCTCATGAGTGGCTCTCCGTCACGGGAGTGGTGTAGCTGTCAGGGGCTGACGCGGAGGTTGGCTGCGAAGGGGCGGCGGGATACTCCTCGCGCAGCAGTCGATGCTCCTGCTGGATGCGCTTGTCCAGCCGGCGACACAGGATGAAGACCACGACCAGCGAGACGAGTGCGGTAGGAATGGCATAGAGCGCCATGTCCGCGAGACTGACGCTGGTGCCGCTCTTGTCCAGCACGCTCTTGATCAGCAGCAGGCCGCCCGACGCGACGAAGATCAGCTGACTGAAGAAGTTGCCGAAGTTCTCGCTGACGGCATTGAGTACCCGGATGCGCTGGCTCAGGGTCTTGAAGCGGGGGGAGGCCACGGCTTCCTCGGAGAGGTCGCGCTCGGCGGCACCGACCGACATCGGCGCGACCAGCGGACGGATCATCGCCGGGTGCCCACCCAGCTGCAGCCCGAAGGCGTTGGTCACCTTGCGCAGCAGCAGGTAGCTCAGGGTGATGCGGCCGGCACTGGCGGCACGCAGCTTCTGCACGAGATGCTCGGCCTGGTCACGCAGGCCATTGCGCTCCAGCAGGCCAATGACCGGCAGGGTGATGATGAAGAGTGACACGGCGCGGTTGTCGGTAAAGGCCTGGCCGAGGGCGCCGAGGATCTCGGTGGGCGTCATGCCGGCCACGAGTCCCGAGGCAAAGCCTGCCACCAGGACCACCAGCAGAGCGTTCAAGCGCAGTGCCAGACCGACCACGATGATGGCGACGCCGATCAATGACAACATGTGATATCTCCCGAGCCTGAGGAGGACAGTCTGTTGCGGGGGCAGGACATGGGCTTTCACCTCTGAGTGTGAGCTTGTTGTTGTGAAGTACGTGCCGCGAAGTAGGTACCGTGAAGTACGTTGTTTTACTACGCGAGTTCAGAGGGTAGGGTCAGGCAGGAATAATCCAAATGAGACATTCGGAATATATAAATTAATCGTAATTGTTAAATCGATAGAATCTATCACTTGGAGGTGCATGACAGATCTGGTCGATATCAGGCAGGCTGACATCAGCATGTCAGCGTGTGAATGCCGGAGCGGGACGCTCGCGTCAACAGGCCTCGCCGGGCGCACGCTCGAACATCACGTCAGCGCGTGCAACCGCTTGGGCAAAAGGGCGGGGCAGGGAAGAGATGAAGAATGCGCAGCATAGGACTCAGCCGTCGATGACCTCGGGGCTGCCATCATCGCGCAGACAGATGCGCTGACGTCTCCCGACCTTGAGACCCAGCGCTGCGGCGGCGATGAGAATCAGCGCGAACAGCGAGGCGATCACGTCAAGGTCATTGGTGAATTCAAGCAGTATGCCCACCGCCAGCGGGCCGAGCGCCGCCAGCATGTAGCCGGTGCCTTGCGCCATTCCCGACAGCGCCCCGGCCAGGCGAGCGTCGTTGCTGCGCAGTACCAGCAAGGTCAGCGCCATCGAGAAGCTGCCTCCTTGACCAAAGCCCAGCAGTACGGCGAACAGCCAGCGCAGTGACAGCGGGCCGACCATCAGGCCGAGCAAGCCGACCGCCGAACAGGCAAGCAGCAGCAGGATGGCGGGACGCTGATCCCGTCCCATGCGCCCGATCACCGGCGCCAGCAGGGCAGTGAGTACCTGGGCCATCACCGAGGCGGCCATCAGCCAGCCGGCCTCGACATCGCTCAAGCCACGTTGTTGCAACAGAAACGGAAGCCAGCCGAAGACGATATACGCCAGTGATGACTGGCAGCCCATGAAGAAGGTGATCTGTCGTGCCAGTGGCAGGTGCCACAGGCGTGGCGCGTCATGTTGGCCGGCCGGCAGGCGCCGAGGCCAGGGGTGCGGCATGCTCAGACGCCAGACCGGTAGGGCGATCACCACCAGCAATGCCCAGCAGCTCAAAGAGGCCTGCCAGCTGTCCAGCCAGTTGGCCAGCGGCACACTGAGCCCTGCGGCAAGGGCGGCGCCAAGGCATAGCGCCATGGTGTAGACACCGGTGAACAGGTCAGCGCGCTCGGGATGTTCGCGCTTGACGATGGCGGGCAACAGGGTGCCCGCGATACCGATACTGCCACCGCACAGCAAGGTCCCCAGATAGAGAAGGAGGGTCAGGTCGCTGGCACGCAGCCACAAGGCGATCCCCAGGGTGACAAGCGCCAGGCTCAAGGTACGCTCCGCCCCCAGTCGCCCCGCCAGGCGTGGTGCCAGTGGCGCGAACAGTCCCAGGCATATCACCGGCAGAGTCGTCAGCAGGCCGGCGGCCAGTGTGCTCAGGCCAAGGTCCTGCGTGATGCGATCCAGCAGGGGGGCCAGCGAGGACAGCGCCGGTCGTAGATTGAGGGCGACCAGTATCAGGATGAGCAGAAACAGCGGGACGGACATTCGGCGCATGAGGCAGGCCTATCCTGAAGTGAAGGAGAGTCATGAATACGCGGGCGGACAGGGGCAGTGAACCTCCTGAACGCTTGGACAGTTCTGCGAGAATACCGTCATCCTCCGGCACTGTCTTGCGGGTTCCGACCAATATGCAATACCCATGATGCAAGGCACGCCGTGCAATGAACGACCTGCCATTCACGATCTGGCATCCACAACGCAAGACGCCCAGCAGAGGCTGGGCGTCTTGTGAGATAAGGCGGGTTGCAGAGAGGGGCTCAGTATTTCGGCTCGAGCTCCAGCTCGCGAGCCCCGGGGTAGAGCTCAAGCGGTGTCTTGCGTGGCGTGGTGCCAGCTCCCTGCCCTTGCTGCCCGGTTCGTGACCTGGTGTCACCGTTGCGCCATGAGGAAAGCGGCGACGTGCGATCAGGCGAGACGCTGGTGGTTGTCGAGGCAGTGGGACGACGCAGCGCCTTGGCACGAATCAGGGACATGTCCTCGGTACTCAGCAGCAGGCCCTGCTGGGTACGCTCGATCTTCAACAGGCCCTTGAAGTGCCAGCAGCGCATCGGGGTATGGGCGACGCGGTAGCGGTGGCCCTCCACCTCCAGCGATACGGCTTCCTTGGGACGGCAGCCCCGAGGATGAAGCTGTACCTCTTCCAGCAACACCAGACGATTGAAGTCCTGGGGTTGAAGGACCTGGTTGCCTTCATGCATGCGCACCGGGAAGGCGTGGTTGTCACGGGACAGTTCACGTCGCTTGTGGTTGACGCTGCCAGACCCTTCCAGGACACCCACGCCACAGACGTGCAACAGTTCTCCGTCGATCTGCTTGATGACAAGCACCTCGACGTGGCGTTGCTTGAACAGTTGATTACGCAATGAGCTCAAGGGCATGGCGGGAATCCTCTCTGGCAGCTTCTGGCCTCTTTTCAGTGGCGGGTCGCCAGACGGGTTGGATGGCGTTGAAGCGATATCTGTCGACTATATCATACGCCGTCCTGTCGAGGATTTCCTGAATCCAGCGTCCTGGTGCAGTGATCTATGCAACCTGTCGCTGGATTCATGGGCGTCTTTGATGACAAGGGCTGAGGCGTCTGGTGCCAAGGGCTCATATCACTCGTACTTGCCAAGTACCGCCCGGCAGATGTCGGCAAAGCTGCGGGCTTCCGGGGGGTGCTCAAGGTGGAGCCCGAGGGCCTGCCCGACACGAGATGCCGCGATCAAACCACGGATGCAAGGGTGGCCATCGCTGTCCTCTTCCGTGACCAGCAGGTGGGATTCTCCGCTCTGACGCAGGGTCTCGACCAGATCGCCCACCCTGGCGCGCTTGAGCACTGACAGGGCAATGCCGTGCAGCTCGGCGCGTGGCACCTGCACCATGTCGACGGTGACCTCATCACGCTGCACATCGAAGCGTGTCATGGCCCGCATCACCACGCGCCCGCCCTGCAGCTCGCGGGAGGTGACGACGCCGGTGAAGGTGCCGTCGTGATCATGCACCAGCAGAAGACGCACGCCGGCCTGTTTCATGGTCGCCAGCGCCTGACCGATGGAGGCGCTTCCCTGGATGCTGCGACCCGCGGTCACCGAGAAATCGGTCAGCAGTTCGCTGGCGGGGCTGTCCATGTTGATGTCGCCCAGAGGCTGGAGAGGCAGGCGTGAGGTGGTGACCTGTTCAAGCGGTTTCACTTCGAGGGTGTGATAGGCAGATGGGGCGATGGCATTCATGGAATGACTCCGATACTTGATGAACGATGAGCGTCTGCAAGATGAGAGTCACGCTGATCAAGGGAGTTTCCTGCACCAGGAGTAACGACTTGTTGCTGTTGTCGCAACCACTGATGCAAGGCCCCGCTCGAGAGGCGGGCGTGTGACTGGCGCGCGGAAAGACGCTGTCTGGCAGCAGGCGAGCAAGATGGAACAGAGGCGAAGTGACTGGCAAGAAAGCCGGATGGGGCGGGGGGTGTGAAAGATCCTGCGCTGAATGACGGCCGGATGTGACAAGGCACGGCGTCCTCCCGGATCAGGAATCACGTCGTGCCTTGTTCATGCAGGGGGCAGTGAGCTCATCACCGCGTCAGCAGGCCCAGCTGTTGTTCCGGATTGGCAACAATGCGCCGCTGGCTCCGTTTCAGAGCCCTCATGTCGAAGTCCTTATGCCAGAGCTCTTATGCCAGAGCTCTTATGCCAGAGCTCTTATGCCAGGGCCCTTATGCCAAGCCCTGATGTCTGGACCCTGATGCCAGCATGCTCACGGCATCACAGCCACTCTTTCAGGTCGCCGCGCACCGAGTCCAGGAAGGTGATGAAGTCCGTCTGACCCTCACCATCGCAGCGATCGACCTTGCAGGCGAGCTTCATGCGAGTCCCGGCCACGATCTCGTCATAGACCTCCAGCGTCAGCTTCTCCACCTCGGCATCGGCAGGCTCCCGCTCGCCATCTGCCAGACTGAAAGTGGTGATCAGCGTGCCACGCAGACGGGTAGTGCCGCCTTCGGCGACGATACGGCGGACTTTCAGCCAACCTTCGCGCACCAGGACATCCCCCTGGGCATCCTTGTGCTTGTAGATCGTGCGGTAGCAGGCATTTTCCGAGGCACCCTTGGCCGCCATGCTCTGGTAGGCCTGAATCATGCGGGTCGCCATGGTGCCGGCTTCGGCAATCTTGCGACGGGCAGCACGGTGTTCGCGCTCGAGACGATCCTGCTTGGAGAAACGCTGCCACAGGTGGAAATCGCGCGTCAGAGTGGTCGCGTCCATTGAATACTCTCTTGTTGCATGAAGGCCGTTGCCCCCTGGCGGGGGAAACGGACAAGGATGGTGGCGGGAGGCAGGACCTTGTGGTCGTGTTGCTCCGGCCCGGCAGTCAGGCGTATCACTGATGGCCCTCATCATCCCTAATCCGAAGGGCGCTGCCAAGGCAAGCGTCGCCGCGCATGAGCGTCGAGCATTGCGCGGCCCCGTGGCATCCACCGTGGTTGATGCGCCATGCAGCCTCACCGGATAATGGGCCGCATTCGATGCGCGGCCAGGTCATGTCGAGGGGGATGGACATCGTGTGGATGAGGGATGGCATTTGAGGTCGGCGGCATCGATTGCGGCGCCTGTCCGCGAGACGTGATCAGGCTGGCTGTCATGCAGGAGTATCAGGCTGCCATTTGCAGGTGATGGCACTTCACTCACACTCTTGCCTGAAATCCTCTACGAGATGTGGCCCCTGGCGCAAACGCCAACAACGAAGACTTGGCACGTCCATATGCCTTTCCCGCGTCAAACGGCGACGTTATGTCACGTTATGCCCCCTTTCCTGCATGCCTTGAATGACGCGCATGGACTGTCGCCATCACGTTTCACACTCGAACGTGAGGTAGACTGGGAGCATTCAGACGGTATGAGATTCTCACACGGGACACATGGAAGGTGTCAGTTCAAAGAGGAAGGAATCATGGCGAAACCTGATCGCCGTCGGGCCGGGGAGAGGACCGGTCTGGCTGGGGTGAAGTGGCGTTGGCCGGCTCCAGGAGGGCTGGCTGAGCGGCATGCTGGGCTCTATCAATTGTTCATGTGGTGCTACATCAGTGCGCTGGGTTGCCACATCGGCTATTTCGCCCTGCTCAGCATGCAGCCCTACCCGCAGCCCGTCGTCGCCCAGGTGGTCGGGACCTTGCTCACCGTGGCTTCCATCATCCTGCATCGCAGGGGACACCTGCAGACCGCGTTGCTGCTGCTGGTCGTGCCGGTATCGCTCAAGGCGTCATGGTGGGAACACCAGTTCGGCGTGGGTGCGGGATTCGAGTACTACCACATCCTGTCGATCTTCTTCATCTGCATCGCGCCGATGGCGCGGATCACGCGTCTCCTGACCAGTGGCGGCCTGCTGATCTTCTATCTGATCGCCCAATCCCTGCCGGGGCCTGTCTACATCGGCTCCTATGAGTTCATGGCCACGGCCAGCATCGTCAATCTCGTGATCTGTGTCACCTTCATCGGCCTGGTGGCCATCGAGATGGGGTGGGAATCCGAGCGGCGCGAGAAGCGCTATCTGCGGGAATTGCGCCATGATCAGCTGACGGGGGCCCTCTCGCGGCTTGCGCTCAGGGAGGAGGGCGCACGCATGCTTCAGGAGGACGGGCTGGGGGTGTTGATGATCGACGTGGATCACTTCAAGACGATCAATGACACGCATGGGCACGCCAGCGGTGACGATGTGCTGGTGGAGCTGACACGCCGTCTGAGTCATCACCTGCGCGGCAGTGATCTGCTCTGTCGCCAGGGGGGCGAGGAGTTCGTGGCATTGTGCCCCAGCAATGATCGCCAGGGGTTGCGACACGCGGCCGACCGGCTGCTGCAGTCCATCAACGGACGCGCCTTCGTATTGAACAATGGCAAGCTGCTGCGGGTCACGGTCAGTATCGGCGTGGCCCAGGGAGGGCCGGCCACGGCAGCCGAGTCCTTGCTGCCGGAGCTGATCCGTCGTGCGGACCAGGCGATGTATCGCGCCAAGCGTACCGGTCGCAATCGGGTGGTGACGGCCTGGGACATGCTGGATGAACCCCGCAGCCAGACAGACGCGGCCGATATCCCGGCGACAGCACAAGCCACCGCCCCGATGCCGAGTCCTGCGTCATCCTCGTCAGAGATGCGTCTCTGTGTGGAGGGCTCCCAGCGCGAGACGCGACAGCAGGACACTCACGGCGAAGGTAGCTCCCATGTCGCCGGGACTGGATGCTATGGCTACAAACGTCCTTGAATCGCACCGCTCCCGATGATGGTCGCGCCACTTCCATGGCCGTGCCCGGGCAGCCCGGTGGCAAGACCCTTTCTGCGTATTCCGGAGATTGAGATTGATGATCGATACGAGTGGTGGACGCGCGGGGCGTCTCTGGCAGTACCTGTTCATGACCGCAGCCTTGTTGACGGCAGAGATGACACTGGCGGCTCCTGCAACGACGCAGGACGGTGATGTGAATGCCGGCCAGGCCAGTGCCGCCGCGCCAGCTGTGGCGCCGGCCTTGCCAACGGCTGCCAAGGCCGGCAACAGCATCTATCGCTGCATGCTCGACGGTGTCCCCACCTGGCAGCAGCAGCCCTGTCATCAAGGGGATGCGCCGGTGGCGCTGGATGACTCCCTGACGGTGGTACCCGCTGCGCAACGCGGGCCGGCAGATCTGGAGGAAGACGCCACCGCGGAGCGTCTCGAGCGCGAAAAGCAGCGGACTCTGGCGGCCCGTCAGGAGAGTCAGCGCCAATACCGGATTCGCTCGGCCATCGATGATGGCTATCTGGTGGAAGGCATGAGTGAGTCTCAGGCGGTATCCCTGCTGGGCAAGCCCAGTGATGTCAGCGAGACCATCGCCGACAATCAGTCATGTCGCCTGCTCAGCTGGTGGGGAGATGTTCGTGTCCAGTTCTGCAATGACGAGGCTGTCTCCATCACCGCGACGCAGCGGGACTGACGACCTGAACCCCTGCTGGAAGGGGGCCGAGCATGCCTGGCTGCTTGAGTCTTTCGAATCGAGGCCCGGATATTCAATTGTTTAGAATATTTGCATAATAGCGGCATCTTCTAGCGTCGATATGCCGTTATCGGGCTGGTTGTTGCTTTCTTGAGACAGCCGGGTGGTGAAGTTGCCACATTACCGAGTTTATCGAACAGTGTTAGATTACTCTCCGAACGCAGCGGCACGCCCCTCAAGTGTTATCCAGGGGCATGGCTGACTGGCCGACGAGCCAGGCTGCAACACTATTCGGTGAGGAGAACACGCATGAACAAGTCCATCCTGATTGGCGCGATCGTTGCTGCACTGGGCATTGGTGGTGGAGTGGCGATCGGCAGCTATACGGCCAGCAACTCAGGCCCTGAATACGCCGATATCGTGGCGGTGGATGCGGTGACGGAAACCGTGACCACCCCGCGTCAGGTATGCCACAACGAGACCGTGACCCATCAGGCGCCCAGCAAGGATACCCACAATGTCGTCGGCACGGCCGTCGGTGCGATCGTCGGAGGCGTGGTGGGCAATCAATTCGGCGGTGGCAACGGCAAGAAGGTATTGACCGCCGCTGGAGCCGTGGGAGGTGGCTATGCCGGCAACCAGATCCAGGGACAGATGAAGAAGGGCGATACCTACACCACGACCGAGCAGCGCTGCGAGACAGTGCAGGATGCCAGCGACAAGGTGGTGGGTTATGACGTCAAGGTCGACATGGGCGACGAGACTCGCACCGTGCGTCTTGAAGACAAGCCGGACGTGAAGCGCTTCGAGATTCGTGACGGTGAGCTGGTACTGCCACAGCAGGGCTGAGGCCAGATAGCCGAGCGGTCAGGCGGAGACGAAGAGCGTCGACAGGCGCGGCTCGATGAGTTCTCTCAAGCGTTTCCCTCGATCGCTCTGCGCAATAGTCGCCAGACCAGAAGACCCCCGACGGAATCCGTCGGGGGTCTTCTGGTTTCTGGACATCCAGCTCTCTGGGCATCCAGTCGTACCCTGTTTAGTCAGTCTGTCAGACAGTCAGGTTCTCTGGTCGTCAGCTGGCATCCGCTGTGGAGGGCAATGCCTTGGCGATCTCACGTGCCAACTGCTCGCCGGTCACACGCCAGCCTTCGCCCAGGCTGTTGACCAGTGCCGGATAGCCGTCATCCGTCAGTGGAGTCAGCGTCTGGATGTCGCCTTCCTCCAGCACGCTGCCATCCACGCCGCGCAGGCGCCAGCGACCGGTGATGACGGACTGGCCATCATGGCGACCGATGAAGCGATCCAGGCTGACGCTCAGGCGGGCACCCTTCAATCCGCTCAGGCTGGTATCCGCGATACGGTACTGGCTCAGCGGCTGGGCGGGGCTGGCTTTCAGCTGGTTCAGCAGCTGGCGGGTCAGCATGTCCTGCAGGTCATCGGCCCACAGGTTCTGGCTGGCCTGTACCAGGGTGATGTCGTCCGTCTGATAGACCAGACTGCCGCCTTCCAGATAGCTGGCCAGTTGCACCGGCATCACTTCCAGCAGGGGCGCATCGGCGGCAACGCTGCGCTGGGCAGCGGTCTGTGTCGTCTGTGGCAGCAGGTAAGCGCCACCAGTGGCGGCGGTCGTGCAACCCGCCAGTGTGCCGAGCATCAACAAACCTGCCATCAGGCCGCCGAAGCGGCCCTTGCGCGACGTTGAAGTGCGCGGTGAGGCAGACGCGCTGCACGCTTGCGGCATGGCTGCCGTGCGGGTCGAGAGACTCATGGCTGTTGTCATCATTGGGCCCTCGGAATCGGATCACGGGTCGTCGGTTTGTCGAAGATCAGGCTTGAGGGATTCTTCTCCAGCGTGTCGAGCAGCGGCTCGGCCTTCTTGAGCACGCGGTCCAGGCGCTCGAGATCTCCCTCCAGCTTGCGATAGGCAGAAGACTCCGGCGTCAGGCCATCCAGGGTGCGATTGAGGTTGTCGAGGCTGGTGCTGATGTCGCTCGGCAGCTTCTGTACCTCATCGGAACCCAGCAGGGCATCGACATGGCCGGCGGTCTTGTCGAGACGCTTCACAAGGCTCTCGGAGGCCGACAGGGTCTTGTTGAGATTGCCCAGCACCGGCTCGATGTCCAGGCCATTGAGCTTGTCGAGCAGCGCATTGAGCTTGGCTTCCATCTGCGCGAGGCCGCCTGACACGCTGGGCATGACCTCGATGTCATCGAAGGTATCGGTCTTGTACGGCGGTGGATTGTCATAGAAGTCCAGGTCGACGAACAAGGCGCCGGTCAGCAGGTTGCCGGACTTGAGCGTCGCGCGCAGACCACGCTTGAACAGTCGCTCCAGTCGCTTCTCCCACTGCTTGACGCCTTCATCATCGACCTGACCCTCGAGGCGTTCCGGTTCGATGCGAATCAGCACGGGAATCTCGAAGCTGGAGAGCGTGCGTACCCGCTGATGGGTCAGGCGGTAGGGCACGCTGACCACCGTGCCCAGTCGCACGCCGCGGAATTCCACCGGTGCGCCACGCGACAGGCCGCGCACGGTGTCGTCGACCATGATCACGTAGTCGATGGCCTGATGGAAGCTGCCTTCACGGGCCTCTTCCTGATCGGAATACAGGGTGAAGGAGGTGTTCTCCACCACCGGACGCCCACGTGGCAGGTCTTCGGGGATGCCGAAGGCGACGCCACCGCTCAGTACGCTTTCCAGTGATCCGACATCGACCTGCAAGCCCTGGGAGTCCAGGCGCAGGCTGACCCCGCTGGTGGACCAGAAGCGCGTGGTCGAGGTCACCAGCTCGTTGTAGGGCGAGTCGATGTACAGGGTGTAATGCATTTCCTTCTCGCTGGGGCGGAACTCGCTGGATTCCACGCGCCCCACGACGAAGCCCTCGTAGGTCACGGGGTCGCCATCGGACAGCACGCTGCCATCATTGCTGGTCAGGTCGATGCGCAGCCCCTTGGCGTCCTGGGTCGTGACCGGAGGTTGCTCCAGCGCCACGAAGTGGTCGGCTTCCTCGCGACTGTCGCCGGGCTGCAGCTGGATGTAGGCGCCTGACAGCACGGTATTCAGACCACTGATGCCTTCGCGTCCGATACGCGGCTTGACCACCCACAGACGCGTGTCCTCATTGAGCATGCGCTCGCTGTCCTTGGACATGCGTGCCGTGACGATGGTCTTGTCGAGGTTGTCCGACAGGCGTACGGATTCGACCTTGCCGACCTCGACGTTACGGGTCTTGATCAAGGTCTTGCCGGCCTCGATACCTTCTGCCGTCTCCATCTCGATGGTGATCTGCGGGCCACGGCTGGCGATGTTGTGCCACACCATCCAGGCACCGATCAGCAATGCCACGATCGGGACGATCCAGATCGGCGAAAGACGGCGTCGGCTTTCACGACGCGCACGAGAGTCATCACTCATAGGTCATCCTGTGACGGTGAATCGATTGGGGAGGAAGCGGGGGAGACCTCACGTTCCTTGCTTGCCTGGAGAAGGCCGCTGGTCGCGACTCGCGCCTCCTGTGGCGTATCCCAGACAAGACGTGGATCAAAGCTCTGGGCGGACAGCATCGTGAGCACCACCACGCTGGCAAAGGACAGCGCTGCCGGCCCCGGGTGCACGGACATCAGGGCGCCCAGCTGGATCAATGCCGCCAGCAGCGCCACCACGAAGACGTCGACCATCGACCAGCGGCCGATGTACTCGGTGATGCGATAGAGCGTGACGCGCGCGCGGGCATGCTGGACCTGCGGGCGTTGCGCACTGAGACACAGCCAGGCGATGGCGATCATCTTGGAGGCCGGCACCAGGATGCTGGCAATGAAGATGACCATCGCGATGGGCCAGTCTCCGTGGGACCACAGCACCACGATACCGCCGGCGATGGTCTGCGGGTCGCTCTCGCCCAGACTCACGGTACTCATGATCGGGAAGAGGTTGGCCGGCAGATACAGTATCAGCGCCGCGATCAACCACGCCCAGGTGCGTTGCAGACTATGTGTCTTGCGCTGATGGACCGGGTCGCCGCAGCGCCGGCAGTTGACGTGCTGGTCCTGCGTGCATTCATTGATCAACCCGCAGCTGTGACAGCTGCCCAGCCCCTGCAGCGCGGCCCCCAGCCCCGGTCTGGCTGTCTCCGGGGCCGGCGGCTCGCCCGCCAGAGCGAACCACATGCGATCACCGTCGATGCTGGCCAGGGTCTTGGTCATCAGCAGGGCGAAGGCACAGAAGGCCCAGAACGACGGGCCGAAGCTGATATCGGCCATGCCGGCGATCTTGACCAGACTCACCATCACGCCCACAAGGAAGACATCGGCCATCATCCAGGGGCGCAGATGGCTGAGCGTTCTGGCAATGCCGCGAATGCCGGGCAACGCCACCTTCAGGCCGATGGCCGTGTGGGTATAGATCACCCCGATCAGGTAGAGCGCCGGCAGCAGCACGATGGTCAGAATCAGCAGCACCGCCAGCGACGGATACGACTCTGCCGTTAGCGCCGCTGGCGTGTCCACCAGACTGAGGCTGGCGGAGATGCCGCGGGTGGCAAAGGCGATGAACTCGAAGGGCAGCGTCAGCCCCAGCATCACCAGGCACGCCGTCGCCAGTGCCAGGGTGCGCTGGACGGAATGGGCGTGGCGTTGGGCGAAGAGATGATCACAGCGTGGGCAGCGCGCCCGCTCGCCGGTCTTGAGCGCCGGAAGGGCCACGACCAGGTCACAGCATTCGCATGCGCGAAGTCGCCGTCGTGAGACGCTGCGCGTGACAGGCGCGAACAGTGTCGGCGGGTCACGTCTTTCCAGGGTATGGCGCGCAAGACGACGCAAGGCAGCTAGAGGACGAGGCATGTCTCTCCTGAATGAAGGGGCGCGTTGGCGCCATGCCGGATAAGGGCGAGTGGCGAGAATGACGGGGGCGAAGTCCGGGTGACTGGCGCCTGCCCCGGCGGCAGGCAAACACTGTTCGATACCTGCATGATGCCGCAAAACTCGCCTCGCACTCAATGCCCGCCAATGCGAAGCATCGCTCACGAGACATCACGGGCACCCGTGCCGTCATCGATCCACCGGACGCATGAACCGACACGCCGCCCGGAGAGGGCGGCGTGCAGGGCCATCACGCGAGGTGACGGCAATGAGGAAGCGTGCGATCAATGCTCAGACAAGATCGTCTTCCTGGCTTGCGGCTTCATGGGCCCGCTTGAGCTCTTTCGGCTCCCCGAACACGCGGCGAACCACCACATAGCAGACCGGCACCAGGAAGATCGCCAGTACCGTGGCCGAGATCATCCCGCCGATCACGCCGTTGCCGATGGCATGACGGCTGGCCGCACCGGCACCGGTCGAGATGGCCAGTGGCACGGCCCCCAGGGTGAAGGCCATGGAGGTCATCAGGATCGGGCGCAGACGCATGCGTACCGCTTCCATGGTGGCGTCGATCAGTGAGCGGCCCTGGACCTCGAGGTCCTTGGCGAATTCGACGATCAGGATCGCATT
Organism: Cobetia sp. 14N.309.X.WAT.E.A4; assembly: GCF_030397495.1. NCBI lineage: Bacteria > Pseudomonadati > Pseudomonadota > Gammaproteobacteria > Oceanospirillales > Halomonadaceae > Cobetia > Cobetia sp. 14N.309.X.WAT.E.A4. Next base: position 355,242 of record NZ_JAPNXT010000001.1, read on the forward strand.
CTTCGCCGAGAGCCCGATGGTGGTCACCAGGCCGACCTGGAAGTAGACGTCATTATCCAGGCCACGCAGCCAGGTGGCGAGCAGGGCGCCGAGGACCCCCAGCGGGACGACCAGCATGACGGAGAACGGAATGCTCCAGCTCTCGTAGAGCGCGGCCAGACACAGGAAGACGAAGACCAGCGAGATGGCATACAGATAAGGTGCCATGCCGCTGCTCTGGGATTCCTGCAGCGAGATGCCGGTCCACTCCAGCGCCACGCCACCGCCCAGCTCATCGACCATGCTCTGCATTGCCGCCATGGCTTCACCGGTGGAGTAACCTTCCGCTGCGGTCCCCAGCAGTTCCATCGCGGAGACCCCGTTGTAGCGTTGCAGCTGGGGTGAGCCGAAGGTCCAGCTACCGGTGGCGATGCTCGACAGCGGGATCATCTCGCCTGCGCTGTTGTTGACGTACCATTTGTTCAGGTCACCGGGTTGCATACGGGCCTCTGCCTGCCCCTGCACGTAGACCTTCTTGGTGCGGCCGTTGTCCAGATAGTCATTGACGTAGCTGGAGCCCCAGGCCGTGGAGAGCGTGGTGTAGACATCGGAAAGGTCAATGCCCATGGCGGTGGCCTTGAGCTCATTGATCTTGACGTTGTACTGGGGTCTGTCTTCCAGTCCATTGGGGCGCAGGCCGGTGACGGCCGGGTTCTGGGCGGCCATGCCCATCAACTTGTTGCGCGCCTGTGTCAGTGCCTCATGTCCGATGCCGCCTCGGTCCACCAGCATCATGTCAAAGCCGGTGGCATTCCCCAGCTCGCGAATGGAGGGCGGGTTGACGGCGAAGGCGAGAGCGCCCTTCAAGGTATTGAAATAGGCCTGAGCCTTGCCCACGACATCGAATGCCGAGCGCTCGCGCTCATCCCATGGCTTCATGTTGACGAAGGCCAGGCCCATGTTCTGGCCGCTGCCGGCGAAACTGAAGCCTGCCACGCTGAAGACCTGGATGACGGCATCGGACTGGTCGACCAGGAAGTGATGCTCAAGCTTCTTCATCACCTCGACAGTTTCCTGCTGGGTCGAACCGGCCGGCAGCACCACCTGGTTGAAAATGTTGCCCTGGTCTTCATCGGGCAGGAAGCCGGAGGAGATCTGGGTAAAGAGTGCGCCGCAGCCGAAGACAACCAGCACATAGACGATCATCGAGCGCCCGGTGCGCTTGAGCATCCCCTGGACACCCTTCTGATAGCGGGCGTTGGACCGGTCAAAGGCACGGTTGAACAAGCCGAAGAAACCGGTGGTCTTCTCCTTGGTCGGCCTGAGCAGCGTGGCGCAAAGGGCCGGTGTCAGGATCAACGCGACCAGCACGGACAGCACCATGGCGGCCACGATGGTCACCGAGAACTGTCGATAGATCGCACCCGTGGTACCGGGGAAGAAGGCCATCGGGATGAACACGGAAGACAGCACGAGCCCGATACCGACCAGAGCGCCGGTGATCTGCCCCATGGACTTGCGCGTCGCCTCGAGCGGCGAGAGCTTTTCCTCATGCATCACGCGCTCGACGTTCTCCACCACCACGATGGCGTCATCTACCAGCAGCCCGATCGCCAACACCATGGCGAACATCGTCAGGGTGTTGATGGAATAGCCGAACAGCTCAAGGATGCCGAAGGTGCCCAGCAGCACGACGGGTACGGCGATGGTGGGGATGAGGGTGGCCCGGAAGTTCTGCAGGAACAGCAGCATCACCAGGAAGACGAGGCCGATGGCCTCAAGCAGCGTCATCACCACTTCTTCGATGGACAGCTTGATGAAGGGGGAGGTGTCATAGGGCACCTTGTAGGAGACCCCTTCCGGGAAATAGGGCGCCAGTTCGTCGAGACGCTGCTTCACTGCCTCCACGGTATCCAGCGCATTGGCCCCTGAGGACAGCATGACACCCATGCCGGCGGCAGGCTTGCCGTTGTACCGCGTGATGACACTGTAGCTTTCCGCGCCCTTTTCCACGCGTGCGACGTCTTTCAGGTAAACCTGAGAGCCGTCTGCCTGCGTCTTGAGCAGAATGTTGCCGAACTCCTCCGGTGTCTGCAGCAGCGTCCGTGCCACGATGGTGGCGTTGAGCTGTTGTCCTGCCTCTGCCGGCAGGTTGCCGAGCTGACCGGATGTGGTCTGGCTGTTCTGTGTGTCGATGGCTGCCGTGATGTCACTGGGCGTCAGGGAATAGTTGTTGAGCTTGGCCGGGTCCAGCCAGATGCGCATGGCACCCGGGGCCCCCAGCAGGCGGGTCTCGCCGACCCCATTGACACGCGCAATCTCGTCCTGGACGTTGGATGACACGTAATCGGCAAGCTCCTGGTTGGTCATGCTGTCGTCGTCCGAGACGAAGGCCATGGCCATCAGGAAGCTCGAGGAGGATTTGGTGACTTCGATACCTGCTGTCTGCACGCTGGTGGGCAGTCTTGCCTCAGCCAGTGACAGCTTGTTCTGCACCTGCACCTGGGCGATGTCGGAGTCCGTCCCGCTGGCGAAGGTCAGCGTGATGGCGGCACTGCCCGTGGAGTCCGAGGTCGAGGACATGTAAAGCAGGTTGTCGATCCCGGTCATCTGCTGCTCGATGACCTGGGTGACGGTGTTCTGAACCGTCTCGGCAGAGGCACCGGTGTAGGTGGCCTGAATCTTGATGCTGGGCGGGGCCAGTGACGGGTACTGCTCGATAGGCAGCTTCAGAATGCTCAGCGTACCGCCTAGCATCACGATGATGGCGAGCACCCAGGCAAAGATGGGGCGATCGATGAAGAATCTGACCATGACGTTTGGGGCTCCTGAAACGTCGTTCGGGATATGCGACAGGTCCTGACCTTGCGGTCATCATCTCAAGATGACCTGTCGCCCTGGTGTGCGACGAGGATCAGGCGGCCGGACTTTCGTTGCCGCCGTTCGAGCCCGTTGTCTCATCTTCCGCCACCGTGACGGGGGCACCTTCCTGGATCTTCTGCAGGCCACTGGTGATGACCCTGTCTCCCGTCTTCAGGCCCTGGAGGACGATCCACTGGTGATCGATGGCCTGGCCGGTCACCAGTTCACGGCGTTCCACCTTGTTCTCATCGTTGATCACCAGCGCTGTGGCCTTGCCGTCACTGTCGCGGCTGATCGCCTTCTGCGGTACCAGGATGGCATTTCTTGCCACTGACTCGACCAGACGTGCCTTCACGAACATGCCGGGCAGCAGGAGTTCATCCGGATTCGGGAACAGTGCCCGCAATGTCACCATGCCGGTGCTTTGATCGACGCTGACATCGGTGAACTGGAGCTTGCCCTGATGCTCGTAGCGGCTGCCGTCATCGAAGATCAGCTCCACCATGGCCATGTCGGGGGCGGACGCGGCCTTGCCGTTGCTGGCCAGCTCACGCTTGATTCTGAGGATGTCGTTGGCCGATTGGGTCACGTCGACATAGATCGGGTCCAGTTGCTGAATCGTCGCCAGAGCGGTGTCCTGGCTGGCAGTGACCAAGGCCCCCTTGGTGACGCTGGATTTGCCGATTCGCCCACTGATGGCGGCTTTCACGGTGGTGTAGTCGAGGTTGATCTGGGCACTCTTGAGAGCCGCCTTGGCGGAGGTGACATCCGCCGTGTCTTCACCGACGGTGGCGATGGCGTCATCGTAATCCTGCTGACTGACCATCTTGCGTGCCACCAGCGTCTTGTAGCGTTTCGCCTGCAGCTGCGAGGTATGCAGCGTGGCCTGGGCACGCTCAAGGCTGGCCTTGGCACTATCCACGTCCGCCTGATAGGTGCGCGGATCGATGTGATACAGCACCTGACCTTCCTCGACCACGCTGCCTTCAGTGAAGTCACGGGACTGGATGACACCACCTACCTGCGGGCGAACTTCGGAGGACTGGTAGGCGCTGGTGCGGCCTGCCAGTTCATTGGTGATCGGGATGTCCTGAGCAGTGACCGTGAGAGCTTCGACTTCCGTGGCACGCGGGGCACTCTGGGCCTGAGCGGAGGACGGGTCAGCGTCCCCGCCCTCATTGCAGCCCGTCAGCAAGGCGCCCATCAACAGCAGGCCTGCAGACCACAAGGCCGGGCGGCGCTGAATGCGGAGTTTCGGCAAGCGCCTCGATGGGCGGAGGTGACTCGGAGAAGTCGAGACCATGGAGAATCCTCAATGATGTTCTGCTGCACGGATACGTGGCCACCGCCCTGAAGGTCAGCTGCCGACAGTGGGAGGCGAAGCGAATAAAGTGTTTAGCCAGCTATTCTATCGGAAGGGCATGACATATGTATGCACTTATTGTGCAACCCTCGGGGCGCGTCCTGTCAGGCAGGCTGAAAACGGCTTGCGGGGCTGGCACCGGCAGGTTCTCTGGTCAGCTGCGGGCCGTGATGGGGACGGTCCAGCCCTGATGGTGAGCAGAGGCGGGGATGGTTCACCTCTGGTGCTGCGGGCGATGTGCTGAAGTGCACGCCGTGGGATGGGGAGGTCTGGCTTGACGGCACGAGCTGGCGTGGCGCCACGGGCGGAACGACGAGAGTGCCGTGATCAGGGGACCGAGGCTCTCCCTGTCTTCCGGCAGGCGTGACTGACGTGACAGGCGCAGGCAGGGGCGATCAGCGAAGGCGTCCTCCAGTCTGGCCGCCCACTGGTACTGCTGCTCACGCCAGCTCGTGATCCAGTCGGCCTGTGCTTCCCCGGAGGAGGGCGAGCTTGCGCCCGACACCTCTGACGGGGCATCCGGCAGGCATTGATTGATGATCAGGCCGCCGACGCAGAGCCCATGGCTTTCCAGTGCCTCGCGCGTACGGAGCGTCTCCAGACAGGGCAGCTTCTCTGGCGTACTGACCAGGATGACGCGCGCCCGGCTGGCATCCGTCAGGCACCGACGCAGCGCTTTGTAGCGGGTACGACGTTGCTCCAGCGCTTCGCTGATCGGGTCTTCGGGGGCAGAGGATCCGGTCTCGCTGGCGGTGGCTGTCTGCTGGCTGTCCAGCCACAGGCTGCGCTCCGCGACGGCTCGCCGGCGCTGGCCCAGCATGCCTTCCAGCCAGCCGCCCAGCACCTCCGGCAAGCTCAGCAGTCGGATGGTGTGCCCGCTGGGAGCCGTATCGAACAGGATGTGTCGATACGATGAGCTGTCCGGTGCCAGTGGGGCCGGCGGGGTGAGGATGATCTCGACCAGCGCATCGAAGAGCGCCGCTTCACTGGTGCCCGGTGCATGGCGTGCGAGTGCCAGCTGGCGCATCACCGTGGCGCTGCGCTCCCCGCTGACCAGTGGCGCGATGCGTTGGCGTACCTCCTCGAGATAGCGCTCGCACTCCTGTTCGGGGTCCAGCTCCATCACATCCAGGCACGCCGTGATGGCGCGCGGCCTGCCTCCCAGATCCCCGAACAGATCGCCCAGATTGTGCGCCGGGTCCGTCGACACCAGCAGTGTCGGCTCGCCTTTCTCTGCCAGCGCCAATGCCTGCGCCGCCGCGCAGCTGGTCTTGCCGACACCGCCCTTGCCGCCGAAGAACCAGATCTCGGGGCGGGGGATGGCGCCTTCCTCTTGGGTATCACGCACCCTGCCGAGGTCGGAGCGGCCTTCGGCTGCATGCGTGCGTCGAGTCCCATCCTGTCGGCGACGCCGCCTGAGCCAGTTCAGCAGCATTTGATCCCTTCCAGCGGTGAATGCTCAAGCCCCTGGCGCAGGTGCCAGTCGTGCATGCGCTCCAGCATCAGCGGCAGCATCTCCAGTGAGACGGCGGGTGCCGGATTGGGGATGCCCATCAGCTCGGCGAAGCTCATCATCATGAAGATGTCTTCCTCCTCGCGGGCGAGCTGCGCCAGGTCACGCTGCTGATTGACGCGCAGCATGGCCTCCCAGCCATCCCGCAGCCCTGCGGCACCTGTCAGCAGGCGCCTCGTCAGTCCGGGGTGTCGTGGCGAGCGCGCCATGCGGGAGTCGTCATCAGCTCTCATGGGCGCTCACCTGGGCGGGGGCTTTCAGGCTGCGGCTGGCCTCCAGCAGAATCCACAGCGCGAATACCATGATCAGGCTGCCGAAGGTGAACAGCAGCCATTGCGGGTCGTTGCTGCCCATGCCGGACCAGTCCAGGACTACCTGCTGCACCATCGCCCACAGGGTCATGATCATCAGGAAGACCATCGGAGCCAGGGTGTAGATCACCGGGCGTCCCTGACGCTTGAGCCAGACCGAGATCAGCATCAGCGAGATCCCTGCCAGCAGCTGGTTGCTGGTCCCGAACAGCGGCCACAGCAGATAGCCGCCGGAACCGAAGCCCTTGGGCTCCTGCGGCAGGATGACCAGCGCGGCGCTGGAGATGACCGCGATGCTGGTCGCGACGTGCTTGTGGCTGAGTGCCGGCATGCCGTACTCGCTGCCCAGCTCCGCGATGATGTAGCGCATCAGACGTACCGCGGAATCCAGTGTGGTGGCCGCGAAACTCACCACGATGACCGCCACCAGGGTACTGCCGATGCTGGCCGGCAGGCCAAGGTGCGAGATCAGCTGTCCTGCACCCTCCACGAAGCTGGAGAGCCCGTTGGCACCGGCGGCGGCGAAGCTTGAATAGGTGGCGGTGAAATCGGCCTGGGTCCCGAAGAGGGTCGCTACCGCGATGATGGAAATCAGCGCCAGCATGCCTTCGCCCAGTGCGCCGGTGTAGCCGATCATGCGTGCATCCGGCTCATGGGCAAGCTGCTTGGAGGTGGTCCCCGAGGCGACCAGTCCATGGAAGCCCGAGATCGCGCCGCAGGCGATGGTGATGAACAGCAGCGGATAGAAGGACATCTCGGCTTCGGTGTTGTAGGCCGGCGCCGTCAGATGTGGGCCGCCCACGGCGAGCCCCAGATACAGCAGCACCAGCCCGACCACCAGCTGATGGGAATTGATGGTGTCGCGCGGTTGCAGCAGCTTCCACACCGGCAGCACCGAGGCGATGTAGACATAGGCCATCAGCGCGACGATCCACACCAGGAAGGCACTGGAGATCGGTGAGAGGCCGAACAGCAAGGTGCCATCCTCGCCGCCTGCCATGGCGGTGAAGGTGCCGGCCAGATCAATCTGCAAGAATTCGTACTGGCCGGCCAGCAGGGCAGCGGCATACATCACCAGCAGCGCCAGTATCGAGGGCAACAGCATCTTGCCGCCACGCCGATAGACACGATGGCCGATCCAGACCGCCAGCGGAATCTGGATGAGCACCGACAGCACGCTGGCCGGGAAGTTGATGAACAGGTTGGCGATCACCCAGGCGAACACCGCGTTCAGCATCAGCACCAGAATCAGGATGATGAACAGGAACAACAGCTTGGCGCGCTTGCCGATCAGCTTGTCCGCCAGCGTGCCGATGGACTGGCCTCGATGACGCGCCGAGAGCGTCAAGGTGCCGAAGTCATGGACTCCTGCGGCAAACAGGCTGCCCAGCACGACCCACAGCACCGCCGGCAGCCAGCCCCAGTAGACGGCGATCGCCGGCCCGACGATGGGCGCTGCACCGGCGACCGAGGTGAAGTGGTGGCCCCAGAGTATCCAGCGATTGGTCGGCAGGTAGTCGGTGTCATCGCGCAGCGCATGGGCGGGAGTCACGTAATCGGGGTCGAGACGGAAGATGCGTTCCGCCAGAAAGCGCGAGTAGAAGCGATAACCGATGGCAAAGGCGAGACAGCCGAACAGGGCGAGCCAGATGGCGTTCATGGGGCGTTCCAGTAGGCGTGTGAGTGGGGCGACGGCAATGCATGGCGTGTCATCGGCGTGACGCTAACATCTATGTTTGCGCATATAACTTCGCCATTGGTCGCCCCGGGCTGACCCGACGTGGACCCTGTCTGCAAGCGCAGGCAAGCAGGTGGAATACACGTGGTGCGTGGAGACATCGCGGAAGTCGCCCGGGGCCCTGCCGGCGCTTGTCTGGTGGAACCGCGTAGCCGCTGTTGCACTTCCTCGCCTTGCGACCAAGGAGTATCAGTGGGTTGATCCACGCGACCTTGTGTTCCGCCCAGCTCTTCTATACTCCAAGCAAGTCGGAGCACAGGGAGTCGCTCATTGCCGTCATCCGGATGAGGCTCTCGATAACAATGACAAGGAGGCGCCGATGTCGTGGATCGCGGAATGCCTTTCCCGTGTCACCGCACTCCGGTGGCGGCGCTCGTGGCGCCCGTTGACGGCGGTGTCACTGATGGGGCTCGTTCCCGCGGCATGGGGAGTCGAATACAACATGCCGGTCGGCGTCACGGCCGTCAGTCGCGAGATCCACTCCCTGCACATGATCATCTTCTGGATCTGTGTGGTCATCGGGATCGTGGTGTTCGGTGTGATGGGGTACGCGATGGTCAAGCATCGCAAGTCGCGTGGTGCGGTCGCGGCCAGCTTCCACGAGAACACCCGCATCGAGATTCTATGGACCGCCATCCCGTTGCTGATCCTGGTGGTGATGGCAGTCCCCGCCACCGCCACCCTCAAGGACATGTACGACGCCTCCGAATCGGCGCTTGACGTGAAGATCACCGGGCACCAATGGCGCTGGCAATATGAGTATCTGGGCGAGGATGTCGCCTTCACCTCAAGTCTCGCGACCCCGCGTGAGCAGATCAACAACACCGCCGCCAAGGGCGAGCATTACCTGCTGGAAGTCGACAATCCGCTGGTGCTGCCCATCAATCGCAAGGTGCGCTTCCTGACGACGTCCTCCGATGTCATCCACTCCTGGTGGGTGCCGGACTTCGGCGTCAAGAAGGACGCCATCCCCGGCTTCATCAACGAGGCCTGGACCCGCATCGAGACACCCGGCACCTATCGCGGCCAATGCACCGAGCTGTGCGGCAAGGACCACGGTTTCATGCCGGTGGTGGTCGAGGCGCTGCCGGAGGCCGAATTCGATGAGTGGCTGATCGCACGCAAGGCCGAGGCCGAAGCGTCACGCAATGATGCCGGACGCGACTGGAGTCTCGAGGAGTTGATGGAGAAGGGCGAGAAGACCTACGCCACCATCTGCTCCGCCTGTCACCAGCCGGACGGCCAGGGCATGCCCCCGGCATTCCCCTCATTGGTGGGGAGTGCCATCGTCACGCAGGACATGCAGGCGCACATCGATATCGTGGTGAACGGCAAGGCAGGCACGCCCATGGCGGCCTTCGCCGATGTGCTCAGTCCGGTCGAGCTTGCGGCTGTCATCACCTATGAGCGCAATGCCTGGGGCAACGATACCGGCGAGCTGGTACAGCCAGCCGTCATCAAGGAACAGCTGTCTCAATAGCGTGCAAGCGACGCATTCAGGAGGCGTGTCATGGCCAGTGAACAGCCACGCAAGGCGGTACTTCAGGCCAGCGAGAGCGAGGGGACCGCCGGCGGCTATTCCGAAGGCGGCTCCCGTGCGGGAGGAGGCCATGGCACCGCGCCGCGCGGCATGCTGCGCTGGCTATTGACCACCAACCACAAGGATATCGGCACGCTCTATCTGATCTTCTCGCTGAGCATGCTGTTCATCGGCGGCATCATGGCACTGGTGATCCGTACCGAGCTCTTTCAGCCCGGCCTGCAGATGGTGCAGCCGGAGTTCTTCAACCAGATGACCACCATGCATGGGCTGATCATGGTGTTCGGTGCCATCATGCCGGCCTTCACGGGACTGGCCAACTGGATGATTCCGCTGCAGATCGGCGCCCCTGACATGGCGCTTCCACGTCTCAACAACTTCAGCTTCTGGCTGTTGCCGGTCGCCTTCCTGCTGCTGCTTTCCACCCTGTTGATGGAGGGCGGGGGTCCCAACTTCGGCTGGACCTTCTACGCACCGCTTTCCACCACCTATGCGCCGCCCTCGACCAGCTTCTTCATCTTCTCGCTGCACATCGCCGGCATCAGCTCGATTCTCGGCGCCATCAACATCATCGCCACCATCCTCAATCTGCGTGCGCCGGGCATGCGCCTGATGGACATGCCGCTGTTCGTCTGGACCTGGCTGATCACCGCTTTCCTGCTGATCGCGGTGATGCCGGTGCTGGCGGGTGCCATCACCATGATGCTGTTCGACATCAACTTCGGCACCAGCTACTTCAATGCCGCAGGCGGGGGAGACCCGGTGCTGTTCCAGCATCTGTTCTGGTTCTTCGGCCATCCCGAGGTCTACATCATGATCCTGCCGGCCTTCGGGATCGTGTCCGCCATCGTGCCGACCTTCTCGCGCAAGCGATTGTTCGGCTACGCCTCGATGGTCTACGCCACCGGCTCCATCGCCATCATGTCCTTCCTGGTCTGGGCGCATCACATGTTCGCCGTCGGCCTGCCATTGGTGGCGGAACTGTTCTTCATGTACACGACGATGCTGATCGCGGTGCCGACCGGCGTGAAGGTCTTCAACTGGATCGCCACCATGTTCCGCGGCTCCTTGAGCTTCGAGCCCCCGATGCTGTTTGCCATCGCCTTCATCGTCCAGTTCACCATCGGCGGCTTCTCGGGGTTGATGCTGGCCATCGCGCCAGCGGATTTCCAGTATCACGACACCTATTTCGTGGTGGCCCATTTCCATTACGTGCTGGTGCCCGGCGCGTTGTTCGCGATTCTCGCCGGGGCCTATTACTGGCTACCCAAGTGGACTGGCTTCTATCCCCACGAGGGGCTCTCGAAATGGCATTTCTGGTTGTCGGTCATCGGCGTCAATCTCACCTTCTTCCCGATGCACTTCTCGGGGCTGGCCGGCATGCCACGGCGCATTCCGGATTACGCGCTGCAATTCGCCGACTTCAACATGCTGTCCAGTATCGGGGCCTTCCTGTTCGGTATCTCGCAGCTGCTGTTCCTGGTCGTGATCATCAAGTGCGCGCGCGGCGGTGTCAGGGCGCCAGCCAAGGCCTGGGAAGGGGCGGTGGATCTTGAGTGGAGCGTGCCGAGCCCGGCACCGCTGCATACCTTCGAGATACCGCCGCAGACCCGCGATGGTCAGATCATCCGCTGAGCGATAGCCAGCGGCCAGGAGAGTGACATGTCCTCACGCGATCACGCAGCACAGCAACAGGCGGTGGCACGTACCGTGCGGCGCACGCTGCTGGCACTGGTCGGGATGCTGGGCTTCGCCTTCGCGCTGGTGCCGCTCTATGACGTCTTCTGCAATCTCACGGGCCTCAATGGCAAGGCCGCCAGTCAGGCCAGGGCTGCGGTGGCCATGGAGATCGACGAGAGCCGTTGGGTCTCGGTGCGCTTCATCACCCAGCAGGGACAGGGTCTGCCCTGGACACTCGAGGCGCTGGATGAGCAGTTCCGCATTCATCCCGGCGGCCAGTACCGCGCGCGCTTCGTGTTCACCAATCACGCCGATCATCCGGTGCGTGGTCGTGCGGTCCCCAGCGTCAGTCCTGCCGAGGGCTCGCTGCATCTGCGCAAGATCATGTGTTTCTGCTTTCAGGAACAGACGCTGGCGGCGGGAGAGCGGCGCGAGTTGCCGCTGGTCTTCCAGGTGGACCCGGATCTCCCCGAGGGCATTCGCGACCTGACGCTGGCCTATACCCTTTACCCGGTCACGATGCCGTCGATGCCGGCGGGCGACCTGGCAGAGAACTCTGCAGGAGGTGAACGATGAGCGGTGGCAGCTATTACGTTCCGGCACACAGTGCCTGGCCCATCCTCGGTGTGCTGGCCGTGGGTGGGATGATGATCGGCACGGGAATCTGGATGGTGCATGGCAGCGCTGCCTGGTTGTCAGTCATCGGCATGCTGGCCGTGGTGCTGGTGATGGCAGGATGGTTTCGCGATGTCGTTCGCGAGTCGATGGGCGGCCTTTACGACGATCAGATGGACCGCTCGTTTCGTTGGGGCATGGCGTGGTTCATCTTCTCTGAACTGATGTTCTTCGCTGCCTTCTTCGGCGCGTTGTTCTACGTACGAACTTTCGCGTTGCCATGGCTGGATGGCGAGGGTGCCAAGGGCGTGACGGCCCTGTTGTGGCCTGATTTCACGGCCAGCTGGCCCTTGATGAATCCGCCGGATGCCAGCATTGCCGGACCGAAGGAAATGCTGTCCCCCTGGCAGTTGCCGCTGGCCAATACGCTGCTGCTGGTCAGTTCCAGTGTCACCCTGACGGTGGCCCATGAGGCGCTGAAGATGGGATATCGCCGCACGGCGCGCAACTGGCTGGCGGGTACCGTGACGCTTGGGGTGTGCTTCCTGCTGTTGCAGGGGCTCGAATATTACGAGGCCTGGCATCACCTGGGGCTGACGCTTCAAGCCGGTGTCTATGGCGGTACCTTCTTCCTGCTGACCGGCTTTCATGGCCTGCATGTCACCATCGGCACCGTGATCCTGATCGTGATGCTGGTTCGGGTGATTCGCGGTCATTTTTCCCGCGAGCGCCATTTCGCCTTCGAGGCGGCTGCCTGGTATTGGCACTTCGTCGATGCGGTGTGGATCGGCCTGTTTCTGTTCGTCTACGTGTTCTGAGGCAGGCCGAAGAGCGTCGAGCGCGAGTCAGTTCAGCATTCCGGTGGAGAAGCCCATGACCAGCAGAATCACCAGACAGACCGCCAGGCCCACTCGCCACTTGAGAGACGTCAGCAGGCGTCGACTGCGGCTGCCGTCGTGTAACAGAAAGCCGGCTCCGGCGATGAGACTTGCCAGCATGCCGACGAAGACCAGCGCGATCAGCGATTTGAGCAGCATGTCACCTCCCGGGGCGCAGACGTTGTCAGGCGAGGGCAAGGCTCTCGCTCGCCCCGTATCTGACAGTCGAGCCCATCCGACGGACAAGCGCAAGTCGGCGGTGACAGCGCTGGCGTCACCGGAGGCGCCGCAGGAGCGATGTGTCGGGCGAGGCTGGTGGCTGTTCTGGGGATGCCTGATCGTGCTGGGCCTGTGTCTGTGCAGCTGGCAGGTGATGCGAGGCCAGGCGCGAGCCCAGCATCTGGAAGATACGGCCAGTGCGCCGGAACTGGTGATGCCGACGGCACCGCCAGCGAGTGCCAGCCTGATCGAGCTGCAGGGCGAGTGGCTCGCGGAGCACAGCCTGTTGCTGGATAACCGGACGTTGGACAAGCGCCATGGCGTGGCGGTGCTCACGCCTTTCAGGTCCCGGGATGGCCGCTGGTGGCTGGTGGAGCGGGGCTTCGTGGCATCGCCAGCGCCACGTGCGGACCCGGAGTTCATCACCCCTGAAGGCTCTCTGGTGATCAGGGGTCGCTGGCAGTGGTTGAACGGCCAGGGGACCAGCGGTGGGCCACTGTTCGGCCCCAACCGGGAGGGGCAGCGGTTGCAGCAGGTGGATCTGAGTGCCTGGAAGACGCTTGGCGCTCCGGCGTTTGCCGGCATCGTGCACCAGACCGGCGGTGCGGGAAGGTTCTTGCCCTGGTGGCAGCCGAGCAACATGACGCCTGAGCGCCATTACGCCTATGCCCTGCAGTGGCTGGGGCTCAGTCTCGGTGCGGCGGTGGTGATGATCGTGGGCGCGCGCCGCCAACGACAGGCCGCGCTGCGTCAGCGTCAGGTCTAGCGAGTCAAGGGACGTCTTGCTCTGGAGGAGGTGGTATGACACACGTGATGCGACAGCGTCTGAAACTCGTGGCATTGCTGGGGCTGCTGTCTGCCCCGTTGCCATTGGCGTGGGCCATGCTGAGTGTGCAGGTGGGGATACCCGAAGGGCGGGTGGCGAACGGTGCCTTGCTGCCGGACGTGATGCCGCTGCAGGACTGGTCACTGGAGTATCTCGTGAGTGCATCAGCCCCGCGACAGTCCGGGGATGACAGTGGCATGCCGCCCAGAGCCGCTCAGGGCGCGGATGAGCAGCGCTTCTGGCTCAGCTGGCCGGAGCCGGGGCGGTCGGAGCTGGCCACGGCGCAGGCCGAACGTTGGTGGCGTCTGCACCGCGCCCTAGGCAAGGAGGCGCCGCGGCTGGGGCGTCTGGTGGTGGCCGAGCAGTCCTTTCAGCATCCCCAAGTACCGGGGGAGCAGCGTGCGCTGGGCCATTGGCCCTCGGCGAATGGCGCCGGGGCCTCGCCACAGCCGTTGCGCTTGATCGACCCACAGGGGCGAGTCGTGGTGGCATACGGCCCCGAGATCACACCGCAGGCCGTCATGAAGGATGTGCGCCGATTGCTCAAGCGCAATCCGGCTGCGCCGCGCTGAGCTGAGCGTGTGATGCGTCGATCACTCGCTCGCCCCTAGCTCTCCAGCAGGGAGATACGCCATGTCTCGCCTTGTCTCGCACCCGCGCTACCCTCTGCGTCCCCGTGTCAGCGCGCGCGCCCGTCAGCGCGGTGCCGCGCTGATACCCCCGCCGCCGTTCCTGCGTCACTCAACCTCTGCCACTTCGCTGACAGGGCATCCTTTGCCTGGGAGTGTGCCGGGAATCACACCGCTGACCGCTGCTGATGACTCGATGGCCCGGCAGGCAGTCAGTCAGACAGACATCCTGCGTGTGTGGCGGATGGCTCGGCATCTGGTCGCCGGCATGCTGGGACTGGTCATTCTCGTGATCGGCCTTGGGGCCTGGACGCGCCTGGTGGATGCCGGCCTGGGATGCCCCGATTGGCCTGGCTGTTATGGCGCCCTGGTGGTGCCGGATGCGCACACGGCAAGCTTGCATAGTCCTCACCACCCGCTGGAGGGCTACAAGGCATGGGCAGAGATGATTCACCGCTATGCGGCGAGCCTGCTCGGCCTGGCGTCACTGGCATTGCTCGTGCTGGGCTGGCGTGTCCGGCGGCGTGAGCGCCGCCTGCGGCTTACCCGGTCGGCGGCAGGCATGCGTCATCGGGCGCTGGACGTGGCTACCTGTTTCCCACTGGCAGGGTGCTGGCTGTTGCTGGCGGCATTGCTGATACAAGGTGCCTTCGGCGCCTTTACCGTCACGCTGAAGCTCTGGCCACAGGTGGTGACGTTGCATCTGTTGGGCGGCCTGGGCGTGGCGAGTCTGCTGCTGTTGCTGTGGTTGTCACTGACGCGACGACTGGCGGCGCGTGACGCGAGAGCAACGCTGCCCAAGGCGGCGGACGATCACGGGCATCGTGTCTTGCGTCAGCCGTGGCTGGCCACGCTGGCAGCGGCACTGTTGCTTGGACAGCTGGCATTGGGAGGCTGGACCTCGAGCAATTATGCCGGACTCGCCTGCGAGGGTTTCCCCACCTGCAATGGCTCGCTATGGCCGGCGATGGATTGGGGAGAGGGCTTCCATCTGTCTCAGGATGTCGGCCCGAGCTATCTGCACGGACAGCTGCATGGGGAGGCGCGTACCGCCATCCATCTGGCGCATCGCGGTGGAGCGGTGTTGCTGGGCGCAATGCTGCTGATGCTCTACTGGCGCCAGCGGCGTCATGTGCAATCCGGGCATCCCGAGGCCGTCCTTCCATCGCGACCTTCCTCTTCACTGGCACGCCCGCTGGCGAGGCTGGCGGGCAATAGGCGCTTCATGTCCACGGGGACGCTCAATCCCTGGGGCTGGGCGCTGGCAGCCTGGGGGCTGCAGGCCGCGCTGGGGATCGCCAATGTGCTGTGGTGGCTGCCACTGGATCTGGCGCTGGCGCACACCCTGGGGGCCGTCATGCTGACATTGGCGATGGTGTGGGCGATGGATCGGATGAGCCAGGCTCACCGGGTTAAGCGGACGGGAATGTGTCAGACGCTGGCCTGAACGGCATGCTGATGACTGTCCCGCTGACGCAACGACGCCGCTCATGAGAGCGGCGTCGTTTTGTTTGCCAAGGCGCACCTCGGGCGGTCTCGAGACTTGCGAGAGTCTCAGGCGGCGTGACCGAAGCGTTCCTGCAGATAGGCATTGATGGTGTCGGATTCGTACATCCATTCCTCGCGGCCATCGTCATGGGTGATCAGCAGGCACGGCACCTTGACGCGACCGCCACCCTGTTCGAGGGCCTGGCGGTGAGTGGCGTTGTGCTGGGTGTCGCGCTGCTCGATGTTCAGGTTCAGCTGATGCATGCGTTTGCGCACCTTGATGCAGAACGGGCAGGTCGAGAACTGATACAGCGCCAGCCTGGCGGTCTCGGCGTCCACCTCGGCCTGCTGGGCGGGGCTACGCTCGAGCGCGCTGCCACGGGTCAGCTTTTCGCTGATCAGCATGAAGGGGGCCAGTACCAGTCGCAGAGTGCGGAAGAACAGGCGGATGATGGGGCGCATGGAAATACCTCGTGTACAGGCGGATGGTGATATGAGGTGAGTGCTTGCGCGTCGGGCCAAGCCCTCGTGACGGGCTGGACGACGCTTGCACTGCGCTTGCGATCAGTGCTCTCGATCAGGGCTCTTGATCAGCACCCTCGGTCAGCGCTCGCAAAAGCGGTGGGTTGCAGAGTGTGCGGCCATTCTAGTGTTCGTCGGCGGCTGCGTCTGCCCCATGGGCGTTGCGAATGTGGGTCATCAGCGATTGACGCAGCCAGCGATGGCCCGGGTCCTGCTCGTGGCTGGCATGCCAGATGAGGCGATAACTCAGGGCCGGCAGTTTCAGCGGCAGTTCGCGAATGACCAGTCCGTGTTGCTGGCGGCTGGCCTGGGCGAAGCTTCTGGGTGCGCAGAAGATGAGCTCACTGTGCGCGACGATGCTCAAGGCATCCCGGAAGTCCGGCACCAGTACCTTGATGCGACGCGGAGCACCATGCCGTTCGAGCCGCTCATCCAGCGACCAGCGAGAGCGGCCCTCGCAGGTGGCCTGGACATGATCGAGCGTGGCGAACTCCTCGAGAGTCAGCGGCACCGAACGCTCGAGCAGTGGATGGCCGTCGCGCAGCAACATCACGTGATCATCGCGCCACAGGGTGTGCGAGTGGAAGCCTCTCGGTAGCGCCGGGGGCTCGCTCGGCGTGTCGGTCGGATGGTCGTGTGCCCCGAGGCCGATATCCAGCAGGCCTCTTTCCATCAGATTGAGACAGTCGGCCTGCCAGCGACTGATCTCGAGACTGCCGAGCGGGAGGGCCTGGGTGAGGGCGCGGGTACAGGAGGGCATCAGCGTCGCCCAGGCGCTCTCCAGCACGGCCAGCTGGAAGCGTCGGCGGCTGGTGGCGGGCGTGAAGGTCGGCGGTGCGCTGAGATGCTCAAGACGCGAGAGCAGCTCGGCAAGCTCACCCCTGAGCCCGAGCGCACGTGGCGTGGGCCGCAGGCCATGACGCTCTCGAATGAAGAGGGGGTCATCGAACATCGCTCTCAGGCGAGCCAGGCTCTTGCTGACGGCCGACTGGGAAAGGTGCAGACGGCCCGCGGCCCGCGTGACGCTGCATTCTTCCAGAAGCACCTGCAATACCTGCAGGAGATTGAGGTCCAGGCGCGGATTGAGGAGGCCGGGTGACCGGATGCCAGCATTGGAGGGAGCATGGCGGGAAGTCGAGGTCATGAATTTCGCCAGTGGAATATCAGGGCTGAAATAATATCATTTTGCAGCATAAGTCACAGGCGCTAGTCTCTGCAGCTTCCGACTCGCTCGCCATTCGCCGCTGAGCTGCCTTCCGACTCCATGAGAGACTCCATGTCCGCGTCTTCCTCCGCTACCGCACGGCCCCTGCCGAGTGCCCGACAACTGCTGCTGCTATTGGTCGGCTGCGTGATGTTCTCGCCGCTGGCGATCGATATCTATCTCCCATCGCTGCCGGCGATGGCGCGCGAGTTTGCGCAGCCCACCGACGTGATGCAGATGACGGTGACCCTGTTTCTCGGTGCGGTGGGGGTCGGCCAGATTCTGGTCGGGCCGCTGACGGACCTCTATGGCCGTCGTCCCGCCTTGCTGGGCGGCGCGCTGGTCTATCTGGCAGGTGCCGTGGTCGCGACGCTGGCCCAGGACATCGGCATGTTGTATGTCGGGCGCATCCTGCAGGGGTTGGGGGCCTGTGCCACCGTCACGGTGGCCTTCGCGGCGGTGCGTGACTGCTATACGCCGGAGCAGGGTGCCAGGATGTACAGCTACCTCAACGGCGCGTTGTGCATCATTCCGGCGTTGGCGCCGGTTCTGGGCGGCCTGCTGGCGGTGCAGTTCGGGTGGCGATCCAACTTCCTGTTCATGGGGTTCTTCGCGCTGTGCGTCGGGTCAGCCGCCTGGCGGTTGTTCGCCGAGACGCGCCCCGCCAACACGGTGGTGGAGCGTCCGCTCTACAATTGGGCGCGGTATCGCCCGGTGCTGACCAGCTGGCGCTTCCTGTATCAGGCGCTGGTGGCCATGTCGGCGATGAGTGCGATCCTGCTGTATGTCTCCTCCTCTTCCGAGTTGCTGGTGGAAACGCTCGGCCATTCCGAGCTTGCCTTCAGCGCGATGTTTGGGGGCAACGCCGTGATCAATATCCTGACGTTCTTCTTCGCACCGCGCGTGATCACCCGGCTGGGACGCCAGCCGACGGTTCGGCTGGGACTGGCGATCATCCTGGTCTCCGGGCTGATGCAAGGGGCTGCCATGGCCTGGCTGCCGTTGTCGGCGGCAGCCTTCATGGTGCCGGTGGGAGTGCTGTCAGTCGGTTTCTCGCTGGCCCTGGGCGCCGCTTCCAGTCTGGCGCTGGAAGCCTTCGGTGAGCGTGCCGGTACGGCGGCGGCGCTGTTGGGCAGCATTCAGCTGGGGGGCTCGGCCGTCGTGGCCACCGCGCTGCTCAGTACCCCGCTGGCGCCGCAACAGGGATTGCTCCTGATCAGCGTGGTGATGATTCTTCCCTTGCTGTTGCTGGGCGCGCGCCGTCAGCCGGGGCTTGGCGTCGATGAGACACCTCAGGGCAGCTAACCGATGTGGGCTCGCGTGGGTGGTTCATTCCTGAGGCCTGACGGGAGTATGCTTGTCGCTCGATCCGCATGTCGCCAAGGAGACACCACATGGAATCAGCGGCGCGTGTGCGCGTGATACTCAACGGTGAGAAGGCACAGCAGCCTGAGCTGCGTGATGCCTTGTTCGCCCAGCGTGAGCGCACCCAGGGGTTGGAGATACGTCTGACCTTCGAAGCACAGGATGTCGCGAGGTTGGTGGATGAAGCGATCGCGGAAGGCGTCACACGCCTGATTGCCGGGGGCGGGGATGGCACGCTCAACCTGCTGGCCAATGCGCTGATGACGCATCCACGGGCTCAACGTCCGGAACTGGCCATTCTTCCGCTGGGGACGGCCAATGACCTGGCGACCTCGCTCGGGATACCGCCCGGTATCTCCGAGGCTCTGGCACTGGCCTGTGAAGGGCAATCACGAGCGGTGGATCTGGTGCAGCTCGATGATGCCTACTTCCTCAATGTCGCCTCGGCCGGGTTCGGGGCGGAGGTGACCCGCTCGACCCCGGCCGGACTCAAGAAGCTGTTCGGGGGTGGGGCCTATTCGCTGATGGGCGTGCTCAAGGCGTGGGATTTCCGTCCCTATCGAGGACGTCTCACGCTCGATGGGGTCGAGGAAGAGCTTGCGCTGTTCGTGCTGGCCATCGGCAATGGTCGGCAGGCCGGTGGCGGGCAGGAGCTGGCGCCACGGGCCTTGCTCGATGATGCCGGTTTCGATGTGCTGGTGATTCGTGATTTCCCCATCGCGCGCATCGGTGAGGTGGTGGAAGAGTTGGAATCCCTGCCTGAGAACGGTCATTTCGTGCGTTATGTGCGTACCGATACGCTGCGCTATCGGGGGGAGCCGCTGCCGGTCAATCTGGACGGCGAGAGTCATCTGATCGAGGACAGCGAGTTCAGTATCGCGCCACAGGCTCTGCAACTGGTGGTGCCAGCGGATACCGAGCTGTTGCAGGCGAAGCGCTAGCGCTCCTCTCATCATCGATGCCAGTCTGGTACACGAGCGCAGTCTGAGGTTTACTCGGGCTGCGCTCGTGGCATTTTCAGCACGAGATTTCTTCAGTCTCTTGGCCGCAATGGACGAGAGAAACGCTTGGGAGAACGATGGCATGACAGGTGTGGCAGCGTGGCATCTCTGGGTCATTCTCGGGTTGATTCTGGCGGGGCTTGAGTTGCTGGGAGCGCAATTCGTGCTGCTGGCGTTGGGGGTCAGTGCACTGAGTGGCGCTCTGGCATCCGTTCTCGGGGCGGGGCTCAACGTCCAGCTGATCAGCGTGGCGATCACGGCGCTGGTGGTCGTGCCGTTGTTCGTCCGCAAGATCCATCCCTATCTGTTGCCCAAGACGCCCTACGGTACCCTGGGCAGTGGCGCGGAGACCGGCCAGCTGGCCAGGGTGATCATCGGCAACGGCGGCAAACTTGCCGTGCGCGTGTCAGGCAATGAGTATCCGCTACGCTGGGAGGGGGAGACGAAGCCGGCAGCGGGGGACACGGTCAGGATCCTCAGCGTCGAAGGCATCACGCTCTGCGTGGAGCGCGTCGAGTAATCTGTCTCAAGGTCCGCCTCGCCGTCCTGGCGGTCGGACAAGTGGTGATATCACCATTCATTCGGGCGGCAGGAAGCTGCCCAGTTCAAGGGAGTTGAGCAACATGATCATCAGTCCGGGTCTCATCATCATTCTCTTCATCGTGGCGCTTGTCGTCATTCTGCTGGCCAAGGGATTGATGATCGTCCAGCAGTCCGAAGCCGTCGTGATAGAACGGCTCGGCAGCTACAGCCGTACTCTGGAATCCGGTATCAATCTGGTCGTGCCTTTCATCGACAAGCCGCGCTCGATTACCATTCGCCGCTATCGCCAGATCAAGGGCGACAACCTGCCGCTTGTGGTCGAGGAGACGCGCATCGACCGTCGTGAGACGGTGATGGACTTTCCGGGGCAGAGCGTGGTGACGACGGACAACGTGACGGTGACCGTCAATGGCGCTCTCTATTTCCAGATCGTCGACCCCAAGCGCGCGGTCTATGAAGTGGAGAACTTCACCCAGGCCATCGAGGTGCTCGCCAAGACCAGCCTGCGTTCCGAGATCGGACGAATGGAGCTCGACAAGCTGTTCGAGAGTCGCAAGGAAGTGAATGATGCCTTGCAGGTCACCATGGATGAGGTCGGTGACAAGTGGGGCGTCAAGGTCACCCGAGTCGAGATCCAGGACATCAGCATGCCCGATGAAGTCGAGGATGCGATGCGTCTGCAGATGGCGGCCGAGCGCCGGCGTCGTGCCACCGTCACCGAGGCCAATGGTCAGCGCGAGGCGGCCATCGCCACGGCGGAAGGTGAGAAACAGTCCGCGGTGTTGCGCGCCGAGGGCGACAAGCAGGCCTCCATCCTGCGTGCCGAAGGTGAGCGCCAGGCCATCTACCAGCTGCGTGATGCCATCGGGGCGGAAGATCCGCAGCTGGTGGTGGGCTACATGCTGGGACAGAAATACCTGCAGATGCTGCCGGACATGGCCCGTGACGGTGATCGAGTCTTCATCCCCTATGAAGCCTCGGCGCTGCTCGGTGCGATGGGCAGCTTCCGCGAGCTTGCCAATGAAGTCGGTGAGCCCACCAATGCGGGCAATGAAGGGCTGAGACGAGCCCGTCAGATGATGACAGGGGAAGCGGGACTCGGGTGATGCTCGCCGTTCATGCCAGGTTCGCTCACAGGGGCGTGCCTGCAGGGTGGCCTCCCCATGTCGTCATCGCCGATGTTTCATGATTGAACCCCCTTACTGAATATTCAGGAGCAAGACCATGTCAGCGCAGACTCAGGATCACGAAGGTTTCCTGCAAGCGGCCATCGAGGAGGCCGAGAAGGGCCATGCCGCAGGTGGCGTGCCGATCGGCTCGGTACTGGTCCACGATGGCAAGATCATCGGGCGTGGCCACAACCAGCGTCAGCAGAAGGGCAGCACGGTACTGCACGGTGAGATGGATGCGCTGGAGAATGCCGGACGTCTGCCGGCGAAGGTCTATCGCGAGTGCGTGCTCTACACTACCTTGTCACCGTGCCCGATGTGCAGTGGCGCCATCCAGCTCTACGGGATTCCCCATGTCGTCGTGGGTGAGAACAGGACCTTCATGGGTGCGGAAGACCATCTGCGCGCTCAAGGCGTCAAGGTGGACGTCGTGGACAATGCGCGTTGTCGGGAGCTGATGGAGACATTCATCCGCGAACAGCCGGAAGTATGGAACGAAGATATCGGAGAGTGATCAGAGAGTCGTCAGAGAAAAGAAATGGTGTTCGTTAACATTTTCATGCTACTGAAAGGGCGATTTGCTTGAAAAGCTGCCAAGCGAGCACCATGTTGAAGTCATCCAAGCGTTTGAACACGCTTTCGCTTGCATGAATACTCGACCTTTGTTGCAATGCTTTGCGCAGGAAACAAGGGGCTGATGACTCCCCACCTATCAAGGAGAAGACGATGAAGCTCAAGCAATGGATGATTCCCGCACTGGCCGCTGGCCTGTCCCTTGCCATCGCCGGTTGTGACAATGGCGATACCGACAAGGCCGCCCAGCAAGCCGAGACGTCTGCAGAGCAAAGCGCAGAGCAGGCTGAGCAGAGTGCCGATCAGGCTGCTGAAGCCGCTGCTGCCGAGATGGACCAGGCTGCAGATGAAGCTGCTGCTGAAATGGACGACGCGGCTGACAAGGCTGACAACATGGCTGATGACGCAGCGCAGTCCGCTGGCGCCATGGGTGATGAAGCTGCCGCCGAGAGCGATGATGCCCTCGATGCGACCAAGAACGCCGCCAGCGAGACTTACGAGTCCGCCAAGCAGGGTGTGAACGATGCCGCTGACGCCACCGCCGATGCTGCCAAGAACGCCTACGACTCCACCAAGGAGCAGGCTGCTGAACTGACCAACTCCGCTGAACAGCAGGGTGATGACGCTGCGGCAGAAGCCAACGCCGAGATCAATGAAGCTCAGAAGGCGGCCAACGAATCCGTTGATGACGCTCAGCAGTGATCGTTTGAGGCAATGCCGTCACTCACGTGAGTGAATGTCCTGCCTGCAACGCCGCGGCCCCGTGCTGCGGCGTTGTGCGTCTTGCTCTCATGCCGTCCTGAAGCGATGTAGAGCCATCGCTCTGGCGGAGGCAGCGGACACAGAAACGCCCGCCAATAGGCGGGCGTTTCTGTGTCTTGCCATCATCAGGCCACCGATGAGGGTGGACTGACCGGAGTGATCAGGTGATCAGACCGGCTTGATGTTTGCGGCCTGAAGGCCTTTCTTGCCCTGGGTGACGTCGAAGGAAACCTTCTGGCCGTCCTGCAGGGACTTGAAGCCTTCTGCCTGAATTTCAGAGAAGTGCGCGAACAGGTCGTCGCCGCCGTCGTCCGGAGAAATGAAGCCGAAACCTTTGGTGTCGTTAAACCACTTGACTGTGCCAGTTGCCATGATTCTTTCCTTGCTTACGTGATGATGTTGGTGGTCTGCCCATCAGACCGGATTGCGTTGGTGCGGCTAGGGGGAATTCCACCAGAGAGACGCGTTACGTCCTGCGACGACATCCTTTCCTGCTTGACCTACGCCTGCAGTAGAAACTGCACATGTTCGCATCTTGACCGAATAGTCAGTCGTCGTATTGGCGACGTCTGCCTGCTCAAGTAGGATGCGTACACAGAGCCAACATAGATGGAAATGCCATGAAGGTCCAGAACGTAGATTACCGCTCGGCCGATGCTGCCGAAAAATTTGTCGAATCCCTGCGCACGACAGGCTTCGGCGTGATTCGCAATCATCCGATTTCTCATGAATTGGTCGAGAAGATCTACGCTGAATGGGCGGAATTCTTCGCGAGTGCCGACAAGCTGGAGTGGCGCTACGACCCGAAGACCCAGGATGGTCTCTTCCCGGCGGATGTCTCCGAGACCGCCAAGGGGCATACGGCGCGGGACCTCAAGGAGTACTACCACATCTATCCGTGGGGGAAGATTCCGGACAGCCTGCGCGAGAATGCCATGGAGTACTACCGTCAGGCAGAAGCCTTCGCCGCGGAGCTCCTGAGCTGGGTGGAAGCGCATTCGCCCGCTGAAGTGGCCGAGCTCTATCGTGAGCCGCTCTCCAACATGATCAAGGACAGTGGGCAGACGCTCTTGCGCGTCCTGCACTATCCGCCGATGACCGGTTCGGAAGAGCCGGGTGCCGTGCGTGCCGCTGCCCATGAGGACATCAACCTGCTGACCGTGCTGCCTGCCGCCAATGAGCCGGGGCTGCAGGTGATGGATGTCGATGGTGAATGGATGGACGTGCCCTGTGATCCGGGTCAGCTGGTCATCAATGTCGGCGACATGCTCCAGGAAGCCAGTGGCGGCTATTTCCCGTCCACCACGCATCGCGTGATCAATCCGACGGGGGAAGGGTGCAGTCAGTCGCGTCTGTCCCTGCCGCTTTTCCTGCATCCGCGTCCACAAGTGGTGCTGTCTGACAAGCACACCGCGGATTCCTATCTCAAGGAACGTCTGCGCGAACTGGGCGTGATCTAGGCTTCGGTGACGACACGACAGGCTTCAACGCCACCCGCGCGGCTGCGTGGGTGGCGTTGTCGCGTCTGGACGAGGTTTGCGGGCACGAGAGGCTTGATTCCCGCCCGCCAAGACCGCATTGACTGTATTCGCAATCATGATCTGCCGTTTCACGGCTAAGGCTTTACAGATGACCGCATCGCCCGTCGTACAGGACACGCACTCCAAGACCATGGGCTATCTGCTGTGGATCTTCGGTTTCCTCGGCGCCCATCGTTTCTACTATGGCAAACCGGTCACCGGCACCATCTGGCTGTTCACCTTCGGCCTGCTGGGGATCGGCTGGCTGATCGACCTGTTCCTGATTCCCGCCATGGACCGCGAGGCGGATTTCCGCTTTCGTGAAGGGCCAATCAACTACTCGCTGAGCTGGATTCTGCTCACCTTCCTGGGCGTATTCGGCGTCCACCGCATGTACATGGGCAAGTGGCTGACCGGGCTGATCTATCTGTGTACCGGTGGGCTGTTCTTCATCGGCGTGCTCTATGATTTCTGGACGCTCAACGAGCAGATCTCCCAGGAACAGGCCCGCTGATCCACCTTCGGCAAGCGTCAGTGCCGCATCGGTCCCGGGAGGTGGCTCCGGGACTGTCCGGACGCCGCCGCCCTTCGGTGCAGGCGGCCCCAATCACAAGGATGTTCACATGATCTGGCTCAAGGCTTTCGTGGCGGCTTTTCTGGCGACCCTGATTTTCCATCAGGGGTTGTTCGGGCTCTTCTATCTGGCCGATATCCTGCCCAAGGCGCCCTACAACATGACCCCTGCCGGGCCGCTGGGCGTTCCGTCAGTGCTCTCGCTGGCCTTCTGGGGCGGGCTATGGGGACTGCCGCTATGGGCGCTGGTACGCCGCAGCACCGGCATGAGCCACTGGCTGATCAGTCTGGCATTCGGTGCCGTCGGTCCGACGGCAGTGGCCATGCTGGTCGTCTTCCCGCTCAAGGGCATCGCCGTGGTGCCGATGATGATCATCGGCGGGCTGATTCTCAATGGTGCCTGGGGGCTCGGTACCAGCCTGCTGATGCGCGTGCTGGGTGAACGTCCGGCCCCTGGTGGCCGCCCGGCAGCATGATGGCAGACCTCCCCTGGGAAATGTTGGCAATGGCCTGGGCGGCCGGGTTGTGCATCCCGCTGGGCGGGGTGATCGCGCAACTGGAGCGTAGCCACGAAACCCACGTCAAGCGCAGCTGGTTGGCTGGCATCACGGCGCTGGGGGGAGGCATCCTGCTGGCAGCGGTCGCGTTGGTGCTGGTGCCTCGCGCCATGGAATCCCTGTCCGTCCTGACTCTGCTCGGGCTGTTTCTGCTCGGGGCGCTCGTCTTCATGCAGCTGGATCGCTGGCTGGCCCGCAGCGGTGACGCCAGGGGACAGCTGCTGGCGATGTTGATGGACTTCATCCCCGAGGCGATCGCTCTCGGGGCCCTGGCATCCGCCTCACCTGCGGCGGCCATGCTGATGGCGCTGTTCATCGCCGTGCAGAACCTGCCAGAAGGTTTCAATGCCTATCGGGAGCTGGAAGGCGCTGGCCTCACCGCGCGACAGGGACTGGGCGCCTTCCTGCTGCTGTCATTGCTTGGTCCGCTGGCGGCCTTCTCCGGCCATCTGTGGTTGGCGGATGCCCCCCGGCTGCTGGGCGGGCTGATGGCCTTCGCGGCGGGAGGCATCCTGTATCTGATCTTTCAGGACATCGCTCCCCAGGCGCGAGTGGTGCATCACTGGTCTCCACCGCTGGGGGCCACGCTGGGATTCATGATCGGCATGCTCGGTGAACGTCTGGTCGGCTGATGGCAGGCGATCCGCTTGCCGACAGCAGGACTGACCGACATCGGTATTGCCATGTGTCTGCTCTTTCTTCCCTGTCACGTCTCACCACGGATATCTCATGAGCGAACACGCCAAGGACAGCGGTCTCACCGCATTGCTGGAAGAGCTGGACCGCGAGATAGAAGGCGACATCTCGCTGGGTGCCATACTGGAACATTTCAATTCACGCGGCTTCGGCCCCTTGCTGGTGTTGCCGGCGCTGCTGGTTCTGCTGCCGACCGGGGCCATTCCGGGCGTGCCGACTACCTGTGCGCTGTTCATCGGGCTGATCGCCTTCCAGCTGTTGCTGGGCCATCGCACTCCCTGGTTGCCCAGACGGCTGGCCAGCTTCAGTTTCGAGCATGAGCGCCTCACCCATGGCGTGCAGCGAGCGCGTCCCTGGACACGGCGCATCGACCGATTGCTCAAGCCGCGGCTCGGTTTCATGACACGTGGCATTGCCTATCGTCTGATCGCTGCACTGGCCATTCTGCTGGCGGCCACCATGGTGCCGCTGGAGCTGGTGCCGTTTGCCTCGGCACTGCCCGCCGCGACGCTGTTGCTGCTCGGGCTGGGGCTGATCGGTGAGGATGGCGTCGTCATTCTGC
Organism: Cobetia sp. 14N.309.X.WAT.E.A4; assembly: GCF_030397495.1. Classification (NCBI taxonomy): domain Bacteria; kingdom Pseudomonadati; phylum Pseudomonadota; class Gammaproteobacteria; order Oceanospirillales; family Halomonadaceae; genus Cobetia; species Cobetia sp. 14N.309.X.WAT.E.A4. The sequence continues at coordinate 381,930 of NZ_JAPNXT010000001.1, forward strand.
TGGCATTGGCGGTGCTGCTTGCCGATGTGGTGGCGGGATTGTGGCTGGTCGGTTGAAGGCGCTGCCCCTGCGGCGCCTCGGCGCCCGGGGCGGCTCCCCCGAAGGCATGAGTGATTCTCAGTGGAAGGGATCACGCCGAGATGGGGGCGAGGGCGGCAGTTGAGCGACGAGGATGGGCTGGCGGTCTGAAGGTTGTCAGCGATGACTTTTCAGGCTCGCATCCCTCGCTTAGACTGGACATCCGTTCATGCCGCAGGGCGTGGAGAAGTCCGTCACAAGGATATGCGGCATGTTTGACTTCATTCAGTTCGATACCGCGTTCTGGTCATTCGTGGTGGCCATCACGCTGCTCACCGTGACTCCCGGAGTGGACACCCTGCTGGTGATTCGCAACACCCTGCGTGGCGGCCTGCGCGACGGGGTGCTCACCAGTGTTGCCATCTGTGCCGGGCTCTTCGTGCATGCCCTGGTGTCGTCGGCGGGGATCTCGCTGATTCTTCTGCAATCCGCCTGGGCCTTCTCGGCACTCAAGCTGGTCGGTGCTGCCTATCTCGTATGGCTGGGGATCAAGAGTCTGCTCAGTGCGCGCCGCACTCGCGGGCTGGATATCCAGGCCGATGTCGCGCGGCAGCGGGTCTCTCTCTGGCAACCGTTGCGCGAAGGCTTCCTCTCCAACGTGCTCAACCCCAAGACCGTCGTCTTCTACATGGCGTTCCTGCCGCAGTTCATCGCACCGACCGACCCCGCCATTCTCAAGTCGCTGTGGCTGGCAGGTGTCCACTTCGTGATCGCCAACCTGTGGCAGATCGGTGTGGCGGTGATGGTGGGCGGTGCCGGGCGCTGGCTGGCTCGACCCCGTGTCGCCAGCTGGATGGAAGGCATCACCGGCACCGTGATGGTGGCACTCGGCGCGCGCCTGGCCCTGAGCCGCTGACGGCGGCGTCTGACATCTGCACGCGCCCTTTGCGGGCACGAGAGCACTCACTGCGACGGAGAAGCCGGGGATGAACGCCTTATCCCTCACGCCACATGGATCCTGCTACGCTGACCCTTGCCTCCTTCCTCAAGATCGTGACCCATCTTGAGTCTCGTGATATCAGCGATGTCTACGATTCGCGTGTCCAGCAGGTACAGGTGCTCTATCACGGCTACACCGTCGACTTCCGTCATCAGTTGTGGCGTATCCAGGAGGAGTCGGTGTGTGCCCGGCTGAGCAAGACCGGCAGCGCGGTGGAGCAACGTGATTGCTCACGCATGGCCAGCCGTCTGTTCGTCGAGACCTGTCACGCCCTGCAGCAGAGGGGGCGTGCTGCCCATCTCGACACTCGCACCATGTATTGCAAGGCGGCCGCCACCTACAAGCCCCTGCGCGACCCCTATGCCGGGATGACACCTGCCCAGCGTGAGGCGCGCAAGGCGCTGGAAGCTGCCCAGAAACGTGCGGAACGCGCCTGCAATCGTTATGTGCTGGATGCGCTGTCGAGCAACTCACTTGAGGTGCTGCGTCTGCGTCAGCGTTACTGTCGTGAAAGTGAGCGTCTGTCCTCGCGACTCAAGGGCCCTTGAGTCCGGACGCTCACCGCTGTTGCGTGGCCGGCCGAGTGTGGAAAGGCCGCGTGAGTGGATGAGGTATGCTGTCGTGAAGATCACGATGGTTCGTGTTGTCATTACATCAAGACCGGCCGCACGTCAGGCTGGCAGAAGCAGGGAATGCTAACCAATGAGTCCTTCCTACACCTTGCGTCGCCGGCTGGCCGGGGCGGGTATCGTCGTCTTGCTGCTCGTGGGGCTGGCGGCCTGGCTGTTTGCCTTCGAAGAGGGACGCTGGGTGGGCCGTGTCACGTCCCGGCCTGAGACCTTGAACCTGGAAGCCGTCGAACAGGGCAATCTACCGGTCAATCAGTTCGTGTCGCTACGCGATCACTGGGCGGTCTATCGCGAACATGCCGAGACCTTTCGTCTGGATGCGGCTGCCGAAGGTGGGCAGCGTATCGAGACGCTCTATTACCCGGTGATCTCGGACATGAACCCCTATCTGCTGGAGCTGGCAGGATTGTCACGCGCCTTCGGTGGCATCGATGGCATTCCCTCGGACGAGTGGCCGCGCATCGAGCGCATGGGCGTGCTGGTGCGTACCGATTCCGTCCAGAGTCTGAAGAACGTCCCGCCGCTCATCGAGTTCCCGGATGGCCTGTTCGGTACCGTGCTGCATGCCGAGACCGACCTGCCCGGCGATGAGCGCGCCCTGTTGAGTGAACGCTGGCCGGACATCGACCTGTCGCGGGTGATCATCATCAATGCGGGCCATCGTCCCGGCAATGTCTGGAGCATGATCGCCTACGGGCTGCTGGGGAGCGTCAGCTGGGCAGGGGGGCTGATACTGGCCTGGCGCCTGTGGCGCCGCCCTCGCGTCAGCCATTCGGCTCGTCACTCGGATGGGGCTCGCCAGATACCCCATGAGACCTCGCCCTCGACATTTCCCGCGAATCCCTCTCTCGCCCACAAGGACGAGAACTGGAAGGGCAGTCAGCGCGACAGCGGTGATGGGCGTCCGCTGAGCTATGCCGAGGCGCTGAATCGCTACGCTCCCCAGCATGAGGAAGCTCCCCGACAGGGTGACGGCCAGACGCCTCCGCTATCGGGAATCCATGCCCGACGCGATGATTGAGCCGTAGCGGAGACGCACGACGACAACGCCAGCCCTGAGGCTGGCGTTGTCGTGTGTGACGTCACGATTGGTCTCTCAGCGCGTGCGCTGGACGTTCGGCATGATTCTCTTCAGCGGCGGTCCACCAGCGCGGTGGTGTAGGGCTGATTGACCTCGCGCTCACTGACCACTCTGACGCCGTCGCTCGTGCCCTTGGCCAGCGACTCGAAGATGACGCGATACGCCAGTACTGCCTTGACGTACTCACGGGTTTCCTTGAAGGGAATGCGCTCGACGAAGCGGTCATATTCGCGCGGGGTATCGGCCAGCCAGCGATCCACGCGGCCCGGGCCTGCGTTGTAGGCCGCCGCTGCCGCAAGGCGATTGCCGGAGTAGCGGTCCAGCATCTCGCGGATATAGGTGCTGCCGAGGCGGATGTTGGTGTCCGGGTCACCGAGCGCGGCATGGCTGGGCGTGGCCAGCCCCAGGTCACGACTGACCTTGGCCGCCGTGCCCGGCATCAGCTGCATCAGCCCACGGGCACCCACGGGCGAGGTGGCGGTAGGATTGAAGGCACTCTCGCGACGCGCCAGTGCCATCAGCATCCAGGGGTCCACGCCGGCGTTGGCCCCATAGCGCTGGAAGTCCTGCTGCCAGGCGGGCGGGAAGCGCCAGGACAGGCCATCCCACAGCTTGCCGCGAATGGTCGCGAACACGGTCAGGTCATACCACTGCTGCTTGAGGGCGTAAGCCGCCAGGCGACGCGCGCCGGCGTCATCGGCCTGGCTCACGGCATTGAACCATTCCGAACGCGCCAGACCGATCTCATCGATCTCCATCAGTGCCCTGACACGCCTGACGGCCGGGGTGCGGGCAATCTCTGCCAGTTGCGCATCATCGAAGGTCTGGTCATCTCGATTGAGCGAATAGGCCTTGCCGATCCGGTCCGAGGCGAGGAAACCATAGAAGTTGCGTTCGCCACTGGCGCGTGCCCAGGCGGCGCGTGCCTCATCCCGGCGTCCCAGGCTGTCATCCGCACGGCCCAGCCAGTACTGGTATCGGGCTTCGCCACTGAAGCGTTCCGGCATCTTGAGGACCCATTCGCGTACCTCGCCCCAGGCGCCATCGCGAATGGCATTGCGCATGCGCAGGTCGAACAGCTCCTCATCATCGAGCATGGCCAGGCGCTCATCCACCCAGCCCTGGTTGTTGGGAATGTCACGTACCAGGGAATACCAGGCCAGATCACGCTCGACCTCATGACGCTGCTCATCGCTCAGCGGCATGTGCGGGCTGACCTTGCGCCAGGCCTCCAGGGCTGCCTCGGTATCCGCGCGCACGAAGCCATGCATGGCAGCGACACTGAGCGCGGCAAAGGCATGCCCACCATGACCCAGATCGGTCGGAATCCGGGTAATGGCGGCAAAGTTGCCATCCAGCTGCTCGCGTGCGGCGATGGCCTGCTGCCAGTTGCCCGACAGCTGGCGTTCCAGGTAGCTGACCATGCTGCCCTGACCGGCGGCCCAGGCGAGCATCATGCGTTCCCAGACGGCCTGATCATCGATCACGCCACGTTCGCGCAGCGTCGAGAACAGCGGGTCACAGGCGGAATCCTGCGAGCCCGAGACATGCCAGAGTTTCAGGCCGCCTTGCGAGGCACTCGCGAAATCATTGCTCAGCTGTGCCGTGTAGTAATGGCACTGTCGGCTGGCGCCGGCCGGCACGCCATCGCTGACCTCGAGCAGAGCATCATGGCGTCCGGTGCGCCCGTAGGCCGAGATGGCCTGGCCGCGCATCCACTCCCCCAGGGGGGAATCGGCGTGACGCTCCATGAAGGACAGGACTTCCGCCGGCGTTGCGTAGGGCAGGCGTGCCTTGAGCTGGTGATATTCGATATAGCCTTCCAGCACATGGCCGTTGACGGCGACCTGCTGGATATCCTGGAAGCGCTTGGCTCGGGCATCCTCCAGCGCAGCGCGGAAGCTCTGATCACTGGGGGTGGCCGCTTGCAGCGGCAGGCTGAGGCCCAGCAGCAGACTCAGGCTTGTCAAATGGCGCAACGATGTGAAGCGGCGCATGGCGCGGGCGCCGCGGCCCGGTGGGGATACGAACTTGCCTAGTGTCACCTGGAGACTCCTGCGATGAACGAGGTGAAGAGGGCTGAGGCGTCGCCCGCATCTTGCGTAGACGCCCCAGTGCCCCGATGTCGTGTATCAGGGGTTGCAGAGATAGCACCCATTGAGGGCTATCGTGGCAGCCGATGACGAGGAATGACAGTGTCGATGGATGCTGACAGTCACAATACATGCAATACCTGCGATACAGGCAATGTACGAGGAGTGTTCCCATGGGCAAGGCAATGTGGTTGACCCGCCTGTTTGGTCGCCGACACGTATTGGGCAAGGCCGGAGCGGCATTGCGTACACTCGTTCCGCTGTGCCGTGACGTGATCAGTGGACGTTATCGCCCGGTGCCGTGGAAGGCGCTGGGACTGGCCGCAGGTGCGTTGCTCTATCTGGTCTCGCCACTGGACCTGATCCCCGACATGCTGGTGGGGCTGGGGATTCTGGATGATCTGGTGATCGTGACCTGGTTGCTCGGCAAGCTCGATGATGCACTGGCCGACTATCGCCTGTGGCGCGGCGAGGTCCCCGACTCCGAGCCTTCCGATCCCTCGGCGCCCTGACGGCGCTGGCTGACCATGCGATGCCAAGGCACTGCCCATTGGCCGCATGGCGGCGATGGGGATCACCTGTCATGCTCGTGAGGAATCATCAAACACCAGTTTGAACCGCGTCATGCCGGTGACATGCACACGCGCCCTGGCGGACGATGCCTTTCATGACGAGTCTCGAGGAAATCCTGCATGCTGATCTATGCCTGTCTGCTGTTCGCGGCGCTGATGCTGGTGCTGACCAAGGCGCCCGTCGCTTGGGCCCAGCAACGTACCGGACGCTATGACAACCATGACCCCCGCGCGCAGCAGCGCGAACTCACGGGCTTCGGGGCGCGTGCGCTCGCCGCGCATCAGAACAGCAACGAGGCGTTCCCGCTGTTTGCCGCCGGGGTGCTGGTGAGTGTCATCGTCGCACCCGGCGCGCCGATCGCCACCACTCTGGCGGTGATCTTCGTGCTGGCGCGTCTGGGGTACTGGGGCTGCTATCTGGCGAATATCGCGCTCTTGCGCTCCCTGCTGTGGGGCGTCGGCTATCTGGTCTCCCTCGCGCTGATCGCGATGCCGCTATGGATGTGACGGTGACGGCGTCGGAGGCGACGGAAGACGGGCCGCACAGTCTGCTGGGGCTGGCCGTCAATCGCGCTGACGTGCCGGCGGCGGGAGGAGGGCTGGATGACGCCAGCTGGGTGAGGGCGCTGACGGGATTCGTGAGCTTCATTCCGCATACCGCGAGATTGCAGGTCAGTGTCGATGAGGTCGCCGCGCCGGCCGTGCGCATGACGTTACCCTGGCAGGCGGCACTGGTGGGGGACCCGCATCGCCACCTGGTGCACGGCGGTGTACTGACGATGTTCGCCGACACCCTGTGCGGCAGTGCCGTCCTGACGGGCCTTGAGCGTCCGGAAGTCTGCCCGACGCTGGATCTGCGTCTCGATCATTATCGTCCCGGGGTGGAAGGCATGGCGTTGATCGGCGAGGCACGCGTCCTGCGTGTCACCGAGTCGATGGTCTTCACCGAAGCGCAGATCTGGCAGCAACCGGGCAAGCTTCTGTGTCGCGCCATCGGCAACTTCGTTCGCCTGGGGGCGCGCAATACGCCTCCGGGATTTGGCGAGGCGCTGATGGCCGCCGCGCAGGGTCGCCCATCGGCCGGGGCGGCCGGCTCTGTCATCGATGGCCCGCAGAAGACCGCTGACGACGAGGCGCTCCCTGCCGTGTCGCAGCCGGTCGTCAGCCGTCCGGGGGACGGGCTGCAGCATGCCCGGCGTTTCGTCGAAGGCCAGCGCACCCGAGGGGATCTTGCAGACCTGCTGGCAAGCCTGCCCTACGCCAGAGCCATCGGACTGGACCTGTGCTCCTTGGCGCCCTCCTCGTTGGCAGAGGATGACCCGCTGCCGACCACCCCGCTTCGCTATGCGATGGCCGCCATGCCCGAGAACGTCGGCAACCCCATGTTGCCCGCCGTGCATGGAGGCGTGCTGGCGGCCGCGATGGAGACGGCCGCCACGCTCGAGGTGCTGCGCTTGAATGGCCGTGGAGGGCGTCAGGCGCGTCTGCCCAAGTTGATCGATTTCTCCATCGATTATCTGGCCACGGCGCGGGGTGACAGTGTCACGCGCATCGATTGTGAGGTGCTGCGCGAGGGGCGGCGCATGGCCAACGTGCGCGTCAGTGCCTGGCAGCACTCCAGTCAACGGCCGGTCGCCAGTGCGCGCATGCATTTCGTGCTGGAACCTCTGGCAAGAGAAGAAGAGGCCTGATCCTCAGCCACCTTCGTCAGCGACACCTCAGGGCACCCCGCGCGGGTGCCCTGTCGTCTCACGCCTGGCCTGACGGAACCTGCTGAAGGAATCAGCGCGACGCCGAGCGCAATATGCTGCCTCTAGTGCCTTGAAATCGTTCATCCTTGCCCCATATCTGGTCCACGAGAGCGTGACTCGACCCGTCCCCGAGAATGACGGGCGAGCCTTCGCCACCACCTTGCAGCGGTGACGCAGGTTGCCGCCGGTTTCCACATCAGGCACAGACATAGAGGGGTCCTTCACGATGACCACCGCCACCCACACCGAAACGCATGGCTTCCAGACAGAAGTGAAGCAGCTGCTTCACCTCATGATCCACTCGCTGTACTCCAACCGCGAGATCTTCCTGCGCGAGCTGGTCTCCAATGCCGCGGATGCCTGCGACAAGTTGCGCTACCAGGCGCTGGACAACGATGCCCTCTACGGCAACGACAGCGAGCTGCGCATCGAGATCGAGCACGATGCCGACGCGAAGACCATTACCCTGCGTGACAACGGCATCGGCATGAGCCGCGATGACGTGGTGGCCAATCTGGGCACCATCGCGCGCTCCGGTACCGCCGAGTTCATGAAGAACCTGTCAGGTGACCAGCAGAAGGATTCGCGTCTGATCGGTCAGTTCGGTGTCGGCTTCTATTCCGGCTTCATCGTCGCCGACGAGATCACCGTGCGCACCCGTCGCGCCGACCTCGATGCCGACCAGGGTGTCGAGTGGAAGTCCCGTGGCGAGGGCGAGTTCAGCGTGGCGGACATCGAGCGCGCCGAGCGCGGTACCGAGATCGTGCTGCACCTCAAGGACGATGCCCTCGAGTTCGCCGATGAACATCGCCTGCGCAACCTGGTCACCAAGTACTCCGATCACATCGAACTGCCGGTGCGCATGCAGCGTGTCGAGAAGGACGAAGAAGGCAACGAGCAGATCCACTGGGAAACCGCCAACTCCGCCACTGCGCTGTGGGTGCGCTCCAAGTCCGAGGTCAGCGACGAGGAGTACAAGAACTTCTACAAGCACGTCTCTCACGACTTCTCCGACCCGCTCAGCTGGAGCCACAACAAGGTCGAGGGCAAGCTCGAGTACACCAGCCTGCTGTTCGTGCCGGGTCGTGCGCCGTTCGACCTCTACCAGCGTGATGCCGCGCGTGGCCTGAAACTCTACGTGCAGCGCGTCTTCATCATGGATGACGCCGAACAGTTCCTGCCGCTGTACCTGCGCTTCATCAAGGGCGTGCTGGACACCAATGACCTGTCCTTGAACGTCTCGCGTGAGCTGCTGCAGCAGGACCCGCAGGTCGACAAGCTCAAGTCCGCGCTGACCAAGCGTGGCCTGGACATGCTCAAGAAGCTGGCCAAGGACCCCGAGCAGTACCAGACCTTCTGGAACCAGTTCGGCTCCGTGCTCAAGGAAGGCCCGGCGGAAGACTACGCCAACCGCGAGAAGATCGCCGAGCTGCTGCGCTTCTCCACCACGCATACCGACAGCGCCACTCAGGATCAGTCGCTGGCCCAGTACGTCGAGCGCATGAAGGAAGGTCAGAGCAAGATCTACTATCTTGTCGCCGACAGCTTCAACGCCGCCAAGTCCAGCCCGCATCTCGAGATCTTCCGCAAGAAGGGCATCGAGGTTCTGCTGCTGACCGACCGTATCGATGAGTGGCTGATGAGCCACCTCACCGAGTTCGACGGCAAGTCCTTCGCCGACGTCGCCAAGGGCGATCTCGATCTCGGCGATGTCGAGAACGAGGAAGAGAAGAAGGCCCAGGAAGAGACTGCCAAGGCCAAGGAAGATCTGGTCAAGCGTGTCAAGGAAGCGCTGTCTGATAGCGTTCAGGAAGTGCGTATCACGCACCGTCTGACCGATTCCCCGGCCTGCGTGGTGCTGCCGGAGCACGAGATGGGCTACCAGATGCGCAAGATGATGGAAGCCGCTGGCCAGCCGCTGCCGGAAGTGAAGCCGATTCTCGAGCTGAACCCGGAGCACGCCCTGGTCTCGCGTCTGGAAGGCGGCGAAGGCGACTACTTCACCGACCTCGCTCACGTGCTGCTCGATCAGGCCATCATCGCCGAAGGTGGCGCGCTGGAAGACCCGGCCGCCTACGTGCGTCGCCTGAACGGCATGCTCAGCGCCTGAGGCGACTGACCGGACACGTCACCTTGGGGCTCGAGTGCCCGTCGTGACAGGTCATTCGTGACAGGTCATTCGTGACAGGTCATTCGTGACCGGCCATGCTTGACGTGATGCCCCCGCAGCCCCGGCTGCGGGGGCATCGTGCGTTTCAGGCATCGTGCGCTTCAGACATCGTGTGTTTCAGGCATCGTGTATTTCAGCAACCGTGCCTGTCAGCCTGTCAGCCTGTCAGTCTTTCGTGTCGCTGGCGATGAGATGGGCTTCTCCAGACGGCATTTTTGGGGTTTCATGCAGCCTCATGAGATACGCTGCCAGTGATTATGCGTCTTGGATGTGTCCATTCTCATCACATGTCTCATCACATGAGCGCCGCGCATGACCTACCTGCTTTCCTGTCGACTCCCGAACCGTCATCAGTCCCTGCAGCCTCTCGCGATGGCTCGTGGCCTGCTGGCCGCCGGCGAGCGACTCCTGCGCCGTTTTGCCAGGTCACGCATGCAACGTCGACCCGGCCTCTGCCTTTTGATGGTGGTGATGGCCGTGTGCTCGGTCGCCGAGGCGGCACGCCTGGATGACGAGCTGCTGGTCAGGGACACCACCCATCAGATGCCGGACCTGCGTGCCCTTGCTGCCGGCAATCCACGCAAGGTCGCCTTCTTCGAGCTGATGATCCCGCTGGTGGTGGCCCAGAATCAGCGTCTTTCGGAACAGCGTGACTGGCTGCAGGCGATGCGTCGGCGAGCAGGCGAGGCCGGCAGAGACTACAGCGAGCGTGAGCAGGAGCGATTGAATGCCCTGTGCGAGCAGGCGCAGCAGCGCTGCAGCGTCAGCGCCGCGGACATCGGCATTCCCTGGGACGACCTGCTGGCGAGCATCGATACCCTGCCACTGGACATGGTGATGGTGCAGGCCATCGAGGAGTCCGGCTGGGGGACGTCCGGTCACGCCCGCAACGCCAACAATCTGTTCGGCATGCGCTGCTTCACCTCCGGCTGCGGTACCGGCCGGGCAGGGCGTGAATATCAGCGCTTCGAGAGTCTGGAGGCGGGGCTGGCGGCCTATTACCAGAACCTCAATGCCAACCCGCGTTATGCCAGGATGCGCCAGCTGCGGGCCCGCCTGCGCAATGCCGGCGAGCGGGTGCGCGCCGAGGATCTCATCCCGATGCTGGGCGCCTATTCGACCCGGGGCGAGGCCTACTTCGCGACGCTCAATGAGCTGTTGCGCTGGAATCGCGGCCTGATCCGTACCGTGCGTGAGCGCCTGGCGGCCAATGGTGTCTTGTCGTGAGCCCTGGTGCTGGATATCGTCCTGCGTGAATCGCTTGTCCCACGGTCTGACAGAAGGGATCATGCCCCGATGCATCTGAGCAATGATCAACGGCGGATTCTCGCCCACCCCTTTCCCTCGCGACTGCGCGATCGCACGCCGGCCACCAGTGCCGAGAACAGCGATTGCGTGGTGGTGCGAGCCTGTGCCGGCAGCGGCAAGACCGTCCTGATGGTGGAGCTGGCGCGGACCTATGCCGATGAGATCCTCATCTATACCTCACTCAACCCGGCGGTCGCGGGACGTACGGCCAGCCAGCTGCCGGCCAATGTCCAGTCCCTGTCGTTGCACCAGCTGGCGCGTCAGGCGCTGCAGGAAGAGTACGGCGACAAGCTCAAGCGGCAGCCGGACATCACGCGCAGACTGTCGCCCCAGAGCCTCAACTGGCTGGGCAGCCTGTCCAGTCAGTCGCGCAGCCTGATCGCCCAGGGACTCAATACCTTCTTCACGCTGAGTGATGCCGTGCCCATGCCGGAGCATCTGCCGGAGGGCTGCGCCGACCGCTTGAGCGCCAATGAGCTGCGCCAGCTGGTCGAGAGCATGCGACTGGTGTGGGAGTGCCTGCTGGACCCGGCGGACCATCAGCAGGCGCTGTCCTTCAATGCCTTGCTCAAGCTGTGGTCCCAGCATGGTCAGTCGCTCGATGCCGATCTGGTCATGCTGGATGAGGCCCAGGACGCCACGCCGGCGCTGCTGGCCATGCTGAGACGTCAGCGCTGTGATCTGCTGCTGATCGGCGACCCACACCAGAGTCTGGCACGCCAGGCCGAGGGGCTGAGCTCGCTGGATTCGCCGCTGCTTGGCGATGCCACCGTCTACTCCCTGCCGGGGGCCTGGCGATTCGGGCCGTCACTGGCCGCGCTGGGAACGCGTCTGGCGGCCTGTTCCCCGACCTCGCGTGAGCAGGCCATGAGCGGTCTCGGGCCTGCCACGCGTCTGGCGGCACCGGGTGTGCGTGAGGCCTTGCTGACCGCCGGCGCGCGACATGCCGTGATCAGTGCCGGGCCCATCGCGGCGCTGGGTGAAGCGCTGGCACTGCATCAGCGTGGCATCGCGGTGGCATGGCTGGACGGCATCGAAGGCTATCCGCTGGCGGGTCTGCTGGACCACTGGCGCCTGTGGCGCTGCCACCAGCTGGCGGAGCAGGCCGACAGGCACGAGCAGCAGCAATGGTGGCGTCAGTTGCCGCCAGCACTGACGCGGCTTGGCCAGACCCCGGCACAGGTGCTGGGGGCTCTCGCGCGTCTCGATGATCATCAGGCGCGCAGCCTGCACGAGCTGGCCTCCTGGTACGCGCAGGCGCCGCTGGATCAATGGATCGGTGAGCTGCGCAGGCAGGATGGTGATCTGCAGGCCGCCATCCTGGCCGACCAGACCGTCACGCTGCCTTGCGTCATGCTCGGGACCGTCTTCCGCGCCAAGGGCCTGGAGTTCGATTGCGTCGTGCTGGCGGATGACCTGATGTTGCCCGGTGAACGACAGCAGCTTGCCAACCAGGTGCTGGTCACCAATCTGACCTACACCGCTGCCACGCGGGCACGACAGCTGCTGGTGCTCAACGAGCGGCTGAGCCACTGGTGGCAGGCGCAGGCCGAGAGTGAGCGCTTCCCTCTGATCCAGGAGTTGCCCGCCGAGATGCTGGCGATGTGGCGTCCGGCCGCGGGGGGGCAGGCGGCGGGGGCTGCCCATGGCAGCCGTGCCCCTCACCCCTGGTGGGGGCGCGCGCGGCTGGCCGAACTCGCCCTGACGCCCCGCAAGCGTCTGATGCTCAAGCGGACTCATCAGGCCGTCGACGAACCAGTGCGACCGACTCGGGCCGCCGCCGAGCACCGACAGACCGGTGCCGAGCTGGCCCCCGACGTGCAGACCCGGCCTCGTCACGACGACGGCCTCCAGGCGCTGGAGCGTCAGGCGCACAGGGACAGCACGGCGCGCAAGCTGTATGACATGGCCAGCCAGTTGCCGCCGGGGCGTCCGCCAGGGGGGCTGCGTAGCCTGTTGACCCCTGAAGCGCCTCCCGCGACAGCCCCTGGGACTGGCAGTGACGAGGAGAGTGGCTCCCGTGAATCCCCGGATGGCGCCGTCACGCCCCCGCGTCCGCGCAACCCGCTTTCCGATGAATGAACCCAGCGAAGACAGCCCGGCTGTCGGAGATAACGTGCCTGATCTGATGTCATTGAGCTTCAACAACCGCTACGCCCGTCTGCCGGAGCACTTCTTCAGTCGTGTTGCGCCGCAGCCACGTCAAGGCACTCGCCTGGCCGATGTGAGTCCTGACTGCGCCCGGCTGCTGGGCCTGGACTCGCTGGTGGCGGAAATGGCGTCAAGCCGGGAGGATCGCGAGTCACTTCGCCTGCTGATGGCGGGGGAGCGCCTGCTGCCGGGCATGGACGCGCTGGCCCAGAAGTACACCGGGCACCAGTTCGGTCATTACAACCCGCAGCTGGGCGATGGGCGCGGCATGCTGCTCGGTGAGCTTCATACCGAGAACGGCAGCGTCTTCGACCTGCATCTCAAGGGAGCCGGGCGTACGCCATATTCCCGCTTCGGTGATGGGCAGGCGGTGGTGCGCTCCAGCGTGCGCGAGTATCTGGCCAGTGAGTACATGGCGGCGCTGGGCATCCCGACCAGTCGCGCGCTGGCATTGGCGGTGAATGCCGAGCAGGTCCAGCGCGAGACGCTCGAGCCCGGTGCCACCGTGCTGCGGGTCTGCGAGAGTCATCTGCGCTTCGGACATTTCGAGTGGCTGGCGCACTCCGGCCGTCACGCCGACCTCAAGACGTTGATCGACCACGCCCTGCGTGAGCACTTCCCGGAGTGTCTGCCCGACACGGAGAAAGGGGCATCGCGCGCAGGTGAAGCGCCCAGCGCGCCGCTGGCGGATGAGACGCGCATCGCCGCCGCGCTTTTGATGTTCGAGACAGTGATCACTCGCACCGCGAAGCTGATCGCGGCCTGGCAGGCGTATGGCTTCGTGCATGCCGTGATGAACACCGACAACATGTCGCTGTTGGGGCTGACCTTCGATTATGGCCCCTATGCCTTCCTCGATGGCTACGAAGAGAATCTGATCCCCAACCATACCGACCAGGCCGGGCGCTATGGGTTTGCCCAGCAGCCGGGCATCGGGCTCTGGAACCTGGAGCGCCTCGGGATTGCGCTGTCCCCGCTGATCGATGTGGAAGCGCTCTCCGCCGCGCTGGGTGCCTATGAAGGCGAGTTGCAGCGCGAATATGCTCGCCTGATGCGCGCGCGTCTCGGGCTGCCGGATTCCCGGGATGAGGACATGACACTGGTGCAGCAATGGCGTGAGCTGCTGGCGGCCGGCAAGGTGGATCACACCCACGCCTATCGTCTGCTCAGCCATTGGGATGTCACGCAGGCCGCGCCGGAAGCGCTGGTCGTGCGCCTGGCGGGCGAGCGTGGGCCGCACGGCAACTCGGCAGAGGCGCGCGATGAAGCCTCGGCCTGGCTTGCACGCTATCAGACACGTGTCATGGCCATCGGGCTCTCCGCCGATGATGAGCGCCAGCGGCGCCTCGCCATGCTGGGTGTGAACCCGCTCTACGTGCCGCGCACGCATCTGTTGCTGGAAGTAATCGCGCGGGTCGAGCAGGGCGATGACACGACGCTCGAAGCGTTCCGTGAGCGCCTGGGTGCCCCGTTCCATCGTCCTGAAGAGGGCAGTCTCGAGGCGGCGCAGGTACTCGGTCAGGCGCAGGGTGTCGAGGCGGAACTCGTCGATGACTGGACACGCCCGCCGGCGGCGAATGCCGCGCCGATCTGCATGAGCTGCTCTTCCTGAGCCGCGCCTGGCGAGAGGGCTGGACCGCTTTCTGACAGTGCAAGCGCTGGCCGAGCATCCGCTGGGCGCAATGCCGGGATTACGCGCTGGTACTCACCTCGGCACCATCACGAGGGGAGGCTGCTTCGGTGGCATCCCGTTTCCCGTGGCAATGGCGGCAACAGCCATAAGCTCGAGATTATGCGATGCATAACACAAAGCTGAGCTATTCTTGGAAGGGCCTGATTCACAAACTCATTGGAAATCAGTCGCTTGGCGAGATGTGGAGTGTCGTTCAGGCATAAGCTCACTGTTATGTCGCGCATAACGTTAGCTTTATGATTGATTTTATTGCCTTTTTTGCAATGCAGCGCTTGACCCTGATACACCGACGAGAAAAGACTGATACTGGACACTCATCGTGTCACAGGGGATGTCAGGCCTCTTGGCCGTGCGTGACCCGCGGCTTGCGATTCCGGCACGCCTCACCTGTGACAGACAATAACGTCGCTGAAAGCGCATCGGGCAGGCAAGGATGACGCGAATCAGCGCTCAACAGGAACGACGCCATGAACCTTTCAAGGCTGGCAGCCTCTGGCATGAACATGGATGTGAAACGAGGTGCGCGATGCTGAATATTCTTGTCGTGCGTGAAATGCGTGCGCCCGATACTGTCTCGCAGGCCGCAGACGGACAGCAGGGCAGCGCAGACCCCACCCTGGCGCGCGGAGAATGTCGTGTCGCGCTGGACCCGGTGACGGCCGGCAAGCTGGCGCGTCATCTGGACAGCGCCATCGCTGACTCCGGCGACGCCATCGTGCACGTGGAGAGCGGCGCCGGGCGCCATGCGCACTTCGATGATGCCGCCTATGCCGAGCAGGACGGAGTCGCCATCGTCGCCGAGCAGGACATCCCGGCGGCACGTGCCGCGGCGGACCTCATCCTCTGCGTGCGTACGCCCAGCGAGTCCCAGATCAACGACTTCCGTGAGGGCGCGGTCATCGTGGCCCTGATGACGCCGTATCAGAATCCGCAATTGATCCAGACGCTTGCCCAGCGCGGGTTGACCAGCCTGTGCATGGAATTCGTGCCGCGCATCTCGCGTGCCCAGAGCATGGATGCCCTGTCCTCCCAGGCCGCCGTGGCCGGCTATCATGCCGCACTGCTGGCGGCCAACGAGTCCTCGGTATTCTTCCCGATGCTGACCACCGCTGCCGGCACCGTGCGTCCGGCACGTGTCGTGGTGGTCGGGGCCGGTGTCGCGGGGCTGCAGGCCATCGCCACCGCCAAGCGTCTCGGCGCGCAGGTCTGGGCCTATGACATTCGCGCAGCCGCCCGTGAGCAGGTCGAGTCGCTGGGGGCCAAGATGATCGATACCGGTGTCGATGCCTCCGGTGAGGGCGGTTACGCCCGTGAGCTGACCGATGAGGAGCGCGCCCAGCAGGCCGAGGCACTGGCGCGTCACATGGGCGATGCCCATGTGGTGATCTCCACCGCGGCGATTCCGGGGCGTCCGTCGCCGCGCATCATCAGCCGCGAGATGGTCGAGGGCATGAAGCCCGGCGCCGTGCTGGTGGATCTGGCGGCGGAAGGGGGCGGCAACTGTGAGCTGACCCAGCCCGGTGCCCGGGTCGAACATGGCGGCGTCACGGTGCTCGGCCCGCTGGACATGGCCTCCAGCCTGTCGGTCAATGCCAGCGAGATGTACGCCAAGAATCTCTTCAACCTGCTGACACCCTTCATGAAGGATGGCGAACTGTCGCTGGACTTCGAGGATGCGGTACTCGGCCCGATGCGCCTGACCGAAGCGGGTCGCATCACCCACGATGACGTACGCGCTCGCGCGGAGGACGCCGCATGATCGAAGGACTCTCAGCCATATACATCCTGATGCTGGCGGCCTTCGTCGGCTACGAGGTCATCTCCCGGGTACCGGTGATCCTGCATACGCCGCTGATGTCCGGTTCCAACTTCATCCATGGCATCGTGCTGGTCGGGGCGATGATCGCCCTCGGCCAGGCCGAGACCGGCATGCAGCAGTTCATCGGCTTCATCGCCGTGCTGCTGGGTGCGGGGAACGCGGTGGGCGGCTACGTCGTCACCGAGCGCATGCTGGAAATGTTCAAGGCCAGTGATCGCAGCAAGGGCGCTGACGCGGCCAACGCCATCAACGACAAGGAGGCTCGCTGATGAACTGGCTGGTCGAAACAGGATATTTCGCCGCGGCGGTGGTCTTCATTCTGGGCCTCAAGCGCATGTCGCACCCCACCACGGCGCGCAGCGGCATCCACTGGGCCGGGATCGCGATGGTCGTAGCCACGCTGCTCACCTTCCTGCACCCGCAGATTGACGGGCGCTACGGGCTGATGCTGCTGGCCATCGTGATCGGTGGCGGCATTGCCTGGTACTCGGGCAAGAAGGTCGCGATGACCGACATGCCGCAGATGATCGCCATCTACAACGGCATGGGCGGCGGCGCGGCGGCGGCGATCGCCGCGGTCGAGCTGATGCGCATGAGCGACAACCCGGGACTGATCGAGCAGCACGGCTCGCTGGCCCTGTGGCTGGGCGTGCTCGGCGCCTTGATCGGTGCGGTGGCCTTCTCCGGTTCCATCATCGCCTGGGCCAAGCTGGACGGGCGCATCAAGAAGGCTGTCCATTTCCAGAATCAGCAGCTGATCAACATGATCGTGCTGGGCCTGGCGATCTATCTCGGGGTGGTGATCGCGGCGGTGGAGCCGTCAAGCTCGCTGGTGATCGTATTCTTCGTGCTGGCACTGCTGTTCGGCGCCATGCTGGCACTGCCCATCGGTGGCGCGGACATGCCGGTGATCATCTCGCTGTTCAATGCGCTGACGGGCCTTGCGGTGGCAATGGAAGGTTTCGTGCTGGGCAATGCCGCGATGATCATCGCCGGTACCGTGGTCGGGGCGGCGGGTACGCTGCTGACCCAGCTGATGGCCAAGGCGATGAACCGACCGATCCGCAACGTGCTGTTCAAGCAGTTCGGTGGCGCAAGCGGCGCGGAGCAGGGCGAGATCGAAGGCAGCATGAAGGCTTCTGATCCGATGGACGCTGCCGTGCAGCTGGCCTTCGCCGAGCGCGTCATCATCGTGCCGGGCTATGGTCTGGCGGTGGCCCAGGCGCAGCACAAGGTCTGGGAGATGGTCGAGCTGCTGGGCGAGCGTGGAGTGGAAGTGCGCTTCGCGATCCACCCGGTCGCCGGTCGCATGCCGGGCCACATGAACGTGCTGCTGGCGGAAGCCGGGGTGCCCTACGACATGATCGCGGACCTGGACGAGATCAACAACGACTTCGAGAACACCGACGTGACGCTGGTCATCGGCGCCAATGACGTGGTCAATCCGGTCGCCAAGAACGATCCCTCTAGCCCGCTGTACGGCATGCCGATCCTCAATGCCGATCAGTCACGCAACGTGCTGGTGATCAAGCGTGGCCAGGGAGCAGGCTTCTCGGGTGTCGAGAATCACCTGTTCTATCTGGACCACACGCGCATGGTCTATGGCGATGGTCAGAAGGTGGTGGGCGACATGATCACGGCGCTCAAGACACTCTGAACTGACTGCCGGGCGGTGATCGCTGCCTGATGCAAGACGCGATGGCCATCGGCCTTCGTGACGACGCCGGCAACTTCCGGGGCTCCTGCCTTGAGAGTTGCCGGCGTTTTCGTGTTCGCCATCCCTCATCAAGGAGAGTTGAATATGACGTCATCGCCACCACTGTCAGGATGTCATCGCACACGCAGGCTTTGGCTTGCGAGGGCAGCCCGACAGGTGCCGACGACAGGCACTGACTAGAGGTACAATGCGCGACAGTTGCCGAATCCGCGTTTCTTTCTCCTTCTTACGCCACTACCAGGAGTCTTCATGTCTGCCTCTTCACCCGCTCCTCGTCGCGCCATCCGTGATCGCGAGCTTTCGGAAAGTGCACCGCAGGCAGCCGGCTTGAATGTCTGTGTGCTGGGCGGCGGCAGCTTCGGCACCGCGATCGCCTCGATCGCCGCCGACAATGGTGCCAATGTCACCCAGTGGATGCGTGATGCAAGCCAGGCCGAAGAGGTCAACACCGAGCACCGCAATTCGGGCTATCTGCCGGATTTCGTCATCAACTCGGCCGTGCGGGCCACCACCGACATGGCAGAGGCCCTCAAGAAGGCGGAACTGGTGTGCGTGGCGATTCCCTCCAAGGCGTTTCGCAATGTGGTGCGTCAAGCGCGGCCGCATCTGCGCGAGGAGCAGATTCTGGTCGCGACCACCAAGGGGATCGAGAGCGAAGGCTTCACCCTGATGAGCGAGGTGCTGGAAGAGGAAACCGGCTTCTCCCACATCGGCGTGCTCTCCGGCCCCAATCTGGCCAGTGAGATCGCTCAGCGTCAGCTGACCGCGACGGTGATCGCCTCGGATGACCCCTACACCCGTGCACGCGTACAGACGGCCTTCGGCTGTGATTACTTCCGGGTCTATGCCAGCAATGATCGTTACGGGGTGGAGCTGGGCGGGGCGCTGAAGAACATCTACGCCATCGCCGCGGGCATGGCGGCGGCCCTGGGCATGGGGGAGAACACCCGCGCCATGCTGATGACACGGGCGCTGGCCGAGATGAGCCGTTTCGCCGTGGCCAAGGGCGCCAATCCGATGACCTTCCTCGGCCTGGCTGGCGTGGGGGATCTCATCGTCACCTGCTCGTCGCCATTGTCGCGCAACTACCGGGTCGGCTACGCCCTCGGGGAGGGGCGTACTCTGGATCAGGCCGTGGAGGTGCTGGGGCAGGTCGCGGAAGGTGTCAATACGGTGCGACTGGTGCAGGATGAGTCAGAGCGTCTGGAGATCTACATGCCGCTGGTGAATGGCATGGCCAAGGTGCTCTTCGAGGATGTCGATCCTCACCACATGGCCCGCGCCCTGATGGGCGGTGAGCAATCCACGGATGTGGAATTCGTGCTGTCGCGCGAGTCCGTCAAGCAGGCGCGTCAATTGGAACCTGATGGCTCCTGAAGACTCTCAATTCCATGGGGTGGCATCGGCTGAGTGGTGCCATCCCGTTCCTCGCTCGGCGCTCCGGCCGTGCGAGCACTGTCATCGACCGCCGAGGGCGGATCTTCGTCCCGCGCGGTAGTCACCCTTCAGGAGAAAGCCATGAGTGTATTGATCATGCGTCACGGGGAGGCAAGCTCCGGCTCGCCGGACGCCAGCAGGGAATTGAGCGCCCGAGGACGTGAAGAAGCCCGCCGCATGGGGCAATGGCTGGCGCATCAGTTGCCCGCGGAACGCCGTGCCCGTCTGACCCTCGTCGTCAGCCCCTTCACCCGTGCCCAGCAGACGGCGCAGGAAGTCTCCTCGGCGCTCAAGCTTGCCGGTGAGCAACAGACGACTCTGGAAATCATCACCCCGGATGACCCGCTCACGCCGGTGCTGGATTGGCTGCAGACCCACGTCCCGCCCTGCAGCGAGGCGCGTGAGCCGCGTGACTGGCTGATCATCAGCCACAACCCGCTGGTGTCGAGCCTGGCCAGTGCGCTGGTGGATGGCCCCGGCAGCACTCAGCTGGCCTTTGCCACCGCGAGTCTGGCGTGGCTGGATGCCGATATCTGGGCGGCAGGTCTGGCGGACCTGCACCACTTCGTCAGCCCGGCGGAGCTTGACTGAACACGCGCAGGCGCGTGCCCGGGACCGGGACATGAGCTTCAGACGCAAGCGCCCCCGTCAGCCATTCGCTGTCGGGGGCGCTTGCGTTGCGTCATCCGAAAGGTGCTAGACCAATCCGCTCAGCTTGAGGAGGAAGATGCCCAGGGTGATGGTGAGCGCGGCCATCAGGGTACTGATGGCGATGATGTTGGCGGCGAGGCGATCATTGCCGCCCATGGCCCGCACCATCACGAAGCTTGCCGCCGCCGTCGGTGAGGCGAAGAACAGGAACAGCACACCGAGTTCCGTGCCGCGAAAGCCCAGCAGCACGGCGAAGGCCGTGGCCACCAGTGGCACGCTGATCATCTTCATCAGGCTGGCACTCAGCGCCAGCTGGCGGCCTTCACGCAGTGAGCGCATCGAGAGGGTGCCGCCGATGCAGATCAGCGCCAGCGGCAACGTCATGCGCGCGAAGTAGTCGCCGGAGGTTTCCAGCCACTGGGGCAGCTGCCAGCTGAACGCCGCGAAGGGCAGCGCCGCCAGGACACCGAGAATCAGCGGGTTGGTGATGATGCCGCGCGCGATGGCACTCCAGCTGGTGCGGCCATCGCCCAGATAACTCGATAGCACCACCACTGACAGCATGTTGTAGGACAGGATGACGACGCCCATCAGGATGCCGCCCATCGACAGGCCGAGATCGCCATAGAGGTTGGCTGCCAGTGCCAGCCCGACGATGGCACAGTTGCCACGAAACGCCCCCTGGACGATCTCGCCGCGCTCCTTCAGCGGAATGCGCCAGATGGCCCAGCCCCACAGCAGCAGGAAGGTCCCAAGCGTGGCGCAGGCGAAGTAGAGCAGCATGCCGGGGCGCAGGGCGTGATCGAGGTCCGCTCGCACGATGGACAGAAACACCAGTGCGGGCATGGTGCCCTTGAAGACCAGGGAAGAGGCGGTGCCGATGAAGGTGTCATCGATCCAGCCGAGACGCTTGAGACCCAGTCCCAGAAATACCATCGCGAAGACCGGCACGGTGATGTTGAGTGTCGCGACGAACAGCGCCAGCATGTCATTCATTCCAGTCTCTCGCTCATGTCAGTCTCTCGCTCATGTCAGTCTCTCGCTCATGTCAGTCCGCCCTCAGATCAGCCAGAAGCCGGTGATCAATGCTGCCGCCAGCAGTGCCCAGAACAGGCGATTGCGCAGGCGTGTGTCACGCTGCGGGCGCCTGGTCGAGCGCTCGTCCGTGGAAGACTCCAGGTCCTCGGGTGTCGGTGAGGCGTTCGAACGGGAGCCGGAAGAGGGCGAGTTGACGTGCGGATCGGGCATGGGAACTCCTGGAAGGGTGAGCGCGTGGTCCCGGCGCCTCACGGATGTCCGGCGCCTCGCCTTGCGGCAGAATAGCGCCAGCATATCAGGATTTTGCAGCGCAGCAGACTGGAAGGCGCGCGCCCGGCTTGGCGAGCGCAGGCTGTCCGCTTACCCTGTGCTGCAATCTTTCGGGCGCAGGCCCCACATCATCACAAGGAGCGGGTAACTTGCAGGACCCATACGCGACCTCTGCCGCATCGTCTTCCGTGCCCTTGCCTCATCAACCTGCGCCTGTGCCACTGCTGGCAAGCCGGGGGCTGGGGCGTCAATTCGGCCTTCACCAGGCCGTGTCCGGACTTTCCTTCAAGGCCTTTCGCGGCGAAGTGATCGGTCTGCTGGGGCCCAATGGCGCCGGCAAGACCACCAGTCTGCGCATGCTGGCAGGCACCCTGGCGGCAACCGATGGCGAACTGACGCTCGAGGGAGAGGCCTTCGATGGGCGAGCCGGTCAGCGTCAGCTCAATCGCCTGAAGCGACGGATCGGCTATCTGCCGGAAGGGGCACCACTGTGGCCGCAGCTTACCGTGCGCGAGACGCTCGAGTGCGTCGCGGGCCTGCATGGTCTGTCGCGCAGGACTCGCAAGGAGCGCCTGCCTGCCTTGATGGATCGCCTCGACATCACGCCGTTCGCCAATCAATTGTGCGCCGTGTTATCCAAAGGCTATCGCCGGCGCGTGGCACTGGCGATGGCGCTGACCCATGACCCGGACATCCTGCTGCTGGATGAGCCCACCGATGGGTTGGACCCGCTGCAGAAGGACAGCGTGCGCGCCTTCATTCGCGAGCTGGGGCGCGAGCGCCTGATCATCGTCTCCACTCATCTGCTGGAAGAGGTGCCGCGCATCTGTGATCGCGTGCTGGTCATGGCCAACGGCCAGCTGGGCTTCGATGACACGCCGGCGGCGCTGGCGACCCTGTCCGTCAGCGAGGCGGTGCCCAGTGCCTATCGTGAGCGACTCGGTGCCGCTCATGGCAGCACGTCGCCCCTGCCGGTGTGGCGGGTGATCCTGAGCCGTGAACTCAGCGAGCTGGAACTGGCCAGCGTCTCGCGGCTGCCCGGTGTCGCGGCCATCACCGCCGTGTCGCCCGAGGGCGCCGAGCGAGTGTCCCGCTCAGGGCGACGCCTGATGGCGGACCCGGCCTATCGACTGGTGGGCAGGCCCGGGCAGGACCCGCGCTCCGCGCTGGCGCGGTGGTGCAGCTACATGCAGATACGGCTCGATGAGTGCGTGCATGAGCGGGGGGACATCGAGGTGGCATTCCGTCAACTGGTGGCGCGCATGGCCGAGCAGCCCGCGCCATTGCCGCGCGTGAAGCGCCCCCTGGATGCGGATCAGGAGGTATCGTCATGAGGGCGATGATGGCGCTGGTGCGGCGTGACCTGCATCAGGCAATGACCCAGGGGGCCAGCTGGTCTCTGCTGGTGGTGATGGCGGTGCTGGCCCCGCTGGGGGCCTTCGAGGTCGGTGATCTTCTGGCACGTGATCGTGCGGACCTGGGGGCGCTGTGGCAGGTATTGCCATGGCTGCTGGTGCTATGGACACCGTTGCTGGCCCTGCGTGGCTGGCCGGAAGAGCGCGCCAATGGCCTGCTTGAATGGCTGTCAGGGCTCGGGCTTGGTCCATGGCGGCTGGCGGGTGCCCGCCTGGCAAGCGCCTGTGTGCTGGGCTGGCTGGGCCTGGCGATGACGGCACCGTTGCTGGTGCTGATCCACTGGCTGGGCGATCCCGATCTCGGCCTTGTGCTCAGCGGGTATCTTGGCATGGCGCTGTTGGTGATGGCACTGGCAAGTCTCGGTCAGGCGCTGGCGGTCCGTGCGCCCTCGGCGCTCTCGGCCTGGCTGGGGGCACTGGTGCTGGGGCTGGCGTTGATGCTGCCGGGCACGCCGGCGGTGACTGCTCAGCTGGCGCGTCATCTGGCGCCACACTGGGTGCAACTGCTGGATCTGATCAGTCTGCCGGCCCATCTCACGCCCTTCAGCGAAGGGCGTCCCGCGCTGCTGGATGTCGGCTACTTCCTGTCGTTGACCCTGGCCGGTCTGGTGCTGCAGGTGCGTGGCCTCAAGCAGGAGCGCAACACGCGTCGGCAGGCGCCCCAGTGGCTGGTCGCCCTGGCCGTGGCATCAAGTGTCACGGCCGTGCTGCTGGCCGCCCAGCGTCTGCCCGCCATGGTATCCCCGAACGCGTCCAATCCGCTGATCACGGCGCATGACCTCACCGATACCCGCCAGCACAGCCTGAGCCCTGCCAGCCGGGAGCTGCTGTCGCGGCTGACATCCCCCGTGACGCTGACCTTCGCCTACAGCGAGCGCTTTGCCGCGGACCTCCCGCAGCTGCGGGAGCTGGCGACACGTATCGAGACGCGCCTGGGCGCCTTCGCGCGTGAGCCTCAGGTGCGCCTGAAGCGGGTGGACCCGCAGCCGGACAGTGCCGATTTCACGGACCTCGAGGCCCAGGGACTCACGGCGCTTTCGCTACCTGGCGGTGAAAGAATGCTGTTCGGTCTGATCATCGATGGCCCCTATTCCGAGCGCCGTGCGATCCCGATGCTCAAGGCCTCCGATCTCGGCGGACTGGAAGCGCAGGTCGCGCGTCAGATCCAGGAAGTCTCGCGCACCCAGCCACCCCGCCTGGGCGTGATCTCCAGCCTGCCGGTGATGGGTCAGCCGAGCATGGAGCAGGGCCGGGCACTAGGCAGCTGGGGGCTGATGGAACGTCTCAATGCCCGCCTGCGCATCGACTGGCTGTCCGGCGGGGATGACCCGGCGCGCCCGATCGCCGATCAGGATGCGCTGCTGGTGATCGCCCCGCGCCTGTTGCCGACTGAGACGCTGACGGCGATCCGTGACTATCTGGATCGTGGTGGGCGAGTGCTGATGATGCTGGACCCGCTCCCCGAGATGCTGGATCAGCCAGCCCCGGCTTCTGAGGCTCTGAGCGCCTTGCTGGCCCATGCAGGACTTGAGTCACGTTCGGGCGAGGTGGTGGCGGACACCCGACTTGCCTTGCCGATCGGTCTGCTGGACGGCACGCGCGCCCTCAGTCCGACGCTGCTTGGCATCGGCCCGGACCGTCTGTCGGATGCCTTGCTGAACCAGAATGTCGATCAGCTGGTGATGTCCAGCGCCGGTTGGCTGGCCCCGCGTGAGGAGATGGCGGAGACACCGTCAGCGACCTCGCGGCAGTGGCTGATCCGAGGAGCTGACACCACGCGCCTGCTGCCGGCCGACAAGGTGTACGCCAACCGCATGGACCCGCGGCCGTTGTCCGGCCTGTCTGGACAGGGCGTCGAGGAGGGGGGGCTGGCGGTGCTGACCCACTGGCCGGCGCCAGTGGGTCAGGGAGCGCGTGACGACGGGCATGAAGACGGGCGTGAGGGCCAGCTGCTGGTGGTCAGCGATGTCGACATGGCCAGTGATCGCCTGTGGCGGCGCAGTGCGGCGGACGGCAGTGAGCGCGAGCTGAATGCCAATGCCCGTTGGCTGGAAAACGCGGTGGATGTGCTGGCGGGCAGTCCGGAGCTGGTGGCGCTGCGTGCCGGTGCCCATCAGGTGCGCGAGCTGACGCGACTGCATCAGCTGGCGGATCGCCAGGCGGCCGAGGAAACCCGTCTGCGCAATGACTGGCAGTCGCGCCTGAGTGCACTGGGGGCTGCCCCAGTGGCCGACAAGGCGGAGGCGGCACACCAGCGAACGGCACTGGATGACATGCAACAGGCGTTCGAGAGCGCACTCGCGCGCCAGCAGCGCGCGGCGAATGCCGAGCGTGATGATCTGCGTCGCAGGCTTCGTCTCTGGACCTTGCTGGCGCTGCCGGTGTTGCTGGGCCTGTTGGGTGAGCTGATCTGCTGGCGGCGCTATCACGCGAGTCGTCGAGCGGGCTATCGCCCTGCCGGGCGACTGTCCGGCCATCGTCAGCCCGGTCGTCATCGCCTCGGTGGCGGGGGACTGTCCGCGTTCACCAGCGCCGAGACGGCGTCGGCATCCGGCAGACCGGACTCATCCAGCACGTCTGACCGAGCCGCTGAGGATCATCGCGGCGAGCGCCGCAGGGGAGATGACGCATGAGTCGCTTCAATCGCGCCGGATGGGCGCTGACAGCACTGGCCTCGTTGCTGGCGATCGGGGCTCTGACGCTCGGCCCGCGTGAGTCGGGCTCGTTTCCGGATGCCGGGCCAGGCGCTCCGCTTCAGGAGGGCGAGGCCTCAAGCGCCATCCTGACACCGCTGCCGGCGTTGTCGCATGTCGCCGCGACGGCGCAGAGAATCGGCATTCGTCGCCATCCCGATGAGGCGCAGGACTGGCTGAGTCTGACGCGAGACCCGAAGGGGGATTGGCAGCTGGCATCACTGGGCAACTGGCCGGCGCGTCAGGACAAGGTGACCGGGCTGCTGCACCAGCTGAGCGAGGCACGCCTGCGCACGCGCAAGCCCGCGACTGACCAGGCGCTTCAGGCGCTGGGGCTGGCGGGGCAGTCTCCGGTAGTGAATGTCACCGGCAGTGATGGCGAGGTGAGTCTGCAACTGGGCGGCACGCCGTCGGCTGCCCGCAGTGGTGCTGATGCCTTGCCGGGGCGTTACGTGCGCTGGCTTTCGCTGCCGGATTCGCCGGTGCTGGAACTGTCTCGTGACATCGGCTTGCCGGACTGGCGGGGCGGCCTGGCGGCAAGCGAGGTGCTGGATCTGTCCGCATTGCTGCACGAGAGGCAGGGGCCGCCCGCGCTGAGTCGTGTGGAGGTGCGTCTGGCGTCTCAACCGCAGGCATCCCATTCCCCGCACACGCGGGGGCTTGCCCCCGACAGCGTAGCGGCCGAGGCCCTCATGGCGGCGCTCTCGCCCCTGAACCAGAACGATCTGCGCCTGCGTGTCGCGCAGACGGACTGGCAGCCGGCGGTCACGCTGACCCTGAACTGGTCCCACGCCGCGCGGCAGTATCGCCAGCCGCCATCGCGGGATGATCACCTGCAGCTGACGCTGTCCATCGCATCCGGCAGCAAGCCCTGGGCGCGTCTGACCCTGGAGGGCACGCGCTGGCCGGCGGCTCTGGTGCGGCGTCTCGCGGCGGTGGAGATCCAGGTCAACGGTACGCTGCGCGAGCGCTTGATCGGTCTGGGCAAGGTCATCGAGACCCATACCGGGCCTCATCCTGGCGTGTCCGCTGGCTCGGCAGAGGCGGGCGGTAGCCTCGAGGCGGGCAGACTGTCGCCAACGGCGATTCAGGCCGCTCTGCAGGCGGCTTCCCAAGCGAGCGAAGAGGTGGCTTCGACGGCGGATGCCAGGTCTGCCGCGCAAGGTGAGACATTAGGCGAGTAGCGTGGTGGCGGTGGGGCTGGCATGCTGGGAGACTGGATCAAACGACCGTTTGCTCTGTGGCATCCGGCGACACCGCCACGCAAGGTGAGGAGACTTCATGATGACAGTGCCATCCCGCAATGCCTCATCAGCATCCGCTGGGCAAGCCGCCGTGGCGGGGGCCGTAGAGGTCACGCCGCAAGCGGAGCCTCGGGAGGTGTCCGAGCCGCGAGAGTCACGTCCGCTGCTGGCGTTTGCCCATGCCAATGGCTTCACCGGCGCCTGTTACAACAGCCTGCTGGCCCCGTTGGCCGAGTCGTTCGATCTGCTGCCGGTGGACAGGCTGGCGCATGATCCCGCCTATCCGGTGGGGCGCAATCTGATCGCGTTGCGGGACGAATGGCTGGCCTGTCTGGACACGGCGCTGGGGCCGGTGGGCACGCCGGACAGTCGCAAGGTCATCGGGGTAGGGCATTCGCTGGGAGGCGTGGTCAATTACATGGCCGCGCTCAAGCAGCCGGCGCGTTTCCACTGCGTCATCCTGCTTGACCCGCCCTTGATGCTGGGACGTGATGCCATCGGCCTCAAGATCGCCAAGCGCTTCGGTTTCATCGACCGTGTCACGCCGGCAGGGCGCACGCGTGGCCGGCGTGCCCGCTGGGATTCGCCTCAGGCGATGCATGATTACCTGCGTCGCCGCTCGCTGTTCGCCAACTTCACGCCCCGCGCACTTGCGGACTACATCGAGCATGCCACGCATCGCCACGGCGATGGCAGCCTGTCGCTGAGCTTCGATACGCGTCACGAGGTGGAGATCTTCCGCCATCTGAGTGATCACCTCACGGGCTCCGTGGCCAGGCTCAAGGTGCCGGTGAAGATACTGGCAGGTGAGCAGTCGGACCTCTTGACGCCACCGCGCATCGCCAGGCTCCAACGGGCTGGGCTTGAGGTCGCCACGGTGCCGGGCGGACACATGTATCCCTTTGAGCATCCTGATCTGACGCGTGAGGCGCTGCTGGCGACCCTCACGCAATTGGCACCGGAGTTGATGGCATGAATTCCACGACGGGCACATCACGCCCATCCCCTCGTCCCTTGACGTTCACGCGTCGCTGCGGCGGCGAGATAGCGGCGCTGGAGTGGCGCTCCGAGCAGGTCAGCGCTGATGCCCCGGTATGGCTGGCGCTGCACGGCTGGCTCGACAATGCCGCCAGCTTCACGCGCCTGGCACCTCTGCTGTGTGAGCGACTGGGCATCCGGATCGTGGCCATCGACCTGGTCGGGCATGGTCGCTCGAGTCCCCAGGGGCCGGATGGCGACTATGCGGTGTGGGATTATTGTCACGATGTCATCGAAGCGCTGGAGGGGTTGCGAGGCGAGGGCATGTCGGAGGCACCGGTCACCTTGCTGGCGCACTCGCTTGGCGCTGCCGTCGCCGGACAAGTCGCAGCGGCCCTGCCGGAGCATGTCGCACGACTGGTGCTGATCGACGGTATCGGGGCGCTGGCGACACCGGCTGACGAGGTGGTGGGGCAGTTGCGCCGTGGCCTGCTGGCGCGTCATGCGCGTCCGCTCTCGCGAGAGGCCTCAGGGAGCCAGCCCTCGCGTCGTGCGCACTATCGTGGCATCGAGGAGGCGGTGGCGGCGCGTGTGGCCGGTGGCGTCACGCCCGTGGATGCCGAGACGATACGCCCGGTGGTCGAGCGCAACCTCGAACCCCTCGAAGAGGGCTGGCGGCTGTGCAGTGACCGTCGTCTGCTCAGACCCTCGGTGATGCGCTATACCCCGGAGCAGGTACTGGCGCTGCTGGCCGCCGTCAATCAGCAGGTGCTGCTGATCGAGGGGGAGCAGGGTATCCTGAGGGAGCGGCCCGAAGCGCAGCTGGCGCGAGCGGCCGTGCGCGGGCTGGAGCGTTGCGTCCTGCCCGGCGGCCATCACCTGCATCTGGAGCCGGGACATGTCGCGGCGGTCGCGGCACGGATCATCGACTGGATCGTCGCGGGCGAGTAGTCCGTCGCGCCAAGGTCATCCTTCATCATCGTCATCGGGAGACATGCCATGGCCAAGCGCAAGACCATCGCCCTGGCACTGGGGAGTGGCGGGGCACGCGGTTATGCCCATATCGGTGTCATCGAGGAAGTGCTGGCGCGGGGCTATGACATTCGCGCCATCTCCGGCTGCTCCATGGGCGCGCTGGTGGGTGGTATCTATGCCGCCGGTCAGCTCGACGCCTATCGGGATTGGGTGTGCAAGCTGGATTATTTCGATGTGCTGCGACTGGTGGACGTGACCTGGAGCCCGATGGGTGCCATCCGCGCCCGTCGCATCATGGAAGAGCTGGAGGCCCTGATCGGGGATACGCGCATCGAGGATCTGCCGATACCGCTCACTACCGTTGCCACGGACCTGATCGCCCAGAAGGAGGTCTGGTTCCAGAGCGGCAATCTGCTCGAGGCGATCCGGGCCTCCATCGCCGTGCCGGGGGTGATCACGCCGGTGCAGCGCGATCGCAAGATGCTGGTGGATGGTGGCTTGATGAATCCGTTGCCCATCACGCCGCTGGTGGCCGCGCATGTGGATCTGGTGCTGGCGGTGAATGCCACCGCGCACTCGCCGCGCAACCAGACGCTGGAGCAGATGCTGCCCCCGGCGGAGGCGGCCGAAGAGGAAGCACGCGAGGCCGCGCTGCAGGCGCAGGAGGGCGGATTCGGTGACTGGCTGCGTGGCGTGCGCCGCAGTGCCGAGCGCATGTTCTCGGCCGAGCGTGAGGCGACGCAGCCTCCTGAGCTCGCCGAGCCACCGCCATCCTCCACCTCGGCGGTGAGCCCCCTGGGCGGCGTGCCGCTGCCGCCGGGAGGCAGTCTCGCCCCGCCCTTCACGGCCTTGTCGGAGGCGCCGGAGACGGAGCCCGCCACCAGCACGGGCGCGACCCTGAACGATGTGCTGAATCAGGCCGTGAAGGAGGGCCGGGAAGATGCTGACCCGCGCGAGGCGCAGGGGCGTCAGAGCGAGAATCGGGAGTCGCGGCGCCTCGCGGAGATCGAGGAGGGAGTCGACGACGACAATTCGCCGGAGCAGGCCTGGGGCAAGCTCGACATGATGATGCGCTCCTTCGATATCACCCAGGCGACACTGGCCAAGTACAAGATCGCCGGATATCCGCCGGACATTCTGGTCGAGATCCCCAAGACGGTGTGTGGCGCCTACGAGTTCCATCGGGCCGAAGGCCTGATCAAGCTGGGCCGTCACCTGGCCGCCGAGGCGCTGGATCGTTACGAGAAGGGGCTGGATGGCTAGGAGGTCGATGAGCACGCGGCAATGACGCAAGCCCCCGCCAAACGAGATTGGCGGGGGCTTTTGGCAAGTGGCTCAGGCTGACGCTGACGCGCTGGTTCAGCCCTTGATCCATTTCTCGAAGATGGCGGCCTGCTCGCCGGTGCCCTGCATCTGGGTCAGCCACTGATCCACATAGGCTTTCCAGATGTTGTCACCCAGCGGCAGCAGATAGCCCTTCTGGGAGAAGGTGAATGGCGTGTCCGGATGCACGCTGCACAGCGCCGGGTGACGGCTGGCCTGCAGCTGGGTCTCGATGGCATCCGTCACCATCACGTCGGCGCGGTCTTCGATGATGTTGTTGAAGATGGTGCGGTTGTCATCGTGTGCCACACGGGTGGCATCACCGAGAAACTCGTTGGCGAAGCGCTCGTTGGTACCGCCCGGATTGACGGTGATGCGCACGCTTGGCTGATTGATCTGGGCGACGGTCTGGTACTTGTCGACATCTTCACAGCGCACGATGGGCGTCTTGCCGCCGGTCTGGTAGGGCAGGCTGAAGTAGGCCTGTGCCTGACGATCCAGCTTGATCGAGATACCGGACATGGCGATGTCGCACTTGCCGGAGGTGAAGTCTTCCATCAGCGTCGGCCAGCTGGTCGGAACCGTCTCGACGCTTGCGTCCAGGCTTGCGGCCAGCGAGGCGGCCATGTCGAGGTCGATGCCCTCGAACTCGCCGTCGTCTTCACGATGGCTGAAGGGGGCATAGTCACCGGTGGTGCAGACCTTCAGCACCTGAGTGTCCTTCACGCGGGAAAGCGTGCTGTCGGCCAGGGAATCGCTGGCGGCAGCGGGCATGGCAAGCGTCAGTGACAGGGTGGCTGCGGTCACGCCGCTGAAGATGGCGGTGGAGCGCGCGCGGCGTGAGGGCTGGCGTGTGGTGTGTTCAGCGTTGGGTGTCATCGGGGTGTTCCCTTGTCGTTATGGTGGCAGGCTCGGCGTGAGGCCTGCTTCAGATGTTCCGTTGCTCAGGTGTTCAGTTGCTCAGATGTCCTGTGTCGCTACTCCGTGGCGTGGCGATGGAGGGGCTTGCTCAGTCCATCAGCGGATCACGGCCCTTGCTGCGCAACAATACATAAACTGCGCCGCTGCCGCCGTCCAGCTCCAGCGCCGAGGTGAAGGCCAGCACGTCCGGCCACTGGCGCAGCCAGGCGTTGACGTGGCTCTTGATGATCGGGTGATCCGCCATGCCGGTCCACGCCTTGCCATGTACGACCAGCACACAGCGTGAGCGCCGCGCGATGGCGTCATCGATGAAGGATTCCAGCTCGCTGCGCGCCTGCTCCAGTGTGTAGCCGTGCAGATCGAGACCGGCTTCCCAGGCGATCTCGCCGCGCTTGAGGCGCTGGCGCTGGCGGTAGGGGAGGTCCGGTACCGCGAAGTCGAGCAGCTGGCTGGGCGTGACCGGTTCGACCTGGCCGTCCGTGGTGCGCGATGGCGTGCCGAGAGAGTCGGTCGAGGCTTCGCTGGCGGCAGCGCGACGCGCGGCCAGTCGGGCCTGCTCGTCACGGCTGAGCGGCTTGCGGCCGGGGTCTGCCCGGTTGCTGGTGATCTTGCGCACGCCGGCCTGTTTGAGGGCGGCGCGGAAGGCGTTGAAATCGTCGCCGTCATCCGAGCTGTCGTCGTGTCGGGGGGGCATGGCTGGGGGCTCCGCAAGCGGTGAATGGCAAGGGGCGCAGTATAGCGTGGCTGTCGGTGCTGTGAAGCACCGCGCCGTGCCGTGCAAGGTCAGTGGCGTCCCATGATGTCGCGCACGTCACGCGCGGTGACCATGGCGCGTGCAAGGGTCGCCGCCACGCCTCGTGAACGCTACAATGCCTGCGCGAGACGCCACCGACGCTTCATGACTGGCGGCGCTCGTTGTCCATCTGTCCGCTTACAGGAATCACCGTGTCCACTACTTCCGCGTCCGACCTGCGCCATCCTTCCAGCCTCAGTGAGCCGGACTCCCGTCTCGTCGAGGAGCTGGTGACTCTGCGCGACCTGATTCGCTGGGCGACCAGCGAGTTCCACGCGCACCGTCTGCACTTCGCCCACGGCACCGACTCTGCCTGGGACGAGGCGGTGGCGCTGGTGCTGGGTGCGCTGCATCTGCCGTGGGATACGGACCCCGCCGTGATCGACGCCCGTCTGCTGACCATGGAGCGTGCGCGCATCGTGGCGCTGGTGCGTGAACGCATCACCACCCGCAAGCCGCTGCCGTATCTGCTCGGTGAAGCCTTCTTCACCGGCGTGCCCTTCGATGTCGATGAGCGCGTGCTGATTCCGCGCTCGCCGATCGCCGAACTGATCGAGAGCGGCTTCTCGGCCTGGTTCCCGGAACTGCCGCCGACCCGGGTGCTGGACATGTGCACCGGTTCCGGCTGCATCGGGATCGCCACGGCGCTGGTGATGCCGACCGCCGAGGTGGATCTGGTCGATATCAGCATCGAGGCGCTGGAAGTCGCGCGTCGCAACATCGAACGTCACGATGTGGCAGGGCGGGTCATCGCCGTGCAGTCGGACCTGTTCGCGGGCGTGGCCGGCAAGCGCTATGACCTGATCGTCTCCAATCCGCCCTACGTGGACAGTTTCGATCTCTCCCACATGCCGCAGGAATTCGGCCACGAGCCGGCGCTGGCGCTGGGCGCCGGTGATGATGGCCTGGATATCGTGCGCCGTATCCTGCGCGAGGCGCGTGACTACCTGACCGACGACGGCGTGCTGATCGTCGAGGTCGGCAACTCCGAGCGCCACCTGATGGACGCGTTCCCGGACGTGCCCTTCATGTGGCTGGAGTTCGAGCGTGGCGGCAACGGCGTCTTCGCCATCGATGCCCAGACACTGGACGTCTGCGCCCCCGAATTCGCCTGAAGACAGGCTCGTCTGGTGCCTTCGCTTCAGCGCCAGACCTGAAAAAGCTCACGACAACTATTATCAGAACGCCGTCGGCCATGACCGGCGGCATCGCCTGAGGACCCCCTGAATGTCCGGAAATACCTTCGGCAAGCTGTTCACTGTCACCACCTTCGGCGAAAGCCATGGCCCGGCGCTGGGCGCCATCATCGATGGTTGCCCGCCGGGCATCGAGATCAGCGAAGCGGATCTGCAGGTCGATCTGGACCGCCGCCGTCCCGGCACCTCGCGCCACACCACCCAGCGGCGCGAGCCGGACCAGGTGCGCATTCTCTCGGGCGTGTTCGAGGGCCGCACCACCGGCACGGCCATCGGCCTGATGATCGAGAACACCGATCAGCGCTCCAAGGACTACGGCAAGATCAAGGACCAGTTCCGTCCGGCCCACGCCGACTACACCTATCACCACAAGTATGGTGAGCGTGACTACCGTGGCGGTGGCCGCAGCTCCGCGCGCGAGACGGCCATGCGCGTCGCCGCCGGTGCCATCGCCAAGAAGTATCTGGCGAGCCACGGCGTGCAGGTGCGCGGCTATCTGTCCCAGCTCGGTCCCATCGAGCTTGAGGTCAAGGACTGGTCGCTGGTCGACACCAATCCGTTCTTCTGTGGCGATGCGGACCGCCTCGAGGAGCTGGAGCAGTACATGGACGCCCTGCGCAAGGAAGGCGATTCCGTGGGCGCCAAGGTCACCGTCGAGGCGACTGGCGTACCGGTGGGTCTCGGTGAGCCGATCTTCGATCGCATCGATGCCGAGCTGGCCCATGGCCTGATGAGCATCAACGCCGTCAAGGGCGTCGAGATCGGGGACGGGTTCGCCGTGGTCAGCCAGAAGGGTACCGAGCACCGTGACGAGATGACGCCGGAAGGTTTCCTCTCCAATCATGCCGGCGGCATCCTGGGCGGCATCACCAGCGGCCAGACCCTGCGTGCCAGCATCGCGCTCAAGCCGACCTCCAGCCTGCGTCTGCCGGGTCGCAGCATCGACGTCAACGGCGAGGCGGTCGAGGTGATCACCACCGGCCGTCATGATCCGTGTGTCGGCATCCGTGCCACGCCGATCGCCGAGGCGATGGTCGCGCTGACGTTGATGGACCACCTGCTGCGCCATCGTGGCCAGAATGCCGACGTCAAGGTCGACACACCGGTGCTGCGCGAGGTGTAAGCCGCTTGCGGCGCGGCTGAACTGCTGGCGCTGCCCAGCTGTTGAACTTGTAACGCTGCCAAGCTGCTGAACTTTTAGTGAGAAAGAGACGCCCCATCCGTGGAGTGATGCCCTGCATCCTTCGTGGCTGGGGCGTCTTGCGTGGTGGGTTGGCTTGCACAAAGTAAATAAGAAAAGGCGTAAGTAGCAGGCTGCCCCCGTGTCATTCTCGCTGCTAGACTCGAATGGCAAGCATGCCAGCGGACTCGCGCACCACGCCGTGCGCGGGCAGACAACACAAGGACACTGCCATGAAGATCAATGTCGAATTCGACCTGACGCCTCAGGAGTTTCGCCAGGCGATGGGCCTGCCGGATGTGGAAGCCTTTCAACAGGAATTGATGGAGCGCTTTCGTCGTCAGATGGAAGCGGGCGTCGAGGGCTATGATCCGATGAGCCTGCTCAAGCCGCTGATGACACCGGGGGCGGGCACGCCGTTTGCCAGGTTCATGCCGCCGGGGATGGCGGAAGGCATGGCGGGGATGGGCGGCGCGTCAGCGGCCGATTCCCCGGGGGCCTCATCCAACGAGATGGGCGACAGCATGGCCAAGGGCATGGCGGCTTTCCAGCAGTACCAGAAGATGATGCTGGATACCTTGCAGCAGTTCGGTCAGCAGGGCACGGGCAACGCCAGTGGTGGGGCCAGTGGTGGCGACAGTGAGCCCGCTGGGAATGACCCGCATGCGGGAGCTGCGCAGAAGGCGGCCGCTGAGGACAGACCCAAGGCCGCCAGCGCGCGCTCACGCAGTCAGCGTGACTGATGGATGACGAGGGAAGCTGAAGGCATTGCGGTGCAGGATTATCGTCATGGGATTGCAACCGCTTCGGGAGCAGACTAGTCTTTGTGCAGTGCAGCATAATGCTGCGCTCAAAAGATGGCGCAGAGTCTTCTGCGCGCTCTTCCGGTACGGAATCCATGGGAGGAACCGTCATGCAACAGGATCAGATGTTCAACGCTTTTGCCGAGCAGGCCCGCAGCTTCTATCAGCCGATGCGCAAGCTCAACAGCCTGGTGCTCGACCACATGAGCAAGGTGGCCGAGTTCCAGATGGATGCCGCCAAGCGCTATGCCGATACCGGTTTCGAGCGTGCCCGCGCCGCGACGGAAGTGAAGAGTGTCGAGCAGCTCAGCGAATTCGGCAATCGTCAGCTGGAAGTGGCCACCGAGCTGTCCCAGCAGATGATGGACGATTCCCTGAAACTGGCGGAAATGGGCAACGAGATGCGCAGCCAGATGGAACAGGCCTATTCCGATGCGGGCAAGGAAGCCACGGACAAGGCATCTTCCGCTGCCAGCAAGGCGTCTTCCGCCACGGCGGATGCCGCGAAAGACAGCACCAGCAAGTCGGCAAGTGCCACCAGCCGCGCCAAGCAGAGCTGAAGAATCATCGAGAGGGCTGGCGCATGCGCCAGCCCTTTTTTTGGCGAGGTCAGGCATTGCCCCCATCACGGCCCGGGTGCATGCTGAGAGTCGCCCCCCGAGGCGGCAAGACGACAGATGAGAGGTCTCAGCCGGCTTTCCGTCGTATTCGCGCCTCTGGCATGAATGCGACGGAAAGCGGACTGCAAGGCTCTGGCCTGCCAAAGTGACGCCAGAGTGAAGAGAGTCGGTGCAAGGTGCCAGTGACGGCGCCGCGAACGCCTTTCGAGGGCATTGCACTGCAGAGGTACGGAAGGATTCGGTTCGATGAAATCGTGCATGTCGGCGTTCGTTCGACAGCCATGCTTCGATAGCCAATGACAAGGAGGACGGGCGATATGGTTTCAGCCCAGCAGCAGGCACTTTCTCAGGCATTCTCTCAGGCCTTTTCCCATCTGTTCCCCGATGGCGTCGACGGCGGTGAATGGGCCGGCGTGGTACAGGAAGCCAGCACCCAGTATCAGGCTCTGATGAGTGACATGCTGGAGCGCCTGTGGCCAAGTGCTGCTGCCTCCACCATCTACGACGAGATGGGACGTTGCTTCCAGGCAGGCGCGGAGGCGCTGGCACGTGACCCCCAGTTGCTGATTTCCACGCAGACCCGCCTCTTCCAGGACCAGATGGCCCTGATGCAGGGCACGCTGCGCGAGATGAGCGGTGAGAGTGTCGAGCCCGTGATCAGCCCCGCACGCTCTGATCGTCGCTTCCGCGATGAGGCCTGGCAGAGCGAACCGTATTATCACTTCCTCGTGCAGCAATATCTGCTGTTCTCGCGCGCCGTGGATGAGATGCTGGCGGGCATCAAGGGATTGCCGGAGAGCCAGAAGCGCAATCTCGAGTTCTACGCGCGCCAGTACGTCAGTGCCTTCTCGCCCTCCAACTTCGCCTCCACCAACCCGGAAGTGCAGCGGGTGACCCGCGAAACCGGCGGCCAGAGTCTGCTCGACGGCTTGAAGCGTCTGCGGGAAGACCTTGCCAACTCCGCCGAAGGCATCAATGTCGCGATGACCGACACCGAAGCCTTCCGTCTCGGCGACAACATCGCCGTCACGCCGGGGGATGTGGTGTTCGAGAATGAGCTGATCCAGCTGATCCAGTATCGCCCGGCGACGGAAAAGGCCTTCAGTACGCCGTTGCTGGTCGTGCCGCCGTGGATCAACAAGTACTACATTCTCGATCTGCGTCAGGACAATTCGATGATGCGCTGGCTGGTGGAGCAGGGGCACACCGTGTTCCTGATCTCCTGGCGCAATCCCGGGCCGGAGCAGAGCGATCTCACCTGGGCCGATTACATGCAGATGGGGCCGCTTGCCGCGATGGATGCCATCGAGCAGGCCACCGGCGAGAAGCAGGTCAATATCCTGTCCTACTGCATCGGCGGCACGCTGACGGCCAGCACCATGGCCTATCTCACGGCCAGGAAACAGGCGGATCGCGTGCGCTCGGTCAGTTACATGGCGACGTTGCAGGACTTCTCCGATCCCGGCGAGATCGGTGTCTTCCTCAACGAGCCGGTACTGCAGGGCCTTGAGAAGCAGATGGCGCAGGACGGCTACCTGGATGGCCGCGTGATGGCGTTCTCCTTCAACCTGCTGCGCGAGAATGACCTCTTCTGGTCGTTCTACGTCTCCAACTATCTCAAGGGCGAAGCGCCGACCGCGTTCGACCTGCTGTACTGGAATACCGACGGCACCAACCTGCCGGCCGGTACCCATGCCTGGTATCTGCGTCACATGTATCTGGAGAACCGCCTTGTGCAGCCCGGCGGTATCGAGCTGGACGGTGTCCCGATCGACCTCTCGCAGATCGAGATTCCCAGCTATTGGGTCTCCGCCCGCGAGGATCACATCGCCAAGTGGCAGACCACCTACAACGGCACCCAGCTGCCCAAGGCTTCCATCAAGCGCTTCGTGCTGGGTGGCTCAGGCCATATCGCGGGTATCGTCAATCCGCCGCACAAGAACAAGTACGGCTACGTCACCAATGACGAGCTGCCGGCGACACCGGATGCCTGGCTTGAAGGCACCGAGGCGCATGAAGGCTCCTGGTGGAATGACTGGCAGGCATGGATGTCCGGCAATGGTTTCGTCGAGCCGGAACCGGAAGTCTCTGCGCGCACGCCGGGTGAGGGCAAGCTCGACGTGATCGAAGCGGCGCCGGGGCGTTATGCGCGCCAGACCATTCCGGAAGTACTCGGCCAGACTGTGCCGGAAGAGATCACCTCAGCCGCACAGGCGCAGCTCAAGACCGTGCGTGATGTGCAGGAGACGGTCGAGAAGCGCATGAATGACGCGCTCAAGCAGGTCACGCTGCCACTGGAAGAGATGGTGTCGGCAATGACAGGGAGCGCGGCGGGCAAGGCGAGCAATGATGCCAGCGATGCGAAGGGCAGCAGCTCGTCCGGTGCCTCCAGGGCGCAAGGCGCCAGCACCGGGCCTGCCGCTTCCACGGCGGCATCAGCGGCTACTGAGTCAGCAGCGCCGGCAAGCAAGCCCGCCGCGCGCAAACGTGCTGCACCCAAGAGCACGGCTTCCAAAAGCACGGCTTCCAAAAGCACTGTTGCCAAGAGCACTGCTTCCAAGAGCGCAACGCCCACCAGCAGCACGGCCAGCGACAGCACTGCAAAACCGAGCACGGCAAAACCGAGCACGGCGAGCACGGCTGCCAGCAGTACAGGTAGCTCAGCGGCGAAGACCACCACGGCGAGAAAGACCTCCACGCCGCGCAAGACAGCTGCCAGCAAGACGACTGCCAACAAGACGACCGCGAGCAAGACAACTGCGGCCAAGACGACGGCGAGCAAGTCAGCCTCTGACAGCAAGCCGTCTGCGTCCGGCACCTCAACCGGCGGCGCTGCTTCCACTGCCTCGGGCTCCAGCAGCACGGCGACATCGCCCGCTGCCAAGCAGCCTGCGACACAGAGCAAGGCGGCGGCCAGTGCTCCCAAGAGCACCGCGGCAAGCAAGCCGGCGGCCTCCAGCAAGACGACAGCCAGCACCACCAAGCGCGCCGCGGCCAGCAAGCCAGCCTCCAGCTCGACGGGGAGTGCGAGCACTGGAAGCACTGCCAAGGCTGCTGGATCTGCCGCCAAGAGTGACACTGGCAGTGCGGGTGCAGATGCCAAGAGTGATACCGGCAGCGCCGCGCCCAAGCCGCGCCGTGGCCGTCCCTCCAACGCCAGCAAGGCCGCCGCCGCCAAGGCAGCGGAAGAGGCCAAGAAGGACGATGCCAAGCCTGCGGCCAGCAAGACGGATGGCTCATCGGGCAATGACAAGGACACTGGCAAGCGCTGATCAGCGGCGCCACCAGCAGGACGTTCTACAGCAACGCCAGCCCTCAGGGCTGGCGTTGTGCTTTCGAAATTCGTCAGCGGTGTCTCGAGGCCGCATCCCTTGCCCCTTCCAGCAGCTCGATCATGGCGCTGGCGGCATTCGAGAGGGTGCGGTTGTTGTGATAGAGATAGCCGAGCTGGCGTTCGATGGGGCGGTGGTCGATGGGCAGGATCTCGATCTCGTCGTCGATCATGCTTTCCGGCAGCA
The DNA here is from genome assembly GCF_030397495.1 of Cobetia sp. 14N.309.X.WAT.E.A4. Classification (NCBI taxonomy): domain Bacteria; kingdom Pseudomonadati; phylum Pseudomonadota; class Gammaproteobacteria; order Oceanospirillales; family Halomonadaceae; genus Cobetia; species Cobetia sp. 14N.309.X.WAT.E.A4. The sequence goes on from NZ_JAPNXT010000001.1 coordinate 420,987, forward strand.
CGCTCCAGCCCAGGCCGATGGCGACCATCATCTTGAGGGTCTCGAGGTAGTTGGTAGACATCGAGACTTCCACCGAGAGGCCGTCACGCGCGAAGGTGTCGATGACGATGCCGCGCGTGAAGGTCAGGTGGCCCGGCAGCACGGCGTCGTGCTGTGAAAGGGCGGCCAGCGGCAACGCCTTGTGTCCCGCCAGCGGGTGGTCTCGACCGCACACGAAGCGCATCTCGTCCAGCCACACCGGCACCACCGTCAGATTGGGATCGCGATGCGGTGCCAGAGTGACGACGGCCAGTTCCAGCTCCCCATCCAGTACGCCCTGATAGGCCTGTTCCGAATCCAGGAAGCGCATGTCCATGCGTACCTCGGGATGGGACATGGTAAAGGCCTTGAGCAGTGGCGGCAGACGGTGCAGGCCCACATGGTGGCTGGTCGCCATCGTCAGGCTGCCTTTTACCTCGCCGGACAGATTGCGCAACGCGCGCCGCGTGTCATCGTGCATCACCAGAATGGCACGTGCCCGCGGCAGCAGGATGTTGCCGGCCTCCGTCAGGGTGACGCGCCGCCCGATGCGATCAAACAGCCGCGCGCCGTGGAGCTGTTCCAGCTGCGCGATGCGCTTGGAGACAGCGGGTTGTGTCAGGTGCAGCTGTTCGGCCGCCAGCGAGAAGGAGGCGGTTTCCGCGACGGCAACGAAGGCCTGAAGAGAGGGAGTGTCCATGTGAGGCAGCTATCCTGTCATGAGGGCGTTCAGAAGAATGATCTTCCGTGCGATCAGAGGGAATGTCGGCTGAGGCAATGGTATTCCTTCTGGGAATCCAAAGCATGAAAAACATGAATTGCTTTTATTCATCGCCGCCGAGTACTCTCGATGACACAGGACGCGGCGGCGATGCTCGAGCCTCTGGTGGCAAGCCACCTGCGACATGGCTCGCACGACCGCCCCGCCATCAACACTGGACGACACACCTCATCAAGGGGCCGCCACGAGCCCCGAGGCAGCAAGCGCTCTTACCGTAGGGCGCCACGAGGAGACACGACATGGCCAGCCAGACCCTTTATGACAAGTTGTGGGACCAGCATCTGGTCAAGCAACGTGAAGACGGTACTGCACTCATCTACATCGACCGTCACCTGCTGCACGAAGTGACGTCGCCGCAGGCCTTCGAAGGGCTGCGTCTGGCCGGTCGCAAGCCGTGGCGTCTGGATGCCAACCTGGCAACGCCGGACCACAACGTGCCGACCTCTCTCAAGGAGCGCGCTGCCGGTATCGCGGGGATCGAGGATGAAACCTCTCGCATCCAGGTGCAGACCCTCGACGACAACTGCAACAGCTTCAACATCGAGCAGTTCACCATCAATGATGCGCGTCAGGGCATCGTGCACGTGGTCGGGCCGGAGCAGGGCGCGACCCTGCCGGGCATGACCGTGGTGTGTGGCGATTCCCACACCGCGACCCACGGTGCCTTCGCGGCACTCGCTCACGGTATCGGCACCTCTGAGGTCGAGCACGTGCTCGCCACCCAGTGTCTGATCCAGCGCAAGATGAAGAACATGCTGGTGCGCGTCGATGGTCGTCTCGGCACTGGCGTCACCGCCAAGGATGTCGTGCTCGCCATCATCGGTGAGATCGGCACCGCCGGCGGTACCGGCTATGCCATCGAATTCGGCGGCTCCGCCATCCAGGACATTTCCATGGAAGGCCGCATGACCATCTGCAACATGGCCATCGAAGCCGGGGCACGGGTCGGTCTGGTCGGGGTCGATGACATCACCATCGATTACCTGCGCGACCGTCCCTATGCGCCGAACGCCCAGCAGTGGGAAGCGGCCGTGGCCGACTGGCGCAATCTGGTCTCCGATGCAGACGCCGAATTCGACAAGGTCGTCGTGCTCAAGGCGGAAGACATCGCCCCGCAGGTCACCTGGGGCACCAGCCCGGAGCAGGTTACCAGCGTCAATGGCGTGGTGCCGGACCCGGCAGCCGCCAACGATGACACCGAAGCGCGTGGCATCACCCGTGCGCTCGAGTACATGGGCCTCAGCGCTCAGCAGAAGATCACCGACATCAAGCTGGACCGCGTGTTCATCGGCTCCTGCACCAACTCGCGTATCGAGGACTTGCGTGAAGCGGCGCGCGTGGCCGAAGGCCGTACGGTCGCCAAGAGCCTCAAGCAGGCGATGGTCGTGCCGGGCTCTGGCCTGGTGAAGGCACAGGCGGAAGCCGAAGGGCTGCACGAGATCTTCCTCGCCGCGGGCTTTGAATGGCGCGAGCCGGGCTGCTCCATGTGTCTGGCGATGAATGCCGACAAGTTGGGCGCCGGCGAGCATTGTGCTTCCACCTCCAACCGCAACTTCGAAGGCCGTCAGGGCTTCGGTGGGCGTACGCACCTCGTCAGCCCGGCCATGGCCGCCGCTGCCGCGATTGCGGGTCACTTCGTTGATGTTCGTGACTTTGCCCCCATTCCTACTTCCGATACCCACGCAGCCTGAGGAGGCCCGACATGGAAAAGTTCATTCGCCAGCAGGGCCTCGTGGCACCGCTCGATCGCGCCAACGTCGATACCGACCTGATCATCCCGAAGCAGTTTCTGAAGTCGATCAAGCGTACCGGCTTCGGCCCGAACCTCTTCGATGAGCTGCGTTATCTCGATGAGGGCTATATCGGACAGGACATCAGCAAGCGTCCGCTGAATCCGGATTTCGTGCTCAATCAGCCGCGTTACTCAGGCGCAAGCGTGCTGCTGGCACGTCGCAACTTCGGTTGCGGCTCCTCGCGGGAGCACGCGCCCTGGGCACTGACCGACTTCGGCTTCCGTGTCGTCATCGCGCCGAGCTTCGCCGATATCTTCTACAACAACTCGTTCAAGAACGGCCTGTTGTTGATCACCCTCGACGAGGGCACGGTGGATCGCCTGTTCAAGGAGGCCGAAGCGGTGGAAGGGTATCGTCTGGATATCGATCTCGAGGCACAGGCGGTCATCACGCCGTCCGGTGAGTCGATCGCCTTCGAGGTGGACAGCTTCCGCAAGCATTGCCTCATGGAAGGCCTGGATGACATCGGTCTGACTCTCAAGGATCAGGACGCCATCGACAGCTTCGAGACGCGTCATCGCGCCGAGCGTCCGTGGCTGTTCCGCGATGGCAAGACGGCCTGATCTGTCCAGCGTCACGCCAGTCAGCGCCGCAGTCGCAACACATTCGTCATGGCTCGCCGTCCAGAGTGGCAGCGAGCCCAGTCTCAGCACCGGCGGTGAACCGTCGGTCTTGCCGGATGCTCTCCGGCCCAAGGAGTTCCAGATGAGCCGCAATATCCTGATTCTGCCCGGTGATGGCATTGGCCCGGAAATCACGGCCGAAGCCGTGAAGATCCTTGAAGCCGCACGCAGCGAAGGGCTGGACATCACGCTGAGCGAAGGCAAGGTCGGTGGTGCAGGGTATGACGCGGCGGGCCATCCGCTGCCGAAGGACACGCTGGACGCCGCCAAGGCGGCGGACGCCATCCTGCTCGGCGCGGTCGGTGGCCCGCAGTGGGACAAGCTGGAAGATATCTCCCTGCGTCCGGAACGCGGCCTGCTGGGGCTGCGCAAGGAGCTTGAACTCTTCGCCAACCTGCGCCCGGCAATTCTCTACCCGCAGCTGGCCGAGGCCTCCAGCCTCAAGCCGGAAGTGGTGTCCGGTCTGGACATCATGATCGTGCGTGAGCTGACCGGTGGCATCTACTTCGGCCAGCCGCGTGGCATCGAGACGCGCGACGGACAGCAGGTCGGCTACAACACCTATGTCTACTCAGAATCCGAGATCGAGCGTATCGGCCGTACCGCCTTCGAGATGGCCCAGAAGCGCAACAAGAAGCTGTGCAGCGTCGACAAGGCCAACGTGCTGGAAGTCACCATGCTGTGGCGTGACGTGATGGAGCGCATCTCCGCCGACTACCCGGATGTCGAGCTGTCGCACATGTACGTCGACAACGCCGCCATGCAGCTGGTGCGCGCACCGAAGCAGTTCGACGTGATGGTCACCGGCAACATGTTTGGCGACATCCTGTCGGATGAGGCCGCGATGTTGACCGGTTCCATCGGCATGCTGCCGTCCGCCTCGCTCAACGCGGGTGGTCAGGGCATGTATGAGCCGTGCCACGGCAGCGCGCCGGACATCGCGGGTCAGGGCATCGCCAACCCGCTGGCGACCATCCTGTCAGTGGCGATGATGCTGCGCTACTCGCTGAATGAGGCGGCGTGGGCCGAGCGTATCGAGAAAGCCGTCGGTGTGGTGCTGGATGAAGGTCTGCGTACCGCGGACATCGCCTACGCTGGCACTCGCAAGGTCTCCACTTCCGAGATGGGCGATGCCGTGCTGGCCGCCTTCAAGGCGCAGGCGTAAGGCAATACCCGCGTGAACGCCGAAAGTGAGCGGCGTTCACGCGATGATCATGGGGGAGCCCGGCGTGCGTCGCCGGGTTCTCATGTCAGGATCTGCGGCTGGAGCGTTGGGCAAGGCTCGCCTCGTGTGAGTTGCCTGTGCTCGCTGCGGGTCATTCCTGTGCCGGGAGCTTCGGTGTCTTCCGTGTTCCCGGCCGTGCATGAACAAGGAGAACAAGCATGTTGAAAGTCGGATTTGTCGGTTGGCGTGGCATGGTCGGTTCCGTGCTGATGCAACGCATGCGTGATGACAACGATTTCGCCGGTATCGAGCCGGTATTCTTCTCCACTTCCCAGGTCGGTCAGGCCGGCCCGGACGTGGGCACGCCGGTGCCGGCGCTCAAGGATGCCAATGACATCAATGAGCTGAAGGCGCTGGACGTCATCGTCACCTGTCAGGGCGGCGACTACACCAAGCAGGTGTTCGGCCCGCTGCGTGAAGCCGGCTGGAAGGGCGACTGGATCGATGCGGCCTCCACCCTGCGCATGGAAAAGGATGCCGTGCTGGTGCTGGACCCGGTCAACCGTCACGTGATTGATGAGAAGATCGGCGCCGGCGCCAACACCTTCGTCGGCGGCAACTGCACCGTCAGCCTGATGCTGATGGGCTTGGGTGGCCTGTTCGAGGCCGGCATGGTCGAGTGGATGACCTCCATGAGCTACCAGGCGGCTTCCGGCAGCGGTGCGCGCCACATGCGTGAGCTGCTGACCCAGATGGGCCAGCTCAATGGCAGCGTGGCCTCGGAGCTTGCAGACCCGGCCAGCGCGATTCTGGATATCGACCGCAAGGTGACCGCCACCATGCGCGGCGATGATTTCGCGACCCAGCAGTTCGGTGCGCCGCTGGCCGGCTCGCTGCTGCCGTGGATCGATTCCCCGATGGAATCCGGTCAGACCCGCGAGGAGTGGAAGGCCGGTGTCGAGGCCAACAAGATTCTCGACAGCCAAGGCAACCCGATCATGATCGATGGGCTGTGCGTGCGGATCGGTGCGATGCGCTCCCACTCCCAGGCCTTCACCGTCAAGCTCAAGCAGGACGTGCCGCTGGACGAGATCGAAGACCGCCTGGCCAAGCACAACGACTGGGTCAAGGTCGTCGCCAACACCAAGGAAGACAGCCTCAAGCACCTGACACCGGCTGCTGCTACCGGCACCCTGACCGTTCCGGTCGGCCGTCTGCGCAAGCTGGCGATGGGTGGTGAATACCTGTCTGCCTTCAGTGTGGGTGACCAGCTGCTGTGGGGGGCCGCGGAGCCGCTCAAGCGCATGCTGACCATTCTGCGGGAACATCGCGCCGCCTGATCATCACGATGGCTGGCCCTCGCGGTTGAGTGCCATGGCGTGATGCAAGACGTCGCCCCCGACTCCTTGGAGCCGGGGGCGACTTTTTTGCGCTCGAAAATTCTGCAATCGAATATCGATGCACTCGAACGTCCCTGGCGAATGTCCTGGCGGACCATGCCCGGGTTCCCGGTCATTCCCCGAATGCCCAATGAAGGGTGATTGCGATGGTCGGTCGTGCCGATGATCGGCAGTGCCATGGGCATCAGATGACCGGCATGTCATTCCAATGACTGACCGGCTTCATTCCGGCTTGCGCATTTTTTGCGAATTTGGCTGGCGATGTTGATGCATGATGGCATCTCGTATGCATATTTGAGTATCGTGTCAGCCGGATGAGGTGGAGCTGGTCACTCCTGTCATCCGGGGAGCAGGTGGGCTATCAGAGGGGACGACGCCCGCTAGCGTTGAAATTTTTCTGGCTGAGTCGCGCCTTGCCTGAATCATGAGGCGGACTCTCTGGTATCTTATATGTAAGAATACGTAACATAATGCGCCGGCCGGACACTGAATCGGTCGCATACGAAGGGACACTCAATGGGACGCAAGCTTCCTCTCGCACTGGCGATCTCCTTCGCCATCTATAGTGCTCAGGCCTTGGCGGTCGGCATGGAATCGCCGCGATTGCGCTCGAATCTGAATCAACCGCTGGATGCCCGCATCGGCCTGACAGATACCTCCGGGCTTGATAGCAGCCTGATCAAGGCGAACGTCTCCGATGCCGCCGCCTTTGCGCGTGCCGGTGTGGACCGCAGCTATGTCAGTGATGATGTCAAGGTGGCCATCAAGCAGCAGGGCAGCCGCTATTATCTTCAGCTGACCACCAACGGGGCGGTACGTGAGCCCTATGTGGATCTTCTGCTGGACGTCGAGTGGCCCAATGGCAAGCTGCAGCGTCAGGTCACGCTGCTGTTCGATCCGGCGGGCTATTCCAGTCAGCCGGCACTGGTGACGCCTTCTGGTGCGCGCTCACGTCCGTTGGCCGACACGGGGTCGACACCCTCGCGTTCCGTGGTCTTCCGTGACAGTGGTCAGTCGTCTTCGGCAAGCGCTGCGCCCGCGGCGGGCGAAACGCCGTCAAGCATCAAGGTACGCAGTGGCGATTCCCTGTGGACCATCGCACGACGCGTGCGGCCGGATGCCGGGGTCAGCATCCGTCAGGCCATGCTGGCGATTCAGGAAGCCAATCCCAGTGCCTTCCCGGGCGGCAACATCAACAAGCTGAGGGCGGGGGTAGTCCTGAGCGTTCCCGATCGCGCCACCATGCTGGGCCGCTCGCGCACGGCGGCCGATCGCGAAGTGCGTGAGCAATATCAACAGTGGGTCGCGGGGGCGCAAGGCAAGACCATTCCTGCTCCGGCCAGCAAGAAGACGACGCCCGCGTCTCCGAAGGATACCGCCACGGCCAGTGAGACGCCCGCTGCAGCGCCCGCTCCCAGCGGCCCCGCCAGTGCGGGTGCTGACGGCAAGCCGCGCCTGACGCTGATCGATGAAGAGGCCACGCCGGCGAGCAAGGCGGCCGCCAGTACGCAGATTTCCGCGGGCAGCCAGCAGGCCATCGATGAACTGTCGGATCGCCTCGAATCGCTGGAAGACCAGTTGCTGACCAACCAGCAGCGTCTGGATCAACTGGAGCAGGAGCGTGACGACCTGCGCAGTGAAGTCGCTTCATTACGCAGTGAGGTCGGTGAGCTGCGTGCTTCCCTGGCCGAGCGTACCGAGCAGCTGGAAACGGCCAAGGTATTGCTGGCCAAGCAGAACCGTCTGCTGGTCAACAGCGGCATCACTCCCTTGACGCTACCCGAGAGTCTGGTCGCTGCCGGGGTGGATCTGGGCCAGCCGCGTGATGGTGAAGGCAATCTCGTGTTGCCCAGCCAGCCCTGGCCGCAGGCGACGTGGAAGTGGGTACAGGACAATCTGATGATGGTGGGCGGCGCGGCGGGAGCATTGCTGTTGCTGCTGTTGCTGTTGCTGCGTCGTCGCTCGGGGCCGAAGGATGACTCCAGCATGAGCTTCGCGGATGCCGTGCGTCACAACGACCAGGACCTGCAGGACCCGTCACGGGGTGCCTTTGGTGCTGCAGCGGGTACCGCTGACAGACAGGTCCCGGAAGAGGCGTCCGCAGTGGCAAGTCGTGGCTCTCACACTCTTGAGCCTCTGGCCCAGCCTGAGGCTGCTGCCATCAGCGAGGCGGATATCTTCATCGCCTATGGACGCTTCGATCAGGCGCAAGCCCTGCTGGAAACCGGTCTTGCAGACGATGAGAGTCGTCAGGACCTGCGTCTCAAGCTGATGGGAGTGCATGGAGAACTTGGCAATCTCGAGGCGCTGAATCACGAAAGCGAGAAGGTATTGGCGGCGGGCAATGCAGAAGAGCGTGAAGAGGCTCAGGCGCTGCTCAACCGTTACGCCGGAATGGGTAGCCCCATGCGTGCTGCCATGGGTGGCGCGGTGGCCGCAAGCAACGTGACGCATCTCTCCGGTGTCGTCAGTCAATATGCCCAGTCCCTGCGTGTGCCATCCTCGGCCAGCGCAGCCTCTGAAAGGCTGGCGGCAGGTGGCGCGAACCTGCAGGACGATGAGTGCGAGCCGGAGGGTGACGTGTCTGACTCTTCAGGCGAAGGGCAGGACAGTGGCTCGTTCGAGGATGACTTGCACGCTGATGCCGCCGTCACGAATGACACTCCGGCAGACGTGGGAGTCGCATTCGAGCCCGGCCTCAAGGGCAAGAGTCCCGAGCACGGAAAGGCGGCACCCGATACCAGTTTCTTCAGTGACAACGTGATCGATTACCAAGCGCCGGAACTGACGCTTGACGACGGTGTGGAGCCTGCGGCAGTGGCAAGTGTTGAGAAGGCGGACGAGGCACTCAAGGGTGAGGCGGTCGAATTTACCTCCGCCTCCATCGATGAGGAAGGTGAATCTGCGAAATCCAGTGCACCTTCAGGCGACGATGTGGCGCCTGCAAGCGCCTTTTCAGCAGCCGACGAGTTGCCGTCGCTGGATAGCATGACGCTGGAAGAGGTGGATGTCCCTCGTCGTGATATCTCGCAATTCGAGGTGGAGGAAGTGGCGTTCGAGTCCGGGGATCAGGATAATGCCTATCCCTCTGTCGGCATGGCAGGGGCAGGGGCTGGCGCCCAGGACAGCGTGGCTTTCCAGCAGCTCGAGGAAGCCCGCCAGTTGCTGGTGGATGGTGAGGATGATCAAGCGGCAGCGCTGCTTGAGCCGCTCTCCTCCGCCAATGACGGGATGATCCGTGAAGAGGCGCTGGCGTTGATGGAGCGCTTTGGTCTGACCTGATGCCCTTTTTTACACCGCTTGATGATAATGAAAGACGCCCGGGGCGCATCGCTCTGGGCGTCGAGTATGATGGCAGCCGCTATTGCGGTTGGCAGCGCCTCAGCCACGCACCTTCCGTGCAGGAAACGCTTGAAAAGGCGCTTTCCAAGGTGGCTTCCACTCCCATCACCGTCCACTGCAGCGGGCGTACCGATTCAGGTGTGCACGCCGTGCGTCAGGTCGTGCACTTCGATACCCCCGTGGGGCGCAGCCGCAAGGCATGGCGCATGGGCGGCAACGTCAATCTTCCCCCGGATATCGGCATCCATTGGGCGGTCCCCGTTCCCGATGACTTCCATGCCCGATTCAGCGCCATCGCGCGTCGTTATCGCTACATGATCATCAATCAGCCTTTTCGGCCGGTGATGGAGCGTCACAACGCCACCTGGTGTCGTGAACCCCTGAATGTCGCCGACATGCAGGCGGCGGCCGCCCATCTGGTAGGGGAGCTGGACTTCTCGGCCTTCCGTGCGGCAGGTTGTCAGTCGCGCTCGCCACGACGCCACGTGCATTTCATCGAGGTGAGTCGTCACGGCCAGCTGGTCATGATCGACATCCAGGCGAATGCCTTCCTGCACCACATGGTGCGCAATATCGCCGGTACCTTGATGGCCATCGGGCGTGGCGAGAAGCCTGTCGAGTGGATCGTGGAGCTGATGCGCGGGGGAGATCGCACGCGTTCGAGTGCCACGGCAGCAGCCACGGGACTTCACTTCGTCGACGTCATCTATCCGCCGCGCTATGAGCTGCCCAGGGAGCCGCTCGGGCCTGGTCTGGTGGCCCATCTCGGGGAGTGGACGGGAGAGCGCCCCTTGCCGGATTGCCCGATGGTACGCTCACGCCTGGCCCGTGCCGAAGCCGAGGGTGCCGAAGAGGCTCGGGCGGCAGGCAAGCTCAGTGAAAAGGAAGCCATTCGGCTGGCAAGCGTTGCCCGTGAGGCCGAGCGTCTCAGTCGGGAACATGAACAAGCGATTCCTGCCGCAGGATCGCCTGCCGCAGGATCGCCTGTCGCACAGAATGAATCCTCACGTTGAACGGAGTGATCCCATGACCGAGATGAGCGCTCGAGCGAGCCAGCGTACCCGAATCAAGATCTGCGGATTGACACGTGAACAGGATATCGCCGGCGCCGTGGCGGCAGGTGCCGATGCGCTGGGGTTCGTGCTGTGGGCGGGCAGCAAGCGGGCGGTGGACGTTGCTCGTCTGGCGGAGCTTTCGTGCCTGGTGCCGGCATTCGTGACGCGTGTCGGATTGTTCGTCGATGCCAGTGAGGCCGAAGTGGCCGCCGCTGCCCCGCATCTCGATCTGCTGCAATTCCATGGCAACGAAACGCCCGAGCAGTGCCGAGCCGCTGGCCGCCCCTATATCAAGGCGTTGCGCATGCGTGACGGGATCGACCTGGTGGCAGAGGCAGAACGCTTCCATGACGCACGCGGTCTGCTGCTGGATGCCTATCGTCCCGGTGTCCCCGGTGGCACGGGCGAGACCTTTGACTGGTCGCGCATCCCTCGAGAATTGCCCCTGCCGGTGATCCTGGCGGGCGGGCTCGAGGCCGGCAACGTGACGGAGGCGGTCAGGCAGGTAGCGCCCCACGCGGTCGATGTCTCGGGAGGGGTAGAGTCTGCCCCTGGCGAGAAGTCATGGGAGCGCCTCCAGGCGTTCTGTCAGGCAGTACGAGCCGCCGACTGACTCCACTGATGCCCTGCGCGGCATGCCGCAAGGCCTGCGCGGGACAGGCGCAACACTGGACTCCACAAGGCAATTGGCATCTCGCACTACCCGCAAGGGGGGCGAAGCCGCTACAATGTTTGCCAGAATCTGGAAAAGGGGCCGTACGACCAATGGGTTGCACGGTCTTTTCCTTTGGCGCCACTGACTTCCTCCAGCGTCCCGAGACAAGGGGGCGAAGAGGGTGTCAGTCGTTGCCCGCCACGTCCTTGCCTCCTGGAGAGGTGGGCGTGTGCCAACTCGCATGGCCGCCGACAGTCGTCGAGCGGTGCCCAGAACAGCAGCAAAACGGAAGCCTCCCCACCATGAGCTGGCTTGACAAGATTGTGCCGTCAATGAGCCGTATCCAACGCAAGGATCGGCGCACCTCCATTCCTGATGGCCTGTGGCGTAAATGCCCCAAGTGCGAAGCAGTCCTGTACCTTCCGGAGCTGACCAAGCACGACAACGTCTGCCCGAAGTGTGACCACCATCTGCGTCTCACTGCGCGTGCCCGTCTGTCCTGGTTCCTCGACAGCGAGGGTCGCGAGGAGATCGCGGCAGATCTGGAGCCGGTCGATCGCCTCAAGTTCCGCGATTCCAAGAAGTACAAGGATCGCCTGAGCGCCGCCCAGAAGCAGACGTCCGAAAAGGATGCGCTGGTCGCCATGCGCGGCACGCTTTCCGGACAGCCTGTCGTGGCCGTTGCCTTCGAATTCAGCTTCATGGGCGGCTCCATGGGGGCCATCGTCGGTGAGAAGTTCGTGCGTGCAGCCGAACTCGCGCTGGCGGAAGAAGTGCCGCTGGTATGCTTCGCGGCCTCCGGTGGCGCGCGCATGCAGGAAGCACTGTTCTCCCTGATGCAGATGGCCAAGACCTCCGCTGCGCTCGAGAAGCTCAAACAGGCAGGCGTACCGTACATCAGCGTGCTGACGGATCCGGTCTTCGGTGGCGTATCGGCATCGCTTGCCATGCTGGGCGACCTGAACGTTGCCGAGCCGAATGCCCTGATCGGCTTCGCTGGCCCGCGTGTCATCGAGCAGACCGTGCGCGAGAAACTGCCGGAAGGCTTCCAGCGTTCAGAGTTCCTGCTCGAGCATGGCGCGGTCGACATGATCATCCATCGTCGCGACATGCGTGAGCGTCTGTCCAGCATCCTGCTCAAGCTGCAGGGTCTGCCGGTCAAGGCTGACGTGCAGGCACCGGTGGTAGATGCCACGGAAGTCGTTGTCGAAGGTGAGGCTGTCGAGGCTGCACCGAGCGAGCCGCAGCCTGCAGAGCCGCGCTCCGCGGTTGACAGCGTGCTTGACGAGACATTCTCCGCCGACAAGCCGCAAGGCGATCGTCGCGATGGCTGAGCAGGCCAATGCGCCGGGCCACTGCAGCACCCGAGAGGTGCTGCAGTCCCGTGAGCGGCCTCCGCTGAGCGTTGCTGCCCTGCATGAGGCCGTGCCACGCGAGCTGTCACTGCAAGACTGGCTTTCGCGTCTGGAGCGCCAGCATCCCGTCAGCATCGACATGGGGCTCGCCCGCGTGCAATGCGTGGCTGAGCGTCTGGGGCTTGTCGGCCCCGGGGCTCGTCGCATTGGCGAGCGGGTCATCACCGTGGCCGGTACCAACGGCAAGGGCTCCACGGTCGCCATGCTCGAGGCGCTCGGGCGTGCGCATGGTCTGACGACCGCGACTTACACCTCTCCGCACCTGCTGCATTACAACGAGCGCGTGACCCTCGATGGGCAGCACGCCAGTGACGACGAGCTGATCACTGCCTTCGAGCAGGTGGATTCGGCGCGTCATTCGGATGCGGGAGATGGGCAGGGCGTGATCAGCCTGACCTACTTCGAGGCCGGCACGCTCGCTGGCCTGTGGTTGATCGCTCAGCGACAGCCACGGTTGGCGATTCTGGAGGTCGGTCTCGGCGGGCGTCTGGATGCCGTCAACATCATCGACTGCGATGTGGCGATGATCACCACCGTGGCACAGGATCATGCTGCCTTCCTGGGCACGGACCTCGAGAACATCGGCTTCGAGAAGGCGGGTATCCTGCGTGCAGGGCGCCCGGCCATCTTCGGCTCCGATCACTTGCCGAGCAGCTGTGCCGAGCACGCCCGCTCGCTGGGTGTGACGCCTCAGGTGCTGTGGCAGGACTTTGTCTGGCAGGACGCCTGCGAGCAGGACCTCGCCTCCCCGGCAAGGTCGTCAGCGGATGGGCTCTGGCACTGGCAGCGACTGAGCGACCCCGTCATGACCCTCGAGGCACTTCCGGACCCCGGCCTGCCACGCGACAACGCGGCCAGTGCGCTGAATGCGCTCGTCGCAGCCGGTGTGGCGCTTGAGGTGTCATGCGTGCGCCATGCCATGGCCAATGTCCAGCTCAAGGGGCGCATGCAATGGGTCCAGCGTCATGGGCGTGACTGGTGTCTGGATGTGGGGCACAACCCGCATGCGGCAGGTTATCTGGCCAGTCGTCTGGCGGCGCGCGAGCCTTCCGCTCGACCGCGTCTGGTGCTGCTGGCCATGCTGGGAGACAAGGACGCACGAGGCGTGATCGAGGCGCTGTCGCCCGTGGTGGATGGCTTCGTCGTGGCGACACTGGGCGGCGAGCGTGCTCGCCAGGCCAGTGAGCTGGCTGCCGTGGTGCGTGCCGGCCAGGGGACCGTGCTGGCGGAATGTGATTCGGTCGCTGAGGCGGCGAATTGGCTGGTGGAGCATGCCACCGCGGGGGAGGTGCTGGTCTGCGGCTCCTTCTTCACGGTCGGCGAAGCGCTGGCATGGCTTGACGACGAGGATGCCTGAGGTGAAGCAGGACCGCGGTCATTGGAATCCGGGTGCAAGGGAGATGGCACGATGAAATATGGCAAGCGAGAACGGATCAGCGGCGCAGTCATCCTGTTGGCCCTGGGCGTGATCTTCATCCCGATGTTGTTTGATGAGCCGCCGGCCCGTGATGAGCGTCCCAGTCCGGTGATGACATTGGGCAAGCCGGTGGATATCGACCGTTCGACGGTGGATGCACCGCAGCCCCCCAGCGAGCTGAAGATTGGTACCGATGTCCCCATCACCTTCGTGGATGGCAATGGCAAGGTGCGTGACAGTGATCCCGGACCCGGCATCGAAAACGCCTCCGAGTCGCGAGCTCGCGTGGCGGAGGCGCAGCAGCTGTCGCCGACCAGGTCCGTGTCCAGCAGCGAGCCGAAGGCTGCGCCGACACCGCAGCCCAAGCCGGCCCCGACGCCCAAGCCAGAGCCCAAGCCGGCGCCTGAGCCCAAGCCTGCCGTTGCCGCCAGCGCGCCATCTTCTTCCGCCGGTGGCTGGGCGGTGCAGGTCGGCAGCTTCGGCAAGCCGGCCAACGCCGAGCGACTCCAGAAGGACCTGCAGAGCAAGGGATTCGCGGCCTATCGCGTCGCGCGGGATGGCAATCTGACCGTGGTATTCGTCGGTCCCTACAAATCTTCCGAGATTGGTGAGTCCGCGCGCTCTCGCCTTCAGGAGCAGGTCAATATCAAGGGCCTTCTGGTACGCCGGAAGGAGGGTGAGTGAACGCGCTGGTCTGGATCGATTGGTTGTGTCTGGGGCTGCTGATCATCTCCGTGTTGCTGGGGTTGATGCGTGGTCTGCTCAGCGAGGCGCTGGGACTGGCAGGCTGGCTGGTGGCCTTGGTGGCGGCACGCCAGTTCGGGGCGGAAGCCGGGGCTCTGCTCGACGAGGTGATCCTGTCTCCGGGCATTCGCACCGCGGTCGGCTTCGTGCTGGTGGTACTGGGCACGGTGCTGGTCTGGGGATTGATGCTGCGTCTGCTCGAACGCCTGGTCCAGGCGGTCGGCATGGGGGGCTTCAATCGCCTGCTGGGTGGTGTCTTCGGCGCGCTTCGGGCGGCGGTGATCCTGGTACTGGTGACGGCTGTCGTCGGCCTGACACCTCTGCGTGACAGTGCGGACTGGCAGGCGGCGCAGCTGCGCCCGACGCTGGAGCAGCTGCGCGACTGGTCGCTGGCACGCTACCGTGAGTGGGACACGGGAGGGGATTGGCAGTTGCCGCAGGACGGGACGGCTCCATCCTCACAGGCTGCCGGTTTCCAGCAGCAGGCGAGTGGCCTGCTCGAGCGTGCCCGCCACGAAGGCCGCACGCTGAGTGAAGGCGTCAGTCAGCAGGTCGCCGAGCAGTTCATGCGTCAGCAGCATCAGCAGCGTGATGGTGACACCGCAGCACCTTGAGACGACAAAAGCGCCGGGCATTCTTGCTCGGCGCTTTTGTTTTGTCTGTTCGACCCCCCGAGCAGGTCAGCGCGTCGAGGTGCAGCAAGCATCGTGGTATCGATTGACCCATCGGTCAGGTGTTGCCTGTGGTGTGGGCAGGCCTGACAATTGCGGCATGTGAGCACTCATATTGCCATGTGGAGGCGCGCTGATGATGGCTGGCGCCTCCCTCTCCTAGTGTGTATCAGTGAGGTAATGACGGGATGTGCGGGATTGTAGGTTTGATGGCCAACGCCTCGGTAAACCAGGCGCTGTATGACGCGCTGACCGTATTGCAGCATCGTGGGCAGGATGCCGCGGGGATGATGACCTGGCACGAGGGTCGTTTCCTGCTGCGCAAGAGCAATGGCCTGGTGCGTGATGTCTTCCGCACTCGTCACATGCAGCGACTCAAGGGCAACATGGGTATCGGCCATGTTCGCTATCCGACCGCTGGCTCTTCCAGCGAGGCGGAATCGCAGCCGTTCTACGTCAATTCGCCCTACGGCATCACCCTGGCGCACAACGGCAACCTGACCAACTCCGAGCAGCTCAAGCAGGAGCTCTTCTCCTCCGACCTGCGTCACATCAACACCAGCTCCGATTCCGAAGTGCTGCTCAATGTCTTCGCTCACGAGCTGGGCAAGCAGGGCATGCGTCTGGGCGCGGGTGATGTCTTTGATGCGGTACGTCGTGTGCACCGTCGCTGCAAGGGTGGCTATGCCGCCGTATCGATCATCAACGGCACCGGCCTGGTCGCCTTCCGTGATCCGCACGGGATTCGTCCGGCGTGCTTCGGCAAGCGCGAGGCTGCTGAAGGTACCGAGTACATGATCGCTTCCGAATCCGTGGCGCTGGACGTCGCCGGTTTCGAGCTGATCCGTGACCTGGCACCGGGGGAAGCCGTCTTCATCGACATGGAGCGTCAGCTTCATACCCTGCAGTGCGCTGATGATCCGGTACTCAAGCCGTGCATCTTCGAGCACGTCTATCTGGCGCGTCCGGACTCCCTGCTGGACGGTGCCTATGTCTACGGCACCCGCATGCGCATGGGGGAGAAGCTGGCCGACAAGATCGTGCGGGAATGGCCGGAGCAGGACATCGATGTCGTCATCCCGATTCCGGATACCTCGCGCACGTCCGCTCTCGAGCTGGCTCAGCATCTGGGAGTGACTTACCGCGAAGGTTTCATGAAGAACCGTTACATCGGCCGTACCTTCATCATGCCGGGGCAGACGCTGCGCAAGAAGTCCGTGCGTCAGAAGCTCAACGCCATCGATATTGAGTTTGCCGGCAAGAACGTGCTGCTGGTGGATGATTCCATCGTGCGTGGCACCACCTGCAACGAGATCATCCAGATGGCCCGTGAGGCGGGCGCGAAGAATGTCTACTTCGCCTCGGCGGCGCCAGCGGTTCGCTATCCCAATGTGTACGGTATCGACATGCCGGCCGCGGAAGAGCTGATCGCCCATGGTCGTACCGAGAGGGAAATCGCGGATCTGATCGGCGCGGATCGTCTGTTCTATCAGGATCTCGATGACCTGAAGGACGCCTGTCGCGAGGTCAATCCTGCCCTCGACGAGTTCGACTGCTCCGTGTTCGATGGCATCTACGTGACCGGCGATATCGATGAGGCCTACCTCAACGACCTGCAGGCCTCACGCAACGATGGTGCCAAGAACGCAGGCGAGACCCACGCGGTCGTGGATCTACACAACGATTCCGAAGACATCGACTGACCCCATGACCTGTCTCGCGTGACAGGTCATGGCAGGGTGAGTGATTCGCAACGGGCTCCGGAGAAATCCGGAGCCCGTTGCGCGTTCAAAACCGGTAACATTGACCGACAGCTTTCTGCTCTGTTTCCCGGCTCATGAAAGAAGCGCCCGCGGCGCGTAACCTGACAATCCCGTGAGCCATGTCATCCGAGACAGAGATCAGCGGATTCCATCAGTAGAGGTACTGGACACCATGCACGACGACAATCTTTCCCGCGCCGACCTTTCCCGCGATGAGCTGGGACTGGAGACGCTCGCCATCCGCGCCGGTCACTTGCGTGGCGGTGAGCAGGAGCACGGCGAGCCCATCTACACCACGTCCAGCTTCGTCTATGGCAGTGCGGCCGAGGCGGCAGCCAAGTTCGGTGGTGACGAAGCCGGCAACATCTACTCGCGCTTCACCAACCCGACGGTGCGCTTCTTCGAGGAGCGACTGGCGGCAATGGAGGGCGGTGAGCGCTGCGTGGCCACCAGCTCCGGCATGGCCGCGATCATGTCCACCGTGCTGGCCCTGCTGGAAGCCGGGGATGAGATCGTCGCCTCGCGTTCCATCTTCGGCTCCAGTGTGAGCCTGTTCACCAAGTACTTCGGCAAGCTGGGCATCACCACGCGCTTCGTCGAACTGGGGGATCTCGAGGCCTGGCGCGCGGCCATCACACCGTCCACCAAGCTGCTGTTCGCCGAGACGCCGTCCAACCCGTTGTCCGAGATCGGTGACATCAAGGCGCTGGCAGCGCTGGCACATGAACATGATGCATGGCTTGCCATCGACAACTGCTTCTGCACCCCGGCATTGCAGCGTCCGCTGACCCTGGGCGCGGATATCGTCATCCACTCCGCCACCAAGTATCTGGATGGGCAGGGGCGGACTCTGGGCGGGGCAGTGGTCGGCAGCAGTGCGTTGATGGAAGAGGTCTTCGGCGTGGTGCGGACGTGCGGGCCCTGCCTGAGTCCCTTCAATGCCTGGGTCTTCCTCAAGGGACTGGAGACGCTCAACATTCGCATGGAGGCCCACTGTGCACGTGCGCTGGAGCTGGCGCACTGGCTGGAAGCGCATCCTGCGGTCGAGCGCGTCCACTATTCAGGCCTCGAGAGTCATCCGCAGCATGCACTCGCCAAGGCTCAGCAGAAGGCCTTCGGTGCCGTGCTGGGGGTGGTCATCAAGGGAGGTCGTGAAGGGGCCTGGTCGGTCATCGATGCCACGCGCATCCTGTCGATCACCGGCAACCTCGGTGATGTGAAGACCACCATCACGCATCCTGCCACCACCACGCATGGCCGCTTGAGTGATGAGCAGAAAGCGGCCGCCGGTATCGTGGACGGCATGGTGCGCATCGCAGTGGGCCTGGAAGATCTCGATGACATCAAGCGTGATCTGGCGCTTGGGTTGGATCGCCTGGCGTCTGCATGAGTCGACCAGCACTGTCGTGAGGGAACGCCCGGCCATGCCGGGCGTTTCTGCATCTGCTCTGCCATGACGGTGGCCGGTGTCTCGGGAAGAGAGCGCTCAGCGCCGGCATGGCTGGCGCGGCATGATGAGAAAGGGGTGGGACTATCGCTTGGCGCGTGGCAGGCCAGTGGGTAAGCTGGCAGCCATGGGAAGACATCATCACGCTACGGTGTCGTATCGCGGTTGAGAGCGTCGATCACGGCAGGTGGGCTCACGCTCGGCGCGTTGGATGACAGGACAGGGAGACAAGCATGTGGCGCAATAGTCGTCGGGGGTGGGGCTGGCCCGTCATCGTGATGCACTGGCTGTCGGCGCTGGCCATCATCGGCCTCTTCGCCCTCGGGTGGTGGATGACATCACTGGGCTATTATGATCGCTGGTATCAGCTGGGTCCCTGGTGGCATCGCTCCGTGGGCGTGGTGCTGTTCGTGATCACGTTGCTGCGCCTTGTCTGGCGAGCCATGCAGCCGACGCCACAGGCGCATGGCTCCCGCATCGAGCAGCGGGCGGCGCGCATCGGGCATGCCTTGCTGTATGCATTGCTGTTGCTGGTGATGATCTCGGGGTATCTGATCTCGACGGCGGATGGACGAGCCATCAGCGTATTCGGGCTGTTTGACGTGCCTGCCTTGCTCAGCGGGATGAAGGATCAGGCGACGTTGGCAGGAGACGTTCACTGGTACGCGGCCTGGGCGCTTGTCATCCTGTCGCTTGGTCACGCCGCTGCCGCCTTCAAGCATCATCTGATGGAGGGCCAGGACACGTTGCGACGTATGCTCTGGCCGCTGCGCTGAAAGGAATTGCCGGCCACCACGGCGGCACCATGCATGACGAATCCTCAAGGAGCTAGGACATGAACGACACATCCCTGACACCCAAGGCCTTCTCGCTGGGCAAGACGTTCGCTGGCGGCCTTCTGGCAGCGGCACTCCCCTTGATGGCGGGCCAGGCTCAGGCCTCGGACTATGTCATTGACACCAAGGGCCAGCACGCCTTCATCCAGTTCAAGATCAGCCATCTCGGCTACTCCTACGTCCTGGGTGAGTTCAAGGACTTCACGGGGACCTTCCGCTATGACGAGGGTCAGCCCGAGGCGTCAAGCGTCAAGGTCGAAGTCGATGTCGACAGCCTGGACAGCGCCCACGCCGAGCGCGACAAGCACATCAAGTCTGCTGATTTCCTGGATGCTTCCGAGTACCCGACGGCGTCTTTCGTCTCCACCGGGTTCACCTCTTCCGGTGATGGTGCCGGCAAGCTGACGGGGGATCTGACACTGCATGGCGAGACGCAGCCGATCACCATCGATGTCGATCACATCGGCGGTGGAGAAGACCCCTGGGGCGGCTATCGTCAGGGCTTCGAGGGCACCACCACGCTCAAGCTCGCCGACTATGGCATCGACACCTCCAAGCTTGGGCCAGCGGCCGCGACGGTCGACATGTACCTGGTGGTGGAAGGTATCCGTCAGTAACGGTGCCATCCGTTGCATGACCTGAGCGAATTGCCTCAGTGATCGAAGAGAACGCCCCTGTCATGTGATTGACAGGGGCGTTCTCGTATCGGCGGCCAGACTGGCGCAGGAGGCCGGTGCTCAACCACGCAGTGCGAGGTAGCTGCCGGCACCGATCATCAGGCTTGCAGCGCTGCGGTTGAGGCGTCTGACGGCTCGCGTCGAGCGCAGATGGCGACGAATGCGGCCTGCGGCGTAACCGACAGGGACGACCCCGATCAGCAAGGCACTGAGATTGAGAGCGGCCGCGATCACGATATCGCCACCACTCAGGCGGGTGATGTCCATGAAGGTCGGCAGAAAGGCGATGTAGAACAGGATGACCTTGGGGTTGGAGGCCGAGATCAGGAAGCCCTGCAGGAAGCCACGCCACCAGCTTCCGCGCATGTCGGGAATTTCCGTGTCTTCCAGGCTGGGCCGGCAGGTCCAGAGCTTGTACCCCAGGTAGATCAGATAGGCGGCCCCCAGCAGGCGGATGACCAGAAAGAGCTCGCTCCAATGGGTCGCCAGTGCCGAGAGACCGAAGACGGCCGCCAGCATGTAGCAGACGTCACTGAGGCTCATGCCGACGGCCATCGGGACACAGGCATTGCCTCCCTGGCTCATGCCACGCGCCATCAGGGCGAGGATTCCGGGGCCGGGAGTGATCCCGAAGAGGAAGATGGCAAGGAAGAAGGTCAGTCCTGATTCAAGCGTCATGAGGATTTCCTGTCGTGGAAGGCGCATCGTGGGCAACGCCTCTGTCATGAGTCGAGTATATCGCCTGTACATGGCGCGCGGACAATGAAACCGATGCGCTTGGCATGCAGGCGGAAGCCGTTGGCGGGGCTGTTGCAGGAGGGGGGTCGGTCGCGATCAGGCTGAGGCCTTCGGGCCAGTCAGGAGTGGCACGCCAGGCCAGCCGGTTGCCCGGCTGGTTCCTCGTGTCGTGCTCAGGTAGCGTGCTGCGACGCTTGAGTGCAGGTCAGGTGGGGAGGCCTCGGAAGCTACCGATCCCCCAGGATGAGATGAGGAAAGCTGTCGTCGAGGCAGTTGTGCGGGCGATGCCCGGACACCGGGTTGCCAGTCTGCTCAGTGGAGTCGAATGGCTTCACTCGCAGTCGTTCAGGACTGCCCCCGGGAAGTGACGACGCAGCATGCGGTTCTGGAACTCATCGATGAATGAGCAGTTGATGATGATGATGAAGCGCTCGAAGTGCTGGCCCGCGTTATCCTGAGTGATGGAGCTGACGCTGTGGAACAGCTGGTCATCATGGATGTGCAGAACCTCTCCCGGTGCCAGCTCGGTGGTCGCCAGCAACTCGCTGCCGGCCTTGTCGCGGTAGAGGGTATTGATGGCACCACTGACGTTCTCGCGATTGAGTACCAGAATGCTCAAGTACTTGCAGCCATCGGCGTGAATGCCTTGTCCCTGGAGAGGGTCGATGGTGCCGTCGCCGCGGACACCCGTGATCTGCATCAGGATCGGCTCACGCGGCCCGATGCCCCACATGTCGGCCCAGGCCTTGACGAAGGCGCGCACGTCGTCGCGCTCGGTGAACGCCGCTTCCAGCGGATCGTAGTATCTCAGGCGGTCCGCCATGCTGGCAGCATCATTGAAGCGTCCACCCTGTGCCATCGGGCACTCGCCAAGGGTTTCGACTTCCATCTGGTCATTCAGGTGCAGCCAGGACATGCGCTTCCAGCGTGTGTTGACGTAAGGGTCACGGGGAAGGTTGTCCAGGAAACCCTGCCAGGCGTTCAAGTCAATGTGTGGAGTGATCGTTGCCTTGCTCCAGTGCTGACGAGCCAGCTCCTCATGCACGCTTGTCGGCCAGTACTCAGAGATCCTGGGCAGCGAGAGAGCGCTATCCTCTGATGACGTTGCCGGGTAGCGATCGTTGAGAGCGCTCTGGTCCAGAGTGAGTTTACGGGAAGCATCGGCCAGCTGACGTACACCACGGTTTACGATGTTCATGCAAGAATTCCTCGATGTTTCGGCATTTAGCGCCTGTTGGAAGGTGTTGCGTTCGCAACGTCGAGGAGAATGGGAAGATGCATGAGAGAGAGTCAAACCAAGCGCGCGGCTTAGAGCGTTAATCTTGCGTAAGTATCATCAATATGGGCGTCTGGGCGATGGAGGGGTATTAGAGGTCTGATCTCCTGGCATCATGTCAGTCATGAGCGGTATTCTTTGTCGCCTTTCGGCGAAAAACGGCATGGGCAATGCGTGACACACGTGCTGGTAGCGTTGAGAGGAGGCGTGTGTCACGGCGGGTTTGGCACTGTGTTTATGCGAGGCAGACACTTAGACTGCTATTGGCTCCAGTGATGTATATCGCGATAACTCAGCGGATTCAGGCAACGTGCGTGTCCCCGCCGAGCACCGGTCGGTAGACAAGATGGTAGGGGAGGTATCCTGGATCATGGCAGATGGGTCTCGTCAGACCGGAAGAGCGACTGGAATTGCGCTCTTTGGAACAGTGGTCGCTGCCATCGCGATCGGCCTGCTGGTGGGGGTCGTGGCAGTGCAGGACATCATCGGCCGCTGGCCTTCAGCGCTGCTGATGGTGATTATTGGCGCAACTGCGGGCATCATGCTGATTCGTCATCGTCAGATGGCATATCAACAGCACACGCAGGAGGCGGTCATGCAGACTAGTGTTGTTGGCCCCTCGGCCAGCATGGGACTCCCCGCCAGTGACCAGCGCTTTCGCGAATTGCTGGAAAGCCTGCCACGTGTGGCAGTGCAGGGGTACGACAGCCAGCGCCGAGTGATCTATTGGAATGAGGCCAGCGAGCGACTGTATGGTTTCAGCGAGCAGGAAGCTCGAGGGCGTTGTCTTGAAGCCTTGCTGATACCGGATGAAATGGCGGACATCGTGGTGGATGCCCACCACGCGTGGGTCAATCACGGCACCCAGATCCCGGCGAGCGAGCTTGAGCTGAAGCACAAGTCAGGCGCACCGGTGCCGGTGTTCTCTCACCACGTCATGTTGGGTGAGCGGTCGGACAATCCATTGATGTTCTGCATCGACATCGATCTGGCGGGCGAGCGCAAGGTGCAGCGTGAGCTGGACTACATGACGCGATTCGATCCGTTGACCGAACTGCCCAATCGGCAGACGTTCGAGACTGAGCTCGAGAACATGCTCGGGGAGTGTCAGCGTCACGGCGATACCTTGATGGTGCTGTTCCTGGATATCGACCACTTCACCGAGATCAACGATACCCAGGGCTATGAGATGGGGGACCTCGTGATTCGCAGCGTCGCGTCGCGCTTGCAGGGGTTCCAGCGGAGTCAGGATCTTCTGTCACGCTTCGGCGGCGATGAATTCGTCATGGCGATGCCGCGCCTGGATTATGAAAGTGATGCCTTGTCGGTCGTGCAGCGGATCCGCGAAGATTTCCAGCGCCCCTTCCAGATAGAAGGGCGTGAGTTGTTGCTGCGTCTGAGCATCGGCGTCAGCCTCTATCCCGAGAATGGCAATGATGCGCCGGAACTGGTGCGCAATGCGGACGTCGCCAAGCACCGAGCGAAGCAGGCCGGGCGTGATGGATATCAGTTCTTCAACCAGGAAGTGCGCGATGCCATGCTGCATCAGCATCATCTGGCGGGGCGCCTTCAGACGCTGCTGAGCGAGGATGGGGGTGGCGAGCTGTTCCTCCACTTCCAGCCTCAGGTCGCGGCGCGCAGTGAGCGTATCGAGTCGGTAGAGGCGCTGATGCGCTGGCATGCGCCCGAGGGGCCCATTCCCCCGACTGACTTCATCAAGGTGGCAGAGCGCACCAATCTGATCGAGCGCCTGGGTGACTGGGTGATTCGCCAGGCATGTCGCCAGCAGGCCGAGTGGCATGCCATGGGGATCAAGGGCTATCGGATCGATATCAATATCTCCGGGCGTCAGGCGATCAACAGCGACGTCTTCCAGCGTCTTGAGGCATGCGTGGCGGAATATGGCCTGACGCCACGGGACATCGGCATCGAACTGACCGAGAACGTATTGATCGATGCTGACGTCAAGGTGCGCGATAGCCTGCGTGCCCTGCACGACAGAGGCTACAAGATCGCGATCGATGATTTCGGGACCGGCTACTCCTCGATGAGCTACCTCAAGATGCTGCCGGTGACGGCGCTCAAGATCGATCGCTCCTTCGTGATCGAATGTGCTCAGGAACCCAAGGATCGCGCCATCATGGAAGCGACGGTCTTCCTCGGGCATCGACTGGGGCTGGAGGTGGTGGCCGAGGGGGTGGAGAATATCCAGCAACTCGAGCTGTTGCGTGAAATGCGCTGTGATCTCATTCAGGGATACTACTTCTACAAGCCCATGGCGGCGGCGGACATCCAGCGGCTGCTGTCCGGGGGCAACAACCCGCCTCATCCTGGCGCCCATCGCCCGTCCAGTGATCCAACCAGTGCATCCAACGGTTGCCATTGAGTCAGCGTTGATCCGGTGCCGTTGTGGCATGGGACTGTTGCTGTGGATCGGCTTTTTAGTTTGCGGGCTAAAAGATATGATGCTGACAGTTGAAGCGGATGGACTGTCATCATCATCGATGAATCTGGGCATTCCTTCCTGACACCTGCGGGTCGAGCATCTCATGCTCCCTGCAGGTGTTTGCCGAGAGTGGCTGCGTCGTTCAATGCGCAGAGCTGTTCGCCCACTCTCGCTTCCTGCCTGCATTGCAGGTTGCGATGGTTCCTTGAGCGGGTTTCACGACCCTTCCGGCGATACCCTTGGGGTATCGATGACCGGACAAGCCAGTCCTTGTGACTGGCTTTTTTTATGCCTGTCATCCGTCCGTCAAGGTTGCCAGTCAGGCGCGGCACCCTCTCAGAACAGCCCCAGCTGTTGCGTCTCTTCGTGGGCCTTGAGTCGGACACCGACTCCCAGCAGTCGCACCGGTCGATGGCCACGTTGCCAGGCTTGCTCCATCAGCAGTGCGAAACTCCTGGCGTCCGGCAATGAGAGGGTGGAGGCGGGGAGGAGGCTTTCCAGCGTGGTGCTGGTGAAGTCGTTGAAGCGTACCTTGACGAACTGCTTGGCCAGCACCGGCTGTTCCTGGCGTGCGTGACGCTCCCCGAGGCGCTCCATCAGCATGGGAAGCTTGGCGAGGCAGGCGGAGAGATCCGGAAGATCCTGATCGAAAGTGCGTTCGACACTGATGGACTTTCGCTCTCTCTCGACCTTGACGGGGCGGTCATCAATGCCATGAGAGAGTTCATGCAGGCGATGTCCGAATTTGCCGAAGTGTTCGACCAGTGTGGTCAGTGGTGTCGTGCGGATGTCATCGCAGGTGGTAATCTCCAGCCGATTGAGGCGGGCCAGCGTGGCCGGGCCGACGCCATGCAGCTTGCCGACGGGCAGCTTACGAATGAAGGCGTCGCTGGACTCTGGCGTGATCACCGTCAGGCCATCGGGTTTCTCCCAATCACTCGCGATCTTGGCCAGGAACTTGTTGGCGGCCACGCCGATCGACAGCGTGATCCCGGTGCGCTTCAGGGCTTCTTCCTTCAGCCAGCGCGCCATCCAGGTCGCGCTTCCCTGAAATTCCTCGATGTCGCTGACGTCCAGGTAGGCTTCGTCCAGCGATAGAGGTTCCACCAGTGGTGTCAGTTCGTGAAACAGTGCCTGGATCTCCTGCGAGACGGCACGGTAGCGCTCGAAGTCGGGGGGGACGAGTATCAGTTGCGGACACAGGCGCAGGGCGCGCGCTGTGGACATCGCAGAGCGGACGCCGAAGGCGCGAGCCGGATAATTGCAGGTGGCGATCACGCCACGTTGCTCGGTGCGGCCACCGATGGCGATGGGCACCTCGCGCCACTCTGGGTGACGAAGCATCTCGACGGCGGCGTAGAAACAATCGCAGTCAGCATGAAGGATCTTGC
This sequence comes from Cobetia sp. 14N.309.X.WAT.E.A4, assembly GCF_030397495.1. Taxonomy (NCBI): domain Bacteria; kingdom Pseudomonadati; phylum Pseudomonadota; class Gammaproteobacteria; order Oceanospirillales; family Halomonadaceae; genus Cobetia; species Cobetia sp. 14N.309.X.WAT.E.A4. Next base: position 446,640 of record NZ_JAPNXT010000001.1, read on the forward strand.
GCATTCGCGCATCATCCTAAAAGACTGGATGGCTGTCCAGTATCAGGCGGCGTGTCGCCTCATTCTTCGCCCAGAGACGACAACGCCCGGCAGACGTGATGCCTGCCGGGCGTTGTCGTATTTCCTGTTGCCGTTGCCAGGCTACCCTGGCCGGCGGATTACAGCGTCATCGCCGCCACCCAGCCGAAGACGATCAGCGGGATGTTGTAGTGGATGAAGGTCGGCACCACGCTGTCCCAGATATGATCATGCTGTTGATCGACATTCAGGCCTGCCGTCGGGCCGAGTGTGGAGTCAGAGGCGGGGGAGCCAGCATCGCCCAGTGCGGCCGCGGTGCCGATCAGGGCGACGGTCGCCAGGGGGGAAAAGCCGAACTGCAGGGCCAGCGGGACATAGATCGCCGCGATGATCGGGATGGTGGAAAAGCTGGAGCCGATGCCCAGCGTGATGAACAGACCGACCATCAGCATGACGAGCGCGGCCAACGGCTTGTTGTCTCCGATGATGTGGAAGGAGGCATCCACCAGGGTCTGGATATCACCCGTGGCTTTCATGACGGAGGCGAAGCCGGCTGCCGAGATCATGATGAAGCCGATCAGTGCCATCATGCGCATGCCGGAGGTGAACAGGTCGTCGGCTTCGTTCCACTTGAACAGGCCACCCAGGGAAAGAATGGCGAAGCCGACCAGGCCGCCCAGGATCATCGAGCCGGAATAGAGCTGGATGCCCAGGGCGGCGATGATGGCGACCCCAGCCATGATCAGGCCGCTGCGGGATGGTGCGTGCACTGGAGTATGGTGCGGGACATTGGTCGACTTGATCTCGCGATTGGCGTAGTCACGCGGCTTGCGATAGGAGACGAAGACCGCAGTCAGCAGTCCCAGGAACATGCCGCCTACCGGAATGGCCATCGCCATCGGCACCATGCCGCGGGTGACTTCCAGCCCCATTGCCTGGCCCGCTTCATTGATGTTGGCCAGCAGGATGTCATTGAGGAAGATGGAACCGAATCCCACCGGCAGCAGCATGTAGGGAGCCGTCAGACCAAAGGTCAGGGCACAGGCGACAGCGCGGCGATCCAGGCGCAGGCGGTTCATGGCCACCAGCAGTGGCGGAATCAGGATCGGAATGAAGGCGATGTGGACAGGGATCAGGTTCTGGGACGAGATCGCCACCAATGTCACGCTGCCCAGCAAGCCGTACTTGATGGCGGTCTGACGGCGAGGGGTGCTCTCCCCATTGAGCATGCCGATCAGGCGTGCGGCAAGAAGATCCGGCAGGCCGGAGCGAGACAGGGCCACGGCAAAGGCACCGAGCGTGGCATAGGCCAGGGCGACCTTGGCACCACCGCCGACGCCGTCGTTGAAAGCGCCGAGAGTGTCAGTCAGAGACAGGCCACTGAACAGGCCGCCGACCAAGGCGCCGGCCACCAGAGCGAAGACGACCGAGACTCGGGCCAGTGACAGGCCGACCATGACCAGAACGGCCAGTATTACCGCATTCATGCGAGTACCTCATTAAGGGAGATGTGCCAATGGAGCGGGGGGTTGCAGGTGTGCGCGGCCACCCGATCCCGGGCAATACCTCGCAAGTCGTGCTGATCGCTTACGTCAGGCGGTTTCGTCCTGAAACTGCCAGAAAACGGCGCGTTATCATACCAGAGCGAGGTCCCAAGCTGAATGGCCGATGAATGACCTCATGGAACGCGGCCGCCGGCGGCACGGTTGGCGCAAGGGAAGGGCTTTTTGTAGAATGCCACGCTGCCCGGCGGCTGCAGTCGCAGGCGTTATTCAACAGGAGAGCGCATGCTGGAGCTTGAAAATGCCCGTGTCATCGGCATGGGCAATGATCGCCGTGTCTATCAGGACCCCCGTGATCCTCGGCGCTGCATCAAGGTACCGCGCTATCCCGACAAAGGAAGCCGCCAGAATCAGCGCGAGCAGCGCTACTTCGAAGGGCTCGTGAGGCGAGGTGTGCACGACTGGTCCTACGTGCCTGCCTATCATGGCAGCGTGGCGACCCGAGAGGGCCTCGGGCTGGTCTTCGATCTGATACTCGACGATGACGGCACGACCTCGCGCCGTCTGCGAGAGGTCTGTCATGAAACTCCCGAGCGGGTGGGGGAGGAGGCATTGATGGATGAGCTGGCCAACCTCTATCGCTATCTCGACAAGCGTTGGCTGATACCGTCCGACCTCAATGATCGCAACATCGTGGTCCAGTTTCGCGAGCATCAATCCCCGCGCCTGTGGTTGATCGATGGCATCTCCAATCCGGACTTCATCCCCCTCGCCACCGGTATCGCCTGGTTGGCGCGCCGCAAGATCGCCCGCCGCTATCGTCATTTTCTCAAGAAACTGATGAAGGGCGGGATGCTGACGGCAGATGCACATGCGCGCCTCGAGCGGCGTCTCTGGGGAGATTGAGCGCTTCCGACCGTATTCCCCTGTCGGGAGATGGGCCTCGAATCTCGGCGTTGAGAGAAGAGAGAAGGAAGAAGGAAGAAGGAAGAAGGAAGAAGGAAGAAGAGGGGAGTGATGAGGGCGATCGTCATTCTCAGTCACTCCCCGTCAGCCGACAGGCAGCCAAGCAGATCCCTGTCCTGACGTCTTGCCTCAGAGATTGTCGGTAAAGTGGCTCTTCATGGCATGCGTGATCTTGCGCAAGTCGTCGTGTGAAGTGATATAAGCCGGCATGGTATAGAGCCAGCGGCCGAACGGTCGCAACCAGACCCCTTGCTGACGAGCGTGAGCCTGAGCCCCTTCAAGACTTGCTGCATCGTGAACTTCTATCACGGCAGTGGCTCCCAATACGCGTATGTCGCCAATGGCGGGATGTGAGAAATCCGCGAGTTCCTCTCGTAGTACCTGATTGAGGCTGGCGATCTTGCCGAGATAATCGTCTTCCTCGAAAACCTTGAGGCTTTCCAGTGCCACTCGGCAAGCCAATGGGTTGCCCATGAACGTCGGGCCATGCATGAAGGCAGTATTGGCATCCTTGCCATCGAAGGCATGAAAGATATGGCTCTGGGCGAGGGTGGCAGCATGTCCCAGATACCCTCCCGTCAGTCCTTTTGACAGCACCATGATATCGGGCGTCACATCTGCATGCTCACAGGCAAACAGTTTTCCAGTACGTCCGAATCCTGTCGCGACCTCATCGAAGATCAACACCACGCCGAACTCGTCACATAAATCACGTGCCGCTTTCAGGTAGTGAGGCGAGTACATGTTGAGGCCGCCGGCTGCCTGGAGCAGCGGCTCCATCAGCAGGGCGGCGATGTCATCATGCGTCTCGAGCTCTCTGCGCAGCGCTGCGATGTCACCGAGGACCTCTTCATATGGCGCCGTGAATCCCGCCGTCGGTGCCGGCGCGAAATGATGTCTGGGCAGGAAGTCGGCAAACAGTGAGTGCATGCCCTCTTCCGGGTCGCAGACCGCCATGCAGCCTGCCGTGTCCCCATGGTAGGCCTTCATCAACGACAGCATTCGCGTCCGCCCGCGAGTGTCATCACGATCCTGACGCTGTTGCTGGTATTGCACTGCCATCTTCATGGCGACTTCCATGCCGACGGAGCCACTGTCCGAGAAGAACACGTGGTTCAGCCCCTCCGGGGTGATGCGCACCAGTGCCTCGGCCAGCGCCATCGCCGGTTGGTGCCGAATGCCCCCGAGCATCACATGACACAATTGAGCCGCTTGCTGCTGAATCGCGGAGACGAGTCGAGGATGGCCATAGCCATGGATCATGCACCACCAGGAGCAGGTTGCGTCCAGCAAGGTCTCGCCGTCACTCAGTGTCATGCGCGGCCCGACTCCGCCCACGACCTCAAGCGGGGCAGGCATCGCGTGCATCTGCGTATACGGATGCCAAAGTGCTTGCGGCTGATCGGCATGTGAGGCGGTCTGGGGGTAGGACATGATGTTCTCCATCGACGCTGACGGCAATTGAGTCTCTTTGTTAACCTTGAACACTTTATCAGGTTGACATGATTTGTGAAGTGTCACTTTCTGGAGGGGGTGATGTCTCTAATATTGCCGGCGAAAATAGTGCTGGGGGATTGGTGGAGCCGAAGCGAAGGTTTACTTTCCTCTGTGTCTGCATGCTTTTGAGGATACGCTCAAGAACAAGAGGGACTCGGAGTGATGATGTGTGATGAAAGAGCTACTGAAAAAGTCACAATATGAATACTTCATGAAAGCTGCGGCTTGCCAGCGAGAGAATTTACCTGCCTGTGATGTCGATGTGATTCTACAATACCGCCTGACGGCCGCTGACGCCCGCCATATAGGGACTCTAGGCTCATGTCGATTCTAATTAACGATATTTGCAGGCAGAGACTATTTTGAATTCACATATCTTTTCGAGTGCCAGCTATTGCATTCCAGAGAGCGCTTGATTAACTTGTCGTTAGTTGATTAGTGCTTCACGGCGTGGACATGCTTGGTCTATAATCCCTTCAGCTTCTGTAGGGTCTTACTGTCCCAAGTCCCTGCGTGAGCCAAATCCAGGAAGCAGCTGTTATTTGTTGTTCGGCGAATTCTTTCGCAGCACCTGTTTCCGGAAGTGAATTCCTGACTGTCCCGATACCCTTGGAGAACCCCATGTCCCTGTTGACCGATTTCATGCAGAAAGAACAAGAGCTCAAGAAACTTCAAGAGCAACTGGAAAGCCTGCGCAACGATGATCGCCTGAAGAATGAGCTGGAATTCAAGGACAAGCTTGATTCCCTGATGAGTGAATACGGCAAGTCCACTCGCGACGTGATTGGCCTGCTGGATCCGAAAGCCAGCCAGACGCCGGCAGCTGCCGCGAGTGCGGAAACCAAGGCCGGCGGCGTTCGTCGCAAGCGCAAGCTGAAGGTCTACAAGAATCCGAATACCGGTGAAGTGATCGAGACCCGTGGCGGCAATCACAAGCAGCTGAAAGAGTGGAAGGAAGAGCACGGTGCCGAAACCGTCGAATCCTGGCTCGAGCGTACCGAGAGCTGAGTTGACACTTTCCTTGAGCATCTGCTGAAGAGATGGTTGACCAGACACGAAGAAGCCCCGCCATGGCGGGGCTTCTTCGTGTCTGGCGTTCGTGTCTGGCGTTCGTGTCTGGCGCTGATGTTGCCATTGCGCTGACCTTGCTCCCCTTGGCCTGGAGGGCCTCCGAGAGCATGGCGCCTCCCGCCCTGCACGGCGAGCCTCTGATGAGAAGGCATGGCGTGGCAGGGCGGGCGAGCCTGGGCAGAGAGTGCTCCCGTCAGCTGTCGATCTGTCCCAGGTTGACCAGGCGGCCGATGGCCAGCACCTTGCCGGTCGGTTTGCCGGTCGGCGAACCACCGTTGGGCTCCAGTGTCATCTCGAGCAACTGGCCCGGACTCATGCGGCCGATCTGCTCGGCGCTCAACTCGATACCTGCCACCGGGTCCACCAGACCCAGCGAACGCGGGCCCTCCGCTGGATCGGTCAGGGTCCAGAGTTCGATGGCGCGATCCGTCGGACGCTCGATACTGACCTTGGGTGTCAGCTGAAGTCCGCCATCGGCCGTGACACTGGCGACCCAGGTCGGCGTGGCAGGGTCCTCGAGAGTCTGTAGCACCGCGACCATGCGCTGCGCGGATGACTCGGGCACTTCGGTCGCCACCGGCGGGGTGCCCTCTTGTGGTGATTGAGGCGCGAAGGGTCCCACCTGCATCGCCAGAGCAAGGGCGAGTCCGGCGCCCAGCCCCAGACCCAGCCCGCCTCCCAGCCAGCGCCACAGCCAGGGGGCTTGCGGAGCAGGAGCGCCACCCGTGTCATTGGCTGGCGTCGGAGTCTGCTTGAGGCGCGTCAGGCTGGCATCGATGCGTTTCCACAGCGAATCGGAGGCCGGTTCCGGCGGCAGGCGATCACTGACGCTCAGCCAGTGCTGCTGCCAGCGAAGTGCCATGCGGGCGGCCTCATCGTCACGTTCTATCCAGGCGCGCACCTCGGCTTCACGTTCGAGGTCCAGCAGGCCCAGGGTGTGTTCACCCAGCAACAGATTCTGCTCTTGTGGAGATTCGGGGATCGGGGAATGGTTCATCGTGACAGGCACTCCTGCAGTCGCTTGAGTCCGGCACGGATGCGGCCCTTGATGGTGCCGAGCGGGGCGCTGAGTTTTTCGGCGATCTGCTCGTGGGTCAGGCCCTTGAAGAATGCCAGCAGAATGGGTTCGCGTCGTGGGGCTTCCAGCTCACCCAGACAATCGCTCAGCTGATGGGCTGTCTGACTGTCGTGTGCTGCCGCTTCCGGGTTGGCGAGCAAGTCGGCGAGGCTGTCGAGCGCCTCGCTGTCACCGCGGGGCGTCCGTCCCTGGGCCCGCAGCTGATCCAATGCACGATAGCGCAGGATGGTGAACAGCCAGGCGCGGCCATTGCCGAGTTCACGGCGATATTGGCCGGCATTGGACCACAGCTTGATGAAGGCATCGTGGACGGCGTCCTCGGCCTGATCCCGGCTGCCGAGCAGGCGCATGGCAAGTGCCAGCATGCGGCCGGACTCAAGGTCATAGAGGCGACGAAAGGCGGTTTCATCACCGAGCGCACAGGCCTCTATGGCACTGGCGTGGTCAAAGTCGTCCGGGTCTTGCGAACTGACGGGTGTCGTGTGTGCTGGCATCGGGGGCCCGACTCCATTGGCTGGGAATCCATCGTTCAGCTGACGGTAGTCGCCCCATGAGAGGTTGGCAAGTGACATGGAGAGAGCTCCAGAGTCGTGTGAACCCCTCGGCTGTGACATTGATGGTGCACGTCGAGGAGGCATGAAGGTGATTTGATGGCGAGACATGCAGAGCATGGCGTGCTGGTCCGGTCCCGTTGAGTCGCTGTCTGTCACACGCGGGCGTGGACCGGGACAATGTCTTGCGATATGCCTGAACTAACGCGCCATTCAGGCAATTGGATGTGCTGATATCGCCAAGGGTGGGTAGTGGCTTGATGCAGCAACGGAAAATGCAGGTGCATTGCCGCTGGTCAAGGGAGTCCGCATAATGTTCTGCATGACAGCCCGGGAGGCGTGATGAAGCAGCAATTCAATACGATCGGCGTGATTGGTCGACTGGGCAGTGCTCAGGTAGTGGACACGCTCAAGCGCTTGATTCGCTTTCTTGAGGCTCGCCAGCTGGCGATGATCATCGAGGAGCGCACGGCGACGCTGTTGCTTGACCATGGCCTTGAGGTGGCGAGCCGTCGTCAGATGGGCGAGCGCTGTGATCTGGTGATCGTGGTGGGCGGTGATGGAAGTCTGCTGGGCGCGGCGCGTGCATTGTGTCGCAGTGGCACGCCGGTACTGGGCGTCAATCGCGGCCGGCTGGGCTTTCTCACCGACATCCGTCCAGATGAGCTGGAGGAAAAGGTCGCCGAGGTGCTCGAGGGTGACTACCTCAGTGAGCAGCGGTTCCTGCTGGAGGCGGAAGTCTTTCGGGACGGCGAGAAGATAGGTGCGGCGGACGGCCTCAACGATGTCGTGCTGCATCCTGGCAAGGCGGCGCGGATGATCGAGTTCGAGCTGTTCATCGATGGCCAGTTCGTCTATTCCCAGCGCTCCGATGGCTTGATCGTGGCCACTCCGACCGGCTCGACCGCCTATGCGCTCTCTGGCGGCGGGCCGATCGTCCACCCGCGCCTGGAGGCCATCACGCTGGTGCCGATGTTCCCGCATACGCTGTCCAGTCGTCCGATCGTGATCGACGCGGCCAGCGAGATACTCCTGCACATCAGCGCCAGCAACACGACCTATCCCCACATCAGCTGCGATGGCCAGACTCAGGTGGTGGCCAAGCCCGGCGATGTGCTCAAGATTCGTCGCAAGCGCGAACGTCTGACGCTGATCCATCCGCTGGAGCACAACTATTTCGAGATCTGTCGCACCAAGCTCGGCTGGAGCAACCGCCTCGGCGAATGACATCAAGGCAAGCAGCATGAACGCATTCGTGGCGCCACGGGATGGCTATGATCTGATCGGTGATGTGCACGGCTGTGGCGCCACGCTGGCGGCGCTGCTGGAGAAGCTCGGCTATCACCTGAAGGATGGCGTGTATTGTCATGCCACGCGCAAGGTGATCTTTCTTGGTGACATCATCGATCGTGGGCCTCGTATCCGACTGGCCGTCCAGTTGGCCAGCCGGATGGTGGAAGCCGGTGAGGCGTTGATCGTGATGGGCAACCATGAATACAACGCGCTGGCCTATTGTCGGCGTGCACGCCTGCGGGAGAGTGGCGATCACCGTGATTTTCTGCGCCCGCATACCTCGCGGCACAATCGCATCATTCGCGAGACGCTCGATCAGTATCAGCATCATCCCGATGAGTGGGATGACGCATTGAGCTGGTTCATGCGCATGCCACTGTGTCTTGAACTGCCGTCGCTGGGAGAGGGCAAGAGTGGTCTGCGCGTGGTCCACGCCTGTTGGGATGAAGCGCTGGTGCGTCCGTTTCTGGCGCGCTTTCCGGATGGCTGCATCGATGAAGCCTTCCTGCAGGACTCCGTCGACCCCTCGAGCTTTGCCTATCGGGTGCTGGATCGCCTGACTCGGGGGACCAGTCTGCGCTTGCCGGAGGGCGTCGAGATCCACTCGGGGGATGGCTTCACGCGCCGCAGTTTCCGGGCGCATTTCTGGGCGCGCGAGCCTCGCACCTATGGCGATGTGGTGTTCCAGCCCGACAATCTGCCGGGAGAGCTGGAGTCGCGCTGGTTGAGCGAGGGCGAGCTCGAGAAATTGCCGTATTACGGACCAGAGCAATTGCCATTGTTCCTGGGGCATTACTGGTGTGAAGGCGTGCCTGCGCTCCCGGCGACCAATATCGCCTGTCTCGATTACAGCGCCGTCAAATGCGGTCGCCTGGTCGCCTATCGCTTCAGTGGCGAAGCGACGCTGGATGCCGCCAATTTCGTCTGGGTGCCGGTGCCGCGCGAACCCTCGAGTCGTCCACTGCCGGAAGAGTTGCCGGCCGAGGAGTTGTCGGGGCGCGGTGAGATGAGTGGATAGCGTGCTGGGCCATAGTCATACCTGCCGGACTTTCTCATCGCCATTGTTTTTTTCAATAAGCAGCCAGTGAACCAAAGCGCCATCCCGGACTCAGAGTAAGTGTTCCCTTGAATGATCCCTTGCTCAGTCCGGTGCCCCCCACCGGACTTTTTTTATGCCTGTCAGTTTGTCATCGCCGCCATCGCGGCTCTCCAGACAAGTCCCTATCCAGAGTGGCATCAGCTGGATCTGCCACCGACCGCCCATCGGCGCTCTCGACGTCGGGCTACTGTCGAGAGATGCCATCACGCTGACTTGTCACTGCAAGGACACTGCATGTTCCAGGTTCTGACTCTAGACGACTCCTTCGATACGCTCGCACTGCGTCAGGCGCTGTGGGCGGAGAAGATCGGCCACCAGATCACCTCCGAGCGCGTCTCGACCCCTGACGGGGAGGCGGTGCGTCAGATGTTGTGGCTGGCGGACCCCGAGCAGCTCCCCCGCGTGATCGCGATGCTGGAGCGCCACTCACGCGGAGAGCCGCTGCGCGATGAGGCTGCGGAGGCGTCGGGTTTCTCAAGCGGCGCATCGGGCGGTCTCTGGCAGCTCGTCAGACAGACCCCGCTGACATGGCTGGTCGGGCTCGCCTGTTGCCTCACGGTACTGTGTCAGTACGTGCTGGGTCAGGCGGCGGTGTTCGAATGGCTGGCCATCGTGCCCTTTGAGCTGGTGGGCAGTCAGCACATTGCACCGGCGCCGTTGTCCACGACACTGGCGGGGGAGTGGTGGCGGCTGTGGTCGCCTTCCTTGATGCATTTCGGCATTCTGCATCTGGTCTTCAATCTGCTGTGGCTATGGGTGTTCGGGCGCCAGATCGAGGCCATCGATGGCGCCTGGCGCTTCGCGCTGGTGGTGCTGGTGAGCGGGGTGGCTGCCAACCTGGCGCAGTACGCCACCGGCAGTGTGCTGTTCGGTGGGCTCTCGGGAATCGATTTCGCCGTGATCGGCTATGTCTTCATCGCGGCTCGTCGACGGCCGATGCTGGGCTATCAGATGCAGCGCTCGCTGATGATCTTCATGTTGATCTATCTGGTGCTGTGCATGACACCGCTATCGAGTGCCATCGGCCTTGGGGCCATCGCCAATGAGGCGCATCTCGGTGGACTGCTGGCAGGACTGGTGCTGGGATTCGTGCTGCCGCGCCGCGCACCGGGCACCACGTCATGACAGCCAGGCGGATGACAATGATAGAATGGACGCATTTTGCACGGCGTGGCGTCACGTTGCCCGCGTGGCGCTGCCCCCGCGCCGTGCTCCAGCATCAGGAGAACCCCCATGAGTGACATGACTTTCGACGGGATGGTCGAACAGATGACCCCGGCCATCTACGAGAGCCTCAAGCAGTCCATGCAGCTGCGCAAATGGCCGGACGGCCGGGTGCTGACCTCGGAGCAGGTCGAGCTGTGCATGGAAGCCGTCATCAAGTACGAGGTCCACAACAACGTGCCTGCCGAGTCACGTGTCGGCTTCATCGACAACGGTACTTGCGGTCCGCGTGACGGTGACGACACTGCTTCACGCGATGAGCCGGAGCAGATCAAGTGGGTCAACTGACACTGGATGATGCACTGGACGTCGATGGCGCACCTCAGCCCGCTGTGGAGTCGGTGACCCTGAGAGGGGACATCCGCAAGATGTCCATCGTGCCTGCCGGTGAGGCGCTTGCGATCGATACCTCGGCGGATGCGCAGTCAGGCTCGCGTGAGCCGCTGGCGGCCAGCTATGGCCTGCGACTGGGCGAGATCACCCAGCCGCTGAACGCCTATATTGGCCATAAGGTACGCCTGGACTTCACCGGTCAGATCCACTGCAGCCATTGCGGGCGCAAGACCAAGAAGAGCTTCGCGCAGGGGCATTGCTATCCCTGCTTTCGCAAGCTGCCACAGTGTGATGGCTGCATCATGAAGCCGGAGACCTGCCACTTCGCGGAAGGAACCTGTCGTGATCCTCAGTGGGGTGAGGAGCATTGCTTCCAGCCGCATATCGTCTACCTGGCCAACTCCTCCGGCCTCAAGGTCGGTATCACCCGCAAGACCCAGATGCCGACGCGCTGGTTCGATCAGGGTGCCATCCAGGCCTTGCCCATCGTCGAGGTCTCCAATCGTCTGCAGTCAGGGCTGGTCGAGGTGCTGTTCAAGCAGGCACTCAATGACCGCACCAACTGGCGCGCAATGCTCAAGGGCGATGTGGCCGAGCTGGATCTGGAAGCCGAGCGTGATGCACTGCTCGAGCAGATGGCCGAGGGTCTGGCGGCGCTGCAGGCGCATTGCGGGGAAGACGCCATCCGGGTACTGGATACCACGGCATTGGCCTTCGAGTTTCCGGTGCGTACCGCGCCGACCAAGGTCACCTCGTTCAACTTCGACAAGACACCCGTGGTGGAAGGCGTTCTCGAAGGGCTCAAGGGTCAGTATCTGATCCTCGACAGCGGGGTGATCAATCTGCGCAAGTTCACGGGGTATGAGATCGAGGTCCAGCTCGGCGAATGACGTCGTCCCGTGTTGAAGAATAAGCTCAAGGCTAATGAGGATGACAACGCCCGCGCTCCCTTCCAGGAGTGCGGGCGTTGTCGTATGGCCTGGGGATATCGAAGAAAGATGCCGGCCCGACTGGTTCAGCCAGCGGATTCAGCCGGGGGATTCAGCCGAGCACGGGCTGGCGGCGCGCCTGCATGCGCTCCAGGAAGACCTGCATCACTCGGTGGTAGAGCTCGCGTCCCAGCACGACATCCTCGACCCCCGCATCCAGATTGGGGTTGTCATTGACCTCGATGACCACCACGCGATCCTCGAGCTGCTTGAGGTCAACTCCATAGAGCCCATCACCGATCAGACGTGTCGCCTTGAGAGCCGCCTTGATCACGGCGGGGGGCACATCACTCGGGTCAACGGTGGCAAAGCCGCCGGAGCGGGTGCGGGCGCCGCTGTGGTCATAGATCTGCCAATGGCCACGCGCCATGTAGTAACGGCTGGCGAACAGCACCTTGCCGTCGAGCACGCCGATACGCCAGTCGAACTCGGTCGGCAGCCATTCCTGCAGCAGCAGCAGAGCGGAGTCATGGAACAGTCGCTCGGCTTCACGCACCAGTGTCTCCGGCCCGTCAATCTTGACGATGCCGCGCGAGAAGGCACCATCCGGCACCTTCATCACCAGCGGATAGCGCATGTGCTGTCCGCGTTCGGCCAGCTGGCGCAGTTCGCCGCGATGAATCAGGCGCCCCTGTGGGGCGCTGAGGCCGCGAGCCTTCAGGAGCTCATGCAGGAAGACCTTGTTGGTACAGCGCAGAATCGACTGACTGTCGTCGATCACCACCAGCCCTTCGTGTTCGGCTCGCTTGGCCATGCGGTAGGTATGGTGGTCCAGGCTTGTGGTCTCGCGGATGAACAGCCCATCGAATTCGGCCAGACGTCCCTCGTCACGCTTGGTGATCAGACTGACATCGATGCCCAGGCGGCGTCCCTCGCGGATGAAGTGCTTGAGCGCCGTACGATTGGACGGTGGCAGTGCCTCATTCGGGTCTACCAGCATCGCCAGGTCGAAACGGTAGTGGCGGCGCGCCTTCGGGGTGCGCCAGACCTTGCGGGAATGGCGGTTGAGCGCCTGGGCAAAGCGATCCTCGTCCGTTTCCGCCAGATGGCTCAAGGATTGCGGGCGCACTCGCTTGAGGGTCCAGCGCTCGCCACGCGCCTCGAGTCGTACCTCGAGCAACGGGCAGGGCAGTCGCTCGAACAGCTTGCGACCGAGACGTGCCAGTGCGGGGTCATCGCTCTCACCGAAGGTCAGCAGCAGGTCGAGATGCGCATGCTTGCCGGTCTCGTGGGGGACTGTCTGCGGGGCGGGCAGGGCGCTCTTGCGCGTCAGCTCCTCAAGCAGCACACGGATGCTGCCCAGTTCCATGTCGATCAGTGACTTGCGCGACAGCTGGTTGAGCGTTTCCACCGACGGCAGGGCTTTCTGTCCGCGCGCCTGTGCCAGCAGCGAGACGTAATAGCCGATCCCGAGGTAATCGAGCCCGCCGCAGAGATTGATGACGTGGGTCGCGGGCTGCGGAGCGTCCTGGTCTGCCCGGGCCGTGGGCACGGAGCTGTCGTGGGAGAGCTCGGACAGAAAGTCGTGGGCGCTGATGACATCATCACTGGGATAGAAGGCGCGCCAGTCACTGACACGGTCAACCACGATACGCAGGCGGGACATTGAGTAGCCTCGAAGGGCGGGCACCGAAGCGGTGCCGAATGCAGCGCATCATGAAAAACAATCTCCGTCATCGCAATAGGCAACAAGATGAAATAATTTCATGCAAATAGGTCGAGACAAGACGTGCCTGCATGCCCAGAATGCAGCGGATTGCTACCGCCCCACGACACCTTGATTTCAGGGCTGCCTCAGGGCGCTGACAGGCGGGAGAGCCTGCATCATGACCCCCATTCTGCGTCCGGCGATCCGGGCCGATCTCGATGCTCTGGTAGAGCTCGAGGAAGTCAGTTTCGATAGCGACTGGTTCAGTCGTCGTCAGCTGTCCCATCTGATTCTGCGTGCCAATGCACGCACCCTCGTCATCATCCAGCCAGAAGGCGATGGCCCGGACGCCCTGCCGGCGGCAGGCAATGCGATGGCCGCACTGTGGCCGGCGGGCAGCGTGGCGCAGGATGACGCCACCCCGCTGCGCAGCGTGCTGGGCTATGGCACCGTGCTGTTCCGACGCAATTCACGCCGGGCACGACTCTATTCCTTCTGTCTGCATCCCGAGGCGCGCGGACGCGGTCTCGCCCAGCGTCTGCTCATCGCGCTCGAGCAGCTGGCCATCGAGCAGGGCTGTGAGCAGTTCGATCTGGAAGTGCATACCGGCAACGGTGCAGCGATCACCCTCTATGAGCGCCACGGCTTTGCCAGGAATGGTCGCCTGCGCGATTACTACGCCGACGGCGCGGCGGCCTGGAAGATGCGCAAGTCACTGGTGATTCCCTCATCAAACCCGCCCGCCAGCAGCAGCGACGTCAGGGCTGAGGGGATCTCGACGTGGGGAGATGCGGGCGCTGCCTGACGGCCGGGCATGGCGCGCGTCGCCCCCATGGGCTAGGATGCGCTGTTTATTCTTCATGGCTTCAAAGGAATCGCTCCCATGCCGTCATTCGATATTGTCTCCGAACTCGACAAGCACGAAGTTCAGAACGCCGTCGATCAGGCCAATCGCGAACTTGCGACACGCTTTGATTTCAAGGGCGTGACTGCCGGCTTCGAACTCGAGAAGGAAGAGACCGTCAATCTGGAAGCCGACGCCGATTTCCAGCTGCGTCAGATGATCGAGCTTCTCAAGGGTCGCCTGATCGCGCGTGGCATCGACGTGCGTTGCCTGGAAGAGAAGGACGCCGACACCGGCGGTGTGCGTGCCCGCCAGCAGCTGGTGCTGCGTCAGGGGCTGGACCAGCCGACCGCCAAGAAGATCGTCAAGGCGCTCAAGGATGCCAAGCTCAAGGTCCAGGCCCAGATCCAGGGTGAGAAGGTGCGCGTCACCGGCAAGAAGCGTGATGATCTCCAGGGGGCCATGGCCTTGCTGAAAGGTGACGAGAGCATCGAGCTGCCGCTGCAGTTCAACAACTTCCGCGACTGATCTTCCTCGCGCGCCTGGCGCTCATGTCACGGCTGACCGCTGTCAGCGGCAAATGTCGTCGACAAGTGTCAGGGGCGCCACTCTCAGCACCGTTCGCTCTCGGCGAGCGGTGCTGTGTTCGTTTGAATCGCTTTGAAAGCGTCACGTACCCGTTTCAGGCGCTGCGCTCTCAAAGCGTTTCACCATCTTCGTTCGTCATATTCGCGTGACGCTCGCCCCGGGTGGGTCGGGCTGCGCAAAGAGAGGTTACATGTCTGCTCCGCTCGCTATCGGCCAGCGCAATACCCTGACCATCACCAAGCGGGTCGGCTTCGGCGTCTTCCTCGACGGCGGTGACCGCGGTGAAATCCTGCTGCCGACTCCCTTCATTCCTGCCGGTGCCGATATCGGTGACGCGGTGGAAGTCTTCGTGAGTCTTGATGATGAAGACCGCCTGCTGGCCACCACGCGCTATCCGCGCGCCATGGTCGGTGAGTTCGCCGCCCTCAAGGTGGTCGAGGTCAACGACATCGGCACCTTCCTCGACAATGGCCTGGGCAAGGACCTGCTGCTGCCCTACGGCGAGCGCAAGCGTGAGCTCAAGGCGGGCCAGTTCGCCATGGTGCACGTGGGGCTCGACAAGCACAGCGATCGCATGGTCGCGTCGATGCGCCTGGATCGCTGGCTGGACAAGACTCCGGCCGAGTACACCGTCGGTCAGGAAATCTCCGGCCTGGTGGCGGCGAAGACCGAATTGGGCATGAAGATCATCATCGACAATGCCCATTGGGGGCTGGTGCACCATGATCGCATCTTCACCCGCCTGCATATCGGCAATCGTCTGCGTCTGTGGGTGCTCAAGAATGATGGCAACGGCAACATCGACCTGACCCCGCAGGCCCCGGGCCCTGCAGGCCATCAACAGCTGGCGGACCGCATCCTTGCACGTCTGGAAGCCAACGCCGGGGTGCTGCCGCTGGGTGACAAGAGCGACCCCCAGGCCATCAGCGACGCCTTCGGCGCCAGCAAGGCCAACTTCAAGCGTGCCATCGGCCACCTGAAGCGCGAGGGCAAGGTGACACTGGCCCCCACCGAGACGCGCCTGGTCAAGTGAGGCGCCGGTGATGCGTCGCGCATCGCCCGAGCGGCTTCTGCCGCGCCAGCATCACAAGCTTTCCATCGGCAATTTCGCTGCCACTCGTCGGTTCTCCGGCGGGTGGCAGTTGCGTTTGTGGGCAGCGCATGGCACCAATGAGCGTCAGGACCCTGCGGACCATGAGTCGCCCTGCGTGTCCATGACACGCCGAGCGTGCCGTGGCGTCATCCAGCGCATGCCTGATCACGCAGGAGCACCTGAGATCATCCCCACCATTGACAACAAGGATCGTCAGCCCATGTCTCCCGTTTCCACTTTCTCCTCTCGTTCGGCGTTGCGTATCCTGCTGGCCCCAGACAGCTACAAGGAAGCGCTGCCTGCGCTGGAGGCTGCCGAGGCAATGGCGAGCGGCATCCGGCGCGTAATGCCCGAGGCCGAGCTCGACCTGTGCCCGTTGGGAGATGGCGGAGAGGGCACCCTGGCGGCACTGTTGGCCGCTGCAAGCGAGGCAGATCCCATCGAGGCGCGCAGCGCTCAGGTACGTGATCCGCTGGGGCGCGAGGTCACTGCGCAATGGGGCTGGCAAGCGGGTAGCCGCACGGCCATCGTCGAGCTCGCCGAGGCCAGTGGTCTGCACCTGCTCAGCCCCGATGAGCGTGATGCGCGCATCGCCAGTACCTTCGGCGTCGGACAGCTGGTGCTTGCCGCGCTGGAGGCCGGTGCCGAGCGCCTGATCGTCACGCTGGGCGGCAGCGCGACCAACGATGGCGGCAGCGGCATGTTGCGTGCACTCGGTCTGCGCCTGCTGGATGAGGCGGGTGACGAACTGCCGGACGGAGGCGCGGCGCTGGCACGACTGGCGCGGTTGGATGCCAGTGGTCTGGACCCGCGGCTGGCGACTCTCAAGGTGTCCGCGGCGGTGGACGTCGACAACCCGCTGTGTGGCCCGCGTGGCGCGACGGCCGTGTTCGGGCCCCAGAAGGGCGCGGATGAGGCGGTGGTCAAGGAGCTGGACGTCGCGCTGGGGCGTTTCGCGCGGATGAGTGCCGAGGTGCTGGGGGAGGACCACCAGCAGCTGCCGGGCACCGGTGCCGCAGGCGGCATGGGCTACGCAGTGGCGGCCTGGCTCACGGGGGAGCTGCGCCCGGGCATCGAGCTTGTGATGGAACGACTGAGCGTGGCGCAGCGCCTGGAAGGGTGTGACCTGCTGATCACCGGCGAGGGCGGGCTGGATGGGCAGAGCCTGGGGGGCAAGACGCCCATCGGCGCGGCGCGTGCCGCCCGAGCGGCCGGAGTGCCGGCCATCGTGCTGGCAGGGCGTCTCGCGGATGGCTGGCAGGCTGCGCATGACGAAGGCGTCAGCGCCGTCTTCACCCTGTGTGACGCTGCCATGCCGCTGGAGCAGGCCCTGACACGCACCGCTGAACTGCTGGCGGACCGCTGTGAAGCCATCATGCGCCTCTGGCAGGTGGCGCAAAGCGACTGAATGTCGCCTGCACCGCAACCCCGTTCGCCTTTCGTGTCACGGGCAAGCCCGTTACCATGCACGCAGCAGCTATGGGAAAGATAGCCAGAATGCACTTCCCTCGGGAGGCATCTGGCGCTTGACTGGTAGCAGGTGGCACGCGGTGTGCGCCCGATGGTTGAGGGGACCTTGAGATGATGATTTTTCGGCGCATGAAGCGGATCTGCTGGCTGGGGCTGGCCTGGCTGTTCTTCGCGATCGGGTTTGCCGGCATGTTCCTGCCCCTGTTGCCGACGACCGTCTTCATGCTGCTGGCGCTGGCCTGTGCCAGTCGCGGCTCCCCTCGCTTCGCGCGCTACATTCGCGAACACCCCCAGATCGGGCCTCCCCTGATCTCCTGGGAGCGCGAGCGTGCCATCCCGCTGCGTGCACGCATCCTGGCGGTCGGCATGCTGGTGGTCTCGATGCTGATCATTCTCTTCACCGTTTCCGTGATGGCGGTCAAGGTCTCGTTGCTGATCTTCCTTTCCCTGTTGGCCATCTGGCTGGGCACGCGCCCCGAGCCGCGCGGGGGATACGAGGAACTCGCGCCTGCGCCTTCCCCGGCCGAGCCCTTCGATGAGCCCTCCCGACCCGTCAGCGGCGAACGCCTGCAGAACGACTAGTCATTCGCGTGTCCCGCCCCTCCCGTGAGGGGCCATTCATCGCGGGCGCGGTGGCAGGCTGCCATCGCTGCCCGATGTTTTCCTGCCGTGTGGCATCGTCCGCGCGGCGTTGATCGTGGAGTCCTTCATGTCACAACCTGCCGCCATTCATCTTGATGATTATCAAGCGCCGGCCTGGCGCATTCTCAGCACTCGGTTGACGTTCGATCTGGCGCCGTCCGCGACCCGCGTGACGGCCGTGCTGACCCTCGAGGCCAATCCCGATGCCGCCGTGGGCAGTGACGCGACGCCACCGCTGGTGCTCAATGGCGAGCACCTGACGCTGGAATCCGTGCGTGTCGATGGGCGAGCGCTCGCCAGTGATGAATACAAGGTCGACGAGACGCATCTCACCCTCGCGGCGCTGCCGGCCAGCTGTGAGCTCGAGACGGTCGTGCTGATCGACCCGGCGGCCAACACGGCACTGGAAGGGCTCTATGTGTCCTCCGGCATGTTCTGCACCCAGTGCGAGGCCGAGGGCTTCCGCCGTATCACCTATTACCCGGATCGTCCGGACGTGATGTCGGTATTCACGACGACCGTCATCGCGGACAAGGCGAACTACCCGATCCTGCTCTCCAACGGCAATCCCGTCGAGCGTGGCGAGCTGGACGGCGGCCGTCACTTCGTCACCTGGCAGGACCCGCACCTCAAGCCGTGCTACCTGTTCGCGCTGGTGGCGGGGGATCTGGTCAAGCATGCCGACAGCTTCACCACCATGAGCGGGCGTGATGTTGCCCTGGAGATCTGGGTCGAGCCGGAGAATCTCGACAAGACTCAGCACGCCATGAACTCTCTCAAGGCCTCCATGAAGTGGGATGAGGAGGTCTATGGGCGCGAGTATGACCTCGATATCTTCATGATCGTCGCGGTCAATGACTTCAACATGGGCGCGATGGAGAACAAGGGTCTCAACATCTTCAACAGCGCCTGTGTGCTGGCCAATCCCGATACCACCACCGACGCCGCCTTCCAGCGCGTCGAAGGGGTGGTGGCACACGAGTACTTCCACAACTGGTCCGGCAATCGCGTCACCTGCCGTGACTGGTTCCAGCTGTCCCTGAAGGAAGGCTTCACCGTCTATCGTGACCAGACCTTCTCCGCCGACATGAATTCGGCGCCGGTCAAGCGCATCGAAGACGTCGCCATGCTGCGCACCGCGCAGTTCGCGGAAGATGCCGGTCCCACCGCGCATCCGGTGCGCCCGGCGTCCTATATCGAGATTTCCAACTTCTACACCCTGACCATCTACGAGAAGGGGTCCGAAGTGGTGCGCATGGTCGCCAACCTGCTGGGCGAAGAGGCCTTCCGCCGCGGCAGTGACCTCTACTTCGCGCGCAACGATGGCAGCGCCGCCACCATCGAGGATTTCATCAGTGCGATGAGCGAAGCCTCCGGGCGTGACTTCACCCAGTTCATGCGCTGGTACTCTCAGGCGGGGACGCCGGAAATCAGCGCCCGTGGCAACTTCGATGCCGAGACGGGCCGCTATTCCCTGACGCTGCAGCAGTCCACCCCGGCGACACCGGGGCAGGCTGAGAAGCTGCCGCTGGTGATCCCGGTGCGCATGGGCCTGGTGGGTGCGGATGGCAGTGATCTGGCGCTCACGCTGGATGGCGAGGCGCTGGGCACGGAAACGGTGCTGGAGCTGACCGAGGCCGAGCAGACCTTCGTCTTCACTGGCCTCGAGGCCGGTGCCGACCCCGTGCCGTCGCTGCTGCGCGGCTTCTCGGCGCCGGTCAAGCTGTCCTTCGCCTACAGCCGTGAGCAGCTGGCCTTCCTGATGCAGCATGACAGCGATGGCTTCAACCGCTGGGATGCCGGTCAGCGTCTGGCGCTGGCAGCGCTCGAGGATCTGATGGCCGCCTGGCAGCAGGGCGACACCCAGGCATCACTCGATGCGCGTCTGCTGGCCGCCTATCGCTTCCTGCTCCAGAGCGAGCCGTCCGATCGTGCCGTGCTGGCCGAGATGCTGACTCTGCCGTCGGAGGCCTATATCGCCGAGCAGCAGACTGTCGTCGATGTCGATGCCATCCACTGGGCGCGCAAGACCGCCAAGGCGCAACTGGCCACGGCACTGCGCGATGATTTCGTCGCGCTCTATCACGCCAATGAGCAGCAGGGCGACTACGCGCCGACCTTCGAGCAGATGGCGCGCCGCAGCCTCAAGAATGCCGCGCTCAGCTATCTGATGAGCATCGAGGACGAGGAGGGCGTGCGTCTGGCCCAAGCTCAGCTGGCAGCGGCGCACAACATGACCGACGTACGCGCGGCATTGACGTTGCTGGTGCACTCCTCGCGCACCGAGCTGGGCGATCCGGCCCTCAAGGCCTTCGCCGAGCGCTGGTCACATGATCCGCTGGTGATGGATCAGTGGTTCTCGATCCAGGTCACGCGTCCGCAGGCCGACGTGCTGGATCGCGTGCGCTTCTTGATGGAGCACCCGGCGTTCTCGCTGACCAACCCCAACAAGGTGCGCGCCTTGATCGGTGCCTTCGCCGGCCAGAACCGCGTCAACTTCCATCGCCTCGATGGCGAAGGCTATCGCCTGCTGGCGGATGTGGTCATCGAACTCAATCGCCTGAATCCGGAAATCGCCGCGCGCATCATCACGCCGCTGACGCGCTACAAGCGTTTCGATGCCAAGCGTCAGGCGCTGATGAAGGCTGAGCTCGAGCGTATCCGTGGCGAGAAGCTGTCGCGCAATCTCTACGAGGTCGTGGAGAAGGCGCTGGCCTGATCCGCCTGATCACGTCCTCGCCCCGTCAGTTCGACTGACATGAAAAACCCCCACCCGTCACAGACGGGTGGGGGTTTTTCGTGGTGCTTGCGAACCAGGCCTTGAAGAGAGGCGTCAGTCGCGCACGTTCAGCTCTCGGTCAGTGACAGCAGGATCTTCTTGTAGCTGTCAAAGCGCACGCGGCCTATCTCGCCGCTGTCGACCGCCTGAAGCAGGGCGCAGCCCGGTTCCTTCTCGTGCTTGCAGTCACGGAAGCGGCATAGCCCCAGGTAGTCGTGGAATTCACGGAAGCCATCGGTGACCTGCTCCGGCGTCAGGTGGACCAGGCCGAATTCACGGATACCGGGTGAGTCGATCAGATCACCGCCGTCCGGCATGTGATAGAGCCAGGCCGTGGTGGTGGTGTGCATGCCCTGGCGTGATTCGGTGGAGAGCGGGCCGACACGTATCTCTTCTCGGGGCAGCAGCATGCCGACCAGTGACGACTTGCCGACGCCACTCTGACCGACGAACACCGAGGTGCGATCGCTCAGCTGTGCCTTCAGGGCGTCCAGGCCTGCCTCGCCGCGCGTGGTACAGGCGACGACGTCGTAGCCGAGTGCCTCATAGCGTGCCAGCAGGTCACGCAGCACACCACCGCTTTCGGGCAGGAGGTCAACCTTGTTGAGCACCAGCACCGGCGTGATGCCGGTGGCTTCCGCAGCGATCAGGTAGCGGTCGATCAGATTGGGTTGTGGCGCGGGTTCGGCGGCGAACACGATCATGATCTGGTCGATGTTGGCGGCCACCGGCTTGAGCACCCCCCGCATGTCCGGGCGTTCAAGCTCGGTAGTGCGGGCACCGCGTGCCACCACCACACCCGTGGCGTCGCTGGCTTCACGCCAGATCACGCGGTCACCGGTGACCAGCGTTTCCAGGTTGGCGCGCAGGTGGCAGCGATGCAGGCTGCCGGATTCACTTTCGACTTCCAGGCTGCGCCCGTAGTGGGCAATGACACGGCCGTGCTGTTCCGGGCCGTATTCGCCGGCGTCGAGCTTGTCGCGGTCCTGCGTCTCGCGCTTTTCTGCGCGCTTGGTACGCTCGGCCTGGACCTTCTCGATGCGCCATTGTTGCTGGCGGCTTAGCTTGCGTTTGCTCATGCTTGGCTGGTGACTCCGGTCGCCGTTCGTTCGCCAGGGATGGGAGCGTCTTCCCCCCTCTGCGGCGCGATTGTACCCTTTGCGCCCTCGGGTGTCGTGCGACACCCCGGGATGGCGTGTGATACTGCCGTCACAGGCGGATCCTCAGCGTCTTCCCATTCCCCGTTCAGCAAGGAGTGACCCATGGCAAATCCCACCGCGCAGGCCGATCGACTCATCTGGATCGACCTGGAAATGACCGGGCTGGACCCCGCGCGTGAGCGCATCATCGAGGTGGCCACGCTGGTCACCGACGGAGATCTCAACCTGATTGCCGAAGGGCCGGTGCTGGCCGTGCATCAGCCGGACAGCCTGCTAGAGGCGATGGATGAGTGGAACACGCGCACCCACGGCGAATCCGGACTGGTGACGCGCGTCAAGGAAAGTCAGATCGATACCGCCGAAGCCGAACGTCAGACTCTCGAGTTCCTGGCCCGCCACGTGGCGGCAGGCGCCTCGCCGATGTGCGGCAACAGCGTGCATCAGGACCGCCGTTTCCTGCAGCATGAGATGCCGTTGCTGGAAGCGTTCTTCCATTACCGCAACATCGATGTCTCGACCCTCAAGGAACTCGCCAAGCGCTGGAATCCGGCCGCGCTGGACGGTTTCAAGAAGCGGGCGACTCACCAGGCGATGGATGATATCCGCGAGTCACTGGCGGAGCTTGCGCATTACCGCAAGACCTTCCTCAAGCTGACCCAGCAGGGCATCGTCTGAACGACGCAGCGTGAGAGTCTCAGAGCGCGGTGGCCAGACGGGCGCCGCGCTTGATGGCTTGCTCCTTCAGTGCCCAGCGCACGTGCTCGCGCAGTGGCTCGCTGGGATAGGGCAGGCGGGCACGCAGGACATGCTCGACCTGCTCCGACCAGGGCGCATTGCCCAGTCCGATGGCGATGTTGGAGAGCCACTTCTCATAGCCGATACGCCGGATGGGGCTGCCTTGCGTCTTGTCGAGGAACTCCTGCTCCCCCCAGCAGAACAGCCGGATCAGCTCGATGCGATCCAGATCATGGCGTGGCGAGAAATCCGCCTCCTGGGTCGCCTTGGCAAAGCGCGTGAAGGGACAGAACAGCTGGCAGTCGTCGCAGCCATAGATGCGGTTGCCCATGGCACGGCGGAATTCTTCGGGGATGGCGCCATCCAGCTCGATGGTCAAGTAGGAGATGCAGCGACGTGCATCGACGACCTTGTCCTCGACGATGGCATCCGTCGGGCAGGCGACCTTGCAGGCGTTGCAGCTGCCACAGTGTTCCTTCTCGAAGGGGGCATCCACCGGCAGAGGCAGGTCGGTGTAGAGTTCGCCCAGGAAGAACAGGCAGCCAGCCTGCTGGTTCATCAGCATGGCGTTCTTGCCGAACCAGCCGATACCGGCCTTCTGGGCCAGCGCGCGCTCCATGACCGGAGCGGAGTCGACGAAGGCGCGGTAGCCGAACGTGCCGACTTCCTTCTCGATCTGCTTGGCCAGGTTGGCCAGCCGCTTGCGCATCAGCTTGTGGTAATCGCGTCCCAGCGCGTAGCGTGAGACGTAGGCGCGCTCGGGCTGGCTGAGTACCTGGGTGGTCTCGACCTCGGGCGGCAGGTAGTCGAGGCGCACGCTGATGACGCGCAGCGTGCCGGGCACCAGCTCCTCCGGGCGCGTGCGCCTGGTGCCGTGCTTGGCCATGAAGTTCATCTCGCCGTGATGACCATTGGCCAGCCAACGTTCCAGGTAGGCCTCGTGTTCCGAGAGGTCGACATCGGTGATCCCGACCTGCTGAAACCCCAGTTCGCGCCCCCATGTCTTGATGCGGGCTGCCAGTTCCGCCATGGCCTGAGGGTCGGCGACGCGCGAGTCATCACCGGATGTCTCGTCGGGAGAGCTTGCGGCTGCGTCGGCGGGCAGGGGCATGGTGGCGGATGAAGCAGGCATGGGCATTCCAGCTGGACAGGATGTTCAGGAGCATGGTGCACGCTGGCGTCTCACGGCGAGGAGTCGGCGGTGCGTGCGAAAGGGCGCCACCTTAGCGTAACTTGCCGATCAGCCCAAGCGGCATGTGAGGTGTGCGCTACCCAGTATTTCAGGGCGTGCGGCGCCGCTTTTCCAGGGCGCGGGCACGACTCAGTTTATCAGACATGGAGTGTGGGCATGGCCGTGAGCGATTCCTCTAACCCCTGCGATGTGACGCCGGTCTCATCCGCCACTCAAGCCTTGTGGCGTTCGGTCAATTGCCTGTGGCCCATCGCGGCGCTGCGTGACCTCGAGCATTGGCTGCTGGCGGAAGAGACCGTCTCGATGACCAACGGCTTGCCTGAAGCGTCGGTGGACAAGCGTCTGATGGGGCGGGCGGCGCAGTCAGCCTTCGACCTGCTGCGGCAGCGATGGCCCGAGACGCGCAGATTGTGTGTCCTGTGTGGTGGCGGCAACAATGCGGGCGACGGCTATCTGGTGGCGCGTCTTGCCCAGCTGGCGGGGTTCGAGGTGCGCATCATCGCTTTGAAGGATGAGGCGCAATTGACAGGCGATGCCCAGCTGGCCGCGATTGCCGCGCGGGAAGCCGGGGTCGAGCGTCACCCCTGGCCACAAGATACCGCCACGGCAGAATCATTGGTGAAGGGCTGGCCATTGCTGCTGGACGCCCTGACCGGTATCGGTCTGCGCGAGGCGCCCCGCGGCGCGGTCGCCCACGCCATCGAGCTGATCAACCAACGTCACCGGGAGGGCGCGCATGTCATGGCGCTGGATGTGCCCTCGGGGCTTGATGCCGCCACGGGGGCGGTGGCCGGTGTCGCCGTGGAGGCGGATGTCACGCTGACATTTCTGGTCGACAAGCCGGGTCTGCACACCGGGCGCGCCGAGCTGCATGCCGGACACGTCAGTCTGGCGCGGCTTGGTGCGGCTCGGGTGCTGCCGGAGGTGGTCAAGCAGACCCGAACGGCAGCGCTGCTGGCGTGCGAGTCCGTGCAGCGCCTCACGCCACGCTGGCTGGAGACCGAGCTGGTGCCGCGCTCTCCGCTGGCGCACAAGGGGGATGCCGGCAGCGTGCTGGTCTTTGGCGGCGGGCCGGGGCTTGGCGGCTCCGTTCTGCTGGCCAGTGAAGCCGCCGCGCGTGCCGGTGCCGGCAAGGTGGCGCTGCTTACCGCGCCGGCGCATGTCAGCGCCAGCCTGACACGCTGCCCGGAAGTCATGGTGCGTGGTCTCAAGAGCGGGCCGGAGGGCAGCAGTCATGACGGGTTTGCCGTACTGGAAGCCCAGATGGCACAGGCCAGCGTGACACTGGTCGGCCCCGGTATGGGGACGGAGCCGCTGGAGAGCCTGTTGTGGGGCTGGGGAGGACTGTCTCGCGTGCTCGCGGCCGACCAGCCGCTGGTGGTGGATGCCGACGCCCTGAGCCTGCTGGCCTGGCGAGCCGGTGAAGGTGAGGTGATCCGACGCGACGATTGGGTGTTGACGCCGCATCCCGGAGAGGCGGCGCGCCTGCTGGGCTGCTCGGTGGCAAAGGTCGAGCAGGACCGGCCCGGCGCCGTGCGCGCCCTGCAGCAAAGATATGGCGGCAGTGTAGTGCTCAAGGGGGCCGGCAGTCTGATTGCCAGTCCCGCCGGCGTACTGGAAGGGCCAGACGTGGCGCTGTGTCCCTATGGCAATCCCGGCATGGCCAGTGGCGGCATGGGGGACGTGCTGGGCGGCATCATCGCGGGGCTGGCGGCCCAGGCGCTCAATGGTGGCTTCGATGCACGCCAGTCACGCACCCATGAGCAGGGCACGGCACAGGCGGCGCATGTCACGCGTTGCATGGCGCAGGCGGCACGGGTCGGCGTGCTGGTGCACGCCCTGGCCGCCGACCGTGCGGTGCAGGAGCGCGGCGAGCGTGGCCTGCTCGCGGGTGATCTGGCATCCTATATGCATTTATTGCTCAATCCACGGGCCCGAAATGCGCATACTCCTGTCTGATGAAAATGCCCAGGTTGCCTTTGGCAGCCAGCTGGGCGACGTCCTTGCCGGCCGCGGGCTGGTGTTCCTGGAAGGTGAGCTGGGGGCCGGCAAGACGACTCTCACGCGTGGCGTGCTGCGTGCCTACGGGCATGAGGGGGCGGTGAAGAGTCCGACCTATACCCTGGTGGAGCCCTATGTGCTGCCACGTCCCGAGGGCGGCGAATGGCACATCAATCATTTTGATCTCTACCGGCTGGCTGACCCGGAGGAGCTTGAGTTCATCGGCGGGCGAGACCTGCTTGCCGATGACAGTCTGGCGCTGATCGAGTGGCCAAGCTGTGGTCAGGGCTTCCTGCCGGTGCCGGACCTGCGCGTGATGTTGTCCGTCGCCGAGCAGGGCCGCGAGGCCGAGTTGCATGCCCTCACACCGCGAGGAGAGGGTTGGCTTGAGGCACTGGCCGAGCGACGCGCCTCTCAGGCATGATGGCGCCTGACGTGCCGTATCATCTTCGTGGCTGCGTCTGGTCATCCTTCGCTATATTCATCCATGTTCCTTCTGTTCGAGTCACCCTTTCCGATGCCTGAAACTGCGCCCCAATCCTCTCGCCTGCGCATGATGCGCGGTCTACGTCGCTGCCTGGCGGGGGGGGTGATGTGCTCGCTGGCAAGTCTCGCGCTCGCTCCCCAGGCGCTGGCCGCCAAGGTCGAGAATCTGCGGTTGTGGACCGCGCCGGACCACACGCGGCTGGTGTTCGATCTCGATAGCGCAGCCAGTGCCAACATCTTCAGCCTCGACAATCCTCGGCGTCTGGTGATCGACCTCGCGGCAAGCGAGGTGGCCAGCAACGCGGTGAAGCGCAAGCTCGATGCGCTGGATCTGGAAGGCAGTGCCATCAAGGCGATCCGTACCGGACGACAGGACGATGCCCTGCGGGTCGTGCTGGATCTGACGCGCCAGGTCAATCCCAAGGACTTCACGCTGGCGCCGAACGACAAGTACGGCAACCGTCTGGTGGTGGATCTCGAGTTCCCGGGCGAGTCCGCGGTCGAGAATCCCATTGACCCGATCGAAGCCCGTATCCGCGAGCAGGAGCAGGCGGCAGCCAAGCGCAAGCTGAAGGGCGAGCCTGCCGCGCCGCTGCCGAGCAGCAAGGCGGCGACGCATCCCAAGCGCGATATCATCATCGCCATTGACCCCGGTCATGGCGGTGAGGACCCGGGGGCCAGCGGCCCGAGCGGTACCAAGGAGAAGGATGTGGTGCTCAAGATCGGCAAGCGCCTCAAGCGCATGTTCGACGAGCAGCCCGGCTTCAAGGCCATCCTGACCCGCAACAGCGATTACTACATCCCGCTGCGCAAGCGGACCGAGATCGCGCGTGAGCAGAAGGCAGACTTCTTCGTCTCGGTGCACGCCGACGCCTTCAACAGTCCGCGGCCGCATGGCAGCTCGGTCTTTGCGCTTTCCAGCCGAGGCGCCACCTCAGAGACCGCCCGCTGGCTGGCGGCCACCGAGAACCGTGCTGACCTGATCGGCGGCGTGGATGGCAACCTCAGCCTGAATGACAAGGATGAGATGCTGCGCGGCGTGCTGCTGGATCTGACCATGACCGCCACGCTCAATGATTCATTGGCGGCAGGCAGCGGCGTGCTGGCCAATCTGGGCCGTATCAACTCGCTGCACAAGCGTCAGGTGGAGCAGGCCGGGTTCGTGGTGCTCAAGTCGCCGGACATCCCGTCTCTGCTGGTGGAAACGGGCTTCATCTCCAATCCCCAGGAAGAGCGCAACCTCAACAGTGGCGCCTATCAGGAAAAGCTGGCGCGCTCGATCTTCTCGGGTATCCAGAGTCACTTCGAGCGCAATCCGCCGCCTGCCAGTCTGCTGGCATGGCGACGCAGCCAGGCACGAGGCGGCAACGGTGGCGAGTATCGCGTCAAGAGTGGCGATACGCTGTCAGAAGTCGCACAGCGTCACAACGTGAGCATGGCCGCGCTGAAGCAGGCCAATGGCATGAGCGGGGACACGGTCCGCGTCGGTCAGGTGCTCAAGATTCCGCGCGGCTGAGTGTCAGGCCGCCTGCTCCTTCGACGTGGCGGCAGGCGGGCGTGGCAGCCCGAGCACGCTATCCATCGGGCATGAAGCCCGTCGACTGTCCGCTGACTCGGCTCTTGCGTGCTCGCCGCACGGAGAGGCCGGGTCGGCGGGCAGTGTCGTTTTCAGAGAGACGCCCTCTACGCATGCATAATCAGGAGTTCTTCCATGTCCGTCGAGCCATCTGATACGGATGTCGCTGAAACACGTGAGCGGCGTATCCGCATCCTCAATCCGCGTCTTGCCAACCAGATCGCGGCGGGCGAGGTGGTGGAGCGACCGGCCTCCGTGGTCAAGGAGCTGGTCGAGAACGCCATCGATGCCGGCAGTACGCGCATCGAGCTGGAACTGGAAGGCGGCGGTGCGCGGCTGATTCGCGTGCGTGACAACGGCTGCGGCATCACCGAGGAGGATCTGCCGCTGGCCCTGTCACGTCACGCGACCAGCAAGATCGAGAGCCTTGATGACCTGGAGGGTGTGGCGAGTCTCGGCTTTCGAGGGGAGGCATTGGCCTCGATCAGCTCGGTCTCGCGCCTGGAGCTGTTCTCGAACGTCTCGGATGAGCCCGCCAATGGCTGGCGGGTGGTGGCGGAAGGCCGTGAGATGTCGCCGCGTGTCTCGCCGGCGCCCCATCCGCGTGGCACCAGCGTGGCCGTGCGTGACCTGTTCTTCAATACGCCGGCGCGTCGCAAGTTCATGCGTACCGAGAAGACCGAATTCGGCCATGTCGAGGAAAGCTTCCGGCGTCTCGCGCTGTCGCGTCACGACATCGGCTGGACGTTGCGCCACAACCAGAAGGTGGTGCATCAGCTGCGTGCCGGCGAGGACACGCTGACGGTGGAGCGCCGGATCGGCGCACTGCTGGGCCGCAACTTCCTCGAGCATGCGCTGCACCTGGATATCGAGGCCTCCGGCTTGCGTCTCTCCGGCTGGGTCGGCTTGCCGACACATTCGCGTGCCCAGGCGGACCAGCAATATTTCTTCGTCAATGGCCGCGTGGTGCGTGACCGTCTGGTCGCGCATGCCGTGCGTCAGGCCTATCGCGACGTGCTGTTCCACGGCCGGCATCCGGTGTTCGTGCTCTATCTGGAGCTGGACCCCACGGTGGTGGATGTCAACGTTCACCCCACCAAGCACGAAGTGCGCTTCCGCGACGGACGCCTGGTGCACGACTTCCTGTTCTCCAGCCTGCACAAGGCACTGGCCGAGGTGCGCCCCGGTGACAACAGCGCCGCGCCCACCGGTATCGAGGGCCAGGAGAAGGAGGAGGATCCCGGCTGGCAGCAGCAGGGCATGCGTCTCGGGCGTCAGGAGCAGGATGCGCAGGAGCATGGTGCGTCAGCGCAGTCATCCCCTGGTGGTGGTGCGTCGGCCGGGAAGGATCAGTCAGCCGCTGCAGGTGAGCCGACAGGCGCTGCCGCGCCCTGGAAGCCATCGTCACAGCTGCCGCCGGCCGGAGATGGCCGCTCCAGCGAGCGCCTGAGTGCTGAGCGGGTGCGTCAGTTCATGGCCGGCTATCGTGCGTTGCATCCCAGCGAAGACCATCTGCTGACGCCGGGTGGCGGGCCAGCGGGCACGACGCCTGAGCATGGCGCTGCTCGCGACCCTGCCGCCATCGCCAGTGCCGAGCGCGAGGCGCGGCGCGCCCCGCGTGTCACCCTGGGCGAAGGGATGCGCCAAGGTGAGGATGACGCACCGGCCGGTATCAGCGAATCTGCCGCCGGTTGGCAGGTCTCGGCACCGTCAGCGGAGCCATCGTCGGGAGTCCCGGCAGAGAATGTGTCCGCTGACGGCCCCACGCCTGTCGCCTCTGACATCGTGATGCGTGGCCTGCCAGCCCAGAGCGCTGAGGATGATACGCCACCGCTGGGCTACGCCATCGCGCAGCTGCACGGGGTCTACATCCTGTCGCAGACCTCGCGTGGACTGGTGATGGTCGACATGCACGCCGCCCATGAGCGCATCACCTACGAGCGCATGAAGCGCCATGTGCATGGCGGCGGTCATCTGGAGGCCCAGCCGCTGCTGGTGCCGGTGTCACTTGCCGTCAGTTCGCGCGAGATGGGTACCTTCGAGCGCGAATCCGAGGCATTCACGCGTCTGGGTGTCGAGCTGGACGCCGCCGGACCGGAAACCCTACTGGTGCGACAGGTGCCGGTGGTGCTCGGCAATGCCGATGTCGAGCCACTGGTGCGCGGCATGCTGGAGGATCTCGAGCGTTACGGCCGCAGCGATCGCATGGAAGCTCACATGAATGAGCTGCTCGCGGACATGGCCTGCCGGGGCAGCGTGCGGGCCAATCGTCGCCTGACGGTTCCCGAGATGAATGCCCTGCTGCGAGACATGGAGCGCACCGAGCGCTCCGGTCAGTGCAATCATGGCCGTCCTACCTGGACCGAACTTTCCATGAATGAACTCGACAAGCTGTTCCTGCGTGGGCAGTAAGCCTGCCCGGTATCGACAGTGGTTCACCCTTGATTCACCTCCTAGCCCAGACAATAGGTCATGACCCAGACGCAATCCCCCGACATTTCCCCCCGTGCCGCGCATGAGATGGCTGACAAACCGCCTGTCATGCTGTTGATGGGACCGACAGCCTCCGGCAAGACGGACCTGGCCATCCGCTGGCACGAGGAGCAGGGAGCGGAGCTGGTGAGCGTCGATTCCGCGCTGATCTATCGTGGCATGGACATCGGGACCGCCAAGCCCAGCGCCGAAGAGCTGGCGCGGGCGCCGCATCGGTTGATTGACTTCCTGGACCCGCTGGAGAGCTATTCGGCAGCGGAGTTTCGTCGCGATGCACTGGCGCATATCGCCGAGATCCAGTCCCGCGGCAAGATGCCGCTGCTGGTCGGTGGCACCATGATGTACTTCAAGCGGCTGCTGGAAGGTGTGGCGGAGCTGCCGGCGGCGGATCCCGCGCTGCGTGAACAGCTGGAAGCACGCGCCAGAGACGAAGGGCTGCCGGCGCTGCATGCGCAGCTTGCCAGGCTGGATCCGGCGAGCGCCGAGAGAATTCGGCCCTCGGACCCGCAGCGTCTGACACGTGCGCTGGAAGTCTGTCTGTTGAGCGGGCGCTCGATGACGGAGCTGCTCGCGGAGCAGCCGGAAGCCGAGCTTCCGTTCCGGCCGATCCCGATCGCACTGGCGCCCCATGACAGAGCCGTGTTACATGAACGTATCGAGACGCGTTTTGACCAGATGCTGGAACAGGGCCTGATTGGCGAGGTCGAAGCGCTGAAGGCTCGCCCGGAGCTGCACCCCGGGCTGCCCTCGATACGCTGTGTCGGCTATCGTCAGGTGTGGGATTATCTGGAGGGGCATCTGACGCGTGACGAGATGCGTGAGCGTGGCATCATTGCCACCCGCCAGCTCGCCAAGCGTCAATTGACCTGGCTGCGTAGCTGGAAGGGGATTCACCACGTGGATTCCATGGGTGTAAATCCTTACAGTGAAACCTTGAAAATCGTGCGCCAGACCAGCACTTAGCGTAACATGAGCTGTCACGACCCGCGCCCGTGAAGCCCCCCAAAGAGGGCAACCCGGAGCGCTGGCGAACATAACCATACTTGCCTCGAACGAGACATTTTTTACGGAGAGTCACATGTCCAAAGGTCAATCACTCCAGGACCCGTACCTGAACATCCTGCGCAAGGAACGTATTCCGGTCTCGATCTTCCTGGTCAACGGCATCAAGCTGCAGGGCCAGATCGAATCCTTCGATCAATTCGTCATCCTGCTGCGCAATACCGTCTCCCAGATGGTTTACAAGCACGCTATCTCAACCGTGGTGCCCTCGCGCAATGTGCGCCTGCCGGCCCAGGATGCGACCGTGCCCTCCACAGAAAGCTGAAATCCGAGGCGCTGATTGTTCTTCGAACGACCCGAAGCCGGTGAAACGGCCGTCCTGGTCCATGTCAATTTCCGGGACGAAAAAGAACGCGAGGATGCCGGTGAGCTCCTCGAACTCGTACGTTCGGCAGGCGCCGTGCCGGCCACCCTCATCGAGGGTAGCCGGCCCCGCCCTGACTCCCGTACGTTCATCGGAGAAGGCAAGCTTGAGGAAGTGCGTGAGGCCCTGGCCGAGCACCAAGCCGAGCTTGTGATCTTCAACCATTCATTGAGCCCTTCCCAGCAGCGTAACCTTGAAGGTTCGCTCCAGTGTCGCGTGATCGACCGCACCGGTCTGATCCTCGACATCTTTGCCCAGCGCGCGCGTACCCACGAGGGCAAGCTGCAGGTGGAGCTCGCTCAGCTCGAGTACATGTCCACCCGCCTGGTGCGTGGCTGGACCCACCTTGAGCGTCAGAAGGGCGGCATCGGTCTGCGTGGCCCGGGGGAAACCCAGCTCGAGACCGACCGTCGTCTGCTGCGTGCCCGGATCAAGTCGATTCACAAGCGGCTCGAGAAGGTGCACAAGCAGCGCGATCAGAACCGCCGTGCTCGGGCACGTGCCGAGATCCCCAGCCTGTCACTGGTCGGCTATACCAACGCCGGCAAGTCGACGCTGTTCAATGCGCTGACCACCTCTGAGGTCTATGCGGCGGATCAGCTGTTCGCCACGCTCGACCCGACGCTGCGCCGTCTGGAGCTGGAAGACGTGGGCCCTGCGGTGCTTGCGGATACCGTCGGCTTCATTCGGCACCTGCCGCACAAGCTGGTGGAAGCGTTCCAGGCCACCCTGCAGGAAGCCGCCGAGGCGGACCTGCTGGTGCACGTCATCGATGCGGCTGACCCGGAAAATGATCGCAATACCGAGCAGGTCAACGAGGTGCTCAACGAGATTGAGGCCGGTGACGTGCCACGCCTGCTGGTCATGAACAAGGTCGATCGCCTCGACATGGCGCCGCGCATCGAGCGCGACGGCTTCGGGCGTCCGCTGGTCGTATGGTTGTCGGCGCGTGACGGCAAGGGGCTGGATCTGCTGATGCAGGCCTTCTCCGAGCTGCTGTCAGACAATGTCATCTCGACCCGTCTGACGCTGGGGCCGGAGAAGTCACGCCTGCGTGCCGGTCTGCATGAGCTGGATGCCGTCAAGAGTGAAGCGTATGACGAGCAGGGCAATGCGTTGATGGACATTCGTCTCGAGAAGCGCGACTTTCTCCAGCTGTTGTCGCATCTTGGGGAATCTCCCGAGGCCTACCTCGGGGGCGAGCATGACGATCGTGAGGCCTGGCAGCGTGAGCTGTCTGCCGAGCGCGCCGAGAAGCATCGCCTCTCGGTGACGCACAAGTCCTGACGCAGTGATTGCGTCATCTGGCATCTGCAGGTACCTGATGCAGATGCCCTTGCACGGATAGTGACGTGCAGCGAGCAACAGGCATTCGACGTGAAGGGATTGTCGGATGCCGCCTGGCAGAGGATGGTTGTCAGGCAGGGCCATGGCCTTCTCCCGCAAGGGGCGCGCCGCCGTGTCATAGCAAAGAACCGGTCATCAATTGCCGGGGACGATTCCCGGCAACGAAAGCCGGCATGGGCGGCGTCATCATAATGACGAGCGGAACATCGACTGAGTGGAGACGACGTATGGCTTGGAATGAGCCGGGTGGCGGCAACCAGCATGACCCCTGGAGTGGCGGTGGCCGCAACGGGGACAAGAAAGGGGGTGGAGGCAACGGCGGTGGCAACGGTGGACCGCCCGACCTCGACGAAGCGCTGAAGAAGTTCCAGGACAAGCTCAACGGCATGCTGGGCAACGGCCGCAAGCGTCGTGGCGGCAGCGGGGGCGGCAACGGCGGCAGTGGTGGCAGCACCAATGCCTTTGCCCTGCCGGGCATCATCGGGGTGGTGCTGGTCGCCATCTGGGCGGCTTCCGGTTTCTATCTGGTCGATCAGTCCGAACGTGGCGTGGTGCTTCGCTTCGGCAAGTACAACGACATCGTCGGCCCGGGTCTGCACTGGAATCCGCCGATCATCGATGACGTTCGCGAGATCAACGTCACCAAGGTGCGCTCGCTCTCCCAGACCAAGTCGATGCTGACGCAGGACGAGAACATCGTCGAAGTGCAGATGTCCGTCCAGTATCAGGTATCCAACCCGCGTGACTTCCTGCTCAATGTGCGTGCTCCCGAGGTCAGCCTCGAGAACGCCATGGACTCTGCATTGCGTCATGAAGTCGGCAGCGCCGACATGAACGACATCCTGACCTCCGGGCGTGAGCTGCTGGCCAGCAACGTCAAGTCGCGTCTGCAGTCCTACCTGGACAACTATGGCGTGGGTCTGACATTGCAGACCATCAACGTCGAGTCCACGTCGGCGCCGGCAGCGGTCCAGGATTCCTTCGATGACGTCATCAAGGCTCGTGAGGATCGTCAGCGCACGATCAACCAGGCATTGGCCTACGAGAACTCGATTCTCCCGGCGGCTCAAGGTCAGGCGCAGCGCATCATCGAGGAAGCCGAAGGGTACAAGGAGTCGGTGGTGGCCAAGTCCCAGGGTGAGGCCAATCGCTTCACTTCCCTGCTGACCGAGTACCAGAAGGCACCGGAGATCATCCGCGAGCGCATGTACCTCGAGACCATGGGGGAAGTGCTCGGCAAGACCAACAAGGTGCTGGTGGATGTCGAGAACGGCAACTCCCTCATGTACCTGCCGTTGGACAAGCTGGCTGGCAAGTCCAATGCCACGTCCGAGGATGCCAGTGGCATGAGTCGCAGTGAGTTGGATCGCGTGTCCCGACAGGCGAGCGACGCTCTCGGCCGCAGCAGCCAGAGCAGCAATGACAGCAGCAACAGCATTCGTCGGGAGGGTCGTCAATGATCAACAATCGCTCACTGATGGCCGTGGCGGGTCTGGCCGTCGTTGCCTGGTTCGCCAGCAACAGCCTCTACACGATCGATGAGACCCAGCGCGCCATCAAGCTCAAGTTTGGTGAGGTGGTGGAAGACAACATCCAGCCGGGCCTGCATTTCAAGTTGCCGGTCTACAACACGATTCGTACCTTCGATACGCGCGTGTTGACACTGGATGCCCAGGCGAGCCGTTATCTGACCCGCGAGAAGAAGGCGGTCATCGTCGACTCCTTCGTCAAGTGGAAGATCATCGACCCGAAGCGCTACTACGAGGCGACGTCCGGTGATGAGCAGATGGCAGAGCGTCTGATCGCGCCGCGTGTCGACGAGAGTCTGCGTAACGAGTTCGGCAAGCTCGAGCTGGTGCAGATCATCTCCGAACAGCGTGATGCGCTGATGAAGAAGCCCACCGAAGAGCTCGACGCGGTGATGCGCAAGGAGCTGGGGGTGTCGATTCTCGATATCCGCGTCAAGCGCATCGACCTGCCGGACGAAGTCTCTCAGGCGGTCTATGAGCGCATGAAGACCGAGCGTCAGCGTGAGGCACGTGAATATCGTGCCCAGGGTCAGGAGCAGGCCGAGAAGATCCAGGCCAATGCGGACCGCCGTCGTTCGGTACTGCTTGCACAGGCTGAAGAGCAGGCGCAGACCCTGCGTGGTGAGGGGGACGCATCAGCGGCCGCCATCTACGCTGCGGCCTACGGGGCGGATCTGGAGTTCTTCCGCTTCTATCGCTCGCTGCAGGCCTATCGCGACAGCTTCAAGGGTGATGGCAACATGATGGTCATCCAGCCGGATAGCGAATTCTTCCGCTTCTTCAAGGATTCGCAGGGCGGCTCTCAGTAACGGCTGACCGTCCGCACCGTCATCAGGCGAACAGATGACGATGCCGCGGATGAACCCCGCACGAAGTCTCGTGTGGGGTTCATCCCGAAAGGATTCATGCTAGACTCCTGCAACCGGGCACCGCCCGGTTTTTTTGTGGCCGTTTTTCCTCTATCGACGACGTTCCCACGAAGTCCCGATGGGCCCCGGACAGGCGCTGTCAGCGTGGCAGTCCTTGCTCGCGAAGCCGCCTCAAGGCGCGGTTCGAGCCTGTCTCACGCCGTGTTTCAAGGGCGTTGCCGTCGAGTGTCCAGCGTGTTGCGCGGGTGTTTCGTCACTGAGTTGCAGCGGCATGTCCCTGCACTGACGGCACGCGCGATACGCGCCACTCCTTGTCAAAAATTTCTCGCAGGATAGCGCAATGACCATCGCAGATCGCTGGCTCCTCCCGGATGGCATGGATGAGGTACTGCCGCCTCAGGCAACCCGTATGGAGGCGCTGCGCCGCGCGCTGCTCGACCTCTATCATCGCTTCGGCTATGACCTGGTGCTGCCGCCTCCCGTCGAATTTCTTGATTCCCTGCTGACCGGTACCGGTACCGAGCTTGACCTTCAGACCTTCAAGCTGACAGATCAGATGACCGGGCGCATGATGGGAGCCAGTGCCGATGTCACCCCGCAGGTGGCACGCATGGATGCCCACTCCCTGCATCGTGAAGGGCCGGTGCGTCTGTGCTACTGCGCCAACGTGCTGCGTACCAAGGCGGACAAGCATCAGGGCGGACGCAGCCCGGTGCAGGTCGGTGCCGAGCTGTTCGGTCATGCTGGCCTTGAGGCCGACCACGAGATCCTGCACCTGGCACTTACCAGCCTCGAGCAGGCCGGTGCTGGCGAGCTGCACCTGGCGCTGGGGCACATCGGCATCTATCGTGCCTTGATCGCCGAAGCCGGCATGAGCGACGAGCACGAGCGCGAGCTGTTCGCCGCCATCGAACGCAAGCAGTATTCCGCTCTCGATGCATTGATCGATCGCGTGGTGGGTGACAAGGTGGTGGCGGGCATGCTCAAGACCCTGCCGCACCTGCACGGGGATGAAGAGATTCTTGCCCAGGCCCGGACCGCCTTTGCCGGCGCGCCCGCTGCCGTCGCCGGCGCACTGGATCAGCTTGCCGCCCTCAGTCAGGTCGTGCGTGAGCGTCACCCGCAGGTCACGTTGTACTTCGATCTCGCCGAACTGCGCGGCTATGAATATCACACCGGCATGGTGTTCGCGGCCTATGTGCCGGGCTACGGTCAGGCGCTGGCCAAGGGCGGGCGCTACGACGATACTGGGCGTGCCTTCGGACGTGCGCGTCCGGCCACCGGCTTCTCGATGGACCTGAAGCAGCTGGCGTCGCTCGCCGTGCAGCCTCCGGCCTGCGATGGCATCTGGGCACCGGCGCTCAATGACAGCGCGCTGCGCGAGTGTGTCGACCAGCTGCGCGCCGACGGCGAGCGTGTCATCGCCGCGCTACCGGGCCAGACCACCGGAGCCGATGCGCACCGTTGCAACCGCGAGCTTGTCCAGGTCGATGGCACCTGGCAGGTCGTGACGCTGCAGTCGTGATCCGCTGACGGCCATGCGTGCCAGCCAGCAGAACAGCAGGGGCCACCAGGTCCCGAGGTGCAGCTGCCCTTGAGGTGGCTGCACTTGTGAGTGGGTTTTCACCGACGGTTATTCACCGAAAGAGACTAGGAATCATGGGCAAGAATGTAGTCGTGCTCGGCACCCAATGGGGTGATGAAGGCAAGGGCAAGGTCGTTGACCTGCTGACCGAATCCGCCAGCGCCGTCGTGCGCTTCCAGGGTGGCCACAACGCCGGCCATACACTGGTGCTGGATGGCAAGAAGACCGTTCTTCACCTGATCCCGTCCGGTATCCTGCACCCGGGCAAGACCTGCGTCATCGGCAACGGCGTCGTGCTGTCTCCGGAAGCGCTGATCAAGGAGATCCGTGAGCTGGAAGCCAACGACGTGCCGGTACGTGACCGTCTGCGTCTGTCGCCGGCTTGCCCGCTGATCCTGTCCTATCACGTGCGCCTGGATCAGGCGCGCGAGAAGGCGCGTGGTGTCGCCAAGATCGGCACCACGGGTCGTGGTATCGGGCCGGCCTACGAAGACAAGGTTGCGCGTCGTGGCCTGCGTCTGGGTGACATGCTCCACCGTGAGCGTTTCGCCTCCAAGCTGGGCGAAGTGCTGGACTACCACAACTTCGTGCTGCAGCACTATCACGGCGAAGCGCCGGTCGACTTCCAGCAGGTGCTGGACGAAGCCATGGAAATGGCCGAAGAGCTGCGCCCGATGGTCTGCGACACCGTGGATCTGGTCCACTCCGTGCGCAAGGCCAACGAGAACATCCTCTTCGAGGGTGCTCAGGGCTCACTGCTCGACATCGACCACGGTACCTACCCGTACGTCACCAGCTCCAACACCACTGCCGGCGGCACCGCCACCGGTTCCGGCGTCGGCCCGCTGTATCTCGACTACGTGCTGGGCATCACCAAGGCCTACACCACCCGTGTCGGTTCCGGCCCGTTCCCGACCGAGCTGTTCGATGAGTTCGGCCGTCACCTGGCCGAGCGTGGCCACGAATTCGGTGCCACCACTGGTCGTGCGCGTCGTTGTGGCTGGTTCGATGCCGTCGCCCTGCGTCACGCCGTGCAGATCAACTCGGTCAGCGGCATCTGCCTGACCAAGCTGGACGTGCTGGATGGTCTCGAGAACATCCGGGTCTGCATCGGCTATCGCAGCAAGGATGGCGACGTGCTGGACAACCCGGTGGATTCCGAAGGCTATGAAGCCATCGAGCCGCTCTACCAGGACCTGCCGGGCTGGAGCGACTCCACCATCGGCGTGCGTGAAGTCGAGAAGCTGCCGGCCAATGCCCGTGCCTACATCAGCTTCCTGGAAGAGCAGGTCGGCGTGCCGATCGACATCATCTCCACCGGCCCGGATCGCAACGAGACCATCGTGCTGCGCAATCCGTTCCACGACTGATCATGACCACGTCGCTCTCCTGAGCGGCGCGTGATGTCGAGATGATGCAAGACCAAGACACCCCGTCGGGATTTCCCTGCGGGGTGTCTTGCGTTCCAAGGCTGGCAGCAGAAGGGCTTGTACAGTCTTGAGAGTGGCAGGGTGGGGTGGTCAGTAGGAATTTTAAATGGGAATGATTGTTATTTTTGTTGTGATCGGCGGCTATCTTGTCGGCAAACTGGTTGCCCAGGCCGCAATTTGGCGTTTTCGCTGAGTGCTTGGCTTCACATCGTTCTGATACAGGACTAAAATGGTCCCCAATTGATAACCCCGCAGTGGAGGCAAGATGCTGAAGCTTTCCAGAATGACCGATTATGCCGCCGTGGTGATGGCGCGCATCGCTCGCGAGCCGGAGTCGGCCCATGCAGCGATCGATCTCGCGGAAAGCGTTCAGTTGCCGCATCCCACCGTCAGCAAGACCTTGAAGGCGCTGGTACGCGCCGGATTGCTGGAGTCACGTCGTGGGGCGCAGGGGGGCTACCGTCTGGCGCGACCCGCCAGTGACATCACGGCCAGTGACATCATCAGCGCCATCGAAGGTCCGGTGGCCGTCACGGAATGCAGCCACGCCGATGGCGATTGCGAGCTGGTCAACACCTGTGGCGTGGCCGACAACTGGCAGAGAGTCTCGCGCGCCATCGGTGAACTGCTGGGCAGCGTGACGCTGGCACATCTGGCATCCACCACACCGCTGCGGATGCCGATCCAGTTGCCCATTCAGGCCGTCAGTCTCTACAGCGATGAAGAGGCTGCCGGGGGAGCCCCTGACAAGGACAGCAGTGCAGGAAGCGTCGTCAACGGCATGTCCGGGCGCTGAATGCTCAGCCCCACGGTTGCGGGCCAGGCTTCAGAAATATTCGAATATTCGAGCTTCGCCGCAGTTGAGGCGGGGTGATCAGGAATCTGAACAGACCCGGAGCTTCTCCGGGAGAGGAGACCAGCATGGCGAGCCAGGAGATGGAGCAGCTTGTACAGCGAGAGTACAAGCAGGGCTTCGTGACCGACATCGAGAGCGACACCATTCCGCCGGGACTGGATGAGAGCGTGATTCGCTTCATCTCGGCCAAGAAGGGTGAGCCGGAGTGGATGCTGGAGTGGCGTCTGGATGCCTATCATCAGTGGCTGAAGATGAAGGCGCCGTCCTGGGCACACCTGGATTACCCCGAGATCGACTACCAGGCGATTTCCTATTTCAGCGCCCCGAAGAAGCCGGAAGATCGTCCGCAGAGTCTGGATGAGGTGGACCCCAAACTGCTGGAGACCTACGAGAAGCTGGGTATCCCGCTGCATGAGCGCGCCGCGCTGGCTGGCGTGGCGGTGGATGCGGTATTCGACTCCGTATCGGTGACCACCACCTTCAAGAAGGAACTGTCCGAGGCGGGCGTGATCTTCTGCTCCATCTCGGAAGCCATCCAGGACTACCCGGAGCTGATCAAGCAGTATCTGGGGACCGTCGTGCCCAAGGCAGACAACTACTTCACCGCGCTGAACGCGGCCGTCTTCACCGATGGCTCCTTCGTGTTCGTGCCGGAAGGCGTGACCTGCCCGATGGAGCTTTCCACCTACTTCCGCATCAACGCCGCCAACACCGGCCAGTTCGAGCGCACCCTGATCATCTGCGAGAAGCAGGCTCAGGTCTCGTATCTGGAAGGCTGCACCGCACCGCAGCGTGATGAGAACCAGCTGCACGCCGCCGTGGTCGAGCTTGTCGCGCTGGAAGATGCCTACATCAAGTACTCCACCGTCCAGAACTGGTATCCGGGTGATGAAGACGGCAAGGGTGGCATCTACAACTTCGTCACCAAGCGCGCCGATTGCCGCGGTGATCGTTCCAAGGTGTCCTGGACCCAGGTCGAGACCGGCTCCGCGATCACCTGGAAGTACCCGTCATGCATCCTGCGTGGCAAGGACAGTGTCGGGGAGTTCTACTCCGTCGCCGTCACCAATGGTCGCCAGCAGGCGGACACCGGTACCAAGATGATCCACATCGGTGAGGGCACCAAGTCCACCATCGTCTCCAAGGGCATCTCGGCGGGCAACTCCGAGCAGTCCTATCGTGGCCTGGTCAAGATCGGTCCGCGGGCCAAGGGCGCGCGCAATTTCACCCAGTGTGACTCGCTGTTGATCGGCGATCGCTGTGGTGCGCACACCTTCCCGTATCAGGAGATCGGCAACGCCACCGCTACCGTCGAGCACGAGGCGACGACGTCCAAGATCGGCGAGGATCAGCTGTTCTACTGCCGTCAGCGCGGCATCAGCGAGGAAGATGCGGTCAACATGATCGTCAACGGTTTCTGCAAGGACGTCTTCCAGGAGCTGCCGATGGAGTTCGCCGTCGAGGCCGAGGCGCTGCTCAACGTCACCCTCGAAGGCGCCGTCGGCTAACGCCACAGCCTGTTTCGCATTCATCCCCATTCTTGAGGGCCGCTTGCGGGCGGCCTGTCAGCCAAAGGTATCATCATGCTCGTAGTCAAAGATCTGCACGTCTCGGTGGAAGGCAAGGAAATCCTCAAGGGGCTCGACCTGACCATCAACAAGGGTGAAGTCCACGCCATCATGGGGCCGAACGGTGCGGGCAAGTCCACGCTGTCTTCCGTGATCGCCGGCAAGGACGGTTATGAAGTGACCTCGGGCACCATCACCTATGAAGGCGAGGACGTGCTGGAGATGGAAGTCGAGGAGCGCGCGCGTGCCGGCCTGCTGCTGGGCTTCCAGTACCCGGTGGAGATCCCGGGGGTCAAGAATGTCTACCTGCTCAAGGCGGCGCTGAACGCCAAGCGTGAAGCCGAAGGCCTGGGCGAGATTCCGGCCCCGGAATTCATGAAGCTGATCCGCGAGAAGCTTGCCTTCATGCAGATGGATGCCAGCTTCCTGCAGCGTGCGGTGAACGAGGGCTTCTCCGGTGGCGAGAAGAAGCGCAACGAGATCCTGCAGATGCTGGTGCTGGAACCGAAGCTCGCCATGCTCGACGAGATCGACTCCGGTCTCGACATCGATGCGTTGAAGATCGTCGCCAAGGGCGTCAATTCCCTGCGCAACGAGAACCGCGCCGTACTGATGGTCACGCACTACCAGCGTCTGCTAGAGCACATCGTGCCGGACCACATCCACGTGCTGATGGATGGCCGCATCGTCAAGTCCGGCGACAAGTCGCTGGCCCTCGAACTCGAAGCCCAGGGCTATGACTGGCTGCAGGAGGAAACCGCGTAATGACAGCACTTGCTACCGCGTCCGTCCCCGGCAGCGAAGCCTTCGCCAGCGAATTCGCCGCGCGCAAGGCTCGCTTCGCGGCTGACCCGAGCTGGATGGCGGCGCGCCGTCAGGCCGGCATTGCTCGCTTTGAAGCGCTGGGTCTGCCGACTCGCAAGGTCGAGGCCTGGAAGTACACCGACACCCAGGCGCTGGGTCGCCAGCAATACCGTCTCGCCGACGATGCCCATCTCTCGGCGGCGGTGAAGGACGAGCTGGCGCTCGCCGTCGATGCTTACCGCCTGGTGTTCGTCGATGGTCTCTACAACGCCGAGCTCTCCGATGTCGCGGGCCTGCCGGACACCGTGCGTGTCGTGCCGCTGTCCCAGGCCATCATCGATCAGCCGGAAGTGATCGGCGGCTCGCTGAATCGCCTGACCGGTATCGACTTCACGCCGTTCGTGGCGCTGAACTCTGCCTTCACCGAAGAGGGTGCGGTGATTCAGGTTGGCCCGCGGACGGTGCTCGACAAGCCGGTCTATGCGCTGTTCCTGTCGCGCGCCGCCGTCGAAGGCGAGCCCGTGACCATGAGCCATCCGCGCCTGCTGGTGCAGCTGGGCAGCCGTGCCGAAGCCAGCGTGATCGAGCATCACATCGGCGAGACCGGCGCGACCAACTTCACCAACATGGTCAGCGAAGTGATGCTGGAGCGCGGCGCCGTGCTCAATCACTACAAGCTGGGTGAGGCCGCCACCGGCGAGACGCATATCGCCTCACTGCAGGTCGAGCAGCCGCGTGACAGCCAGTACCACTCCATCAACCTGAATACCGGTGGTGGTCTGGTACGCAACGACATCGTCTGCGATCTCAACGGCAGCAATGCCCATGCGCGCCTCGATGGCCTGTTCTTCGGTCGTGATCGTCAGCACGTGGATACCCACTCGCTGGTCAATCACAACGAGGCTCTGACCTTCTCGGATGAGAACTACAAGGGCATCCTGGCCGACCGCGCACGTGGCGTCTTCAATGGGCGCGTACTGGTCAAGCGTGACAGTCAGAAGATCGAGGCGCATCAGAACAACGCCAACCTGCTGCTGTCGGACCGCGCCGAGATCAATACCAAGCCGGAACTCGAGATCTATGCCGACGACGTCAAGTGCTCCCACGGCACCACGACCGGCCAGCTCGACGAGACGGCTGTCTTCGCACTGCGTGCGCGTGGCATCGATGAGCAGACGGCCCGCGGCCTGCTGACCCTGGCCTTCGCC
The DNA here is from genome assembly GCF_030397495.1 of Cobetia sp. 14N.309.X.WAT.E.A4. NCBI lineage: Bacteria > Pseudomonadati > Pseudomonadota > Gammaproteobacteria > Oceanospirillales > Halomonadaceae > Cobetia > Cobetia sp. 14N.309.X.WAT.E.A4. Next base: position 489,590 of record NZ_JAPNXT010000001.1, read on the forward strand.
AATGAGGTCATGTCCGGTCTGGGCATCGACGCCATCGCCGAGCGTATCGAGCGCAGCGTCGCGGGTCGCCTGCCGTCACGCTTCCACCTCGATGAGCTGGTGGATCTGAGTGTCGAGCTGGGCGGCGGGGCCGTGGCGGTGGCGCGTGATGAGGACTTCGCATGAGCGCACTCGACAATCTGATGCTCGATGTCGTGCGGGTCCGCGAGGATTTCCCGATCCTCGAGCGTCGCGTGCATGGTGACGTGCCGCTGATCTATCTCGACAGCGCCGCCACCAGCCAGACGCCGACTGCCGTCATCGACGCGATGAGCGATTATTACCGCAACACCAATGCCAATATCCACCGTGGCCTGCACAGCCTGGCGGACGAGGCGACGGCCGCTTACGAAGGGACGCGCGAGAAGGTACGTGCCTTCATCAATGCGCGCCTGACGCGTGAAGTCATCTTCACGCGCGGCACCACCGAGGCGATCAACCTGGTCGCCAACAGCTGGGGTGCCAACTGGCTGAATGCCGGTGATGAAGTGCTGATCTCGGTAATGGAGCATCACGCCAACATCGTGCCCTGGCAGATGCTGGCGGAACGCCTGGATATCGTCATCAAGGTGATACCGTGCGACGACGATGGCGTGCTCGACATGGCGGCCTACCGTGACCTGCTGGGCGAGAAGACGCGCCTGGTCTGCGTCAATCAGGTCTCCAACGCCCTGGGCAGCATCAACCCGGTGGCCGAGATGGCCAGGCTGGCGCATGCTCACGACGCGCTGATTCTGGTCGATGGCGCCCAGGCGGTGCCGCATCAGCAGGTCGATGTACGCGAGATCGACGCCGACTTCTATGTCTTCTCGGGCCACAAGATGTATGGCCCGACCGGCATCGGCGTGCTCTACGGCAAGGAAGCGCTGCTCGATGCCATGCCACCGTGGCAGGGCGGCGGCGAGATGATTCGCACGGTCTCGTTCGAGAACGGCACCCTGTTCGCAGATCTGCCGCACAAGTTCGAGGCTGGCACGCCGCCCATCGCCGAGGTCATCGGGCTGGGCAAGGCCATCGACTGGCTGGACTGCACCCACATGGCGCTGATCACGCGCTGGGAGCAGCAGCTGATGCGCCATGCCACCGAGCGCATGCGCGAAGTGGACGGGCTGCGCATCATCGGCAACTCGCCCGACAAGGCCGGCGCGATCTCCTTTGTGGTCGACGGTGCCCACGCCCAGGACATCGGTCTGCTGATCGATCAGCTGGGGGTCGCCATCCGGACCGGTCATCACTGCGCTCAGCCGGTGCTGCGACGTTTCGGTGTCGATGCCACCTGTCGCGCCTCCTTCGCGGCCTACAACACGCCGGAGGAGATCGACCTGTTCGTCGAGGCTCTGCAGCGCGTGCTGACCATGGTGCGCTGAGCATCCCCTGCGGTGGCCCTGACGGGCGCTGATCAATGAGGCTCGCGCATGGCGGGCCTCATTGCTATCGGCGCTTGCCAGGGGATGTTGTGACCCGCACATCCTGAGTGAACCCACAGTATTCTTGATCCGCATGGCTGTCATGCGGTTCGGCAAGGAGAGGGCATGAGCCACACTGAAGACCAGCTGGCCAGCCTCGGCAAGGGCCAGAAGATGCCGTTGCAGCGTGACGTGGAAGGTATCTCGGTACCCTTCGGCAAGTCGGTGACCCTGCATGAGGACTCAGTGGTCGAAGTCATGCAGGCCAAGGGCGGCACCGTCAGCGTGGCGTACGAAGGCCGCATGTACCTGATCGAGAGCTTCAGCCTCGATGCACTGGGACTGGACGCCGTGCCGCGCCCGCATCTGCCGGCCGGGCAGAGCGACGCCGAGATAGAGGCCTTCGTCTGGGCGCAGCTGCGCACCTGTTTCGACCCCGAGATCCCGGTGGACATCGTCGAGCTCGGGCTGGTCTATGGCTGTCGTATCGACACCCTGATCAGCGGCGAGAAGATGGTCAATCTGAAGATGACGTTGACGGCACCGGGCTGCGGCATGGGCAACGTGATCGCCGAGGATGCCAAGCGCAAGATCCTGGGCGCGGAGGATGTCTCCAAGGTTCACGTCGAGATCGTGTTCTCGCCCCCCTGGTCGCGGGAGATGATGAGTGAAGAGGCGCGCCTGGAACTTGGCATGTTCTGACGCTGCGTGTCGCTCGGGCGCAATCGCGCAACGGGCGGCACGGCCGTCTTGACGGAACCTCTCGCGCCAATCGCTTTCCAAGCCGTGCCAAGGACTGCACCATGGCGCCGTCGTTGCGTCATGTGGCGTCGAAGATCGTGATTCTCTGCCAGCAAGGAATATCCCAATGCGCTACCCGACAGCCTTACGTGTCCTGACCGCCAGCCTGATAATGAGTACTGCCGTCAGTGCACAGGCGTCATGGACACTGGACAGCGATGCCTCACAACTGAATTTCCAGTCCACCAAGATGAGCAAGAACGGTGCCAGCACCGTCGAGCAGCACGCCTTCGATTCCTGGCGTGCTCGCGTCAATGATGCGGGCCAGTTGTCGGTCGAGATTGACCTGGACTCCGCCGATACCGGTATCGAGATCCGTGATCAGCGTGTCAGCGAGAAACTCTTTGAGGCCGGTGACTATCCCCTGGCCGTGCTGACCGCGTCACTGGACATGCCGACGCTCAAGGTCATGGAGCCGGGCGATACCCAGCATGTCAGCCTGGAAGGGCAGCTGACGCTGCATGACAGTACCCAGACCCTGCCGGTGAGCTTGCAGGTGACACGTCTGCAGGGGGAGCGCTGGCTGGTGCAGACGGACGCGCCGGTGATGGTCGATGCCAGCCAGTTCTCGCTGGTGGATGGCATCCGTACCCTGCGTGACCTGGCGGGACTGGGCAACATCGCGACCCAGGTGCCGGTCAGCGTCAAGGCGATCATGACGCAGGAAGAGTGAGCCGACAGGCGTCTGCCCTGACCCCGTGGCTTCGAGCCTGCAGGCGTCATCTCGCTGGTGCTGCGTGCATGGCTTGGGTAGGCTGGGCGCTCATGCTTGCATGATGCAGTGAATGGCGATATTCGGTAGTGACAGGCAAGGATGGGTGCGGGGAGCAGATGCGACGAGTGATCAAGCGGGCCGTGATGGCCATGATTGGCCTGTTGGTCGTGAGCCTGATGATAGTGGTCGGGCTCAATCTGTGGGTCGTGATGTCGACCCGTGATCGCATCGCGTCTTCCCCGCTGACCTGCGAAAGCCGTGAAGTGGGAATCGTCTTCGGGACCTCCCATGGCCTGGTAGGCGGAGGACGCAACCCGCACTATCAGGCTCGTCTCGACACCGCAGCCCAGCTCTACCGGCTGCATCGAGTGAGCAACCTGCTGCTGTCAGGGGACAATCGTACGCGTTATTACAATGAGCCGATGACCATGTGGCGTGACTTGCGTGATCGCAATGTGCCACAGCAGTTCATGACGCTGGATTACGCCGGATTCTCGACCTTCGATACGCTGGTGCGTGCGCACAAGGTCTTCGGTGTCGATCAGGCGGTGCTGGTCACGCAGCCCTGGCATCTGCCACGGGCACTGTTCATCGCTGACGTGCTGGGGTTGGATGCCGTCGGCTGTCCGGCGGTTTCCGAGCGTCGGCCTGCGGGGCTGCGGCTGATGCTGCGCGAATGGCTGGCGCGTGCCGCCACGGTGGGGGATCTTTACCTGTGGGGCCGCAAGCCGCGTTTCCTGGGGCCGGCGGAGCGACTGCCGACACCGGTATTGCCCGCCGTACCGGCCGTGACAGGCAGTTGACGACAGCGGCTCAGCGTATCGGGCGGCCAACACGAAAAGCCCCCGTCTTCCGATAGGAAGCGGGGGCTTTTCGTGTCTGCTCGAGGCTTTTTCCGCTGAGCGGGCCCGAGGTCAGCCTGCGCGGCGGCGTGCCGCGATGCCGGTCTGGTGACGATAGAGCTCGCGAATCAATTGGCGGCAGTTGTGGAAGCACGCTTCCAGCACCTTCTCCATGCTGTCCGGGAGAGGATGCGTGAAGGCCGTCGAGCAGGCCTGCATCAGCACGCGCTCCTGTTCGAGCAGTTCGTTGATCAGAACCTGATTGTCATTGCTGACGATGCTCTTCAGGCGACTCCACAGCCACATGTAGTCATCACGCTCGACATCAGCGTCTCGCGGCATCAGGCTCAGATGCTTGCGCGTCTCGACTTCCAGCGCCTGCTTGAGCTCCACGCGCCGGGCATAGAAGGGTTCAAAGGCCTTCAGCAGCCCGGGACGCAGCCGTTCGGCGTTGTCCTCGAAATAATCAAGACTGTCTGCCAGGGCTTCCTGGACGCTATCCATCGCCACCTGGCGATTGTCGAGAAACATGGGCGGTCACCTCCTCCGTCAGGAGAGATTGTGCGGGTGAAAACAGTGTTTTTCTACCCCTGATGTGCAGAAAGTCCTGATATTTCTTCCCGTAGCGTCAATCCACTCATTTTACGACAGTTCGATGACGTTATCGTGACGTCCGACAGTGTCACGGCTGTCCGTGATCAGCGTCATGTCTCCCAGAATGCTCTGGCAAGCCGGCGGCATCTCACCCCTTGGGCTTGGGCGGGATCTTCCTGGCGGGTGCGGCGGACTTGGCGATGTGGTCGATGATCATCCCCGCGATGTCCTTGCCGGTTGCCGTTTCAATGCCCTGCAGACCCGGTGAGGAGTTCACTTCCATGATCACCGGGCCATGGTTGGCGCGCAGCAGGTCGACACCGGCGACGGCCAGGCCCATGGCCTTGGCGGCGCGGATGGCGGTGGAGCGCTCTTCCGGCGTGATGCGAATCTCGCTGGCCGTGCCGCCACGGTGCAGGTTGGAGCGAAACTCGCCATCGGCGGCCTGGCGCTTCATGGAGGCGACCACCTTGTCTCCCACCACCAGGCAGCGGATGTCGGCGCCACGCGCTTCCTTGATGTATTCCTGCACCATGATGTTGGCTTTCATGCCCATGAAGGCCTGGATCACGCTCTCGGCGGCCTGGTTGGTCTCGGCGAGCACCACGCCGATGCCCTGGGTGCCTTCCAGCAGCTTGATGACCAGCGGCGCGCCCTTGACCATGGTGATCAGGTCGGGGATGTCATCCGGCGAATGCGCGAAGCCGGTGACCGGCAGGCCCAGTCCCTTGCGCGACAGCAGCTGCAGCGAGCGCAGCTTGTCACGCGAGCGCGCGATGGCCACGGAGTCGTTGACCACGTAGGTACCCATCATCTCGAACTGGCGCAGTACCGCACAGCCATAGAAGGTGACGGAGGCGCCGATGCGTGGCACCACGGCGTCGAAATGCTCGATCTCGGCACCCTTGTAATGGATGGAGGGGCGGTGCGAGGCGATGTTCATGTAGCAGCGCAGCGTGTCCACGACGCGTGCGGTATGCCCGCGGGCTTCGGCTGCCTCGATCAGGCGGCGAGTGGAGTAGAGGCGGGAATTGCGCGACAGGATACCGATATGCATGAAATCCTCCAGAGCCGAAAGGGCCGTCAGGAATGAGAAGGTGGCGAAAGGATGAAAGAGGTGCGTCAGGAGGCGTCTTGCGCGAGCGCCGCGAAGGCGGCGTGCCCGTTCGAGTCATGCCGGGGGCGAGTCTTGCGCAATGTGAAGGTCGTCAGGGCTCGCCATGCAGATAGGCGGCACCCGGTGCCACCAGCAGGCGACGCAGTGCACGGCGCCCCAGCAGGATGGGGTGGCGCATCTGGGAGCGATCGACCAGTGTCATGTCGATGTCGTAGTCGAGCCCGGCGAGCTGCATGCGGGAGCGAATCACGTAGCGCCACTGTGCCTGACCGTTGGAAGACCTGACCCGACGCCGGTCGTGGACCCGTGTCTCGACATCATGGGGCGGAGAATCACTGCCGCCACTGCGCGTGATGAAGCGTACCCACAGGTCTTCATCCTTCTCGAAGACCTCGATGTTCTCTGCGTGCAGTGCGCTCGAGTGCGCGCCAGTGTCGATCTTGGCGTTGAGGTGCAGATGCAGCTCCGGCAGCTCGATCAGTTCACGCCGCCCGACGACGGCTCGCGGCCGAAAGCCGAGCAGATCGTGGTTCAGGGATCTGAGATCCAGAGGCGGTGCCTTGTGAGCGTGATGACGAGCAGGGGTCTTGGAATGCGGCATGTTTCATCCTGAATCAGAGGGCATGACCTGGCCTGGAGGTCGGGTCACGGCATGAAAGGCACCGTGGTGATCGCAATGGCGCGTGGCAGACAGCGGGATTGCGACCAGACGGGCGCGCAGCATAGTCACTTACCGTATCAGCAGCAATCCTTGTTGGCATATCTTTGGCTGCGAGCAGCGCCGCTCCCGTGCCTGGCGCCTTGCAGAGCGCTTTCACCGGGCAGTTCTCGCGCACGATGATCAGGCCTCTCCCAAGTGTCGTGGGTTATGCGCATGATCTCAAGGACTGTGATGCTCACCTGTCGCTTGCGCTGGCGACCACCGGGCAAGGTGCTGGGCCTAGAGCTAGGCATAGGGCTGGGCCTGGGGCCGAACGAGGTACGTGGCGCAGTGCCGGGCACGAGCCGAGAGGAGAGATTGGCCAGGACGGGCCGGCAGGGGATTGGCCATCAGGACCGGCGAGGGCGGCGGGTCCTGATGGCAGGGCTGGCTCAGTGGCTCAGTAATTCAGAGGCTGAGAGGCTGAGAGGCTGAGAGGCTCAGAGGCTCAGTGGCGTTGCGTCGGCGCCACCGTCCGGCCGGTGAGCGACGCCAGGGCGAGCCCCAGGGCGCTGTCGGGTTCGGCGTTGCGCAGCGTCATCAGTACCGGCAGACGCAGACGCGGAATCAGCGCCAGATCACGGGCGAGAGCCTGGAAGCTGGCCTGCGGGCAGTTGGCCAGTCGCACGAGGAAGGTCGGCAGGCGCTCGGCATCTTCCAGATGGGCATAACCGCGTGCGGCGATCGCGACCAGCACATCCACGCTGGCGGCGCTCTCGTCCGCCAATAGCGTATCCAGCCATTCGGCGGCCGCTGGCAGGGGGCTGGCAGCCGCTGCACGCAGGCAGGCGCACAGGGTTTCCAGGTCTCCCAGCTCCCGTGCCGTCTGACCGCGGCGAATCAGACTGTCGAGCAGCTCCGCCTCCAGACTGTCCGTCAGCGGACTGGCCAGCTGCGGATGGGCCGGGGGAGCCTGCTCCAGGCACAGGGCGAGCGCGCGCAGCGGCGTGTCGGGAAGATAGCCGATCCGTTCGATCATCGCCTCGGCAAGTTCATTGGTGAACTCACCGCGACGCGTCAGTCCATCGGCGATGCCCTGCAGGCCAACGCTGGGCCAGTCATCAAGGGGCAGTTGCGCGGCGAGATAGCGTTCCGCCTGTTCGTAGTACTGACTGGCAGGGCGATCACAGTCGATGCTGGCGCGGGCATGCAGCATGGCGCGCAGGCTGTCATCTGGAGTGAAGGCCAGGGGATTGTCCTGCATGAGGTTGTCGATCTTGCCTGCCTCGGCCTGCAACAGGTCAGAACGACCGACGCTCAGTGCCGTCTGGCCGAGTGTGGTCAGAAGGCGTTCGAGGAATGCATCTCGTTGCGGCGGAGAAAGCCGGCCTTCTTCATCCAGCGGCAGGGCCAGAAACCATACCAGCGGATCGTCGATGCCAGCGGGTCGGAAGACGCACGCCAGTCGGGCCTGTCCCTTGAAAGGTTGCGACCACGGCTGTTGCTGGGTCTCGAAGGCTTCCAGCTCTTCAAGGCTCAAGGGGGACAGGATGCGCCCCAGATGATAAAGGTGCACGTCAGCACCGGTGCGCTGGAAGAAGTTGCTCAGGGAGGAGAGTGGAGTCATGAGGCTCACCGCTGCGGTTGGGCTCCCCGGACGCAGTGCGCGTCCGGGACGGCCTGAGATTGGGCGTGATATCGGCAAGGATACGCCATGAATGGCTGAGACTTTAGCGATTCGCCTCTTGGCATGCCACCCGCGAAGGCTGTCGCGCATTGTCGCAACACCTTGATTGCAGAAGGATTGCCGGCTATGGGGTCTTTGGGAGACGTCCTGGTGACTCGCTGATGAAAATTTGATCAATTTTCTCCTGCCCAGGTCTGGTGCGGCTTGCAGCGAGGAAGCACAAGGTTATCCACAGTATCGTCCACGGAAGACGTGAATAACTGTCATCCTGATGACCTCAGCCTGTCATCGTTAGCCGCTACCCGGTGGCGTGCTCTTGAGAGGGCACACTCAATCCGAGTGGCAGCGGTCGTTGCGCCCGCCGGGACGCCTCGGCGCATGGCTGGTCAGCAGAGGCAGGCATGCTAGAATCTCACCATTGCTCGCGCATGTAGCGTTATTCCTTTTCGTTCTTACCAAAGTGGAGGAAATGTTTGGGAATGCGCGACAGGCTCGTTATTCTATAAAACTAAATCACATATAAATGCTGTCGCTTATGCCTGATTCGTTGCTGTCATGTGCTCGCTGCGTGTGGGACGGTGGATGACGTCTGCACTTCGACACATGCCTTGCCCGCATAAGTCTGCCACCATCGAGGATTTCCGATGCGCCATTCACGTTCATTTGCTGCCGTCTTCTCTGCCACTGCTCTCAAGGGCACCGTGATGGCAGCGGCATTGGGGGCTGCTGCCATGGGCAGCCTGGCCGCTCACGCCGACACCCTGAAGGTCGGCATGTCCGGGGGCTACTTCCCGTTCACCTTCGTCAAGCAGGACAAGCTGCAGGGCTTTGAGGTGGATGTCCTGAATGCCGTGGGCGAGATCACCGGCGACGATGTCGAATTCGTCACCATGAGCTTCTCCGGTCTGATCGGTGCACTGGAAGCGGGTCGTATCGATACCGTGGCCAACCAGATCACCATCACCGATGCGCGCAAGGCCAAGTTCGCCTTCACCCAGCCGTACGTCTATGACGGGGCGCAGGTGGTCAAGCGTCGTGGCAATGACGAGATCACCGGCGTCGAGTCCCTCAAGGGGCACAGCGTGGCGGTCAATCTGGGGTCCAACTACGAAGCGCTGATGAAGGAGCTGCCGTACGCCGACCAGATCGACATCAAGACCTATGAATCCAACATCGAGCAGGACACCGCCCTGGGCCGTGTCGATGCCTTCGTGATGGACCGCGTCAGCGCAAGCCAGGTGATTCAGAAGACACCGTTGCCGCTGGAGCTGGCAGGCACGCCGTTCTCACGTCTCGAGAACGCGCTGCCGTTCCGCAAGGATGCCGAAGGCGAAGCCAAGCGTGACGCGGTGGATGCCGCGCTGACCGAGCTCAAGGAAAATGGTCGTCTGGCCGAGATTTCCAACAAGTGGTTCGGCAATGACATCACCACGCCTTGAACATTGACGGGCGCGCCCTGATACAGGGGGCACCCGTGGGCGAGCCTGACGCATGACGGTGTCATGTGCAGGCGCGTCAATCGATGTCGTGAGCAAACGGGGTGACGGCACAACCGTCACCCCGTTGCCGTGATGATGCTCCACGTGTCGCCGGGATATTGCCGTCATCACGTCGATGGGCGTCTTCCGTGAGACTCTCAGCCAAGCCCTCAGCCTGTCCGGATAACGAATGGATACTCTCAATATCGATTACATGCTTGGCCTGCTGCCGGTCATGCTCAAATACCTGCCACTGACACTCAAGATGGCCTGTATCGGCATGGTGGCCGCGCTGGTACTGGCCTCGCTGTTGGCGGTAGTGCGGGTGCTGAAGGTACCGGTGCTCAACGCGCTGACCGTGGTGTTCATCTCCTTTTTCCGCGGTACGCCGCTGCTGGTGCAGCTGTTCCTGTTCTACTACGGCCTGCCGCAGGTGATGTCGTTCCTCACCCAGATCGATGGCGTGACCGCGACGATTCTGGGCCTGACGCTGCACTTCTCTGCCTACATGGCCGAGTCGATCCGTGCGGCCATCGTCGGCGTCGATCGCAGCCAGACCGAGGCGGCGCTGTCCATCGGCATGACCAATGTCCAGTTGATGCGTCGCATCGTGCTGCCACAGGCAGCCCGTGTGGCGGCTCCCACGCTGATGAACTACTTCGTGGACATGATCAAGTCCACGTCGCTGGCCTTCACGCTGGGGGTGACCGAACTGATGGGCGCGACCCAGAAGGAAGCGGCCAGCAGCTTCCTGTACTTTGAATCCTTCATCATGGTGGCCATCGTCTACTGGGTGATGGTGGAAGGGCTGTCCTTCGTGCAGCGCTGGATGGAGAAACGTCTCAACAAGGCCTATCAGCGATGATTGCAGTCAGAAATCTGATCAAGAAATTCGGCGGGCAGGCCGTGCTCGATGGCATCACGCTGGAAGTGAAGCAGGGCGAGATCATCGTCGTCATCGGCCCGTCGGGTACCGGCAAGTCCACCTTGCTGCGTTGCATCAACTTCCTGGAACAACCCGATGACGGGGAAATCCAGATCGGCGAGCACAAGGTCGCAGCCACACGCGCCAGTCGCCATGACATTCTTGCCCTGCGTCGCAACAGCGCCTTCGTGTTCCAGAACTATGCGCTGTTCGCCAACAAGACGGCGCTTGAGAACATTGCCGAGGGCCTGATCGTCGTCAATGGCTGGCCCAAGGCCAAGGCGCATCAACGCGCCCGCGAGATTCTCGAGCGCATCGGCATGAGCGAGAAGGCGGATGCCTTCCCGGCGGCGCTTTCCGGCGGACAGCAGCAGCGCATCGGCATCGGGCGTGCCATGGCGGCCCAGGCCGAGGTCATCCTGTTCGATGAGCCGACCTCGGCGCTCGACCCGGAATGGGTCGACGAAGTGCTGGAGCTGATGAAGCAGCTGGCGGTGGAGCGTCAGACCATGATCGTGGTCACTCACGAGATGCAGTTTGCGCGGGAAGTCGCTGACCGCGTCATCTTCATGGAAGGCGGGCGTATCGTCGAGCAGGGGCCACCGAGTCAGCTGTTCAGCGCGCCGAAGGATGACCGCACCCGCGCCTTCCTGCGCAAGGTGCTCGATGAAGTCCCGCCGCAGGGAGCGGCAGGTATCTGAGCGGCTGCCATCTCAAGGGCAACCCTCATCACGACGGCCCACCTGCCTGCGCAGGTGGGCCGTCGTGGTTGGTGAGGCCCGTCGTGATTGATGGCGATCGTCGTGATTGCCCGGGCGCATCGCGGGGATGCGCCCGGGGCAGAAGAGGACGGCGACTAGCTGCGTCGCGGCATGCTGTGCACCCTGGCCACCGCATCATCGAGAGCCAGGGCCACACGCTCTTCCAGCAGCTCCTGTTCGGCAGGGGTCATGTAGAAGGCCATGTCCACATCATGACGGATGTAGCGCGGTGCCAGCTGATTGAGCGCGATGCAGGCGACATCCTCGCGGCTGTCGCCATCCATGCCGCTGGCCGTGGCATGCAGGCGTATGCCATCGAACACTAGCTGCTCCATGTAATTGTGGACGCCCATCGACTGTGGGCTCCCCTGGGTCGAGCAAGACGCTGCGTGCTGTCCGTGCATGATGAGTCTCCCTTGTGACGTGACGAAGGCGGTCATTGCCTGCTGTCGAAAGGCCGGTCTCCTGTGCCCGTCCGACGGACAGAGCCTCAGCCCGACAACAGACGCGCTTCTGCCTCTTCAATATGATCAGCCAGCCCGGACAATACCAGCGTATCGCCACACGCGAGACGAAGATCACCGGTGGGCTCCTCGATGCAGTCCCCGTTGGCGCGCACGATGCGGGAGATCAGGATACCGCTGCGCTCCGGCAGGGAGATCTCGTCCAGTCGGCGCTCACAGGCCCAGGTACTCTCGGTCAGGGTCACGGGATGGCGTCTCAGCAGCGGGTTGCCACGCTTGTCGGTCAGCTGGGACTGCTGGCCGTGGAAGTAGCCATGCAGCAGACTGTAGCGGGCCTCGCGGGCCTTCTGGATCGAGCGCGCCACACGGCGAAATGGCACCTCGAGATTGACCAGCACATGCGAGACCAGCATCAATGAGCCTTCCAGTACCTCCGGGATCACCTCGGTCGCGCCGGCGGCCTTGTAGGTGTCCAGGTCGGCATCATCCTGGGTGCGCACCAGCACCTTGAGCTCGGGGAGCTGCAACGGCTGGATGGCATGCAGGATGGCCAGTGCATGCGGCAGCTGGTTGACGGTGATCACCACCTGGCGGGCGCGCTCGATGCCCAGTGCGCGCAGAATGTCCTGACGCTGGGCATCACCGAAGACCACCGGTTCACCCGCGCTGGCGGCTTCATGCACGCGGATGGGGTCGGCATCGATGGCGATCCACTGGAGCTTCTCCTGGGTCAGGAAGCGCCCGACCGTCTGACCGACACGCCCGAAGCCGCACACGATGACGTGGTCGTGCAGCGGGGCCGTGGCCTCGCTCAACTGCGCCGTGGTGTGCGGATTTTCCTGGGTGGGGGTATGTGAGCGGCAGGCACGTTGCGACAGATGCTGGTTGTGACGAATGAGCGAGGGCGTGACGACCAGCGAGCCGATGATGATCGCCACCACCAGTCCCACGGTATCGGTGTCCATCAGCTGCTGTTGACTGGCCAGTGCCAGCAGGGCAAACCCGAACTCTCCGCCCTGTGACAGCACCAGGCCGGTGCGCATGGCCGAATCCAGTGGTCGTCCGGAGAGTCTGGCAAGCCCCGTGATCAATAGTGCCTTGGTGGTCAGCAGACAGATCACGCCGGTCACCACCCAGTACCACTGTGCCAGCAGGACATGCGGGTCGAGCAGCATGCCCACCGAGACGAAGAACAGGCCCAGCAGGATGTCCCGGAACGGGCGAATGTCCGCCTCAATCTGATGCCGGTAATGGCTTTCACCGAGCATCATGCCCGCCAGGAAGGCGCCGAGCGCCATCGAAAGGTGCAGGCTATGGGTCAGCCAGGCCGAGAACAGGGCCACCAGCAATACGGTGAGCACGAACAGCTCTTCCGAGCGTGAGCGCGCGACTTCCTGAAAGACCAGTGGCAGCACCCATTTGCCGATGGCCATCATCACCACCACCAGGCCGATGCCCTTGGCCAGCATCACGCCCAGATCGCTGAGCAGCTGGCTGCCATCTCCCGCCATGGCCGGAATCAGGATCAGGAACAGCAGGGCGGCAAGGTCCTGAAACAGCAACACTCCCACCGCGGCATGGCCGTGGGGGCTGTCCAGCTCGTTCCAGCGCGCCAGCTCCCGCGTCACGATGGCCGTGGAAGAAAGTCCCAGTGCGCCGGCCGCGACCAGCGCCGCGGCAGGGGGCAGCCCCAATGCGCAGCCCAGCGCCCAGAAGAGTCCGCTGCAGACCACCACCTGGGAGGCGCCCAGTCCGAAGACGGTGGTCTTGAGGGCTCGCATGCGGGGCATCGAGAATTCCAATCCCAGCGAGAACAACAGAAAGACCAGGCCGAACTCCGACAGAAAGGCCAGCTCTTCCGGACGGCCTATCCAGCCTGCCAGATGCGGGCCGACCAGAAAGCCCACCGCCAGATAGGCCAGTACCGGTGGCAGGTGCAGGCGTCGGAACAGCGCCGCCGCGACCACCGAGGCCCCCAGCAGGATCATCACGTCATTGAACAGGCTATCTGCCATCTGGCCCTCCTGGCCTTCCAAGCGTATGAACGGGATAATACCGTGAACGCATCATGCATGAATTGACGGAGGTGTCATGAACCCGACCGAAATACCCCAGGACGGCGAACTCGCCGGCAACGCGCATGACGAATTGCGTGACCTGCTGGCACGCCTGGAAGCGACGATGAAGGCGGCGGATCTGTGGCGCATGGAGACACCGACCCCAGAGGCCTTCATGAGCGTGGAGCCCTTCTGCGTGGACCGCATGGACATGGGGCAGTGGCTGCGTTTCGTGTTCATCGCGCGTCTCGAGGCACTGTGTGACGCGCGTGGCAGCTTCCCGGTGAAGTGTGACGTGGCGCCTGCCATCGAGGCCTGGTTGAAGGATGCGCGTCCGGAGCGCCGCGTGGCGATGACGGAAGTCGTACGCGAGATCGATACGCTGATCACCGACAACTGAGTCGTCGCGGTTCACACGGGAGACGGGTATGCCGTACTACTTCGCCTACGGAAGCAACATGAATCCGGCGCGTGTCGCGGCACGCATCGGTGACACGCGTCGTGCCCTGCATGGCTGGCTGGAGGAGCATCGACTGAGTTTCGACAAGGCGTCGCGTGTTCCGGGGATCGCACATGCCAATGTGCAACCGGCGCGGGGTGAGCGTGTCGAAGGGGTGCTCTACGAGCTGCGCGACCCTGAGCAGATCACCCTGATGGACCCCTACGAGGGGCGCCCACATGAATATGAGCGCTTTCGTCATGCCATCGTGACACGTGACGGTGTCATCGAGGCCTGGGTGTACATCGCCTTGCCGGAGCGCACCGGTCAGGGACTCAAGCCGGCCCGTGAGTATCTCGAGCACCTGCTTGGCGGGCGTGACTTCCTGACCCCGGACTATTTCACGGCATTGGCAGACGTGGAAGCGGTGCACTCGCTGGATGATGACACGCTCGCACGGCTGGGGCTGTCACGCAGCACACCGCGCTGAGACGCCAGAGACGACAGCCGTGACGAAAAAAGCCCGCCCCTCATCACGAGGGGCGGGCTTTTTCATGGCAACGCCCTGGCAACATCATGCCACCAGGGGAAGGCCGAGGGGCGCTCAGCGTTGCTCGGTCAGTACCGGGTCCAGATTCGTCTGGTCACGACGGCTGGTCAGCATGCCGATGATCAGGCCCGCCAGTGCAGGTGCCAGCCAGCCCAGATTCATGGAGGCCAGCGGCAGCAGCGGCTCGATTCGGTGCGAGATGGCCATCAGGGAATCGATGCCACTGGCTTCGAAGCCATCGAGCAGGCTGACCAGCAGGGTCAGGCCCAGGCTCCAGGCGAATACGCGCGGTGCATCATGCAGGCGCGGGCGCAGGTAGGAGAGCAGCGTCAGCACCAGCACCAGCGGATAGAGCGTGACCAGCACCGGAATCGAGACGCTGATCAGCGTCGAGAGGCCCAGGTTGGCGATCAACGCCGAGGCCACGGCCATCACGATCACCAGCAAACGGTAGGGCACGCTCGGCAGCAGGCGATGGAAGAACTCGCCGCAGGAGGTCAGCAGGCCCACCGCGGTGGTCAGACACGCCAGAGTGATGACCAGCGCCAGAATCAGCTTGCCGGCATCCCCGAACAAGGCCTCGACGTAGACCGGAATCAGTTCGCCCTTGGCGGCTTCCGTCACCAGAGCATGGCTGGTGGCGCCCATGTAGGTCAGCGGCAGATAGACGGCGGCGAGACAGATCGCGGCGATCGCGCCGGCCCACAGGGTGTAGCGCGTCACGTCAGCGGTGGCGGTGATGCCACGCGCCTTGATCGCGGAGACGATCAGGATGCCGAACACCATCGAGGCCAGCGCATCCATGGTCAGGTAGCCCTGCTGGAAGCCGGTCATGAAGGGCGCTTCGGCCCACTCGGGGCTCACCGGGCCCAGCGGTCCCTGCGGGTCGATGATGGTGAACAGCGCGATCAGTGCCAGCAGCGCGATCAACAGCGGAGTCAGCCACTTGCCGACCACGTCCATCAGCTTGCCGGGGCTCAGGGCGATCAGGGTGGCAATGCCGAAGAACACCACCGAGTGCAATGCCAGGCCTGACTCGGGCGTCATGTCGATGAACGGACGCATGCCCATCTCGAAGGCGACGGTGCCGGTACGCGGGATGGCGAACATCGGCCCGATGGACAGATAGATGGCGACGCCGAAGGCCGCTGCCGCCCACTTGGGCAGCGGGGAGGTGATCTTGTCGAGCCCGCCGCCGATCACGGCGACCGCAACGATTCCGGCCAGCGGCATGCCGACACCGGTGGTCAGAAAGCCGAGTGCGGCTGGCCAGAACTCGGCACCTGCGCCCTGACCTACCTGAGGCGGGAAGATGATGTTGCCAGCGCCAAGGAAGAGCGCAAATGTCATGAAGCCCAGCGCCACGATATCGAGGCTGGAAAGTCGTGTTTTCAAGATGACGTCCTACGGATTCAGCGGATGCGTTGCGGCAGCAGGATGTCGGAGTCGACACGCTGCCGGGAAGCCGTTGGCCAGCGACAGGGGTGAGGTCACCAGCAGACTCGGGCTCGCGGGGTAGTGCGAAGCCCGCGTCTCATGGCGAGAAACAGGCCAACCTGTGAGTCGCCTGAATCTGACGCGGCGCATTATCGTTGATTTCACGCATCAAGACAAAGTGAGTACTTCCTCCCGAGCAGTCCGCTTGCCGGTCTGATCGCGACGTGAACCGTCAGGTGGGGGAAGCCGGGGGCAGCGGGATGAAGTGAGGCCATCCATCCGGCACCACGAATACCCGCCATTGAGAGGAGGCCTCGTGTCGCGAGTCCAAGGGCCGGTGCGGCGCGCGTTCCAGCCATAGCTGACGCGGATGCTGAGGCGGCGCCTGCCGGGGAGTGCCCGTTGGCGGGTTCGCTTCCCCGTCAGAGGGCGCGAAATAGTCCTCGAGCCAGAGTTGCAGCTCGCGCCACCCGGTCAGTGATTGCACTGGGGGAGGGGCCAGCCAGGCGGGCTTTTCCCTGAGACACCCCAGCAGCGGCGCGGTATCCATCGCGGTACTGTCGAGGCTCTGGCAGAAGGCGGCAAACTGGCTCACGGGGACCCACCAGCCAGCCTGCGCCGCGCTTGAAGGATGGCAGTGACGCGGTGGCGGCAGCTGCTCATCGGCAGGTGTCTCCGGCTGCCAAGGGCGAAACAGACCGCCGGGCATGGCCAGGCATTGGCCCGCGAGCCACCCGGGGGGCGAGCCTCCCGTCGCCTTGGCGGCGTCGCTCACGGGTAGACCAAGCGCCTGACGAATCGTCTGTTGCCCCCGCTCGCTGAGCGCCAGTGGCAGCTGGTGCGCAAGACTGCGTCGCGTCTTGATGGCGAGACTGTCGGCGCCGCCCGGGCCGATCCAGCGCTCCAGGCCATCCGCCGGCCCCGGACCTTGTGGTAATCCCAGATAGAACTTGATCGCGACTTCCAGGTGGGTGGGGGTCGTATCGCCTGCCGCCAGATACAGCATGTCCAGCTCGCCCAGCGTGATCTTGCCTTCCATGATCCTGAGATTGTGGGCCAACAGTCGGCTGCCCGGGGCGTGGGCCAGCACGAACCGCCACAGCAGCTCGTGATAGAGACCGAGCCGATGGTGGCGACGCTCATCCACCGCGGATTCCAGTGCCTCGGGGGCCTGCTCAAGCTCGCTCAGCCAGCGATGGCGAGCGATGACGTCGCCCAGTCCCAATGCCTCGAGAGCCGGGCGCTGATAGGGGAGCAGTGTCAGCAGGTCCGGGGCACTCAACAGCCAGGCGATATCCCTGACGCGCGGATGCGTATAGCGCTCGCATTCGCCACGCAGGGTCTGCCCGGCAGTCTTCGGCCAGCGGGTGAAAGGGGCCTGAAAAGGCGCGTCATTGTCAGGAATGGGTGGCGGGTTGGGCATGTCGCCAGTGTAACGCTCACTCACCCACGCGGCCATTCGTGCCAGAGGGACCCGCGACCTCTGCTGACGGTGTTGGCGAGGGCATCGTCTTTGAGGATTGATTCCTCATGAGAACCAACCCGTGATGGTCAGGCCGGTACTCCACGCGCTGCACGTCTCTCGGCGTGTTCAACAAAGAATGTACGCAACATGCAGACAAGATGCAGGCAATGTGCGCGTGTCTCTTGAGGTCTGAATGCCCCCTTGTCATCTGACCGGGACGGAGCCGTCATCTGACGATCGCGCCCAGGCAGCGTGCTTGAGCCAGGCCCCCCCGGCGATGGTGGAAGCGACCTTCGGCGTGCCCGGTGGGCGAGGAACAATTCGGTCGGCCGGGGTGAACAATCCTTTGCTCTGCAAGGGAGTTATCCGGCTTCCTGTCGCTGGCCAACAGAAAAATAAATGCATTATTTCTCTTTCTGCTGCATCCAGTCTCAAGGCCTTGGCGTATGTCTCATCAGAACATGACGACACACTTCACCGCTGGCGACATGTTCTCCCGAGGGGAGTCTCGAGACGGGGACTTCTCTCGAGCACCGAAGGATTCTGCCAGGGCAAGGCGTCAGTCAGATGGCTGGCTCGGCACGGAATCAGGAAGTTTCTGCGCCATTATGGTTATACAAGAGTTGTCCGTGACTCTGACATGAATTGTCGATATCGAGGGGCGCGCGGAAGATGCTGGCCCCGGAATCGACAGCCCACCGCGAGTTTGTTGCTCAAGGCGAAACAGTGAGCTTCCAATGGCACGGCTAGTTAGAAAGCGGAATAAATATTAGTCTGTTAATTATCGAAGCGAAGCACGACCCACAGCCAATGGAGGACGGAGCCCGGACAGGGGCTACCCGCCAGATCCTTCACTCGCTGACAACGACTTCACGCGGAATCATCCGCTACCCAGGACCAGGAGATAGACCATGAAGAACACCACACTGAAGACATTGATCGCCGCCGCCGTCATCGCCACTGCCAGCACGTCCGCCCTTGCCGCTGATGACAGCCCTGCCGCTCTGCGCGTCCAGAATGCGCTGAACAGCCAGCAGATCATCGGCCAGTCCCAGCCGGCAGCCACCAGCCAGCAGAGCTTCGCGGAGACTGGAATGAGCGTTGCCGCCGGACGTGTCGAGCAATCACTCAATGCCGAGCACATTCGTGGCCAGCAGACCGCTGCCGTATCCCGGGCCAATGACACCGTTTCCGAGCAGGGCAAGAGTGTCGCAGCCAGCCGAGTCCAGCAGAGCATCAGCGACAACGCCTGAGCCGACGCAACGCTGAGTCGTCAACGGGTCGCAAGACACGGCCTCTCGGCGCGTCGCTCTCAAGCACTCTGTCTTTCCCTACCTCTTTCGTCAGTGTCATTTCCAGGAGTCACATCATGAAGACCTTCAATGCCCTCATCGCCGCCGCCGTTCTCTCCGTCACCACCGCAGGCGTTGCCAACGCTGATAGCGTTGCCGACCAGCAGGTCCGCGCCACCATCAGCGAATCCGTGATCCACGGTCAGGCCCAGCAGGCAGCGACTCAGCCGCTGCACCTCAACGACGCCGGCAAGAGTGTTGCGGCCAGTCGTGTCGAGCAGGCGCTGAACAACCAGAGCGTCAATGGTCAGCAGGCGCAGATCACTCGTGATTCCCGCGAGTACGTCAATGATGCCGGCAAGAGCGTTTCCGCTACCCGCGTCCAGCATGCCCTGAGCGAAAGCGTCTGAGGACAGGGGATCGCATTGGTGGATGGTCTTGGCTACCGCCACCGGGTAGGTCGTCTCTGCGCATGGTATGTGCTGGATGTCGACAAGGTGTTAGAGGATTTTCTTGAGTCTTCGTGAGGCATTCTTGCCAAAATTTACGCCGGTTGGATGCTGATATCTGCGATGTATCATTGAGAAGACTTGAGACGATTTCTGGGGCGCAAGGCGTGATAGGCGCTCGAGAATGACAAGCCAGTCAGCCCTCGCAAGGAAGGATTTTTAATCTGGATAATTGCAGATATTTCCCGCGTTTTTCGTGAAGATTCATCGCCAGTTCATGGTGAGAGTGTCATGGTGAGTCACGGTGATTAAACGTTGTTGATTGCCGAGCGGCATGCCGGAAATGTCGAGGCCGGATGCCATGATATCGATCAAGTGGAGACCCATGATGGTGCGCGGAAAACTCAAGAAGGTGGCAGGTTCAGTGTTGTTGGGTATCGGCCTGATGTCGGGGAATGCGATGGCGGATGATGTCGTCGATAAGCCCAAGGTGCTCATCTTCGATGTCAATGAAACGCTGTTGGACCTGACCTCGATGCGCAGTTCGGTCGGTGAGGCACTGGGGGGAAGAGAAGACCTGCTGCCCCTGTGGTTCTCGACCATGCTGCATTACTCCCTGGTGTCTACCGTGACCCGGGATTATCACGACTTCGGGCAGATCGGTGTCGCCTCGTTGCTGGTGGTCGCGCAGAACAACGGTGTCGAACTGACGGATGAGCAGGCGAAGAAGGCCATCATCACACCGTTGCTGACACTCCCGCCTCACCCTGACGTCAAGGAAGGTCTGGCCAGGCTCAAGGCTGAAGGCTACAAGATCGTCAGTCTGACCAACTCGTCCAACAAGGGCGTCAAGGCCCAGTTCGAGAACGCGGGACTGCTGCCGTATTTTGATGCTCGCTACAGCATTGAAGATATCCAGATCTACAAGCCGGACCTGCGTTCCTATGAGTGGGTGCTGGACAAGCTCGATGTCGAACCTGAAGAAGCCATGATGGTCGCTGCACATGGTTGGGATGTCGCGGGTGCCAAGGAAGCGGGCTTGCAGACCACGTTCATCGCCCGCCCGGGCAAGGCACTCTTCCCGCTGTCAAAGGCGCCGGATCATGTCGTGAAGGATGTGAACGAACTGGCCGACATCCTGGAGTAATTTCCTTGATTGGCGGGGGCTATCGAGATCCTGTCACCCTGAAGTCCGCGGTATCGGTGGGGCTGGCGAGTCTCCATTGACAGAAATCACATCCTGTCAATCGGGAGACTGCCAGTCCCGTCGCCTGGCAGATTCACCGTGGATACTTCGCAAGTATTCTGGCGATATTGTCGAGATTTCGTGATGGTGGTTCGCTGTCATGCGCTGTCATGCGCTGTGTTTCGTTGATGTGGATCGATGGTGCGTGATGATGGAATGGCGCGCTGGCAGGTCGCATCGAGATGGCGTGACAGTCCTCAGGCGATCTCGAGAAGGATGTTTGTCAGAAAGACCCAGAGTGCTTGAGAAAGCCCCCCCGCAGGCACGATTTCTCAAGCGCTTTCCTGTCCTGGGTGTCGCTGTCCCGACATTCATTGCCCGCCCGATTGGCGGGTTTTTTTATGTCTCGCGTCCAGGGGCGGTGCCATGGTGAGGGCGCGCCAGAAGAGGGGGAGCGCAGGCCGAGCAGGCGTACTGCATCGCGCGGTCGGGGTCTGAGCGAGGGGAGCGCAGGTGGCAGAAGGCAATGTCAATGGTAGGCTGGGCGGCATTCCCCTTTTCCAGACAGGAGCGCAGAGATGAACGACGCATCACCCCAGCATGGCCACCGTAGTCCGCAGATCATCGAGCCTCAGGGCCAGGCGGATGCCTGTGTCATCTGGTTGCATGGGCTGGGGGCGGACGGCAGTGATTTCGTGCCCGTGGTGCCGGCGCTGGGATTGCCGGCGGATCACGGCGTACGTTTCGTCTTCCCGCACGCGCGTGAGCTGGCCGTGACCGTCAATGGTGGCATGCGCATGCCGGCCTGGTACGACATTCTCGAGATGAATCTTGGGCGGCGTGTCGATGAAGTGCAGCTGCGCGAGTCCGCGGCTTACGTGCATGCCTTGATCGAGGAGCAGGTCGCGCAGGGAATCGCCAGTGAGCGCATTCTGCTGGCAGGCTTTTCTCAGGGCGGTGCCGTGGTCTACGAGGCGGCGTTGAGCTGTGAGCGGCCGTTGGGTGGGTTGCTGGCGCTCTCCACCTATTTCGCCACCAGCGCGACCATCACGCCGTCAGCCGCCAATCAGGGGCTGGCCATCAGTGTCCATCACGGCACCCAGGATGACATCGTGCCGCTGGCACTGGGGGAGGCTGGCGCCGAGAGTGCTCGCGCCCTCGGGCATCCGCTTGAATGGCAGACCTGGCCGATGGCGCACGCCGTGTGTCTCGAGGAGATCGAGGCGATCGGCGAATGGTTCACGGCACGCCTGCTGGCCTGATCGGCCGCCAGTCCCACAACGCCGCTGACGGAGTGATTCGTCAGCGGCGTTTTCATGTGCCGGCAGCGC
This sequence comes from Cobetia sp. 14N.309.X.WAT.E.A4, assembly GCF_030397495.1. Lineage (NCBI taxonomy): Bacteria > Pseudomonadati > Pseudomonadota > Gammaproteobacteria > Oceanospirillales > Halomonadaceae > Cobetia > Cobetia sp. 14N.309.X.WAT.E.A4. Next base: position 511,265 of record NZ_JAPNXT010000001.1, read on the forward strand.
GGGTCACGTTCAGCAGCGATAGCGATAGGCGAGATGTTCATCCTTGCGCGGGCCGGTGATGCGCCAGTCGAGGTCGAAGCCGCAGGGCTTGTCATCCGCATCGCGCACGATGACGAGGGTGGCGGAATAGAGGTCATCGATGCACAGGTGTGCCTCGCGGCTGATGAAGTGGTCACCATCGCCTGCGGGAGCCTCGATCAGGTCGAACAGGAAGACCGCCGCATCGCGGCCGCGGCGCTCATGGCTCAGTGACAGGGCCGTGCCGTCGGGGCTCAGTCGCCAGCGATAGCGATTGCGGAACGTGACACTGCTGGCCTGGCCCTCCAGTCGGAACTGCCCCTGTTCATTGAAGAGGATGTCCCACGAGTCTTCCGCCCCAGTCCTGCCGGCCCCATCAGGCATCTCCTTCTCGAGGCGCACTTCACCGCTGCCATGGCCGGACCAGGCGTTGCGTGAGGCAGGCCCTGAGCGTGACGAAAATTTCAGGTGGCGTATCTGCTCAAGCAGCGTGTGGAGGGTTACAATGCCTGTCAACTTTCTCTGCCTAACGGGTTTACTCGTCATGTCCTACCTGATCGGTGTCACGGCCCTGTGGGCCTTCTCGTTTTCCCTGATCGGCGTCTACCTGTCCGGTCAGGTCGATAGCTATCTGGCCGTGCTGACACGCATCGTGCTGGCCAGCCTGATCTTTGCTCCCTTTCTGCGCCCACGGGCGATCAGTGGCCGCATCCGCTGGCAGCTGATGGCCATCGGTGCGGTGCAGCTGGGGCTGATGTACATCTTCTTCTACCGCTCCTTCCTGCTGTTGCCCGTCCCGGAAGTGCTGCTGTTCACGATCTTCACGCCCATCTACATCACCCTCCTGGATGACATGATGAAACGTCGGCTGTCGCCATTCTACCTGCTCACGGCGATGGTGGCGGTCATCGGTGCGGCGATCATTCGCTACGACGGGGTCACCGAGGGCTTCTGGCTCGGCTTTGCCGTCGTCCAGGGGGCCAATCTGTGCTTTGCCATCGGCCAGGTCGCCTATCGTCATCTCTCGCCCCAGCTGCCTGAAGGTGTCGCGCACCGTCATGTGTTCGGCTGGTTCTATCTTGGCGCCCTGGCGCTGGTGGTCGTGATGTTCCTGCTGTTCGGCAATACCGACAAGCTGCCTTCGCAGCCGGTGCACTTCGTGGTGCTGGGCTGGTTGGGCATCGTGGCGTCCGGGATGGGCTACTTCCTGTGGAACAAGGGAGCGACGCGCGTCGATGCCGGTACCCTGGCGATCATGAACAATGCGCTGGTACCGGCGGGACTGCTGGTCAATCTGCTGATCTGGAATCGCGACGCGGACCTGCCGCGTCTCGCGCTGGGCGGGGCGGTCATCGTGCTGGCGCTGTTGATCAATCAGTTCTGGGCGCGCCAGCGTGAGCAGCGCGCGCGTGAGGCGCAGAGCGTTCGCTAGGCATCGGCTCCGTGCAGCGCGTTGCGCAGGGTCGTGGTCAATCGTGCGAGGGTCTCATCGTTCTGCAGTTGGGCCGCATTGAGGCGCAGGCCGGGGCTGACCGCCTTGAACAGGTAGCCGGGCAGAGTGGCGATGCCAGCCTCGAGCAGCTCGCGGTGCAGGCGGGAAAGGGCCGCGCCATCGAGTCCCGGCAGGCCGCACCACTGCAGATAGCCACCACTGACACCGGGCAGCCAGACGCCATCGCCGAGAGCAGAGGCAAGCGTCTCGCGCAGCAGTTGCAGGCGCTTCGCGTAGCAGCGGCGCATGCGGTGGACATGGCGCCCGTAATCGCCGCTGGCGATCAGTTCCGCGAGGGCGGCGTGCATCCATGGCATGTCGCCCATGCCATCGGCCCAGCGTGCGCGAATCAGCCCCTGCATGCCCAGCTCGGCGTCAGGCGTCACGCTTTCGGGCCGTGGGAGCCACACCCAGCCACAGCGTGCTCGCGGGTCGAGCGTCTTGGACAGCGAGCCCACCGTGATCACGCCGGGTGCCTGTTCCGGTGATATTGTCTGTCCCAGTGGCGTTGTCTGCGCCGGTGACGGTGCCTGGCGCTGATGGAGGTCCATCAGCCAGGGCAGGCGGGTGTCGAAGCTCAGTTCCGCGAAGGTGGCATTCTCGATGATCTGTACCTCGTGGCGTTGGGCCAGCTTGAGCAGGCGATCTCGATCCGTCAGGCTCAGCTGGCCACCCAGCGGGTTGTGGCAATCCGGTGAGACGATCAGCGCGTCGAGGGCGGCCTTGCCGTGTCGGTGCCAGGCCGTGGGCGGCATCTCTGGCCGCGTCTTGCCTGCACACGTCTGCCGCCTGTCCATCTGCCTTGCCTCTCCTTCCTCCAGCAGTCTGGCCAATGCCTCGATATCCAGTCCGCTTCCAGCATGTGTCGGCAGGGCAATGGCTTCGTGACCATTGGCTTCCACCGCCGCAAGCACACCGAAATAGCCGGGGGCCTCGATGCCGATGCGACAGCGTCCCCGGCTTGCGCGCCATTGTCGGAGAATCAGCGACATGCCTTGCTGAGCCCCCTGACACAGCAACAGGGTGTCACCGTGACAGTGATGGCCATGGTGGCTGAGGTGAGAGGCGATGGCCTCGCGCAGGGCGGGGGAGCCCGGGGGCAGCGCGTAGGCGCTGGGGGATTCGGCGTGATGCTTGAGCTTCTGGCGCACCAGCCGATAGAGGCGCCGCACGGCGGGCGCATCCAGCTCGGGATGCGCCGCGCCCAGCGGAGCCAGCGCCGGGTCGCTGGCATGTGCCATGGCCTGCCAGGCCGGGTCATCGATGGCCAGTGACGGAGTGGCAAGAGGGGTGCAGCGTGACGGGGCGGCGTCGTGATCGCGGCTGGCGGAAGAGGGAGGTGCCGCTGCGGCCGCGACCTGAAATCCCCGGCGCGGGACAGCCACGAGGAAGCCGGCGGATTCCAGCTCGCCATAGGCGCGGATCACGCTGTTGAGTCCCAGTCCTGACAGGGCCGCCTGGCGGCGCAATGAGGGCAGCCGTTGTCCGGGGACGAGTTGCCCCGTGGCCAGCTCGGCTTTCAAGCGCGTCGCCAGCTGTTGGTAGCGCGGCGCTGATGGGAGGTCTTGAGTGCCACTCATGCGGACTGTATCCCCTGAAAAAGCCATTCTCTGTATCTTGTATCCCCTGGTGCCTTCGCGGCAAGCTCATGTCACATCACGCCGGCGATGCATGACGCGCTCGGTGTGAGCGCTCCTCGGGACAGTGAGGTCCCGTCTCTCGTGCTATGGAGTCAATCTGATGTGGATGCCGTTGACCTTCGTCTTCCTGTTCGCCACCGGGTTCATCGCCGCACGTTTCGGCACCCTGGATGCTGAGCCTTTCACGCTGCTGCTGGTGCGCAGTCTGCTGGTACTGCCGGTGCTGGGGCTGATCCTGTGGATACGCCGCAAGCCGCGCCAGTGGGGGCAGCGCCATGACAAGCTGGCTCAGATGGGCATCGGCATGCTGTTGCACGGCGCCTATCTGGGTGGCGTGTTCGCGGCGGTCAAGGCCGGGCTGCCCGCGGGGCTGACGGCCTTGCTGGTCAGCCTGCACCCTCTGGTGACGGCTGCGCTGTCACTGCCGCTGTTCGGTATCCGTCTGGGCGCCAGGCAGTGGCTGGGGCTGGGGTGTGGCGCGATTGGCGTCAGTCTGGTGCTGGGGGCGGGCGTGCTTCAGGGGGCAGGCGCCGCAAGCGCCACGCTCGAGTGGCCGATGATCGGCCTGCTGTGGTGTCTGGTGGCGCTCATCGGCGTGTCCAGCTCGACGCTGTGGCAGAAGCGTGTCGGTGGTCGGATGGGGCTGGTGGAGGGGCTGGTATTCCAGTATCTGGGAGCGGGCTGTGTCTTCCTCATCGCAGCCAGCAGCGTAGGTAGCTTCGCCTTCGACCCGACGCCTCGTCTGCTGCTGACCCTCGCCTGGCTGGTGATCGCCATCTCGGTGGGTGCCATCTGGTTGCTGATGCTGATGCTCGAACGTGGCGAGGCCCACCAGGTCGCACGTACCTTCTTCCTGGTGCCACCGTGTGCCGCGCTGATGGCCTGGTGGCTGTTCGATGAGCAGTGGACCGCCTTGATGATGGTGGGAGCGGCGCTGGTCGTGCTGGGACTGGTGCTGGATCGCCCCCGTCCGGGCAAGGTAGCCAGGGCGCCGGCTGACGACACGTCGCCGTCAGCGCCCGAGACGTCGGCACCGAGCAGCGGGCAGGCCGCCTCGCGCTGATTCACCCTGAAAGCACAACGCCCCGCCGGCCCGTGATGGGCTGGCGGGGCGTTGTCGTCAGTGGCCAGTCAGATGCGCGACTCAGAAGCGATAGCTGATACCGGCCATGGTCACGATCGGGTCGATCTCGACCTTGTCGTTGACGCTGCCCGCCACGGTGACATCGGAATCGATAGCCAGATACCAGGCAGCGACGTTGGCCGCCCAATGCTCATTGATGACCAGGTCGACACCGATCTGTGCGGCCGCGCCCCAGCTGTCATCCATCTCGAGCTTGGTGCCGTCATCGAGGGTTTCGTCGGAGAAGTGGGTGTAATTGACGCCTGCACCGATGTACGGCTGGATGCGGGAGTCACGTCCACCGAGGGGGTAGTACTGCAGTGTCAGGGTCGGTGGCAGATGATCGACGGAGCCGGCCTTCTGGCCGTTCAGCGAGATGTCATGCTCGAAATTCTGCGCGGCCAGCAGCTCGATCCCCAGGGTATCGGTGAAGCGATACCCCAGAGTGAAGGCGAAGGCGCTGTCATCATCGACGTCCACGTCGGCACCGATGGCATCGATGCGACCGTTGTCGCTCTTAGGCGAGACCTTGGCGACACCCGCACGCGTCCAGAACTGGCCGGCACCATAATCGAGGTTCTCGAGGCCTGAGGCGGTCGACGAGAACGGCGCAGCGACAGCCGACGTGGCAGTCAGCGTGAGCGCGGCCGTGATCGCCGCCATGCGCAGCGGGCGTGAAGAGGACCGGCAGAAGGAGAAGGGCAAGAAGGACTGTGCGGCTGACATGTTCGCTCCCGAAGTGACAGGGGGTGAGAAAGGAGATGTCAGTCTAGGAGCTCATGTCGCCGAAAAATTGATCCATGACAAGGGTTTGCCGTCATGTACGACAAGGGTCCGTCACACTTGATTCAAATCAAGTTCCGTCTGTCTCGCCGACTGTCCGCGCATGCAAGAACGCCGCAGGCCCTGAGGCCTGCGGCGTTCTTGTGCGTCGTCAATGAGGCAAGGGGATCACCCCTGATGCGTCATGGCTCGGCGCGGCTCGTCAGTGCGTGTTTCAGCACTTAGAAGCGGTAGGTGACACCGGCACCGACGGTGACCGGGTCCAGCTCGGTGTCGTTCACGTCCTGGCCGTTGATCTTGGTGTCGGCCTTGACGTCAGCGTAACGAGCGAAGCCATTGACGGCCCAGGATTCGTTGATGTTGAGGTCAACACCCAGCTCGGCAGCAGCGCCGTAGCTGTCGTCGATGTCCATGCTCTGGCCACCGGCAGACTCACCGGAGAAGTGGGTGTAGTTCAGGCCGACGCCAGCGTAAGGCTGAACGCGAGCTTCGGTACCGCCCAGCGGGTAGTACTGCAGCATCAGGTTGATCGGCATCTGATCGAAGCCACCGTCGCTGTTTTTCCAGTCGGTGCTGAATGCTTCAGTGGACTGCAGAGCAACTGCCAGGTTGTCGTGGAACATGTAGCCCACGGAGCCGGCGAAACCGGATTCATCCTTGGCGATCAGGCCATTGCCGTTGTTGCTCTTGCCGTCGACCTTGGCAACGCCGCCGCGCAGGAAGATGTCGCCCTTGCCGTAGGCCAGTGCAGATTGTGCACCCATTGCCATGGTGCCGGCGATGACGGTAGCAGTCAGGATCTTGATGGTTTTCATGTGATGTTCTCCTTGAAGCTTGTGGCCTCGGGGGCTTCCTGTCGGCGGTGCCTGGCGAACTCGGGGGATGTACCGAGTGTGGCAAGGCTGCCTTGTTCAGGGGACGAGATGAACTATAAAAAACACTGTTCTTTTTGGCAAGCATTTTTTTAGAACAATGTTTGAAAACATATTTGACGTCTTGTTAGCGGATGTTACCGATTATTTCAGAAAAGGTGCATGTCTCGAGGATGAGACTGGAGGTGGCGCAGGACAGCGACAGGGCCGTTCATTTTCACGACAGATTCATGAGACGTTGGTCGTAGGCGGCTCGTGAGGTGAGCGCATGCTACGCAATGCGTGATGCGCCCACCAGTGTGGGAATTCAGCGACGCTTGCGCTGGGCACGTGCTTCAAGCTCGTTGAGCCATCGACTGACCTCGTCACTCTGCGCGGGACAGTCGAGGTAGACGGCCAGAAACTCTCGCCACTCCGCTGCCTGCCAGGCCTTGAGGCGGCGCCACAACACGTAGAGGTCGCGCTGGCACTCGTGACGGCGCAGCACGAAGCGTCGGGTCTTCTCCAGGTCGATGATGACGGCATCCATCTGTTCCTGCATGGCGCTGGTACCGTCGGCGGCGGGCTGTGGGCGGCTGAGGAACAGATGCTTGGGGAACAGGCAGCCGTGCATCATGCCGGCCTGATGAATCTGTCGCACGAGACGTGCGCTGGCAGTGATGACTTGCGTGCGTCGGGTATCGTCCAGCGCCGGCCAGCGTGCATGCCAGTGGTCCAGATCATCGCGGCCGTCGAGATCGAAGGTGATCAGGATGGCGCGCCACTCCTTGCCGGTGCGGCGCTCGCCATACCAGCCGGCATCCACCGAAGGAATGCCCAGCGCGTGATAGTGGCGGATGGCACGCCACTCGCGCGAGAAGGTCGGCTCGCCCAGTGGGCGTGACAGGCTGCGGCCCAGATGGTTGGTCTGGCGCTTGAGGTAGAGGCGATGTGTCTGGCCCTGCTCGTCCTCGAGAGTGAGCAGCGAGACCGTCGAGGTGCCTCCGCGCTCACGGTTAGGGGCATCAACGTCCTGGGCGGCCACGTGCCACAGGGCCTCGAACCGGTTCAGGCCGTGGTAATCCAGCAGATTCCCCAGGGCGGGGTCACAGTAGTCGGCATGGCCACGGGGCGCCGTGGCACGTGGGCCCCGAGAGGCGCTGGACAGGGAGTGGCGGGAAAAGGAGGTCATGGCAAGTTCACGAGCGAAAGAGGGGAGGTGGGTCACGGGCAATCCCTGCCGCAGGACCCAGCGATGGATCGCCCTATGATAGTTAGCCTGCTGGTGAAGTGATAGTCGCTGATCGGCAACTCCTGTGTCTGCGCATTCAACACGCGTCGCAGGATTGTCCGAGCCGTGCATGGCTGCTGTCGTGCAGGCCCGTGCTCTGTGGCGTGTGGTGGAAGGTCGCAGGTGTCGCGCAGGTGCGCAGGAAGAGCGTTGAGAGGCCGCTGGCGGTCCACTGCGCGCCAGCCCAGCAATGATGCGGGCCATGGACGTTTCCGCTGTCAGCTCATGGGCTTGCGATCCCCGCAGGCGGCGCTTGCCGGAGTGCGGCTGCGACAACCTGTCATCTGGAGCCTGTCGCGAGAGGGCAGAGAATGTCCGACCAAGGTCTTGGTACCACGGTGCCATTGCCTGTGCGCTTTCCGGCGGGAGTCGGGGGGGGAGACTGCCCCCGACGTCGGTGGCAAGCGCATGCAGAGACGGCAGTCTGGCCGTTCGTCTTATCGCAAAGGGGTTAGACATGATCTCCGATACCGTAGTGGAGCTGTCGCGGTTCCAGTTTGGCATGACCGCGCTCTATCACTTCCTGTTCGTCCCGTTGACCATCGGCATGGCCTTCCTGCTGGCCATCATGGAATCCCTGTATGTGATGACCGGCAAGCAGGTCTACCAGGACATGACCAAGTTCTGGGGCAAGCTGTTCGGCATCAACTTCGCGCTCGGTGTCGCCACCGGCCTGACGATGGAGTTCCAGTTCGGCACCAACTGGGCCTATTACTCGCATTACGTCGGCGACATCTTCGGTGCGCCGCTGGCCATCGAGGGCCTGGTGGCCTTCTTCCTCGAATCCACCTTCGTCGGGCTGTTCTTCTTCGGCTGGGACCGCCTGAGCAAGCGTCAGCACCTGATGGTGACCTGGCTTGTCGCCTTCGGCTCCAACTTCTCGGCGCTGTGGATCCTGATCGCCAATGGCTGGATGCAGAATCCGGTCGGGGCGGCCTTCAACTTCGAGACCATGCGCATGGAGCTGACCAGCTTCGCGGATGTCATCTTCAATCCGGTCGCCCAGGCCAAGTTCGTGCATACCGTGTCGGCAGGTTACGTGACCGGCGCCATGTTCGTGCTCGGTATCAGCGCCTTCTACCTGCTCAAGGGGCGGGATCTGGGCTTCGCCAAGCGCAGCTTCGCCATCGCCGCGGCCTTCGGACTGTTCTCAGTGGCCTCGGTCATCGTGCTGGGCGATGAGTCCGGTTATGAGGTGGGCGACGTGCAGAAGGCCAAGATGGCCGCCATCGAGGCGATGTGGGAGACCGAGCCGGCGCCGGCGTCCTTCACGCTGATCGGTCTGCCCAACGAGGAGACCCAGCACACCGATTACGGCATCCACATTCCCTATGTGATGGGGCTGATCGGTACGCGCTCGCTGGATACCGAGATTCCGGGCATCAAGGAGCTGACCGAGGAGCACCGCGGACGCATCGTCAATGGCATGCAGGCCTATGATCTGCTTCAGCAGCTGCGGGAGGGTCAGGACGATATCGCGACCCGCAAGGCCTTCGATGCCGTCAAGCAGGATCTCGGTTACGGCATGCTGCTCAAGCGCTATGTCGAGACGCCCTCCGATGCCACGCCGGAGATGATCGACAAGGCCGCGGCCGACTCGATCCCCCCGGTGGCACCGATGTTCTTCTCGTTCCGGATCATGGTCGCCTGTGGCATGGCGATGCTCGCGATCTTCATCGTCGCGGTATGGATGAGTGCCAAGCATCGCTTCGATGTGCGCCCCTTCCTGTGGATCTGCCTGTTGTCGATCCCGCTGCCGTTCATCGCGGTGGAGACCGGCTGGTTCGTGGCCGAATTCGGGCGTCAGCCCTGGGCGGTCGGAGAGATTCTGCCGACCTTCATGGCGGCCTCGAGCCTGGATGAGTCGGATCTGTGGTGGTCCATCGGTGGCTTCCTGGCCTTCTACAGCCTGTTCTTCGTCATCGAGATGTGGCTGATGTTCCACTTCGCGCGCAAGGGACCCTCTTCCCTGCATACCGGCCGCTATCACTTCGAGCGCGGCGCCCTGCGAGACGACGAGGGCATGTCGCTCAATCCTTCGCTGTCATTCAAGGAGTAATGGATCATGTGGGATTACGAGATCCTCAAGCTGTTCTGGTGGGTGGCGGTGGGTCTGCTGCTGATCGGCTTCGTCATCACCGATGGCATGGACATGGGCGCGGCGATGCTGATGCCGCTGGTCAGTCGCAGTGACAGCGAACGGCGCGTGGTGATCAACACGCTGGCGCCGCACTGGGATGGCAATCAGGTATGGCTGGTCACCGCCATCGGTGCCGTCTTCGCGGTGTGGCCGGTGGTCTATGGCGCGGCGTTCTCCAGCTTCTATTTCGCGATGCTGACCATCCTGTTCTCGCTGTTCTTCCGCCCGCTGGGCTTTGACTATCGCTCCAAGCTCGAGAGCCCCCAATGGCGGGGCTGGTGGGACCGCGGCATCGTCGCCGGCAGCCTGATTCCCACTGCCTTCTTCGGGCTGATCTTCGGCAATCTGCTGCAGGGCGTGCCACTGGAAGTCGATCAGTACATGCGTGCCAGCTACGACGGCAGCTATCTCGGGCTGTTCAATCCCTTCGCGTTGCTGTGTGCGGCGCTGTCCGTCGTGATGGTGATGCTGCATGGCGGTACCTGGCTGGTGGCGCGTGCCGATGACGCCGTGGCGGCGCGCAGTGCGCGTCTGGTGCAGCCGCTGGGACTGCTTTCGCTCGGGCTGTTTGGCCTGGGCGGACTGTGGGTGTGGTTGTCCGGCATGGGCTACAGCATCGACCAGATGGGCGATACCGGCACGGCGCTAAAGCTGCTGGACAAGCAGGTCGGCCCCGGCAGCTGGATGGATGTCTACGCGCGTGAGCCGCTGACGTTGTTCGCGCCCTTGGGCGCCGTGGCGGGTATCGTCACCGCGATGTGGCTCTCGGCCAGACGTCAGGGCGGGGCAGCCTTCACGGCCAGTTCCGTCGGGGTCGGCGGTGTGGTCGCCACCGCAGGCATCAGCATGTTCCCGTTCATCGTGCCGTCCTCGCGCATGGGCGAGGCCAGCCTGACGCTGTGGGATTCGGTCTCCAGCGAGCTGACACTGTCCATCGTCACCGTAGCGGGGCTGGTGATGGTGCCGACCATCATCCTCTACACCACCTGGTGCTACGTGAAGATGTGGCGGCGCGTCACGGTGAGTCACGTCGAGCAGGACGGACACAGTCTGTACTGAGGCAGGCAGCCGACGCTGCAACCGCTTTTCCCGTACGCTTCATAATTGCATCATTGGGCGAGGGCACCGCCCTCGCCGGGAGACGACTTCATGTGGTATTTCGCCTGGATTCTCGGTGTACTGCTGGCCTGCTTCGCGGGCATCATCAATGCATTGTGGCTTGAGCAGACTCACACCTTTGACGATGATTGAGGCAGGCGGCCTCAACGATGCTTCTGCGCCGCCGACCGTTCTGATCAAGGAGAGCTCGATGTCACGACCCTGGTACGCCTCACGACCACCGGCCTGGTGCCGAACTCGCCCTGCCCATCTGGCCTCGCTGCTGCTGTCTGCCATGGTGGCCATCTGGATGCTGCTGGGGCCGGATGCCATCGCCTCGATGGCCACCGGGCCGCGCTATCTGATGCTGCTGATCGCGCTGTGGGGGCTGGGGGCCGGCTTCACGCATGGGGTCGGTCTGGTGCCGCGTCATGCCACGCGCGCCTGGCTGCTGGGCGCACCGCTGAGCTGGTGTCTGCTGCTGATCACCCTGATCGCCCTGAGCATGAGCTAGCCACTGCGATGCCTTGAAAGTCCCGAGAGGGGTCACTCCATGAGTGGCCCCTCTTGCGTTGGGGGGGGGGGGCGGCGCGAGAAGTGTCACCGAGGAGGCAAGCGAGCCCTTCTTGAGCGGCAGCGACATGCGATATCGCTTTACATCCCGCCAGTCCGCGCCCTATAACGCCAGTGCAACCGCGTGAGAGGGGGCCTGGAGGTCACCGCGATTCGCTCATGCCCTTGGCCCATGCCCTGGGCTTGTGCATCCGGGCGTGGTGGGCCAGGCGTCATTGCAATCCCTCCTGCGAGCCCCACCTAACACAAGAGACCCCCTGTGCGCCCGAGCGTGCTGTCGTGGGGGTATGGCTGGGCGACCGATATCAACAACAATGGTTCACGAGCGATATCCAGACCGCTCTTCGAGGAGGAAGGCATGCGATCATCCGTTGACTCTGCCCGCGGTTCGGCCCGCGGACCCGAGGGAAGCAGGCCGTCCACGGCGTCTGCTGGTTATATCCCGCGCGACATGACACGGCGCCAATCAGGCGACTGGGTGCTGTCGCTGGTGGTGCCGGTGATGAATGAAGAGGAGACGGTCGCGCCGTTTCTTGCCGCCATCGATGCCACCCTGGCAGCGCAGGTACCGCACCTGGAAATCCTGTTCGTCGACGATGGCTCCAGCGATGCCACCCTGGCGCGCCTGGAAGCTGCCGCGGCCGATGATTCACGTATTCGTTATCTGAGCCTGACACGCAACTTCGGCAAGGAAGCGGCCATGAGCGCCGGCATCGAGCAGGCGCGAGGCGATGCCATCGTGCCGATGGATGTCGACCTGCAGGACCCGCCCGAGGTGATACTCGAATTCATCACCCAGTGGCAGGCCGGCTACGACATGGTCTATGGCGTTCGCGCCGCGCGTGATGAAGACACCGCCACCAAGCGCAAGACGGCAGGATGGTTCTATCGCATCTTCAATCGCCTGACATTTACCGAGATTCCACGGGACGCCGGGGATTTCCGACTGCTGGATCGTCGGGTCGTCGAGGCGTTGCGCCGCATGCCGGAGCGCAACCGTTTCATGAAGGGACTGTTCTCCTGGCCCGGTTATCGCTCGGTTGGCGTCACCTATCAGCGCCCGGCGCGGACCGCCGGCACGACCAAGTTCAACTACTGGAAGCTGTGGAACTTCGCCCTGGACGGCGTGGTGAGCTTCTCGACCTGGCCGCTGCGGGTCTGGACCTACCTCGGCGCGTGCATCGCGGGGCTGTCCTTCCTCTACATCCTCGTCATCATCAGCAAGACGGTGCTGTTCGGCATTGATGCCCCGGGGTATGCGTCCCTGATGATCGCGGTGCTGTTCTTCGGCGGCATGCAGCTGATTTCCATCGGCGTGCTGGGCGAATATCTCGGGCGCCTGTTCATGGAGACCAAGCAGCGGCCGCTGTATCTGATCGATCACGACAGCCTGCAGGATGGCCCCGGTGGCGCTACCTCGCCGGACAGCGGGCTGGACAGCGGCCTCAGCACGGCGCGGGTCTTGCGCGGACAGCGTGACCGTGAGGCCAGTCGCCGCCGTGAATCCTGTCAGAGTGCCGAGCCTGACATGACGCGAGGAGACTCGCGTGAGGGATGATGCCACGTCACGCCAGACGTCCAGCACCGCAGAGCGGGCACGACAGGAAGCCGGCACCGCCACCCGTTTCGGTCTGGTGGGGCTGGCCGCCACGGGGGTGCACCTCGCGGTCGCCGCGTTGATGCTGTTTCTCTGGCCACCGCTCAATGAATTCATCGCCAATATCGTGGCCTTCTGTGTGGCCTTCCAGGTCTCGCTGGTGGGGCATCGACGTCTGACCTTCAAGCGACAGGGCAGCGCCTGGCGGTTCGCGCTGGTGGCGGCCAGCGGCTTCGCGCTCAACAACGGGCTGCTGGCCGTTCTGATCCAGGGGCTCGGCATGAGCGGCTTCGTGGCCATCGCGATCGCGACGCTCTCGGTACCCGTCGTGACCTATCTGGCATCACGACTCTGGGCCTTCAAGGAATGAGCCTCATGAACGACAGCACTGCCGTGAAGGCCGAGCGGATGGGCAAGGGGCGGCTGGCGGCCCTGGGGGCCGCGTTGATCGCCGAGACGCCATCGCCGAGCGAGGCGCTGGTGCGCGCACGCACCGCCAGCATTCCCTGGGCACATATCCTGCTGGCACTGGTGATCACGCGGCTTGCGTGGCTGGCCATCGCCGCCCATGGCGATCAAAGCTACCTGCATGCCATGGCCCAGTTCGATGGCAGCTGGTTCAAGGGCATCATGACCCGTGGCTACGATGTCGAAGCCCGGGGCATGAGCGACGGTGATGCCGCCAACTGGGCCTTCTTTCCGCTCTATCCTGCCCTGTTGTGGCTGGTGACGCTGGGCGGCCAGCTCGACCCGGAGCTGATGGGCGTACTGCTGAGCAATGTGCTGCTGGCGGCGGCCTTGGGGCTGGGGTGTCGCTATCTTGCCATCACGCGCCCTGATGCCTCGCCGCTGCTGTTCGTGTGGCTGGTCGCCAGCATGCCGTACAGCTTCTATTTCAGTGCGCTGTACTCGGAATCGCTGTTCTGGCTGTTGTGTCTCGCGTCCCTGATCGACTGGCGCTGTCAGCGCACCGGACGGGTGATGCTGTGGACGTTGCTGCTGTCGATGACACGGGCCACCGGGGTGTTCTGGGTCATCGCCATGGGCATCGAGCTGCTGGCGCGTCTGCGTCTGGCGGCCTTCGCCGAGCTGTGGCGCCGCCCCGACTGGCTGTTGATCGGCGTGATGGGGCCGCTGGGGCTGTTTCTGTTCATGGCGGTGCTCTACCACCAGACGGGCGATGCGCTGGCCTTCAGTCACGTGCAGATCTCCTGGGGCCGCGAGATGGGAAATCCCATCGTCAATCTGGTGCAGGGGCTGGGGTACTGGTTCACGGCGCCGGAAACGCTCCGGCCCGCCTGGCAGGCCAGCATGGCGCTGATCGGCATCGCGTTGATCGGCTGGCTGGGCCTGCAGCGGCGCTGGCTGGAGATGGGCCTGGCGGCGTTCACCCTGTTCATTCCGCTGGCCACGGGGCTGGATGCCATCCCGCGTTACCTGATCGGCATGCCGGTGTTTGTGCTGGCGCTGCTGGATCTGCTCACGCGCCTCCCGAGCCGACTTGCCTGGGGGCTGGTCGCCCTGGGCGCGCTTTTCAACCTCTGGCTGGTGGAGAACTGGTATGACGCCGCATTCTGGCTCGTCTGATGTGAGTGCGGACCTCTCCGCCACTTCGGGAGGGCGTGCCGACGCGCGTTACGGCGTGCCGACCCGCTTGAGCCGGCGGCGTCTCTGGCTATTGCTGGCAACGGCCGCCGTGCTGGCCTTCGAACTCTGCATGCTGTGGCTGGCACGCACCCCTCAGGTGGATGACCACTACCGACGCTACTTCATCGAACACGCCACCACCTGCTATCGCCCGATGGGCGAGGTACCGGTTCTCGCCTTGGGCGAGCGCTATCCCGTGCGCAAGGGGGAGCCGCTTGGCAACTGCGGCGTGCTGTGGGAAGGATTTTATTCGCCCAAGGAGGATCGGCCGGTCAGTGCTCGCCAGGCGCAGGTGGGTCTGCGTCTGAAGGTCACGCCGGGCCTCAGGCAGCCGGTCGTGGTGGCACTCGCGCTGTCACGCTATCCCGATGACGCCGAACTCCGCCCGGTGGAGGTGTGGGGGGAAGGCGAGCTGTTGGCCCGCTGGCCGGTGGGCGGTCGTCAGGCCAGCCACGAGGTGGAGGTGCCGGAGCAGTTGATCCAGCCGGACGGCAGCCTGCATCTGACGCTCAAGGGGCCGCCGCCCATTGCCCCGCGGGATGTCGGGATCGATGGCAACAAGTTTCCCGTCGGCCTGCGCCTGGATAGCGTGATGTTGCGCTCGACCCTGGGGCTGACGCCGCCCGACAGTGCTCCATGACCCTGACCGGCGGCGCGCGATGGCACTGACGCGGCGACGATAGTCAGGTAAATTGTGCGCGCGGCAACGTGAATGATCCGTCCGACCGAGCGGCAGTTCGCCTGATGGTGAACGGCTCGCGTCCTATCAAGAGAAAGCGCCCGGTAGTCAGTGACTGTCATCGCAAGGGGCTTACAAGGAGTTAGTGTGGATTTTCTGAATGCCATTCCCATGGAAACCGACCAGTTGTTCGAGCTGGCGTTGTGGTGGGGCGGGACCCTGTTGTCAGCACTGGCCGTGCTGGTGTTCGGGATGTGGGTGGCCAAGCGTCTGACCCGCTGGGTCACCTCGCTGTTGCAGCGCAAGAGCATGGACGAGGCAGCAGCAGGCTTCGTCGGTCAGATCGCCTACGCGATTCTGGTGGTCATGGTGCTGCTGACCGCGCTGGATCAGGTGGGGGTCGATACCACGTCGATGATCGCGGCGCTGGGTGCGGCGGGTCTGGCCATCGGTCTGGCACTGCAGAGCTCACTGTCCAATCTGGCCTCGGGCTTCCTGCTGGTGACGCTGCGTCCGTTCAAGAAGGGCGATTACATCGAGGCCGCCGGGACGTCCGGCAGCGTCGACCAGATCACCATGCTGCAGACTCGTCTGGTGACGCCGGACAATCGCAAGGTCACCGTGCCCAACTCCAGCGTGATGTCCCAGACCATCACCAATTATTCGGCACTGCCGACACGTCGTCTGGATCTGGTGGTCGGGGTCAGCTATGACGACGACATCCGTCAGGTCAAGGCGGTGCTCGAGGAGCTGGTCAACAGCGACGAGCGCATCATGAAGGAGCCGTCCTACCTGATCGCCGTGGCGGAACTGGCCGACAGCTCGGTCAACTTCAACTTCCGCATGTGGTGCCAGGCCTCCGACTACTGGGCACTGAAGTGGGACATGACCGAGCGCATCAAGCTGACCTTCGATGAGCGCGGCATCAGCATCCCCTATCCGCAGCGCGATGTGCATATCCATCAGCCGGGCAGGGCGGCCGAGTAAGCCACCTGTCCTCGCGTGATGGCATGCCATGCCATGACATGCCGTGATATGGCACAAAAGAACGCCACCTTCGGGTGGCGTTTTTTTGTGGCGCGAGTCAGCTACTCTCGAGTGTGGCAGTGGTTCATCCTCCAGGACCGGGAGTGTCGTCTCTTGTACATGATCATGGATCTGACTCGTCGCCAACGTCGCCAGGCGTGGCGCCTTCTGCTTGCCAGCCTGGCCGTGCTCGGCATCGGGCTCGTGCCGCTGTTAAGCCAGCAGGCCCTCTATCTGGATGACATGAGTCGTACCCTGGATGGCTACTTCGGATGGGGGCTGAATGCCCGGCCGGCCGCGGAAGGCGTGATGCGCCTGCTGGGCTTCGGGGGAGAGCTTGTCAATGTCGCGCCCTTGCCGCAGCTGGCGGCCTGGGGCATCGCGGCCGGTATGGCGCTGGTCTGGTGGCGCCGGGTGCCGGGGCTCTCGCCGGGCGTCTGCGTGCTGGGCAATGCGCTCATCTGGCTGACACCCTTCACGCTGCAGAACTTCAGCTATGCCTACGACAGCCTGCCGATGAGTCTCGGGCTTGCCAGCGCGATGCTGGCCAGCCTGATCCTGCGCCCGGGTGTCCACGGGCCGGTGCAACGTTCGCAGCGCCGCTGGCAACCTTCATTGATGGCGCTGGGATTGCTGCTGCTGGCCCTGTGCTGCTACCAGCCGGCGCTGAACGCCTTTCTGGTACTGAGCCTGCTGGACGCCCTGATGGGGTCGCGCCCGCGCGGGGTCGAAAGGAGAGAGGCTGAAGAGAGAAATACCGAAGAGAGGAAGTTCGAAGAGGGAAAGACCGAACAGAGTGAATCTGTATGGCGCGCCTGGCTTGCGCTGCTGCAGCGCGGCGGACTGGTGCTGGCTGCCTTGCTGCTCTACCTGCCGCTGTCACGACTGCTGGTGGCGGGCGACTACAGCCAGCAGCACGGCGAGATGCTGTCGCTGGGGGATCTGCCGGCGCTGCTGGCCGCCTTGGAGCAGCATCTCGTACAGGCACTTGCCGCCCTGCGTGGCGGACTGGATCTCGTCAGCGGGGCACTGAGTGGCAGCCTGCTGGTGGTAGCGCTGGGGGCGGCGCTGATGACAGCAGGCCGGCGGCATGGCGCACGCCAGGTGTCCTCGCGCCAGCTGACGCTGGAGCGTCTGAGTCGTCTGCTGTGGGCGCTGCTGCTGATACCTGCACTGTGGGGGCCGATGCTGATGCTGGCGGAGCCGGTCTTTCACTCGCGCACCCTGGTGGGCTGGGGGGCACTGCTGGGCGGTGCCCTGATGCTGAGCCTGGCGGGCCGGCAGGCGAGAGCCTCCGAGCGCTTCACGCTGCGGCGCTGTCTGCTGGCGGTGGCGGCACTGCTGTTGCTGCGTCACTGGTTGATCTTCGCGGCCTGGAGCAATGCGCTGGCCGCCCAGCAGGCCCATGAGACCCAGCTGGCGCGTGAGATCGTCACCCAGGCACGTGAGCTGGGACTGCCGATCACCTCTCCACGTGACCGCGACACCTATCGGCCCGATGACGAGCTGGCGGTGCAGGTGCTGGGGAAGGCGCCGCTGGCACCGCTGGCGCGGGTCGCTGAGCGTCAGGTGCCCGCCGTGCGCCAGAACCTGATCGCCGCCTTCACGCCTGACAACTATTGGGCTGTGGTGAGATTGCGCATGGCCGGTGCCAGTGCGGCGACCCTGCTGCGCGATGATGAGCGCAAGGCCAGTATCAAGGAGCCGCCTGTCTGTGACGAGCGCGCGTCAGTGGATGCCCCGGGAGATGAGGGGGGATCGCCGAGAATCTTCACCCAGACCTTGCGGGAGGGTGTCTGGGTGATCGACTTTCGCACCGCCGAGAACTGTCGCCGAGCAGACGTGAGACCCTGACGTGCGTCCAGACGCTTGCCCAGGCGCTTGCCCAGACGCTTATCCAGACACGACAACGCCGCCCCGAGGGGCGGCGTTGTCGTGTCTCACGGCAGATCATGCTGCCGAGTTCGATCAGGCGTGGTTCTCGACCTGTTCGAATTCGTCGGTGATCTCATCGCTCGGCGCTGCGGTCATGATGCTGACCACGTAGATGGCGATGTAGGCGAAGATGACGCCCGGCACGATCTCGTAGAGGTCGAAGATGCCACCGGACAGCTGCTTCCAGACCACCACGGTCACGCCACCGACGATGATGCCGGCCAGAGCGCCGAAGCGGTTCATGCGACGCCAGTACAGCGACATGATCAGCGCCGGACCGAAGGCCGCGCCGAAGCCGGCCCAGGCGTAGGACACCAGGCCCAGTACGCTGGAGTTCGGGTCCAGTGCCAGCACCCACGCGATGATGGCGATGCCGATCACGGCGAAGCGACCGACCCACACCAGCTCGGACTGGGTCGCGTCCTTCTTGAACAGCGCCTTGTAGAAGTCATCGGCCAGCGCAGAGGAAGACACCAGCAGCTGGGAGTCGGCGGTGGACATCACGGCAGCCAGGATGGCGGCCAGCAGCACGCCGGCGACCGCCGGGTGGAAGATGAAGTTCACCATGACCATGAAGATCTTCTCGCTGTCGGCCAGATCCTTCGGCACATAGACGAGACCCAGCAGGCCGATGCAGATGGCGGCGAACAGCCCCAGGGCTGACCAGATGACGGCGATGGTGCGTGCGGTGCCGACATCCTTCTCGCTGCGGATGGCCGCGAAGCGCGCCAGGATGTGCGGCTGACCGAAGTAGCCCAGACCCCAGGCCAGTGACGAGATGATGCCGACCAGCGTCAGGGCTTCACCGGTGGAGGCGTCACGGAACCATTCCAGCAGCAGCGGGTTCTCGGCGGTGATGCGCGAGCTCGCTTCTGCCACGCCACCCATGTCGGTGAGCGCGACGATGGGCACCACGATCAGCGCGGCGGCCATCATCAGACCCTGGATGAGGTCGGTCCACGACACTGCGAGGAAGCCGCCGAAGAAGGTGTAGGACACGATGGCGATGGTGCCGACGGTCACGGCGATGGTGTAGTCGAGGCCGAAGACGGTCTCGAACAGCTTGCCGCCCGCCACCAGACCGGAGCTGGTGTAGAAGAGGAAGAACAGCAGGATGAAGACGGCCGAGATGACACGCAGCATCTTGGAGTTGTCGCGGAAGCGCTTCTCGAAGTAATCCGGCAGCGTCAGGGAGTCGCTGGCGACGAAGCTGTAGATACGCAGGCGCTTGGCGACGATCAGCCAGTTGAGCCAGGTACCGGCCAGCAGGCCGATGCCGATCCAAGCAGCGGACAGACCACTGAGGTAGGCCGCGCCCGGCAGGCCCAGCAGCAGCCAGCCGGACATGTCAGAGGCGCCGGCGGAAATCGCGGAGGTCCAGGGGCCCAGTGAGCGGCCGCCCAGGATGTAGTCCGACATGTTGGAGGTGCGCTTGTAGGCCAGCAGGCCGATGCCAAGCATCACCGCCAGATAGACGGCAAACGTGATGAGAATTGTGGGGCTATTTTCGACCATCGTGGAGTAAATCCTTTGCATTTATTGTTGTCGGACGTCGAGCGTTCCGATAATCCCGGAGGAGATGGCACCGCCTGGTGCATCACCGCCATGGCCCTGAGCACCTACCGAATGTCACCGTCCTGCAAGGGCTGGTGCCATTCTGTATATGTTCAGACTAGCGCATAAACGAATCATCTGAAGCCTCTCCGTCCCCGCATGTCGCCGTCGAATCAAGCAGGAGAACGGCAACGGACACCGCAGGGCACCTGGCAGGCAGGCCAGTCAATCGGCCTGTCTGCCAAGTGGCATCCCTGTCGGTGTCCGAAGCACACCCCCCGTGCTGCAGAGAGGGTGTGCCAGGCATCGTCCTGATGCCCATTGCCTGACTACTTCATGCACGTCCGGCATGCAGTCCTCTGTCAGGCGGGACCGATGCTACTCGTCGTGCGGGCCCGTCATGCCGAGCCCGTCACCGGCGATAGCGCCGATCATTCGTCGCCCATGGCCAGAAGAGACGCGTTGCCGCCGAGTGCCGTGGTGTTGATGGTACGGGTCTTCTCGGTGGCGAAACGGTGCAGGTAGTGGGGGCCGCCGGCTTTCGGACCGGTACCGGAGAAGCCCTGACCACCAAACGGCTGTACACCCACCACTGCGCCGATGATATTCCTGTTGACGTAGACATTACCAACACGAATTTTCTGTGCAACTGCATTAGCAAAACTTTCGTTTCGGGAATGCACACCGAAGGTCAGGCCATAGCCCAGGCCATTGATGGTATCGATGACCTTGTCGATATCGCCGCCTTTCCAGGTGGCGATGTGCAGGATCGGCCCGAACTGCTCGCTTTCCAGGCTGTCGATGCCGTCGATGCGCAGCGCGATCGGCGCGACGAAGGTGCCTTCGGCGGTGTGCGCCGGGTCCATGCTGGCTTCCGCCACCACGCGGCCCTGGGCACGATATTCCTCGATGTGCTTGAGCAGACCGGCACGTGCCTCTTCATCGATGACCGGGCCGACATCAGTGCCCAGATCGCGCGGATCGCCGATCTTCAGCTCATCCATCGCGCCCTTGAGCAGGCTGATGACGCGCTCGGCGACATCTTCCTGGACGTAGAGCACACGCAGGGCGGAACAGCGCTGCCCGGCGCTCTGGAAGGCGGACTGCACCACGTCATTGACGACCTGCTCCGGCAGGGCGGTGGAGTCGACGATCATGGCGTTGAGGCCACCGGTCTCGGCGATCAGACTCGGCAGCGGGGCATTTTCACGTGCCGCCAGAGAGCGGTTGATGATCTGGGCGGTCTGGGTGGAGCCGGTGAAGCAGACGCCGGTGATGCGCGGGTCGCTGGAGAGCACGCTGCCCACGGTCGGGCCATCGCCCGGCAGCAGCTGCACGACATCCCGCGGCATGCCGGCTTCACGCAGTAGCTCGACGACACGGTGCGCGACCAGCGAGGTCTGCTCGGCCGGTTTGGCGACCACGGTGTTACCGGTGACGGCCGCGGCGACCATCTGACCGCAGAAGATCGCGACCGGGAAGTTCCAGGGGCTGATGCAGGCGAACACGCCCTTGCCGCCCAGCACGATCTCGTTGTGCTCGCCGGTCGGGCCACGCAGGACGGTGGGGGCACCGAAGTCGGCACGCGCACGGTTGGCGTAGTAGCGGCAGAAGTCGACGGCTTCGCGAATCTCGGCGATGCCATCGGTCAGAAGCTTGCCGCCCTCTCGGGAGCACAGGGTCATCAGCTCCGCGGTATGGGCTTCCATCAGATCGCCAAAGCGCTCGAGGATGGCAGCACGCTCCTCGACCGGGGTCATCTCCCAGCGCGGGAAGGCGGCCCAGGCGGCGTCGATGGCGCGGGAGGCTTCATCGGCGCTGGTCCACTGCACGTGGCCCACGGTGACGCGGCGATCGAACGGGCAGGTCACGGCTTGACGTCGTTCGGCATTGGCGTCGACATCGAAGGCCAGCTGCGGACGCACGTCATAGGTGCTGTCCATGAACCTGGCCATCTCGTCCATCAGCGGCTGGTACTGGCTGTTGATGTTCAGATTGATGCCGCGTGAGTTGCGACGGCCCTCGCCATAGATATGCGGCGGCAGGGCGATACGCGGATTGTGGTAGCTCTTGAACTGGGAGAGCGTGGTGACCGGGTGAACGCACAGGCTCTCGACCGGCACGCGCGGGTCGACCAGCTGGTGGACGAACGAGGAGTTGGCGCCGTTCTCCAGCAGGCGACGCACCAGGTAGGGGAGCAGGTCCTTGTGGGCACCGACCGGCGCATAGATACGGCACCAGGTCCCTTCGGGAGCGCGCTTGAGGGCGGCGTCGTACAGCGCCTCGCCCATGCCGTGCAGACGCTGGAATTCGAACTGGCGCGTCTCGCCTGAGTTGGCCACGTCCAGAATGGTGCTGATGGTGTGAGCGTTGTGGGTCGCGAACTGCGGATAGATGCGGCCACGGGTGTTCTCGGACAGCAGGAAGCGCACGCAGGCCAGATAGCTGACATCGGTGGAGGCCTTGCGGGTGAAGACCGGATAACCGTCGACCCCCAGCTCCTGGGATTCCTTGATCTCGCTGTCCCAGTAGGCGCCCTTGACCAGGCGCAGCGGGATCTCATCACCCTGCAGGTCGGCGATGCGGTTCAGATACTGAAGCGTCGGCAGAGCGCGGGTGGAGTAGGCCTGCACCACCAGACCGAACTTGCCCCAGCCGCGGCAGGTGTCGCTCTCGTAGACGGCGCGGAAGACTTCCAGCGACAGCTCGAGGCGATCGACCTCTTCGGCATCGATGGTGATGGCGACTTCCAGCTCGCGCGCGATGCTGACCAGTTCGCGCACGCTGGCGACCAGCTCTTCCAGAATCTGCTCGCGACGGCCGAATTCATAACGCGGGTGCAGGGCGGACAGCTTGATGGAGACCGACGGTGACGGCGTCGCGGCCTTCAGCTTGCGAGAGGTCTCGCCCACGGTGCGAATGGCGCGCGCGTAGTCATCGAAGTAGCCCTTGGCATCGGCACGCGTGCAGGCGGCTTCGCCGAGCATGTCGTAGGAGTAGGTGTAGCCCTTCTCGAACTGCGGCTGGGAGCGCTTGAGCGCTTCCTTGATGTCACGGCCCAGCACGAACTGCTTGCCCATGATCTTCATGGCCTGATACATGGCGCGACGGATGACCGGCTCGCCCATGCGGTTGACCATGCGATTGATGAAGGTCGCCGGCTTGCCGTCATTCTTGGGCAGATCCATCTTGATGACGTTGCCGGTCATCAGAAGGCCCCAGGTGGAGGCATTGACGAACCAGGACTCGCTCTGGCCGAGGTGGGACTTCCAGTCGGCCACGCCCAGCTTGTCCTCGATCAGCGCATCGGCGGTGTCCTTGTCCGGAATGCGCAGCAGCGCCTCGGCCAGGCACATCAGCAGCACGCCTTCCTGGGTGTCGAGGCTGTATTGCTGCAGCAGCTCGTCGATGGAATCGACGGCGGTGTCCATGGTGCGAATCTCGCGGACAAGCTCCGCGGCCTTGTCACCGACACGCTTGATGTCGGCATCGTTGACGTCCAGCAGCTTGACCAGCTCAGCCACGAAACCATCTTCGTCGACCAGATAGTGGTCGCTGACCCGTGAGAACAGCTTGCTCGGATCGCGCTGCCAGGTATTCGGCGCCAGAATCTCGTCGGCACGCAGCACTGTCTCGCCCAGCGGGCAAGCGGTACGCGGCGTTTCCTTGAGGGAATCGGACGGCTGGGTAGTGGCCGGAACGGCCGGAGTGACGGTGGTCATTGAGCAAACCCCCTGCTGCTGGGTGGCATTACGCCAGATAGGATTGCCGGGCACGATGCGCGAAGGTGATGCGAGGCGCATCCGGGCGGGACATCGGCACGTCTTGTTGGATACCGGTGAATGTAGGGTGGTGCAGGGGGGCGGGTCTTTCCAATTTCTCGGCTGCGCGTGTCAAATCCACGGGCGTGGCGTGAAACCTGCCGCCATCTGCGACCTTCGTCGAAAAGCATGACGTCAATTGCTGTGAACTTGTTAGACCAAGGTCGGAGTGTCCTGTGTCAGATCCCTGCCGGTCACGCTCTAAGGACAGCGCCCCTGGCCGGGGCTTGCGTTCAGGGCTTGTGATCAGCGCTGGCGCTCAGCGCTTGTGGTCAGAGCTTGCGATCGGGAGACGCTGGGTGGGGGCGTTCAGGACTTGCGCAGTGCGGAAGGCGGGAAACCGAGGTGCTTGCGGAAGGCGTGCGAGAGTGCGCTCTGATTCGCGAAGCCGCAGCGCTCGGCAATCTGCGACAGGGAGAGGTCGCTGCTGTCCAGCAGATGGCGCGCTTCGTCCAGGCGGCGGCGCAGCAGGTACTGATAGGGCGAAAGCCCCGTCAACACGCGAAAGCGCTCACTGAAATGCTGTTCGGACAGGTGGGACTGACGTGCCAGATCCGCCACGCTCAGTCGGCGATGCAGGTTGGCATCGATGAAGCGGTTCAGGGCGACTAGATCCAGCTGGCGGCCGGTGCCGTTCAGGGCGCTCATCGGCTCGGCGATACGCGAGTTGAGACAGGCGAGGAAGGTGGCAGCCAGCAGGTCGCCGGGGGCCTGCTGATAATCATTGACCTCGGCGAGCATGAATTCCAGATAGCCGCGCAGCCGGGTATCCAGCGTGAAGAAGCGCGGGCGCTCGAACAGACGCTTCAGGTCACGATGCTGACCGGTCAGATAGGGCGCGTCATCCGGCAGGTCCAGAATCAACTGGCGATTCTCGCCGATGCCCGCGTAATAGTGCACGTGGTCTGCTGGCACGATACAGCCGGTCAGGGGGCGAATCTCGCCGCCCTGGCCTTCGATCTCGAATTCGGCCAGCCCATCCAGCCCGATCACCAGCTGGTGGTAGCTGTGATCATGGTGTTCCCGCAGGTTGGAAAGCGGGATCAGGCGCATCTCGCTGTTGACCATCAGGCGCGGGTCTCCGCCACGCCCGTGCGGGCGCGCAGGTGTCCCAGCAGGACGTTGAGTTCCTCACGCCCCTCGCGGGAGAACAACGCGCCGCCCTGCGCCAGTTGCCAGGGTCTGGCGTGCTTGTCGAAGATGCCCTGACAGCGGCGGCGCAGGCTTTCCAGATATTCATCATGACGAATCGGGTAGCCGATCACGCTATGCCACTCGTTCTCGTTGATCTCGCCGCTGACCGCCTGATCCAGCACGCGGGCGATATCACTGAAATCGGTACGAAATCGCGGCGTGCGCGACATCATGAGCAGAGCGACAGTGCCGACGCTGACGATCAGGCAGACCACGAAGGTAATGATGAAGATGGTCATGAGCGAACCTTGTGCGGGCAGAGCCGAGGGAATGATGGGGCATTCTACCACGCCTGTCCGGCACCATCGTCAGTCCGGCGTGTCGGGTGATGTTCTGTCTGGCAGAACGATATGGCATGATTCTCGCGACATCCGCAGGGTCATGAGTGACCCGTCCATCCAAGGGGAATGCCGAATCATGGCCAATCAACGCGTGGAAGCGGTCGAGCGTGCCTTGACCCTGCTGGAAGCCTTCACCCCCGAGACGCCTCGTCTGACGCTCAACGAGCTGGCCCAGGCCAGCGGTTTCTACAAGAGCACGATTCTGCGTCTGATGGGCTCGCTCGAGCATTTCGGCTACGTGGCGCGTGACAGCCATGGAATCTATGCCATCGGCGCGGCGCTGGGGCGCTTCGCCGAGCTGGCACCCGGACTCGATGCCCGCGAGACCCTGCAGCGTGGCTGGCTGGCACGCCTGCATGCGGCCAGTGGTGAGACGGCCAGCCTGCTGCTGGTCGAGCATGGCCCGGCTGCGCAGGCGCGTCCCGTCGAGGGGCTGACCCGCCCCCGGCAGGCGATCTGTCGCTATGTTCGCGTCAGTGAGGCGCCGCTGCGCCATCAGCTGGAGGAGGGGGAATGGATCGAGGAGGCGCTATCCGCCTTGCTGCATCACTGCATCGACAGTGGCGAGATCGAGGTCGGTGAGGCTGCGGGGCTGACGGTGGCAGCCCTGGCCGTGAGCGTCGCCCCGCATCACGATGAGGGCTTGGCCCCGGCGGAAGTCATCATGCTCAGCGGACCATCGGCTCGCCTGACGCCCGGTCAGGCACGGCAGCTGATGCAGGAGTGGCAGCAGAGCGCCAGGTGAGGAGGGGGGCTGGATGACACGACGCCCCCGCCGGGTAACCGGCGGGGGCGTCGTGTGGTTGGCCGTCTTCCCTTTGCAGGAAGCGCTTGCCTCAGGCGTCGGTGGCGGCCTTGGCGGCCCCCATGCGGCGACGCAGGATGGGGCCGACGATCACCGGCAGCAGCAGGCCGGCGATGGCGATGCACCACAGGGTCACGGCCAGCGGGCTGCCGATCAGGATGGTCCAGTCGCCGTCGGACAGCTGCATGGCGTGGCGCAGGTTCTTCTCCATCTCCGGGCCCAGCAGCATGCCCAGGATGACCGGTACCAGCGGGATGTCCAGCTTGCGCAGGAAGTAGCCGGCGACCCCGAAGGCGACCATGAAGTACAGGTCGAAGGCGGAGTGGCTGATGGAGTAGATGCCGACGAAGGCGACCATCGTCACCACCGGCAGCAGGTACTTGGGCGGCACGGACAGCAGCTTGACGAAGATGCCGACCATCGGAATGTTCATCAGCAGCAGGATGACGTTGCCGATCAGCAGTGCCGCGATCACGCCCCACACGATGTCACCGTGCTGGGAGAACATCAGCGGTCCCGGGGTGATGTTGAGCGAGATCAGCATCGCCAGCAGTACTGCAGTGGTACCGGAACCGGGCACGCCCAGTGTCAGCATCGGCACCAGGGCACCGGAGGCCGCCCCGTTGTTGCCGGCTTCCGGCGCGGCGACCCCACGCGGGTCCCCTTCACCGAAGTGACCTTTCTTGCCGATGATCTTCTTTTCCAGGGTGTAACTGATGAAGCTGCCCAGCGAGGCCCCGGCGCCCGGCAGCACGCCGGAAATGAAGCCCAGCACCCCGCCACGGAAGGCGGTCGGCAGGATGGCCACGATGTCCTTGAGCTTCAGGGTCATCTTGTTCATCGCGATCATCGCCTTGCCTTCCCCGGCGTGCTGCTCGATGAAGAACAGCAGTTCCGAGATGGCGAACAGACCGACGATGGCGATGATGAAGTCGATGCCTTCATACAGCTCGAGAATGTCGTAGGTGTAGCGCTGGGTGCCGGTGGAGGCATCGATGCCGACGGTGGCGATCATCAGGCCGATGGCCGCCGCCATCAGGGTCTTGACCGGGTTCTTGCCGGTGATGCCGCCCAGGGTGGCGAAGGCCAGCACGAACAGCGCGAAGTACTCCGCCGGGCCGAAGGTCAGCGCGAAGCTGGCCAGCCACGGCGCCATCACGATCAGGCCGATGGTGGCGATCAGGCTGCCGATGAAGGAGGCGATCGCCGAGATGGCCATCGCTTCGGCGGCCTTGCCCTTCTGGGCCATCGGATAGCCGTCGAGACAGGTCATCATCGCCGGCTCATCGCCCGGGATGTTGAGCAGGATCGAGGAGATGCGCCCGCCGTACATGGCACCGGCGTAGACCGAGGTCAGCAGGATCAGCGACGTCTCCGGGCTCAGGCCCAGGGTGAAGGCCAGCGGAATCAGGATGGCCACGCCATTGGCCGGGCCCAGACCCGGCAGGGCGCCGATCAAGGTACCGAGGAAGGCACCCAGCACGGCAAACATCAGATTTTCTGGCTGCAGGGCGATGCCGAAGCCCTGCATCAAGAAGCCAAGACTTTCCATTACGCCACCTCCAGAATGCCCAGCGGCAGTGGTAGCTCAAGCACGAAGTTGAACAGGGCGAAGACGACGATGCCGCCGACCAGTCCCGTGGCATAGGCCTTGAGCGGCGTGGCCCCCATGCGCCAGCACAGGGTGCCGACCGCAGCGGTGGTCGTGACGATGAAGCCCAGCGGCTCCAGCAGCGCGGTGTAGAGGCACAGGATCACGATCGCCAACACCATCTCGGCGCCGGTGCGGCTCCACGGCCAGTGCTGGTCAGGGTCAGGCCGCAGGATCAGGTACAGACTGCTCAGGCCCAGCACGATGGACAGCACGGTAGGGAAGGTTTCAGGACCGATGGACTCGGCCCCACCGAAGGGTTCGGGGAACTGCTGGGCACCCCAGCCGTACGCGACGGCCAGGGTGAGCATCAGCAGACCAAAGATGCGGTCATTCATCAGCGAATCAGCCCAATGTCCTTGGAGAGCGTCTGGATGTCCTTGATCTGTGCCTTCACGAAGGCATCAAACTCGGCACCCGATTTGTGGAACGGCATCAGGCCGCTCTTGGTCATCACGTCCTTCCATTCATCGCTGGTGTAGACGTTGTCCAATGTCGTGGTCCAGTACTGCTCGGCGTCATCGCTGATGTCGGCCGGCATGTAGAAGCCACGCCAGTTGGGCGCGACGGCATCGATCCCCTGCTCGCGTGCGGTGGGGACGTCAGCCAGCTTGCCCGGCAGGCGCTCTTCGGAGAGCACGGCCAGTACCTTCAGATCACCGGACTCCATGAAGCCCTGGATCTCGGAGATGTCACCGGTGAAGGCCTGCACGTGGCCGCCGACGACCTGGGTAATCGCCTCACCACCGTTGTTGTAGGACAGGTAGGAGACCTTGGGCAGGTTCTCGACACCGGCTGCCTGGGCGGCGATCAGCACCTTGAGGTGATCCCAGCCGCCTGCCGCACTGCCGCCGGCGAACTTGACGGATTTCGGGTCTTTCTTCAGCGCCTCCATCACCTCGCTCAAGGTGTTGTAGGGCGAGTCCTTGGAGACGGCGATGGCGCCGTAATCCGCGCCCAGTGCGCCGATCCAGTTGACCTGATCCTGATTCATGCCCGGGAACTGACCCTGAGCCAGACGCGTGGTGGTCGCGGTGGACGCGGCCACCAGCAGCTGCTCATCACCGGCGCGCTTGGAGACGGTATGGGCGAAGGCGACGCCACCACCGGCACCGGCCATGTTGATGGTCTGGACGTTGCCCGGCACGTATTCGAGATCAGACAGCAGCTTGCCGACGCTGCGGCAGGTGAAATCCCAGCCGCCGCCCGGGTCTGCCGGTGCGATGCAGTCGACCTTGCCCTTGGGCTCGAAGGCGAGGGCCTGGGCGGACATGGCGGTGACCACCGCGGCGGTCAGGAGTTTGAGAGACAGATGGCGTGTCATGGCGACCTCTGATGTCGTTGAGCTTGTTATTGGTATGCACTCTTTGCGCTGGCAGGACAGTGGCGGGCTTCGTCTCCCGGTTTCCTGTCAGCAACCTTACAGTTCTGTAAGGCAGAACTTTATTCTGTATGGTGAAATTAGTCCCCTCGGCCCTGCCTCGCAAGATCACCATTCGTCGCACCGACCTTGGTCGAAAGACGCCTCACTGCACCAGGACGGTGCATCGAAGGGACTTCGACGTTGTCCTGCTATCGGTCATGACGGCATGGCATGTCGTGAATGAGACCTCATGCGGCGTTGCAGCAACTGCAGCGCCGGCTGGCGAGGGCTAGCGTGTAGCCGAAGCCCGCCATCGCCTGACGACGAGCGAGGGGCAAGGAACAGGAGGCGTCATGGTCAAGGTACTGGGGGGAGTGTGGGCGTTGTTGCTGGGGATCGTGCTGATCATGCTCGGCAACGGCATGCACTTCACGCTGATCGGCCTGCGTGGCGCCATCGAGGGCTTCTCCTCGGCGGAGCTGGCGATCGTCACCTCGGGCTACTTCGTGGGGTTTCTCTCCGGGGCACGTTATACCCCGGTGCTGATCCAGCGGGTCGGACATGTGCGGGTGTTCGCCGCGCTGGGCAGTTTCATCTCGGCGGCACTGATCGCCTTGCCACTGCTCACCGAGCCCTGGGCCTGGACCCTGCTGCGCATGTTGATCGGCTTCTGCATGTCCGGCATCTATGTGACGGCGGAAAGCTGGCTGAACGCGGCGGCCAGCAACGAGACCCGTGGCAAGGTGCTCTCGGCCTATATGATGGCGCAGACCCTGGGCATCATCGGGGCCCAGGGTCTGCTGACGCTGGGAGATGCCGCGACTTCCGTGCTGTTCATCTGCGCCTCCATTCTCGTGTCGGTCTCCTTCGGCCCCATCCTGTTGTCGGCGGTCGTGGCGCCCGTGGTGGAAGTCTCGCGGGCCATGTCATTCGGTCAGCTGTTCCGGGCCTCGCCGCTGGGGGCCATCGGCATCTTTTTGCTCGGTAGCGTCTACGCCACCCAGTCGGGGATGGGCGCGGTATTCGGCACCCAGATCGGCCTCTCGGGGGCTCAGATCGCGCTGTTCATCGCCACGCTGTTCGCCGGCGCGCTGGTTCTGCAGACCCCCATCGGCTGGTTGTCGGACCGCATGGATCGCCGAGTGCTGATCGGAATTCTGGCCGCCGCCGGTGCAGCGTCCTGCGCACTGGGCTGGATGGCGGGAGATGCCCTGTGGCCGTTGATCGCCGCCGCGTTCCTCGCCGGTGGGGTGACCACGCCGCTGTATGCCCTGCTGCTGGCCTTCACCAATGACTCGCTGTCTGCCGAGGAGATGCCGGGCGCCTCGGGCGGGCTGGTCTTTTCCTTCGGACTCGGTGCTATCCTCGGGCCGCTGGCGGCAGGGGGCGCGATGGAGATGCTCGACCCCCATGCCTTCTGGCTGGTGCTGGCCGTCACCTTCGTGGCCATCTCGCTATATGCGCTCTATCAGGTCACCCAGAAGGCGAGGGTGCCGCTGGAGGACACCGACAGCTATCTGAATATCCTGCCGACGGCGTCACCGATGGCGGTGGAAGTGGCGGTGGAGTGGGCGCATGAACATGCCGAGGACGAGCAGGAAGCGCTGGCGGCAGCTGAAGCGGCCGCACAGGAAGAGGCCTTCGAACATGAACTGGAGGAAACCTTCGAGGAGGCGCTGGAAGAGGCTCTCGATGAGGCCTTTGCGGCCAATGAGACGCCAGTGGACGTTCAGGGCGCTGCTGATCAGAGCGCCATTGATCAGAGCGGTATTGATCAAAGCACTATTGATCAGAGAGACGGCAGACAAACCCCCGCCGCCGCGAAGTCAGATAGGACAGACTCCGCCGCGGCGGGGGGATCAGACGAGCCGGCGTGGCAGACATCTACGTCTCACGACGCGCTCAAGGCCCAGTGGCCGCCGTCCACGCCTTGAGATCCGCTCAGTGAGGGGCGCGTCTCACGCTTATCTGCGACGACAGGCCGTCACAGCAGGCCCAGCTCACGCGACAGTTGCTCCACATCGCTCACCTGGCGGGTGATGAAGGTCTCCAGCGCCTTGCCGGACTTGTGGAAGGGCATCAGGCCGTTGTCCTGCATCACCTGCTGCCACTCGGGCGTATCCGCCATGCGATTGAGGGTCTGCTCCCACCAGGCAAAGGCGGCATCGGAGACGCCACCCGGCAGGTAGAAGCCCCGCCAGTTGGGGGCTACCACGTCGATGCCCTGTTCGCGTGCGGTGGGAATGTCGCCGTACTGGCCGGGCAGGCGCTCTTCGCTGAACACGGCCAGCAGGCGCAGATGGCCTGACTCGACGAAGCCGCGGGCCTCGGTCATGTCGCCGGTGAAGGCTTCCAGGTGGCCGCCCATCACCTGGGTGATGGCCACGGAGCCGGAGTCATAGGCCAGATAGGGCAGGGCGCGCAGATTCTCGATTCCCGCCTCGCGCGCGGCCATCAGTACCTTGAGGTGGTCAAAGCCGCCCGCGACATCTCCCCCGGCAAAGCGGATTGATTTGGGGTCTGCCTGCATGGCGCTCATCAGGTCGCCGAGGGTCTGGTAGGGGGAATCCGCGGCCACCGCGATCACGCCGTAATCCGCGCCCAGCGTCACCAGCCAGCGCACGTCGTCCACCTTGCCGTCCTGATAGGCGTGCTGCCCCAGGCGAGTGGTGGTGGCGCTGGAGGCCGCCACGATGACCTGCTCATCGTCATGGCGTTTTGACTTCACGTGCGCGAAGGCAACACCCCCGCTGGCACCGGGCACATTCAGTGTCTGCATGCCGGCGGGAATCAGATTCTGCTCATCGAGAAGGCGTGCCACGCTACGACAGGTGAAGTCCCAGCCGCCACCGGGCTTGGCGGGGGCGATACATTCAGTCTTGCCCCTGGGGGCAACGTCATCGGCCGCGCTTTCCTCGGCGGAGGCGCTCAATGGTGTCATCAGGCCAAGACTCAGAAGCAGGGCAGCGGGCAGGGCGCCGGCACGATGAGGTGCAACAAGGCGAGAATGCAGGCGGCGCAGCAAGGTGCGGCGGGCAGGCAAGGTGGCGTACATGGCAGGGTGTCCTTGGGTGTTCAGCGTCGATCGTTATGGTTATGTCAGCCAGGGCGGCGTGTCTTCTGCGGCTGGCTTGCGTACTCGCGGGTTCTGGCATGGTGAGTCATTGCGAGAGTACGAATGAACGAAAATAGCCTATTTCGGCGCGCAGCGGAAAGGCGCAGGGCTGAGGCGTCCTGGCAGGAATCGGCATTTCCCCAAGCCTCTCTCCTCAAGGTGGTCCCAGGATTGCTAGAATTGCGCCATCAGGCTGTGATGAACGTTTCGCGATCTCCCAGCCGCCGCCTTTCATTGAGGAGACGGGCCATGACCCTTACCCCGCGCATGCATGACTTTCTCGCCCGCCTGCCCAAGGTGGAGCTGCACCTGCATATCGAGGGCTCGCTGACCCCTGCGCTGATGTTCGAGCTGGCGGCGGAGCAGGGCATCGCCTTGCCCTATGCCACTCTGGAGGAAGTCGAGGCGGCCTATGACTTCGCGGATCTTCCCGCCTTCCTCGCGCTCTACTATCAGGGCATGGGCGTGCTGAATGACGAGTCGCATTTCTACCGACTGGCGCAGGACTATTTCCGCCGCGCGAGTGCCGATGGCGTCAAGCATCTGGAGCTGTTCTTCGACCCCCAGGCGCATCTGTCACGTGGCGTGAGCCTGGCCACCCAGTTCGCGGGGCTGGAGCGCGCCTGTCGTGAGGCAGTGAAGGAATTCGATATCACCTCGGCACTGGTGCCGAGTTTCCTGCGTTGCCACTCCGCGGAATCTGCACGCGAACTGTTCGAGGCGCTGATTCCCTTCGAGTCACGCTTCGTGGGGGTCGGGCTGGACAGCGCCGAGATCGGCAACCCGCCGGAAAAGTTCACCGAGGTCTTCCAGCTGGCGGGGGAGCGCGGCTGGCACCGTGTCGCTCACGCCGGCGAAGAGGGGCCGGCTGCGTACATTCGCACCGCGCTTGAGGTGCTGGGGGTGGAGCGTATCGACCACGGCGTGCGCTGCCTGGAAGACCCGGCGCTGGTCGCGGAACTCGCCGAGCGGCGTATCCCGCTGACGGTGTGTCCGCTCTCCAATGTCGCGCTCAAGGTGGTGGAGCGCATGGACGACCACCCGCTGCCCAAGCTGATCGAGGCCGGGCTCAATATCACCCTCAACTCGGATGACCCGGCCTATTTCGGTGGCGGCATGCTCGACAACTTCATCGCCGTGCAGCAGGCGCTGGATCTCAGCGAGACGCAGTGGCTCACCCTGTGTCGCAATGCCATCGATGCCGCCTTCCCGCAGCGCGCCGAAGGCCTCGGCATGAGTGACACCCGCCGTGATGTGCTGCTGGCGCAACTCGATAGCTGCGTGGCGTGACGCAATTAACACTGACGCTTGAATACTGAATGTAATCAACGGCTTGGCCACCAACATCGCCAGCATGACGCCGCCTGCGGCAAGCGCTCCATCAGATGTTGCTTGACCGTGCTAAGTCGTTGAGTACAATGCAGTTCTGGCGTGCGCAATGCACCGCCCTGCGGGTGTAGCTCAATGGTAGAGCAGAAGCTTCCCAAGCTTAAGACGAGGGTTCGATTCCCTTCACCCGCTCCAGATTCTTCAAAAAGCCTCCCACTCGGGAGGCTTTTTTACGATTCCCTCCTTTAATCTCTATGAATCTCTATCAGCCCTGGTATCCCGTTGTTAGCATTATGGATAAAGAGCAAACTATCCATTCTTTCAATAATATCCTGACGTTCTGAGTTAGCCCAAGTAACCCATTCCCTACCAGCCAGAACTATATCTTCACAGAACTTATCTACTTGTAATTGTAAAATATTTCCATTTACCATATTTCTATGAGCTGACCCCCAATTAGGCGGTTCTATAAAATGAAACTTTTCGAGTGTATGTTTGGCTTTTTTCTCGAGCTCGGCACCACCTGCATGTAAATAACTGCACCTTAAACCATAGCAGTCCTCATCACTCAAGAATATGTGGCCGTCAAGTGCAGCTCCCTTTCCAGTATAGGTTTCTTGGAGCCACTCTCTGTACCACTGTTTATATCGTTGACCAACTTTAAGTTGAGGGTTTTCAAATTTACCTGCGATGTCTGGAATAGTTAAGGCAGTCGAGAGAGCCCCATACCAATCATGACATACTATAGCTCTTTCGATCGACTGAAAAAATCGTTCCATGAGATTGTCTTCCTTATATATGGTTTAAGCACAGTTTTTTCATTTTGCATATAGTTTGATGTCTAGTAGTGGCTTAAATGTTTCTACGCTATCTGGATTAGTCAAAATGTTGTCGAAGTTAACTTTAACGCAATCTTCTTTTTAGTGTATGTTGGTCATATCGATGCCTAGGAAAAATATTTATGAGTTTCTCTTATAACGTATCTCTTCCGCCAGTGCCGCTAGTTGCGCATCATCCTCACGCGGGCCATCAGCGCTGACGACGTAGCCATCGTATTCGGTCATGTAGTACTTCATCTTCGAGTGTCTGGCCTGCCATTCGCCTGGCTGGGTGCCATGCAGCGGGATGAGTTTGGCGTGCAGGTGGTTGACGCCATAACCTTCGAAGATGATGGCGGTGCGTGCTGTCCCGAAGTAGGCGTCGAGCTTTCGCGCCACGCCACGCGTGAAACGCATCAGGCCGAGAATCACCTCATCGTCCTGTTCATACACGCAGCTGCCTAGATGGCGTTTTGAGATGACGACCGTGTTGCCCGGGGTAGAGGGGAAGATGGAGAGGAAGGCCAGGAAGTGCTCATCTTCGGCCACGACATGGCTTTGACTCTGGCCGGTAACGATCTGACAAAATACGCAGTCACTCATGATCCTTCCCTGGTAGTTAAGTGTCGCCAGATTCGTCCTGATTCTGGGTCACAGTGATCTGAGCCCTGTGATCAGAGCTCTTGTGAGCAGGGCCCTTGTAAAGAGAACTTGTCAGTCTCCTTGTATGAGTGAAGTTTGATGGAGTCTGGTTGTCAATGCTTGGCAGTTCCCGCAGAAGGGGTAACGGCAGCAGCCTGCTCGATGAAGTGCCGCGTGACTGTCTTGCCGAGCCGATCGAAGCGAAATGTGTTGCTGACGTGGCGGAGAGCCGCGATATTGGCAGGTCACCTTTCAGCAGTTCGTCATTCGTTGAACGACAAGGAAATCCAGTGGAACTCACCGTCTGGTTGGCATTTGTCAGCGTCATCACCGCCTTGATCACCTTTCCCGGACCGTTTGCGTTGCTGTGCATGGATCATGGCCTGCGCCATGGCCGACGCCGCTCGTTCGCGACGGTGGCGGGCGGAGCGGCGGCGTCACTGGTGTTGATGGCCTTGTCGTCGCTGGGCCTCGGCGCGGCCTTGGCGGCGTCGGAGACGGGGTTTCTGGTGCTGAAGATCGTCGGGGCGCTCTATCTCATCTATCTGGGCATTCAGGCCTGGCGGGCGCCATCCCAGCCGGTGGTGTTCGATGCCGTGGGGGAGGAGGGCCAGACTCGCGCCAGAGCCACGCGTTGGCAACTGTGCCGCAAGGGCTTCGGTATCGGGATCAGCAACCCGAAGGACCTGCTGTTCTTCGGCGCGCTGTTCCCCAACTTCATCGACATGGCCCAGCCGCAGCTGCCCCAGTTCGTGGTGCTGGCGCTGACCTGGCTGGTGGTGGACCTGCTGACGATGAGCACCTACGCCCATGCGGGTTCCAGCATCAGTCGCTGGTTTGATAGCCACCGGCGCGTGCGGCTGTTCAATCGCACCACGGGCAGTCTGTTCGTCGTGGCCGGCGCGGGACTGGCGGCGTCGCATCGGTGAGCCGAGCCTTGGCTGCCATTGCACAAGACGTGAAGCGCACGAAGACGACAACGGCACCCTAGGGTGCCGTTGTCGTGTCTGGAGCCTATCGATCATCAGTGCTTTAAGGCTCAGCGTTCAGGGCGTGATTCCAGATACTCTTCGAGCAGGTTGCCGTCCTGGCGTGACACCTTCTGCTTCCAGCTATCGAAGACATGCTGGCTGGCGGCTTCCAGGTCACGGTGGAGTGCCGGCGGTGCAGGGGTGATCAGGCGTGCGCCATTGGCTTGCAAGGTGGTATAGGCCTCGGCGAGCACGGCTTCAGCAGATGCCCAGGCGTTTTCTTCTGTTGCCTTCGCGGCAGCGAGCAGTGCCGTCTGCTGGCGCTTGTCGAGACGATCGAAGCTGTCACGATTCATGTGAACGATATTGAGCGGCATGGCGTAGTTGAGCGTCGTGAAATTGGGCATATACCGGTAGAGCTCGGCGCTGACACCCCCCATGGCGGAGGTGAGGGCGCCGTGGATGCTGCCGGCTTCGAGCAGGGGCTTGAGTTCCCCCCAGCTCATGACACGCGGGTCGGCTCCCAGATTGAGCAGGATGCGCTGTGTGTTGCGGTCATAGGTGCGAATCGGCATGTCCTTGAGGTCATCACCATCGGCGATGGGCCGAGTGCTCCACAGGCCGCTTGGGGGCCATGGCAGCGCGAACAGCAGTATCTGGTGGTGGTCCTCGAGCAGCTCGCGATAGCGGGGCTTGGCGAGCTGATAGAGACGGTTCGCTTCCTTGAGGTTGTAGGCGATGGCCGGCAACGACGAGATGCCGAAGAAGGGAATCTCCTCGGCGAGGGCACCACTCAGCGTCGCGGCAATGTCGATGACGCCGGCGGAAGTGGCCTGCAGGTGACTGGCCGAGCGAATGTCCGAGCGCAGCGTCAGGGCCAGATCACCATCGGACTGCCTGGTGACTTCCTGGCTGAATTCTGCCGCGCGTTGGCCCATCAGGGTATCGGGCTCGTAGTCGCTGCTCATGCTGAGCGTCGTCTTGGCCTGGGCAAGGGGGATCGTCAACAGCGCGGTGAGCGCCATGAGCGAGCGGAATCGGCGTAGAGGAGAGGATGGCGTCATGGTGGGGGCCTTTCTCGTTGTTGTCATTCCGGGTGTCCGGCATCGGGACACTCGAGGGCGCTCCCACGGCCCTCGGCTCGGGGCTGATCCGCCAGACCGAATGGCTCGCGCTTCATGCCCGGGTGTCGCGAGACATCTGGGCGGACTGGAGAGCGTGGCGGCGCTAGAGCGTGGAGCGCACGTCAAGATAGTGATCCAGCAATTCGTTTTCCTTCGGGCCTACCTTGCTGCGCCAGCTTTCGATCACGCTGATGCTGGCGCGGGAAAGTGACTGCTTGAGATCAGGCGTGAGGGGATTGCGGACAGTCACGCCCGCGTGTTCAAGCTGGGCGTGCGTCTCTTCCAGGATGCCGGCGATGGCGTCCCAGCTGGTATCTTCAATCTCTGCCGCGGCGGTGAGCAGCGCCTCGCGCTGGGGGGCGTCGAGGGCCTCGAATCTCGCCTGGCTCATGTGCACGATATTGAGCGGCATGGCGTATTGCAGGGCGGTGTAGTGATCCAGCGTGCGGTTGAGCTCGGCTGTCAGACCGCCCAGTGCCGAGGTCATCACGGCCTCGATGCGGCCTTCGGCCAGTTGCTGTTGCATCGGCTCCCAGCCCAGCACGCTGGCGATGGCGCCGAGGTTCAGCAGCACGCGCTGGGTATTGCGGTCATAGGCACGCACGGTCAGCCCCTGGAGGTCCTGGCGCTCGGCGATCGGCTTGCGCGACCAGAGTCCGCTGGGAGGCCAGGGCAGGGCGTAGAGCAGAATCTGATTATGGCGCGCCAGCAGTGCCTCGTAACTCGGGCGAGCCAGGCGATAGAGCTCTCGGGCCTGGCGCGGATTGTCGACCAGCGTGGGCAGTGAGCTGATACTGAACAGCGGCATGCTGGTGGCGAGGGCGCCGCTGTGGGAGTCCGCCAGTTGAATGATATCGGCGTTGATGGCTTCAAGATGATTCACTGACCGCAGGCGAGTCAGCGGGCCTTCACCGAAATGGATCACCAGTTCTCCCTCGCTGAGCGAGGCCACCTTCTCGACGAATGCCTGGGCACGCTGCCCCATCATGGTCTGGGGGCCATACTCCCGGCTCATGGTCAGCTCGACCGAGTCAGCCCGGGCGTCCGCGCCCATTGGCGCCAGACCCAGGGCAAGGATCACTCCGAGCACTCTCTTCATGCTTGAGCGCTGTCCAGTTGGCATGTGTCGTCATCCATCCGTTGTGTCTGATACATCCAGTATCTCTCATTCGCGCCTCCCTTGCCGTTGGTGTTTCGGTCAACGCAAGCCGCCGCTCTCCTTTCCCCTGCACCAACGCAGGGTTCAGGGCGGCGCAACGGGCGTTGAACTGCCAGTTGACGCAATGTGGTCTACGCTCAGAACAAGGCCGTGCAACTGCCCTGACACGAATTCCGCGCCGGGACCGCATGACCGGATTGTCGACGACTGTCAACGGGAGGTAGACCACATGCTGACCCACGTATGGGGCTTGATGGCACATCCGCAACGGGAATGGCAGACCATCCGCAAGGAACACGAATCCATCACCCACCTCTACGCACATCATGTGCTGCTCATGGCGCTGGTGCCTGTCATCTGCGCTTACATCGGTACCACCCAGGTCGGCTGGAGCCTGACGGAAGGCCACGCCATCCTGCTGGAACCCCTCGATGCCTTCTATGCCGGTATCGCCTTCTACATCGCCATCCTGACGGCGATCGCCTTCATGGGCACCGTCATACACCTGCTGTCGCAGCGCTTCTCGGGTCATCCCAGTCGTCGTCGCTGCATCATCTTCGCAGGCTATGTGGCCACGCCGATGTTCCTGGCAGGCCTGGTGGCGTTGTATCCCATCATCTGGCTGTGCATTCTCGCCGGTACCATCGGCCTGTGTTACAGCGCCTATCTGCTGTATCTGGGCATCCCGCCACTGCTGGACATCTCCAACAAGGAAGGCTTTCTGGTCACCGGCTCCACGCTCGGGATCGGGGTGCTGGTGCTGGAAGGACTGCTGGCGGTGACCGTGCTGCTGTGGGGGTACGGCGCACGCTGGTTCATGTAGCCCGTGAGGCAACGACCCCGATGTCAGTGACGTGATGCCAACTGCTTGAGAAAACACACCTTCGACGCCTCGCCTTCACCGGCGGGGCGTCGCCGTTTCGTGACCGTGTTGGTCCGTGACTCTTGTGCTCGGCGGCAGCGGCGTGGAAAGTGTTGGACTCAATAGACAGTGTGGAAGAAAGCGCATGGACAAGTTTGAGCTGAGACTGGAGCAGGCTGCGCGTGCCGCATGGTTGTCCTATGTGGGAGGGCGAACCCAAGATGAGATTGCCACCCAGCTTGGGGTCTCTCGCCCGGGAATACAGCGCCTGCTGTCGCTGGCGCGTCAGGAACGCCTGGTCAAGATCTCCATCGATCACCCCGTGGCCAGCAGCATGGCGCTGTCGGATGCGCTGGTGGAGCGATTCGGTCTGAGCTTCTGCGATGTGGTGCCCTCGGACACCCAGTCGCCGGAAAGCATTGCGGAATATCTCGCGGTGGCCGGTGCCGAGCGCCTGTCGTTCTATCTCGGTCGACAGCAGCCACAGACCATCTCGTTGAGTACCGGACGCGCGGTGCGTGCGGCGGTGGAAGCCCTGAGCCGCAGTGAGCGGCCCCAGCACCGTATCGTGTCGCTGGTCGGCAATGTCGCACTGAATGGCTCCTCGAACCGCTATGACGGCGTGATGCTGCTGGCGGACAAGATCGGCGCGGACCGCTTTCTGCTGCCCGCGCCGGTGGTGGCGGCCAGTGTCGAGGAGAAGGAGTCACTGCTCAGTCAGAGTCTGGTCAAGGCGGTGTTCAGCGTCGCCTGCGAGGCCGATGTGGGCATGATCGGCATCGGGCGACTCGATGCCCAGGCGACCTTGTTCCAGGATCAGTTCATCAGCGCCGCCGAGCGCGATGAGTTGATGGAAGTCGGTGCCGTGGGCGAATTGATGGGCTGGCCTCTGGACATGAATGGGCAGCTGATCGATTGCCCGCTGGCGCAGCGAATCACCAGCGTGCCGCTGACCTCGCTCAAGGCACAGCCGCTGATCGGGCTGGCGGGCGGGCACGACAAGGTGCCGGCCATTCTGAGTGCATTGCGCGGTGGCTGGCTGCAGGGGCTGATCATCGATGAGGTGGCCGCCCAGCGGGTCTGCGCGGCACTCAAGGACTGAGCAGGAGACGGCTGCCTTCGAATGGCTTCAGAGTGATGGGGGCATTCTGATGGCGTTCTGCTGACGGCTTGCGCTCGACGACAGGCTCCCGATGACAGGCTCTCGTGAATAGACGCCGTACAAGGCGCCGAGCGAGTTATCGGGAGCAGGGCGGGGGCAGTGTCTGGCGTTGTCTTGCTGGCGCGATGCCTGGGGGATGCACACAACCCTCACGCCGCCATTTCTGTTCTTTTTCTCCCTCTTATTTCTCACCTTCTTTTCTCTTTCTCTTTCTCTTTCTTTCTCTCCTTCCTTCGTCTGGCCCACGGCTTTTGCTGCGAAACCTGCCATCTCTTGTCAGACATTCCGGCAGGATTGTTCGACTCAATGACGGCGGATTTCCGCCTCGATCAAGAACTGCGTTGTTTCGTTTAACGCTAATATCTGTATAGGCTGATCGGGTCGCAAGCTCAGAGGTCATGCCGGCTATCGGTCTACACCCAAAGGATCAGATCCCAAGGTGGTATAGCCCAAGGTATAGCGCTTCAGAGTTTGCTTTTTCAAAGGTCTGATCCGATCATTTGTTCACTGAATGACGTTTTGATCGAACGTATTTGTGCCGAGATGTCTCGCCAGGACAT
This sequence comes from Cobetia sp. 14N.309.X.WAT.E.A4, assembly GCF_030397495.1. Lineage (NCBI taxonomy): Bacteria > Pseudomonadati > Pseudomonadota > Gammaproteobacteria > Oceanospirillales > Halomonadaceae > Cobetia > Cobetia sp. 14N.309.X.WAT.E.A4. The sequence continues at coordinate 551,629 of NZ_JAPNXT010000001.1, forward strand.
TCGAGCACCAGACCGGTAGATGGGAAGGTATCGGTGCCTCAGGTGCCGCTACCCTCGAAAAGAACAATGCCAATAACGCCCGATGGAGTGCCCTCATGCGCCTACCTCACATCACCAAGCCCCGCCGTCATCTGCTCACGCTCGCCAGCGTCGCCGCCATTGCGCCGCTCAGCGCACAGGTGAGTGCCGAGACCATCACCGTGGCGACCGTCAACAACGCCGACATGGTGGTCATGCAGAGCCTGACCAGCGAATTCGAGAAGGCGCATCCGGATATCACTCTCGACTGGGTGGTGCTGGAAGAGAACGTGCTGCGTCAGCGCCTGACCACCGATGTCGCGACCCAGGGTGGCCAGTTCGATGTCATGACCATCGGTACCTATGAAGTGCCTATCTGGGCCAAGCACGGCTGGCTGACCAAGCTCGACAATCTGCCGGACGACTATCAGGTCGATGACCTGATCAAGCCGGTGCGTGATGGTCTGAGCCTGACCGAAGGCGAGAACCAGGGCCTCTACGCGCTGCCGTTCTATGGCGAGAGCTCCATGCTCTACTACCGCAAGGACCTCTTCGAGAAGGCCGGTATCGAGATGCCGGAGCAGCCGACCTGGACACAGGTCAACGACTGGGCCGCCAAGCTCAACTCCGCGGATGAAGGTGTCTACGGGATCTGCCTGCGTGGCAAGCCGGGCTGGGGCGAGAACATGGCGGTGCTGGGCACGATGGTCAACAGCTTCGGTGGCCGCTGGTTCAATGAGGAGTGGGAGCCGCAGCTGGACTCGCCGGCCTGGAGCGAGGCCATCAACTTCTACGTCGACATGATGGGCAAGTACGGCCCGCCGGGGGCGACCTCCAACGGCTTCAACGAGAACCTGGCGCTGTTCTCCAGCGGCAAGTGCGGCATGTGGGTCGATGCCACGTCCGCAGCCGGCAAGCTCTACAACCCGAAGGAATCTTCCGTGGCTGACAAGCTGGGCTTCGCGCCGGCGCCGATCGCCAAGACGGAGAAGGGCTCGCATTGGCTGTGGTCCTGGGCACTGGCCATTCCTGAGTCTTCCAAGTCCAAGGATGCCGCCCAGACCTTCATCACCTGGGCCACATCCCAGGAATACGTGAATCTGGTCGGCGAGCGTGAAGGCTGGGCCAGCATCCCGCCGGGCACCCGTGTCTCCACCTACGAGAACCAGTCCTACAAGGACGCCGCACCCTTCGCCGGCTTCGTGATGGACGCCATCACCAGTGCCGACCCGACCGATCCGACCCTGGAACCGGTGCCCTATGTCGGCGTGCAGATGGTGACCATCCCGGAATTCCAGTCCATCGGTACCCAGGTGGGTCAGATGATCGCCGCGGCGCTGGCGGGCCAGATGTCGGTCGAGCAGGCGCTGTCCTCCGCCCAGCGTTCCACCGAGCGCACCATGCGCCAGTCGGGCTATTGATCTGATCTCAACGGCTGTGATCTCAACAGCTGTGATCTCAAAGGATCTGGTCTGATCTGACCTGAATGTTCCAACGGCCTCCCGCCTTGCCTTGAGCCTCGACACGAATTGACTCGAAGCACGGCGGGAGCCCGTCCGGCACCCGCGGCAACCTCTTCCTCTCGAGACTTCTGCAACGCCCTCGCGGCGTGGCACGGGGAGCCTCGGCCTGAAGCCCACCGCATTGCCGGACTTCCTCACCGTATCGAAGGACTCACCATGCGCACGAGAGCATCCGGACGCACCGTCGGGGGATTGCGAACCCTGTCGCTGCAAGCCCCAGCCGTAAGCCTGTTGTTGATGTGGATGCTGGTACCACTGGTCATGACCCTGTGGTTCTCCTTCCAGCGTTACAACCTGATGATGCCGTCGGTGTCCGGTTTTGCCGGCGTCGACAACTATTACTATCTGCTGACCGACCCGTCCCTGTGGACGGCCATGGGCAATACCCTGCTGCTGGTGGGCTGGGTGCTGGTGGCCACCGTGGTCGGCGGCACGCTGCTGGCGGTATTGCTGCAGCAGGAATTCTTCGGGCGTGGCGTCGCGCGTCTGTTCGTGATCGCGCCGTTCTTCATCATGCCCACCGTGAGTGCGCTGGTGTGGAAGAACATGATGATGCACCCGGTCAACGGCATTCTGGCCTGGGTCGCCGGGCTGTTCGGTCTGCCGGCCATCGACTGGTTCGCCAGCCTGCCGCTGACCTCCATCGTGATCATCGTCACCTGGCAGTGGCTGCCGTTCGCGGTGTTGATCCTGCTGACCGCCATCCAGTCACTGGATGACGACCAGGTCGAGGCGGCACGCATGGACGGGGCAGGGCCGGTAGCGATCTTCTTCTACATCACCTTGCCGCACTTGAAGCGTGCCATCAGCGTGGTGGTGATGATCGAGATGATCTTCCTGCTGACCATCTTCGCCGAGATCTTCGTCACCACCTCCGGTGGTCCGGGGCTGGCCTCGACCAACCTGGCGTACCTGATCTACATCCGCGCCCTGCTGGACTTCGATGTAGGGGGTGCCTCCGCCGGTGGCGTGATCGCCATCATCCTGGCCAATATCGTGGCCTTCTTCCTGGTGCGTACCGTCGCCAAGAATCTCGAGAACTGATGACAAGCGCTCAGCACAGGGAGACTCAATGATGTCGACTTCAACTTCCAATTCCGTGGCCGCCGCCAGCGCAGCAGTGAGCGCCAGTCGTGCGCGCCGCAGCGTGATCAACAAGAAGCTTGTCCTGACCCTGGTGGCCTGGACCATCGCGCTGGTGATGTTCTTCCCGATCTTCTGGATGATCCTCACCAGCTTCAAGACCGAGGCCGAGGCGATCGCCACGCCGCCGAGCCTGTTCTTCACGCCCAGCATCGAGGGCTATATCGAGATCCAGGCGCGTGCGGACTACTTCAAGTATGCCCTCAACAGCGTGGTGATCTCGCTGGGTGCCACGCTGCTGGCGCTGCTGATCGCGATTCCATCCGCCTACTCGATGGCCTTCCTGCCCACCAAGCGCACCCAGGGGACACTGCTGTGGATGCTGTCGACCAAGATGCTGCCGTCCGTGGGCGTGCTGCTGCCGGTCTACCTGATCTTCCGCGATCTGGGACTGCTGGATAGCCGTACCGGCCTGATCATCATCTACATGCTGATGAACCTGCCGATCGTGGTCTGGATGCTCTACACCTTCTTCAAGGACATTCCCAAGGACATCCTGGAGGCTGGACGCATGGACGGCGCCAGCACGCTGCAGGAGATCTTCCATCTGCTGCTGCCGCTGACCCTGCCGGGCATCGCCTCCACCGGCCTGCTGTGCGTGATCCTGAGCTGGAACGAGGCGTTCTGGAGCCTGAACCTGACCACCTCCAACGCCGCACCGCTGACCGCCTACATCGCCTCCTTCTCCAGTCCTGAAGGGTTGTTCTGGGCCAAGCTCTCCGCGGCTTCCACGCTCGCCATCGCGCCGATCCTGATCTTCGGCTGGATGACCCAGAAGCAGATGGTTCGCGGCCTGACCTTCGGTGCCGTCAAGTAACGGCGCGCCATACGCATGTCGCCTTGATGCCATGCCACCCAAAATTGCCATCACCTGCCCGAGGGCAGGTGCGGATAAGGAAACCTCCCATGTCCACACTCACGCTCAAGAACATCGTCAAGGAATTCACCTCCGGCAGTGGCGCCAGCGCCACGACGACCCAGGTCATCAAGGGGGTCGATCTGGAAGTGAAGGACCAGGAATTCGTGGTCTTCGTCGGCCCGTCCGGCTGCGGCAAGTCCACGCTGATGCGCATGATCGCCGGTCTCGAGAACGCGACGTCCGGTGACATCCTGATCGACGGCAATCGCATGAACGATGTCGGCCCGGCCGAGCGCGGCCTGGCGATGGTCTTCCAGAGCTATGCGCTCTACCCGCACATGACGGTGGGCGAGAACATGGGCTTCAGCCTCAAGCTCGCCGGCGTCTCCAAGGAAGAGCGTGCCGAGAAGGTCAATGCGGCCGCCGAGGTGCTGCAACTGGGTCCGCTGCTGGATCGCAAGCCCAAGGCACTGTCCGGTGGTCAGCGTCAGCGTGTCGCCATCGGGCGTGCCATCGTGCGCAACCCGAGCATCTTCCTGTTCGATGAGCCGCTCTCCAACCTGGACGCCGCGCTGCGCGTGCAGATGCGCATCGAACTGGCGCGCCTGCATGCCGAGCTCAAGGCGACCATGATCTACGTGACCCACGACCAGGTCGAGGCCATGACCATGGCTGACAAGATCGTCGTGCTGCAGGGCGGTGTGGTCGAGCAGGTCGGCTCGCCGATGGAGCTCTACCATCACCCGCGCAATCGCTTCGTGGCCGGTTTCATCGGCTCACCGAAGATGAACTTCCTCGACCTCACCGTTACCTCCGTGGCGGTCGAAGGGGTCACGGTGCGTCTGCCGGATGGCAGTGAGCACCTGATTCCGGTCGTGAGTCAGACGGAAGACGGTGCCTCGGTGTGTGTCGGCGATACCCTGACGCTGGGCGTGCGGCCGGAGCATCTGGTGCTCGACGAGAATGGCCCGTTCACGGGTCAGATTCAGGTCATCGAGCGTCTGGGCGGGGTGACGTCGCTCTATCTGGCGACCCCGGACGGCTCCGGCGATGCGCCGATCGGCGGCCTCAAGTCTGACGAGCAGTCCGACAGCGGCTGGATTCTGATGGCGGATGGCGACGTCGACAGCCGTGTGGGAGACCGCATCCGCTACGGCTTCGAGACCGAGCGTGCGCACCTGTTCACCGCCGCGGGCCTGGCATTGCAGAATCTCAACCGTCACCCGCTGACCAGCCTGACGCGCCAGGACAATTCACTGTCCAGTGCCGGTGCCGCACAGGCAGCCCGCGCATGAACGGGAAGCCCGAGGAGGAGGCCGACATGAGTACACCCTTGCAGCAGGTGATCTTCGATTGTGATGGCGTGCTGGTGGACAGCGAGATACTGGCGGAGGAGGTGCTGTCACGTCAGTTGGGGGAATGGCTGCCGGACCTGGATACCGAGGCGGAGCTGCGTGCGGCGCTGGGCATGACCACTGATGCCATTCTGGGGCATCTGGAGGCCATGAGCGCACACACGCTGCCGCCGCAGGCGATGGAGCGCATCGATCACGCCATCGAGTCGCGTCTGGCCAGTGAGCTTGCGCCCATCCAGGGCATGGCGGAACTGCTGGGCGAGCTGATGACCCGGGGTCTGGCGGTGGCGATCGTCTCCAACAGCGCCGAGCGACGAGTGCGTGCCTCGCTGGCCGCCACGGGTCTGGATCGCTGGTTGGGAAAGGTGCCGCTGTTCACGGCCGAGCAGGTCGCACGGCCAAAACCTGCGCCGGATGTCTATCAGTTGGCACTGCGTCAGCTGGGGCGTGATGTCGAGGAATGTGTGGTGGTCGAGGACAGCCTGGCCGGTGTCAGCGCGGCGGTCGCGGCCGGTCTGCGCGTGATCGGCTTTACCGGTGCCGGACATATTCCGCCGGGGCATGCGCAGCGTCAGCAGGAGGCGGGTGCCTGGCAGAGCTGTGCGACCATGGAGGAGGTCAACGGTCTGATTCGCCAGCTGCATGCTGGCCAGGCCAGCGACCTGAGCGCCACATGAGCACCGTCAGGGGGTGACACATACACATGGCTTCTGGACGCACTGACAGTGACTCCGTGACGTCGCCGGTGTCCCGCAGTGCAAGGCTCAAGGGCAAGGTGGCGGTGGTCACCGGCGGTGCGGGAGGCATCGGTCTGGCCATCGCCACCCGGTATGTCGCGGAAGGTGCCTATGTGGCATTGGCGGACATCAATGGCGAGGCGGCCGAGCGTGCCGCGAAGCGACTGCGTGCACAGGCCGGGCCGCAGGCGCGGGTGCTGGCGGTGACGCTGGACGTGACCTCCAGCGTCTCGCGTCAGAGCATGCTGGAGTGCGTGCAGGCCCAGCTGGGCCCGATCGACATTCTGGTCAACAATGCGGCCGTCTTCGCCATGGCGCCGGTGCTTGAGGTCAGCGAAGGCATGTTGCGCCACCAGCTGGCGGTCAATGTCGAAGGGCTGTTCTTCACCCTGCAGGCGGTGGCCAGGACGATGGTCGAGCGCGGGCAGGGCGGCAAGATCATCAACATGGCCTCGCAGGCAGGGCGGCGGGGTGAGGCGCTGGTCAGCGCCTATTGCGCCTCCAAGGCGGCCGTGATCAGTCTCACCCAGTCCTGCGGGCTTGATCTCATCCGCCATGGCATCAATGTCAATGGCATCGCGCCGGGCGTGGTGGATACGCCGATGTGGGATCAGGTCGATGCGCTGTTTGCCCATCACGAACAGCGCCCGCTGGGAGAGAAGAAGCGGCTGGTCGGGGAGGCCGTGCCCTATGGGCGCATGGGGCTGCCGGATGACCACGCCGGCGCCGCGGTATTCCTGGCCTGTGAAGACAGCGATTTCGTCGTCGCCCAGACACTCAATGTCGACGGTGGCAACTGGATGAGCTAAGGATGAAAGACACCTTCCGTCCTGCTGCAAGCGGTGTGCATCCATGAATGAGGTAGTCACGTGACATCTTTACCCGATTCTCGCCTGGCCCACATGTCGCCCTCACTGGACGACATGGCCAGCCGTGTGCTGGCGGAACATGCCTCCAGTCAGCGCACACGTACCATCGTGGCCCTCGCCGGCCCGCCGGCGGCGGGCAAGTCGACGCTGTCGGAATCCCTGTGCGAGACCCTCAACGCGCTGGAACCCGGCATCGCCGTGGTGGTGCCGATGGATGGCTATCACTACGACAACGCCGTGCTGGCCCCTCTGGGGCTGCTCTACGTCAAGGGCGCTCCGGAGACCTTCGATGCGCGCGGGCTCTATCACGACCTCGTCAGGGTGCGCGCCGATGATGGCCCGGTGGCCGTGCCGGTGTTCGACCGCCCGCTGGATCTGGCGCGTGCCGGAGGCCGCGTGGTCGAGCCCCGTCATCGCATCGTGCTGGTCGAGGGCAACTATCTGCTGCTGCGCCACGCGCCCTGGGATGCATTGCTGGAATTGTTCGATATCCGCATCTTCCTAGACATCGAGGATGAGGTCCTGGTGCCGCGCCTGCTGCATCGCTGGCGCGAGATGGGCCAGGATGCGCGGGGTGCCCATGAGCGTACCCATCACAAGGACATGCTCAATGCGCATCTGATCAAGCAGGACTCGCTCAACGCCGACTGGCGCTGGCGTCTGGCGAACGACCCCATCGGCCCCGACGCGGATGACAGCTGAATGATGGATGGCAAGGAGAGCCGCATGTGGGTTGGCGTTGACTGTGGAACCCAGAGCACCAAGGTGGTGATTCTCGACCCGGACTCCGGGCGGATCGTGGCCCAGGGCCAGCGCAGTCATGCGCTGCAGGAAGGGGCCAACGGGCGCCGTGAGCAGGACCCGCTCGACTGGGTCGCCGCGCTGGAAGGTGCCTTCGATGAGGCACTGACCACCTCGCGGCTGGACCCGCTGCGCATCGAGGCGATCGGGGTGTCCGGTCAGCAGCATGGCATGGTGGTGCTGGATGAGGCGGGCGTGCCCCTTTATCCGGCCAAGCTGTGGTGTGATACCGAGACCCGCGAGCATAACGCCGCGTTGGTCGAGGCGCTGGGAGGAGAGGCGGGCTGTCTGGAGGCATTGGGACTGGTGCTGCAGACCGGTTACACCGCCTCCAAGCTCGCCTGGCTGCGTGAGCAGCATCCCGAGCGCTATCAGCGCATCGCCAGCATCCTGCTGCCGCATGACTATCTCAATTTCTGGCTGACCGGGGAGCATGTCGCCGAATACGGCGACGCCTCGGGCACCGGCTATTTCGATACCCGGCACCGCTGCTGGCATCACGATGTCTTCGCGCAGATCGCCCCGGAACTGGACGCGCAGCGCGTGTTGCCCAGACTCATCGAATCCCATGAGCCCGCCGGGCATATCCGGCCCGAGATCGCCGCGCGCTTCGGGCTGCGCCCGGATGTCGTCGTCTCCAGTGGTGGTGGGGACAACATGATGAGTGCTATCGGTACCGGCAACATCGCGCCGGGGCGCGTCACGCTGAGCATGGGCACCTCCGGCACGGTATGCGCGTGGTCAGCTCAGTATCCCGAGAGCTGTGACCCTCAGGTGGCTGCCTTCAGCGCCAGCGATGGCGGCTGGTTGCCGCTGGTGTGCACCATGAATGTCACCTCTGCCACCACGCGGGTGCGCGAGATGTTCGGCTTCGACATCGACACCTTCTCCGCGCAGGTGGCAAGTGCGCCTCCCGGGGCCGAGGGCGTGCAGATCCTGCCGTTCTTCAATGGCGAGCGCGTGCCGATGCTGCCGCGTGCCCAGGCCAGTTTCCATGGGCTGGACAGCCGCAACACCACCCCGGCCAACCTGTGCCGCGCGACCATGGAAGGCGCAAGCTACGGCCTGCGCTACGCGCTTGAGTGCATGGGGCCGCTGGGCAGTGCGGCGCGCCAGATTCGGCTGGTGGGGGGAGGTGCCAAGAGCCCGCTTTGGCGTCAGATGCTGGCGGACATTCTCGACCTCGAGGTGGTCTGCCCGCAGGTGACCGAGGCCGCCGCATTGGGCGCCGCCATTCAGGCCGGCTGGTGTCTGCGCCAGCGGGACGCGCAGGGAGAGGGGCCACGCAGCGAGACGCTGAAGGCGCTGTGTGATCGGCTGGTGGCGCTGGACCTGACGACCCACACCCAGCCCCAGCCCGAGGGAGTGGCCGCCTACCGCAAGGGCTACGCTGACTACCGCACGCTGCTGGCCAGCGAGCACGGCATCCCCACCGGCGGCTGAATTCCTGCCATCAGCGCTTCAAGCCAGACAACATCGCCCCCGTCGAGGCTCACTCGGCGGGGGCGATGTGTTTCAGGCACTTCACTGTATCAGTCGCAGCTCATACGTACGCTATCAGGCTCGAACTTGGGCGCGAGCTTATGCACGAGCTTAGGCATTGGACGAGCGCGCCCATAGATTGACGCCGCCATCGACGGCGTAGCGATCGATCTCATCAAGCTCCGCCTGGGTGAAGTCGAGGTGATCCAGCGCCTTGACGCAATCACTGACCTGCTGCGGACGGCTGGCGCCGATCAGTGCGGTGGTGACGCGGTTGCCGCGCAGTGCCCAGGCGAGCGCCATCTGCGCCAGCGACTGGCCACGCCGCTCGGCGATGGCATTGAGGGCGCGCACCCGCTCCAGGTTGTCCTCGGTGAGGTGGTCTTCCTTGATCGCCCCGCCACGTGCCAGGCGGCTGTCCTGTGGCACGCCGCCCAGATACTTGTCGGTCAGCACGCCCTGGGCCAGCGGCGAGAACACGATGGAGCCGATGCCCTCGTCATCGAGGGTGTCGAGCAGGCCGTCTTCCTCGATCCAGCGATTGATCATCGAGTAGCTGGGCTGATGGATGATGCAGGGCGTGCCCAGCTCGCGCAGGATGGCGGCCGCTTCACGGGTGCGCTGGGCATTGTAGGAGGAGATGCCCGCATAGAGCGCCTTGCCGGAACGCACGGCGCTGTCCAGCGCCCCCATCGTCTCTTCCAGCGGCGTGTCGGGGTCGAAGCGGTGCGAGTAGAAGATGTCGACGTAATCGAGATCCATGCGCTTGAGGCTCTGATCCAGACTCGAGAGCAGGTACTTGCGGCTGCCCCATTCGCCGTAGGGGCCAGGCCACATGTGATAGCCCGCCTTGGTGGAGATCACCATCTCATCGCGATAGCCGGCGAAGTCGCGCTTGAGCATGCGGCCGAACATTTCCTCGGCGCTGCCCGGGGGCGGCCCGTAGTTGTTGGCCAGATCAAAGTGGGTGATGCCCAGATCGAAGGCGGTGTGGCAGATGGCGCGCGCATTGTCTTCATGGGCGTTGTTGCCGAAGTTGTGCCAAAGCCCCAGTGACAGGCGGGGCAGTTTGAGGCCGCTCTTGCCGCAGCGCTGGTATTGCATGCGTTCGTAGCGATCTTCAGCCGGGGTATAGCGCATGGCGGAGTCCTTTCGCGAGTGAAGGCGGGGATGTCTCAGGGAGGAAATGACCTCGGATGACACCTTCAGTCTAGGTCGCGTCTGTCGGTCTGATAAGCACATGCGAACGAATAGATTGTTCGCCAGAACGTACAATGCTGTGGCAGGCTCGATCACTGAAATCTCGGGTAGCTGGCATGAGGAGCAGGCTGGATGCAGCATCACAAGCAGGTAGAGCGCCTGATGTTGTTCGCTCAGGTGGCGGAATCGCTCAGCTTCACGCAGGCGGCCAGGGTGCTGGGCATATCGCGCGCCCATCTCTCCGAGCAGGTGCGGCGGCTTGAGCACGATATCGGGGCGCCCTTGCTGATTCGCACCACGCGGGCGGTGCGCCTGACCGAGGAGGGCGAGCGTATCCGCCAGCGCATGCAAGGCGTGCGCAGCGAGCTGCTGGCACTGGAGCGTGACCTCGAGCACGACCTCGAGCATGGGAGGGAGCACCCGCGACAGGGGTTCAGCGGCGTATTGCGCATCACGGCGCCGGTGCTGTTTGCCGAGCGTTATCTGATCGGGGTCTGCAATGCCTTCCAGGCCCGCCACCCGGCGGTCGAGCTGCGCCTGGACGTCAGTTACGAGAGTCATGATCTGACGCGCGAACCGTTTGACGTGGCGTTTCGCGCCACGCGCACGCCACCGGACAACCTGATCGCGCGGCGCCTGCTGGATTACGTCCACTGTTGCTGTGCCTCGCCCGAGTACCTTGCGGCGCAGGGCACCCCTCACACGGCCGCAGCACTTGCCGACCACCGTTGCCACCGCTGGGCCGGGCAATCCGGCTGGCCGCTGGCCAGTGGTGAGGTAAGCCCCGCTGGCGGACTGGCGATCAATGATCATCGTCTGCTCAAGCAGCAGGCGCTGGATCACGCCGGCATCATCCGGGTCGCTCATTACCTGGTGGATCGTGAGCTGGCCGAGGGGCGTTTGGTGCGTCTGCTGGCGCACGAGGAGGGCGAGCCCAACAGCATCTACATGCTCTATCCCCAGCGCCTGCCACAGTCGGGCAAGCTGCGCGCCTTCATGGCGGCGGTGGAAGCCGCTATGCCACCTCGCAGTGCGTGACCGAAAGGCACAGACGCAAGAGTGGCGTATGCAAAAAGACCGCCGTGCCCTGATGGGCGCGGCGGTCTTTTTAATCGCCTTTTATTCAGACCGGTGAGGCCTCTTGACCAGGCTGGCGGGGTCTCAGAGACCCAGTGCGGCGACCCCGGCCTTGGCGATCTGGGCATCCTGCTCCGGCTTGACGCCGGACACGCCGATGCTGCCGGCGATCTGGCCCTCGACCATCACCGGCACGCCGCCGCCCAGCATGCCTTCCAGCTCCGGCGCTGACAGGAAGGCGGTGCGTCCGCCGTTGATGGAGTCCTCGAACAGCTGGGTCTCGCGGCGCCCCAGGGCAGCGCTCTTGGCCTTTTGCTGGGCGAAGTAGCCGGTCATCGCCGGCGTGTCGTCCAGGCGACGCAGGCCCAGCGGGTGGCCGCCATCGTCGGCAACGGCGATGGAAACGGCCCAGCCGTTGGTCTCGGCTTCCTTCTGGGCGGCGTCCAGCATCTGATTGACGTCAGCGAGGGTCAGTACGTGGCGAGTGATCATCGGGCTTCCTTGGCAAGTGGTGCGAGTGAGTGAGAGTACCAGTAACAGTAACGGTGAATCGTCATGCCTGCGGCAGCGTCTCGGGCAGGGCGTCATCCACCAGTTCGATCCAGTGACTTACCGGCGTGCGTCCGGCGCTCGAGAGATGCGTCTGACAGCCGATGTTGGCAGTGGCGATGCGCGCAGGCCCGTTGGCCTCCAGCGCCTCAAGCTTGCGGTCTCGCAGCTGGCGTGACAACTCCGGTTGCGTGATCGAGTAGGTGCCGGCGGAACCGCAGCACAGATGCCCCTCGGCGACCGGGGTCAGGGTGAAGCCCAGCGCGCGCAATATCTTCTCCACTTCACCGCCCAGACCCTGGGCATGTTGCAGGGTGCACGGGCAGTGGAAGGCCAGCGGCTGCGGGTCGGGGGTGGCGGCGGAAAGCGTCGGTCGGTCATCGCGGGCGATCTCCTCACCGAGCACCTCGACGATATCACGCGCCAGGGCACTGACGCGCGCGGCGCGCTCAGCATAGTCCGGGTCATCGGCCAGCATCTCGCCATATTCCTTGACGAAGGCGCCGCAGCCACTGGCGGTCTGCACGATCGCTTCCGCTCCCGCCTCGATGGCCGGCCACCAGGCTTCGATGTTGGCACGCATGCGCGCGCGACCGGCCTGCTGGGCGTTGAGATGATAGTCGATGGCGCCGCAGCAGCCGGCCTCGCGGATCGGCGTGACGCCGATGCCGAAGCGCGCCAACACGCGGGCGGTGGCGGCGTTGATGTTGGGAGCCAGGCCCGGTTGCACGCAGCCCTCCAGCATCAGCACCTGGCGCGAAAGCGCCTGATCAGAAGGCGTCGCGGTGACGGGGACGGCCGGGTGCTCAGCGTGACGGTCGTGCTCGCGGGCCAGCGGGATCTTGTCGGCCAGCGCGCCCGGCGCGAGCGGGCGGAAGCGCACCCCGAGTGCCAGCAAGGCCTTGAAGCGAGCAGGTTCGACCAGCGCATGGCGCAGCCCGGTGCGCAGCAGGCGCTCACGCCAGGGGCGTCCGACGCGCTGTTCCAGTTCCTGACGGCCGATATCCAGCAGGGTGTGATATTGCACGCCTGACGGGCAGGTGGTCTCGCAGCTGCGACAGCTCAGGCAGCGATCCAGATGCTGCTGGGTCTCGCGGGTGATCTGCGTTGCCTGCTCGCGAACTGCCTCGTCGGGACTTTCGGGGTCGCTTTCCAGCAGCTGCTTGATCAGATAGATGCGTCCACGCGGTCCATCGCGCTCATCGCCCAGCAGCTGATAGGTCGGGCAGGTGGCATTGCAGAAGCCGCAATGCACACAGCTGCGCAGAACCTTGTCGGCTCGCTGGATGTGCGGCCTGGCAAGTGCGGCGTCACTGAAGTGGGTCTGCATTCAGGTGCGTCTCCCGTCATGAAGTGAATCACATCTCGGCATATAGACGACCGGGATTGAGGATGCCGTGAGGATCCAGCTGCTGCTTGAGCTGGAGGTGATAGCGGGCATTGATGGCGGCCAGTGGCATCAGTGGACTGTCCTCGGCAGCGACGGCTCCCGGGGTGTAGCAGATGGCATGGCCACCCAGCCGGCTGGCCAGCGAGCGAACCCTGTCAGCGGGGGCGTCGCTGTAAAGCCAGCGCTGGGCGCCCGCCCAGTCACACAGCAGGTCGGCGTCCTCAAGATGACCCAGCAGCTCGCTGACGGCGGCTTGCCATTCGACGTGATCCAGTGCCAGCGGCAAGGACAGTCGCCACAGGGCCTGATGTGGCGCGCGCGCGGTGAAGAAGGGCAGGCGGTGCTCGCGCAACTCGGTCCATTGCGCCGATGCCTGGTCAGGCATCAACACCTCGCCGCCCAATTGCTCGCGCCCGGCCTGGACCGAACGCTCGCCCCCTTCCAGGCGCAGGGTGAGGCGACCGTCATGCCAGCTGGTCGCCGTGACCGGCAGCGGCGTGCGCCCCCAGGCATCCAGGCGAGTCAGCGCCTCGGCGAGACTTAGCTCCAGGCACAGCGATTCGCTCGCCACCGGTCGCGGCATCACCTTGAGCGAGACTTCGCTGATCACGCCCAGCGTGCCCTGGGCACCGCACATCAGGCGCGACAGGTCGTAGCCCGCCACGTTCTTCATCACTTCGCCGCCGAAGCGCAGCGCCTTGCCATCGGCACTGATGATGCGCGTGCCCAGCACCAGGTCGCGCAGGCTGCCGCTCCAGGGGCGGCGTGGGCCGCTGAGTCCAGAGGCGAGAGTGCCGCCGACGGTCGCTTCGGGGCCGAAGTGAGGCGGCTCGCAGCTCAGATGCTGGCCTTGTTCGGCGAGCACGGCCTCCAGCGTCGCCAGTGGTGTGCCGGCACGTACCGAAACCATCAGCTCCACGGGGTCGTAGTGGGTGATGCCGTGGTGCGCACGCAGGTCGAGTACTTCCTCGGCAGCCACTTCACGGCCGAGAAAGGCCTTGCTGCCACTGCCGGCGATGCGCAGCGGGCGTCTCGCCTCATGGGCGGCGCGGACCTGCTCGCAAAGTGCCTCACTGGCATCGTGTTCCTGCGTGTGCTGGCTGGCGGCAGGTGTGGCGCACTCGGCATGGCTTGGCACCTGATCCTGGAGCGAATCATCTGGCTCTGGCATGGCATATCTCTATGAAGTGGCGATGAAGTGGCTATGAAGTGGCGATGAAGTGGCTATGAAGTGGCGATGAAGTGGCGAAAATCAGGTGGCAGAAGGTCTGGTGGCGGCGAATTCAAGAGCTGTCTAGAAACGCGGAAGCTCCGGATGTGGCAGCTGGTTGTCATGCACATGCATGGCACCGAATTCGGCACAGCGCGCCAGCGTCGGGATGTTCTTGCCGGGATTGAGCAGCCCGGTGGGGTCGAAGGCGGCCTTCACGGCATGGAAGACGCTGATCTCCTCGTGATTGAACTGCGCGCACATCTGGTTGATCTTCTCGCGGCCAACGCCATGTTCACCGGTGATGCTGCCGCCGGCGGCCACGCACAGTTCCAGAATCCTGCCGCCGACCTCCTCGGCCAGCTCAAGCTCCCCGGGCTTGTTGGCATCGAACAGGATCAGCGGGTGCATGTTGCCGTCACCGGCATGGAAGACATTGGCCACTGCGAGCCCCGATTGGCGCGAGAGTTCGGCGATACCGTTGAGCACGACGGGCAGTTCGCGGCGCGGGATGGTGCCATCCATGCAGTAATAATCGGGCGACATGCGACCCACGGCAGGGAAGGCATTCTTGCGTCCGGCCCAGAAGCGCGCGCGCTCGGCCTCATCACGGGCGAGCCGGATCTCGGTGGCACCGGCGCGTTCCAGCACCTCGCGAACCCGTGCGCAATCATCAACGACATCGGCCTCGGCACCATCCAGCTCGCAGAGCAGGATGGCAGCGGCCTCCACCGGATAGCCCGCGTGGATGAAATCTTCAGCGGCGCGGATGGCGAGGTTGTCCATCATCTCGAGCCCGCCGGGGATGATGCCGCAGGCGATGATGTCGCCCACCGCACGGCCGGCCTTGTCGATATCGGCGAAGCTTGCCATCAGCACCTTGGCCGTCTCGGGGCGGGGCAGCAGACGCACCGTGACTTCCGTGACCACGCCCAGCATGCCTTCGGAGCCTGTCATCAGCGCCAGCAGGTCCAGTCCGGGGGAGTCGAGGCTGTCGGCGCCGATCGTCATCGCCTCGCCCTCGATGGTCAGCACCTCGAGCTTGAGCAGGTTGTGCACGGTGAGGCCGTACTTGAGACAGTGCACACCGCCGGCATTCTCGGCCACGTTGCCGCCGATGGAGCAGGCGATCTGCGAGGAGGGGTCCGGCGCGTAGTAGAGCCCGTATGGGGCGGCAGCTTCTGAAATGGCCAGGTTGCGCACCCCGGGTTGCAGGCGCGCGGTACGCGCATCGGGGTCGAGCTCGAGAATGCGCGCCATGCGCGACATCACCAGTAGCACGCCTTGTTCCAGCGGCAAGGCGCCGCCGGAAAGGCCAGTGCCAGCACCGCGCGTGACCACCGGAACCCCCAGCGAGTGGCATTCGCGCAGCAGGGCGGCGACCTGTTCGACACGCTCGGGCAGCGCGACCAGCATCGGCATGACGCGATAGGCCGCCAGTCCATCACATTCGAAGGGATGCAGATCCTCTTCGCGATGCAGCAGGGTGAGGTCGGGCAGCAGCGTGGTGAGGTGCGCCAGTACCCGGGACTTTTCGTGCTGGGGGAGAGGGCCATCCAGCGTCGGGTCATACAGGATATTCATGCCATGCCTCCAGGAGAGTCCGGTACTCGCGATGCCGTGTCGGGTGTCCATTGCGCCGGTGATGCATGCGGCGTGTCGGGTGTGCAGGTCACGATGCGTGGGTGTGCCTCCAATCTGGCAGTGAGGGCTGCGCCTTGTCCATGCGAAGCCACAGTGGTCTGACCAGACATTCGTCTAGTTCATGTCATCGGGTATCGCTGCCGACAGGAGAGCTCGCTAGGGTAGAGAGCGTGGTCTGACCAGTGAGAAGGGCGGCAGTCTCCTTGCCGCATGCGGGCAGGCGAGCGGCAGACGTGAGACGAGCACCCCGGGAGAGGCCAGCCGGGCTGGCTCGGCCGGTTCATCAGGGGAGGGGCAGGGATGCAGGTGTCAGAGAGAATGGCGTGCGGTGAGCAGCGTGCGCCGGAGCATGCGGCGGCGCGCCTCGAGCAGTTGATACTGGATGGTGTGCTCAAGCCGGGGCAGATGATTCCTTCGGAACGCAGGCTCTGTGAGCGACTGGGTATCTCACGCGCCTCGCTGCGCGAGGGGCTGAGGCTGTTGCGTGGCAAGGGCATCATCGAGACGCGCCACGGCAAGGGCTCCAGCGTCGCTCAGCTGTTGCCGAGCGGCGATATCAGTCCGTTGATGCACCTGTTTCGGGACCAGCCGCGCACCTTGTATGACCTGCTCGAGGTGCGCGCGCTGCTGGAGGGGCAGTCGGCGCGACTGGCCGCCCAGCGCGGCACGCCGGCGGATAGAGTACTGATCCGGCGTCATTACGAGGCAATGGCGGCCTGCGTGCGCGAGTATCCGCCGGACTTTCCGTCCTCAGCGCAGGGTGATGAGGTGCTGCCGGATGCCCAGCAGCTGGCGCGTCACGACCACGCCTTTCACCACGCCATCTGTGAGGCATCCCACAATCCGGTGCTGGTGCATACGCTCAAGGGCATCAATGACCTGCTGCTCAGCTCGGTGTTCGCCTCGCTGCGCAATCTCTACCATCGGCCGATTCCCCGCGGCCAGATCAATGCTCAGCACACGGCCATCTATCGTGCGGTGATGGACCAGCAGCCGGACGCTGCCGAAAGCGCGGCGCTGGACCACCTGCACGGCATTCGCGACAGTCTGCGTGAGCTGGAAGCGGAAGATGAGCGGCTCATCCGCTCTGCCATGCGCCTGGAAGGCTTCGAGTAGCGCGCAGGGTTTGAGAGCTGGACTTGAGAGCTGATCTTGAGAGCTGGCCTTGAGAACAGGCTTCGAGGTCAGGCGTGTGGCCAGGCTGGCAAGCGGGGCGGACTCAAGGCAAAGTGGTCAGCTCATCATCCAGGACAACGTGCTGCCTTCATGTGGAAACTCTCTTCCGCGAGTGATTGGCTCGACCGCCTCAATCAATCCCGCCACGCCATGCTGTGGCTGTTCATCGCCTCGATGCTGGAAACCCTTTTGATCCCGATTCCCATCGAGGTCATCCTGATCCCGTGGATGCTGCGCCATCCCGAGCGCCGCTGGCGAGTGGCCGCGGTGGCATTGGCCGGCAACCTCACCGCGGCGCTGCTGGGGTTCTATCTCGGGGCCTATGCACTGGCAGCGTGGGGCGATGGGTTGATCAGCTTCTTCGGCGGCCAGCAGGCCCTCGAAGCCTTCCAGCAGCGCTTCAGCGAGCAGGGCTTCCTCGCCATCATGCTGATCGGCATCGTGCCGATTCCCTTCCAGAGCGCCATGCTGGTCGCCGGTGCCAGCGGGTATCCGGTCGGGCTGTTCCTGCTGGCGGCACTGGTCGGGCGCGGAGTGCGCTATTTCGGACTGGCGGCCCTGGTGGCACTGGTCGAGGATCAGGCGATGGCCCTCTGGCAACGCTATTCACGCCCGCTGGGCGTGATCGGGCTGACCCTGACGGGCGTGTGGTTATGGCAGGCGTTCATCGCCTGATCTGCCGGCAGTCGCCAGCAACGCCTTGCCACGCTGATAGTCGGCCTGCCAGATCTCATCGGGCACCATGCTGCCGCCGGTGGCCCATATGACATGGGTGGTGCTGGCCTGCACTTCGCCGTCATCCAGCCCGACAGCCGCTCGCCAGGCGTGCCACTCGGGGGCGTCATTGCGCAGCACGCGGATGATGCCGGGCACCCCGGCCAGCGCCGACGGCTCAAGCTTGAGCCCTTCGCTGTCATGCGCCAGCGCCAGCCATTCGAGCATGCTGTCATCCGACAGGGTGTAGATGCCACTGAGCAGCGGTGCCATCACCTGTCCGACGAAGGCCGAGGCGCGCCCCACCGCCAGGCCATCGGCACAGGTGCGATTGTCCAGTCCGATATCCTCCACCGCGATGCCGTCATGCTTCCCGGTCAACATGCCCAGCAGCATGCAGGGGGAATTGACCGGCTCGGCGAAGAAGCAGTGCACGGCGTCACCGAAGACCTGCTTGAGGCCGTAGGCCACGCCGCCCGGGCCGCCGCCGACGCCACACGGCAGGTAGACGCACAGCGGATGGCGGGCATCCACGGCAATCCCCTGATCCTCGAGCTGCCGCGCGAGGCGGCTGGCTGCCGTGGCGTAGCCCATGAACAGATCCCGCGAGCTTTCATCATCGATGAAGTGGGCGTCTGGCTGCTGCGCCTCCCGGCGTCCAGCCTCGACCGCCTTGCTGTAATCGCCGCTGTGCTCCACGACCTCTGCGCCACGCGAGCGCAGCAGGTCCTTCTTCCACTGCTTGGCATCCGCCGACATGTGGACGGTGACGCGAAAGCCGAGTCGGGCACTCATGATCCCGATGCTGAGTCCCAGGTTGCCGGTGGAGCCCACCAGTATCCGCTGGTTGGCCAGCAGTGCCTGAATCGCGGGGTGTTCGAAGGCGCGATAGTCGTCATCAAAACGCACAAGCCCTGCGTCAACGGCGAGACGCTCGGCATGCTTGAGCACCTCGTGGATGCCACCACGTGCCTTGATGGACCCTGAGATCGGCAGTTGATGGTCACACTTGATCATCAGGCGGCCGGGGAGTGTCTGCCCGGAGGCATGGGAGGTATCAGGCGTGGCAAGGGACTCGCCCAGCGCCTGCTGCAAGCTGGGCGCTGCCACCAGCGGTGATTCGATGCGCCCTGACGCGGCGGCCGTCTCAGGAAAGGCCTCGGCAATCCAGGGCGCGAAACGTGCCAGGCGCGCCTCGGCAGCCTCGATATCCTGTTCGCCCACGCCACTTGCCTGCAATGCCGGCGAGGCCTGCGCTTGCGTGATGTCGAGTCGTCCGGGATTCAGCCAGCTGATTTCCCGGCGAGCCCTCAGAGTGGCAATTTCCGGATGATGCAGGGTGAGGGCACTCAGATCATGGGGCGTGGCAGACATGCGATGTCCTTGTGATGGGGGGCTCGATTGCGCAGCAATGGGGAACAGGCCTCAGGCTAGCGCGTCCTTGCCCGACATGTCTCGGATCAATCGGGCCTGCACATTCGGCCCTGCACATGATGCGAGCCGACTCATGCGTCTTCATCAGGCAACGCACGTAGCCCAGCTTTCACATCTGGTAAAGGTCTGTGACAAAAAAGGCCGATTTTTTTGGCCACCCTCGGGATAGAAATGCCAAAGCTGCAGTCATAGTTGGCAAGGACATGATGTTATCGCGATGTTATGTCTGGCTTTAACTGTTCTTATCCACCGCCATGCACTGCCTGGCGGTTTTTTTTGGTCACGAGTGCGTGGTCATCGAGTCAATGCTACGGCGTCATTGCCCGAGAGAACGTCATGACTTGCGTTCGCAAGCGCTTTTCCGTCCTGGGGTGACGCTCCAGAGATCATGACCCGGACATGAATGGGTTAGCTGGCAGGTAATCATGTGAGGCAAGGCCTCACACATCGGATGGTCAAAGAGACATGAAAAAGCCCGCGCAGACATCCTGTCTGCGCGGGCTTTTTCATGGGCGCTGCATGCTTCTGCATGCTCCTTCATGCGGCGCCATGTCTGGCCAGCGTCGTCAGGCAATCACGCGCCGGATGTCAGTTCAGCAACCCGCCTGCATGGTGAGCAGGGCACTCAGGACATCACGACGTGTCACCACACCGATCAGGCGTCCCTGTTCCACCACGGGATAGACCTTGGGCTGATGACCATTCATGCGCTGTGCAAGGTCGGTGATGCTGTCATTGGGGGCGACACTCAGGACCTCGTGACGCATGAGGTCACCGACCTGTGCGTGTTGGCCGCAGTGATAGGCGCTGTCGAGCAGCTTGCCGAGGATGTCCTGCTCCGAGATGAAACCGACCAGACGATCCAGGTCATCGACCACAGGCGCACCCGGCAGACGGTGATGGGTCAGGCCGTGGGCGAATTCCAGAATGCTGGTGCGTGCCTTCACCCGATAACAGTCGCGGGACATGATGTCGCGAAGGGTCGAAGGGACCTTCAGTTGTGTGGCTTTCATGGGCAGGTCTCCTGCTTCGCCGCTGACGACGCCCGGGCAGGGAGTCGTTCGATGGATGTCGGCTACCCGCCAGGCGGTAGCCGACGGCATGTCGACGTCTCGTTCAGAGCATAGAGCATCCCATCGTGAGCTGCCCGACGCCGCTTGTCGCCTTGTCTCGGGGAGTCCGATCGCCAGTGGCCATCAGACTCCCCGAGCGTCGTGCGGCGAGATCAGTCGCCCGGGCCGCACTCCATGCAGCGTTCGACCACGGCCGGCCCCAGCTGCAGGTTGGCATTGAGATCCCGCAGCGCGGTGCGCAGACCTTCCTCGATCACCGGGTGATAGAAGGGCATTTCCAGCATCTGCTCGATGGTCATGCGCTGCTGATGGGACCAGGCCAGCAGGTGGGCGAGGTGCTCGGCACGGGGACCGAAGATCTCGGCACCCAGCAGCAGGCCAGTGCCTTGCTCGCCATAGACGCGCAGCATGCCCTTGTTCATGCGCATCACGCGGGAGCGGCCCTGGCCGGTGAAGTCGACTTCGCCGACCGCGTAGCAGTCGCAGGCACCGTAGCGCTGTTCGATCTCGGCGGTGGAGAGGCCGATGGTCGCCATCTGCGGATCGCTGAAGACGACGGCGATGGTGCTCTTGCGGTGACCGGCACGCACCTCGGGGAAGCGACCGGCGTTGTCACCGGCGATACGGCCCTCGTCGGAGGCCTCGTGCAGCAGCGGCAGGTCGTTGTTGGCGTCGCCGGCGATGAAGACATGGCTCGGGGTATCATCGCTCAGGCGAGTCTGCAGGGTGTGGCGATTGAAGATCGGCACGCCGCGCTCGTCCAGCTTCAGCCCGAGGGCGTCGATATTGAGGCGATCGACATTCGGGCGACGACCGGTGGCCGCGAGCAGATAGTCGAAACGTTCGGTCAGGCGAGCTTCGCTGCCACGCTCGATGAAGGTGATCTCGACACCGGCACCGTTCTCGTCCTCGACACGTTCGATCTTCTCGACCTTGGCGTCCGGGTCCAGATAGAACTCCTCGTTGAAGACGCGATCGGCATTGGCGCGCAGCTTCTCGTCACGCAGCGGGCCGATGGCGCCGCCGACGCCGAACATGCGGATGCGCACGCCGAGACGCGTGAGCGCCTGGCCCAGCTCCAGCCCGATGACGCCCGGGCCGAAGACGGCGACGGATTCCGGCAGGTCGTCCCACTCGAAGACGTTGTCGTTGATGATCAGGCGGTCACCGGCATTCTCGAAGAAGCCCGGGTAGCTGGGGCGTGAGCCGGTGGCGATCACGACACGCTCGAAGGTCACGCGGGTCTCGTTGTCGCCGATGATCAGGCTGTTGGCGGTCTCGAAACGTGCATTGCCGCGCAGCTTGTCCTGCGGCGGGATGCCTTCCACGGACTCGACCACGAAACCGACGAAGCGGTCGCGCTCCCGCTTGACGCGGTCCATCACGGCGCGGCCATCCACCTTGACCTCGCCTTCGATATTGATGCCGAACGGCGCGGTATCACGGGCGTGATGCGCGGCTTCCGCCGCACTGATCAAGAGCTTGGAGGGCATGCAGCCGACACGGGCACAGGTGGTGCCGTAGGGACCTCCCTCGATCATGACCACGGAATCGGTGTGGGCCTTGGCGGCGCGATAGGCGCCGAGTCCTGCACTGCCTGCGCCGATGATGGCGACTTCAACCTGGCGTTCGTTCACGTCGTACTCCTCAAGGTGCGCCAGCGGCGCACCTGACTGAATGGGGTCTCAGGCGCGGGGTGACCCGCGCATGATGAAACGAGATGGCGATGGGGTTACGTCAGCGTGAAGCGCTCAGGCGCTGGTTAGGCTGCCGAAGTAGCGGGCGACTTCATCGCTGCCGCCGACGTGCTCACCGTCGATCCAGACCTGAGGCACGGTGGCTTGGCCGGTCATGGCGCGCAGGGTGCGAGAGGTCACGCCACGGGTGCCGACTTCGATGACTTCGTAGCTGATGCGGGCTTCATCAAGCATCTGCTTGGCACGTGCGCAGTACGGGCAGCCCGGCTTGCTGAACAGGGTGGCGAAGCTGGGACGGCCGGCTTCCGGG
Source organism: Cobetia sp. 14N.309.X.WAT.E.A4 (assembly GCF_030397495.1). Taxonomy (NCBI): domain Bacteria; kingdom Pseudomonadati; phylum Pseudomonadota; class Gammaproteobacteria; order Oceanospirillales; family Halomonadaceae; genus Cobetia; species Cobetia sp. 14N.309.X.WAT.E.A4. The sequence continues at coordinate 573,890 of NZ_JAPNXT010000001.1, forward strand.
TCCAGATAATCCAGCATGGTGTCGGCGTCGGAGACTTCAAAGGGGTCGCCCGGTTTCTGCGGCTCGATGAACTGCTTCTCGACCACGCCGTTGCGCACCAGCATGGAGTAGCGCCAGCTGCGCTTGCCGAAGCCGATATCGCTCTTGTCGACCAGCATGCCCATGCCCTGTGCGAAGTCACCGTTGCCATCGGCGATCAGGCTCAGGTTCTCGGCTTCCTGATGCTCGCCCCAGGATTCCATGACGAAGGCGTCGTTGACCGACAGGCAGACGATCTCGTCGATCCCGACCGCATAGAAACGATCGGCCAGTTCGTTGTAACGCGGCAGGTGGGTGGAAGAGCAGGTCGGGGTGAAGGCACCCGGCAGGGCGAAGACCACCACGTTGCGGCCTGAGAAGATCTCCTCGCTGGTGCGTTCGACTAGACGGCCGTCGCGGCGAATCTTGAAGCTGACGTTGGGGACTTGCTGGCCTTCGTGTGACTCGAGTTGCATGAAATTGGCTCCGATCTCGACATGAGAATGTTGAATGGGTTGGCAGGCGATGAAGACTTCGAAAAGGAAAGCAGGACCTCGAAGAATCAGTGCCTTGCGAAACTGGATCCAGTCTATGCAGATGCCGGGGGCGGGTGAATTTGATTGCATCAAGCGATGCGATAGCTTTTCTTGATGACGTGAGCCTGGGCGACTGAACGTTTGCGGAGTTTTTTGTTCGAAAGCGGTGTGCAGGCTTGATATTGCTCGGTGTCAGCCGCAGGTAGTGGGTAAGTCACAGCATCGTCAGGTTTCGCGCCTGACAAGCGAGGCAGCAGATGAACGCAAGAGAGTACATGGCAAAGCACGGCCTGGATGGCGACAAGGACAAGGAAGAGGACAAGCCTCAGAGTCTGGAAGAACACGCCTGGGCACGTGCACGTGAGTCGGGCAGTCACCGCCCCCGCAGTGGCACGCCACATGACTGGGAGGACTGGGAGCGCTATCACGAGCAACTGGCAGCGGAGTCCGAGTCGCTTGCACAGAAGGTCAATCGTGACTCCCGGGTCAAGTCGCAGGACTCGACAGATGAGGACGAACCGCCACGGAAGCCATGAGTGCGTCATTCGTGTGTCACGCTGCAGGTAGACGTTGGACGAGAGGATCAGGTCACCCAATTCCACCCGCAAGGAGCAAACTATGGATATCATTCGCATCATTCTGGCCATCATCCTTCCGCCGCTGGGCGTACTGATGCAGGTGGGGGTCGCCAACAAGCATTTCTGGATCAACATCATCCTGACCTGTTTCGGCTTCCTGCCGGGGATCATCCACGCCGTGTGGGTCATCACCAAGTTCTGACCCGGTCTGGGCGACCCGATCCGGGCGGTCCGGGCCCCGTGTGGCGGGTTCGCATCCCGTGAGGCATTGCGAACTTGACCGGCTGATTCGACCGGCTGATTCGATCAGTGCCGCCACCTGGCCTGGAAAGTTGAAAGACCTGAAGCCCCGTCTGACATTCGTGCAGGCGGGGCTTTCTAGTGGGCGCTCGCCGGGCAAGGCCCTTGCCCCGTGAGTCCCGCGAGAGAGGTTCGCGGCGGGAAGCAACGTGCTCATAGTCCAATGTTCAGACTTTCGCATAGCCTGCTTTCAACGCTATTCAGCGGGAGTGCCGCTTGTCGCCTTTGGTCTGCCACCGTAGGGTCAAATGGGAGTGAGAGCAGTGATCACGGGGCGGGTGAAGCCCGGTCGATCGCGGGCTTCGCGATAACAACAACATGATGGATACCACGCATGGTCATGACTGCAGAGCCCGACGCGCCGCAGGAGACCAGCTCCTGCTTCGCGATCTTCAATGATGTGCAAAAGAGCTATGACGGCGAAACGCTGGTGGTCAAGGGCTTCAATCTTGAAGTTCGGCGCGGCGAGTTCGTCACCCTGCTGGGGCCGTCCGGTTCCGGCAAGACCACCTGCCTGATGATGATGGCGGGCTTCGAAACGCCGACTCATGGCGACATCCTTCTCGACGGTACCCCCATCAACGACTTGCCACCGCACAAGCGCGGCATCGGCATGGTCTTCCAGAATTACGCCCTGTTTCCGCACATGAGCGTGGCCGAGAACCTGGCATTTCCGCTGGAAGTGCGCGGCATGAGCAAGGAAGAGATTTCCACCAAGGTGGCCAATGCACTGGACATGGTGCGGCTCGGCGAATTCGGGGATCGCCGCCCGGGGCAACTCTCCGGCGGACAGCAACAGCGGGTCGCCCTGGCGCGCGCGCTGGTCTTCGAGCCGGAACTGGTGCTTATGGATGAGCCGCTGGGGGCGCTTGACAAGAATCTGCGTGAAGAGATGCAGTTCGAGATCAAGCGCATCCACCAGCGTCTCGGCGTCACCATGCTCTACGTGACCCATGATCAGACGGAAGCGCTGACCATGTCGGACCGCATCGCGGTCTTCAATGATGGCATCGTCCAGCAGCTGGCGACCCCCGAGGCGCTATATGAAGCGCCGGAGAATGCCTTCGTCGCCTATTTCATCGGCGAGAACAACCGCCTCAACGGGCAGGTCACACAGCTGGCAGCACAAGACGCGCATTGCACCGTGACCCTCGACAGTGGCGAGCAGGTGCGGGCACTCAAGGTCGCCGTCAATGAGATTGGCGAGCGTACCCAGCTGTCGCTCCGCCCGGAGCGGGTGCGTCTGCTGTCCAGCGAAGAGGCAGGTGTTTCATCCCCTCCCGACAATGTCTTTACCGCCGAGGTGCTTGAGGTGATCTATCTTGGAGATCATCTGCGCACGCGAGTGGCGGTATGTGGCAGTGACGAATTCATCATCAAGACACCCAATGCCGAAGGCTATCCACCCTTGCGGCCCGGACAGACATTGCAGGTCGGGTGGGATGCCTGCGATTGCCGAGCACTGGATGCCTGACGACAGCACAGGAGACGAACGCAGGCCTTACCCGAGAGAGCAACAGCACGATTCGCGACAAGAGTGCAGTACAACAACAAGAATTCAGGGAGATTCACCCATGTCAGTGATCAATCGATTCATCTCTTCACGTCGCATCGCCCAGGTGTCGCGTTCCTGCGCAGGGGCCAGCATGCCACTGCGTGCCGCTCTGGTCGTGGCGGTCGCCACGGCAAGCCTTGGCGCCACCGCAGCTCAGGCCGAGACACTCAATATCGTGTCGTGGGGCGGGGCGTACAGTGAAAGCCAGCTCAAGGCCTATCACGAGCCATGGGAAGAGAAGAGCGGCGATACCGTCGTCAATATCGACAAGTCGTCCAATGCGCTCTCGGGGCTGCGTGCCCAGGTACAGGCAGGCAACGTCACCTGGGATCTGGTCGACATGTTGCCCAGCGACGCGCTGATCGCCTGCTCCGAAGGGCTGATCGAGCCGCTGGACCCGGACACCCTGTTCGCGGCAGCGCCGGATGGAACACCGGCCAGTGAGGATTTCATCGAAGGCTCGCTCAGTGAGTGCTTCGTGCCGCAGATCGTCTATTCCAACATCGTGGCCTTCAATACCGAGATGTTCCCCGAGGACAAGCAGCCGGATTCCATCGATGATGTCTTCAATCTCGAGGAGTTCCCCGGCAAGCGTGCGTTGCAGAAGAAGCCGATCAACAACATGGAATGGGCACTGGTCGCTGATGGTGTGGCACCGGAAGAGGTCTACGACATGCTGGAGACCGATGAAGGCATCGAGCGTGCCTTCGCCAAGCTCGATACCATCAAGGACAGCGTCATCTGGTGGGAGGAGGGTGCCCAGCCGCCGCAGCTGCTGGCGGACAAGGAAGTGGCCTTCGCCTCTGCCTACAACGGCCGTATCTTCAATGCCGAGGTCAACGAGAAGCAGCCCTTCGCCATCGTCTGGGATGCTCAGGTGTTCGAGCTGGACGGCTGGGTCGTCCCGACCGGCAAGCTCGACAAGGTCAAGGATTACCTGATGTTTGCCACCGACACCCAGCGTCTGGCGGACCAGGCCAAGTACATCTCCTACGGCCCGGCACGTACCTCGTCTGCGGCGCTGGTCTCGACCCACGCCGATACGGGCATCGACATGAAGCCGCACATGCCGACCTATGGCCCCAACTTCGAGACCGCCATTCCCAAGGATGACGAGTTCTGGGCCGACAACCTCGATGAGCTGAGCCAGCGCTTCAACGCCTGGCTGGCACGCTGATTCCGCACTGACCCGATGGCCCCGGTGGCGCACGACCGCGCGCCGGGGCCTTTTTGATCATGCCTGATCGCCCGGCAGTTCGTGCTCGTCCCCGCCTTCACGTGCGGGAATCGGCTGACGGCTCAGGCATCCTCGGATAGCCGATCAAGGAGTGCAGGATGAGCGATTCCTCCGCCCCGGCCACGTCCGGAAGCGCAGAACATGACCCCAATGGAGCCCCCGGCGCGGCACTGACCACCGCCGACGGCGTGCCCCTGAAACAGAGTCTCAATCGTGCCATCCGCCGCAGCCGTCTCAAGGCGTTGCTGCTGGTGGCACCGCTGTTGATCTTCATCGGGCTGGCCTTCGTCATGCCCATCTTCGACATGCTGTCGCGCAGTGTCGACAACCCGGAAGTCTCCACCTATCTGCCGCGCACCAGTGAGGCGCTGGTTGACTGGGACGGCGAGGGATTGCCGGATGAGGCTACCTACGCCGCGCTGGCAGATGACCTTGCCGCGGGCCTCAAGGCGCGCAATCTCGGGCGTGTCGCTTCACGTCTCAACTATGAAATGTCGGGCATGCGCTCACTGTTCATGAAGAGTGCACGCAAGGCCGCTCGCATGGAGGCCCCTTACAAGGCGGCATTGATCGAGGCCGATGAGGACTGGCAGGACCCGGACATCTGGCGCTTGATCAAGCGCGAGTCCACGCCTTACACGGCTTCCTACTATCTGGCGGCGGTGGATCGTCAGTTCTCTCCCACTGGCGAGATCGTCGAGAAGCCGGAATATCTGCAGATCCATGTCTCGCTGTTCATCCGCACCTTCTGGATGAGCGCCGCGATCACCGGGCTATGTCTGTTGCTGGCCTATCCGGTGGCCTGGCTGCTGGCGACCCTGCCTGCCGGGCGCGGCAATCTGCTGATGATTCTGGTGTTGCTGCCGTTCTGGACTTCGCTTCTGGTACGCACCACGACATGGATCGCGATCCTGCAGCAGCAGGGGGTGCTCAACGACATGCTGGTGGGCGTCGGGATACTCGCCGAGGAGGCGCGCATCCAGATGATCTACAACAAGACCGGCACCATCATCGCGATGACCCACATCCTGCTGCCCTTCATGATCCTGCCGCTGTACTCGGTGATGAAGACCATTCCGCCCAGCTACATGCACGCGGCGCGCTCGCTGGGTGCCGGGCCGATCACCGCCTTCCGACGCGTCTACTTCCCGCAGACCCTGCCGGGTATCGGAGCAGGCTCGATTCTGGTCTTCATCCTCTCCATCGGCTACTACATCACGCCGGCACTGGTGGGCGGGCAGTCGGGCCGCTTCATCACCAACTTCATCGCCTATCACATGCAGACCTCGCTCAACTGGGGACTGGCAGCGGCCATTGGCTCGATCCTGCTGGTCGTGGTGATCCTCTTCTATCTCGTCTACAACCGCCTGATCGGTGTCGACAAGGTCAAACTGGGGTGACAGATGGCCATACCTTCCTATGCAACACGTGGTGAGCGGATCTGGCATTGGGTGTTCTGCGCACTCTGTGCGCTGATCTTCCTGTTCCTGATCGGGCCGATCCTGGTGATCATTCCGCTCTCGTTCAATGCCGAACCCTACTTCACCTTCTCGGAGAAGATGCTGTCGCTGGACCCGGAGGGTTACTCGCTGCGCTGGTATCAGGAGTTCTTCACGTCGGATGAGTGGATGCGCTCGATCAAGAACAGCATCTTCGTCGCGGTATGTGCGACGGTGCTGGCCACGGTACTGGGCACGCTTGCCGCGCTTGGGCTTTCGAGTCGCTTCATGCCGTTTCGCAATACCATCATGGCGATCCTGATCTCGCCGATGATCGTGCCATTGATCATCAGTGCCGCGGCGATGTTCTTTTTCTTCTCGAAGCTGGGGCTGACGCAGACCTATCTGGGCGTGATTCTGGCGCACACCGCGCTTGGCATTCCCTTCGTGGTGATCACGGTGACGGCGACGCTGTCTGGATTCGATCACTCTCTGACGCGTGCGGCGCACTCGCTGGGGGCCAGCCCGAGTCGCACCTTCTTCCGCATCATCCTGCCGCTGGTGACGCCGGGCGTGGTGTCCGGTGCGCTGTTCGCCTTCATCACCTCGTTCGATGAAGTCGTGGTGGTGCTGTTCATCGCCGGGCCGGCGCAGACCACCATCCCGATCCAGATGTGGTCCGGTATCCGCGAGGAGATCAGTCCGACGATTCTGGCGGTGGCCACGCTGCTGGTGCTGGTCTCGATCCTGCTGTTGACGACACTGGAGCTGATTCGCCGTCGCAATGAGCGCCTGCGCGGCCTGACGCCAAGCTGATCTTTTTCCTCTACCCTCTGCCCTTGAGTGTTGAGCGCTTGATGGCTGTGAGAAATAGGGGTCGCAAGAAACGCCCGTGCCCCCGCAGAGTCTGTCTGCGGGGGCACGGGCGTTTCAGGGCCGGGGCTTGAGGAGAAGCCTGCTGCGTCAGGCCGCGCCGAGTCGCTTGTAGAGCGTGGTGCGACTGATGCCCAGCTCCCGAGCGAGACGCGAGACGTTGCCGCCCAGCGCGTCCAGCGCGCTCTGCAGTTCCTCGGCACTGGAGAGATCATGCAGCGAGGGCAGGCCGGTCGGTTGCGAGGGCTGGTGGGCAATCTCGTTCTCTGATGCGGGACAATCATTCTGTGATGCGAGACAGTCGCCCGCCAGCATCACATGGCACGGCTCCAGGACCGGCCCATCGCACAGTGCCAGTGCCAGACGCAAGACATTGTCCAGCTCACGCACGTTGCCCGGCCAATCATGCTGCATGAGACGGTTCAGGAAATCAGGGGTGATGCGTGGCAGCTCGCGTTGCTGCTCCCGGCACAGGCGGGTCAGCAGGGCATGGCTCAATCCAGCCAGGTCCTGGCGATCGCGCAGTGGCGGCAGGGCGATGCTGGCACCACACAGTCGGTAGTAGAGGTCCGCCCGGAAGTGACCTGCCTTGACCAGCTCGCTGAGAGGCTGATGGGTGGCGGCCACCAGTTCGAAATCGACCCGCTGTGGCTTGCCGCCGCCCAGCGGGGTGACTTCACGCTCCTGCAGCACGCGCAGCAGACGCGCCTGGACATGCAGTGGCATGTCGCCGATCTCATCCAGAAACAGGCGTCCGCCATTGGCCTCGATCAGTCGGCCCTCGCGCCCCGCAGGGTCGGCACCGGTAAAGGCGCCGCGCCGATACCCGAACAGCTCAGCCTCGACCAGCTCATCGGGCAATGCCGCGCAATTGATGGCGACCAGTGGCTGATGGGCGCGATGACTGGCCTGATGCAGCGCCTTGACCACCTCTTCCTTGCCGACACCTGTCTCGCCCTGCAGCAGCAGTGGCAGGCGAGCGTTCACCAGCCGCGCCAGCAGTTCGCAGACTCGGGCCCAGCCGGCATCGCCATGATGCAGGCGCGCAAGGCTCGGATGGCAGGCAGCGGCCTGAGTGGCCAGCGGGGCAGTTCGCTCATCGGTGGGGTGAGTGGCTGGAGCGCGTGCCTGAATGCGTGGCCTGGGCAGGACACCGCACAAGGCGTAGCCCGTGAAATGCGGGTGTTGCGTGAGCGTCAGGCACTCCGCGTCATCAAGCTGGGCCAGCGGTGCCCAGTCCAGCTGCCAGCGAGCCAGGGGCTGGCCCAGCAACAGATGGAGGTCATCGCGCGTGGCGCAGCTGTCGTTGTCCGCCGGGTGTTCCGCGCAATCTGGCGATGGCGAGAGCTCAAGGTGCGCTGCCAGAAGTTGCAGCCCTCTGCGACTGGCGGCCGCGACCTGGCCCTGCGGCGTGACGGCCAGCAGGGCGGCGCTGGGCGAGTCCAGCTGAGAACGGTTGAGATGCAGGCGCAACAGATGATGATCATGCCCGAGCGCCTCGCCCAGACGGCGTTGTTCGATGTCATCCGCCAGTACGCCGAGCATGCCGAGACTGTACTGGCGGACGCGATAGGGATCACAGATCAGTCCCAGGCAGCCCTCGCAGGCACCGGGGGTCAGCCCGCGGCGGCTGCTCCAGCTCGCGGGCGCCAGCAGGGCGGCACTGGCACTGGCCAGCCCCTTGAGGCATTCGGCGTCATGCGCGTCGAGCGCGATGCGTGCCAGGCGATTGGCGCGCGGCGCATTCAGCGTCTCGGCGATGGCGTTATGCCCCAGCGATTCCTCGCGCCAGCGCGCGCCGGGGCGCAGCAGGGTGGCGTCATTGCCCAGCAGCTGTTGATGGCCGTAGCTTGCCAGTACCACACCGTCGCGATCCGTCAGCACCAGACACGCCTGCCAGTGGTCAAGAAGATTGAGGGTATGACCGGCCACCGCTGACGCCACCGTCGCCATCAGGCTGGCGGCCTGACGCTGACGCCAGACGAGCTCTTCCGGCGGACACACCAGTGAGGAATGCTGAAGTGCCACGGGAGCAGCGGCGGGATGGGGCGTGGAGTGAGCTGGGGTGGCGGCGATGTGGTTATCGACGTGGTTATCGACGTGGTTATCGAAGTGGTTATCGACGTGGCTGGCGGAATGATGGCGTGCTGTCATGAGACATCCCTTGTGCGGCGGGCCTTTCAGGCCTCTGTTGTTATTGATGCTGTTATCGGTGCTGTCATCGATGCTGTTTTCGGTCTAGGGGAGTGTTCACGGCAATGTTCACTTGTGCGTGGCGAGTGTTCAGTTCCGAGGACTGCAGTGTTCAGATACTGTTCATCAGAGTAGCGGGAGACGGGGTGGTTGGCGGGCTAGACCATGGTCTGCCCCTGCCTTGGTCGCATCTGGCAAGTGGCTGAATGATCAACGAAAGAGGGCGATCTGGCGGTATCCGAGGGCGTGTGGAGGGCGTCTGTGACGACGGGATTGCGCGCGGCTGGCACAGGGTTCGCTAGATGAGAGTCACCAGGTGGGTATGAACACTCGGCAGTGGTTGGCCGTGTCCCTGCCCCGATGACTTTCACCAGACGAGACAGCGCCATGTCCTTGAGCCTTGAGGCGGTCACCCGCCGGGTTGGCCGCGAGACCCATATCGACAGGGTGGACCTGACCTTCGAGCCCGGCTCCTTCAATGTGCTGCTGGGACGCACCTTGTCCGGCAAGACCTCACTGATGCGCCTGATGGCAGGCCTCGATGTGCCCAGTGATGGGCGAATCGTGATGAACGGCGAGGACGTGACCGGCCGCCCGGTGCGCGAGCGCAACATCTCGATGGTCTATCAACAGTTCATCAACTACCCGAGTCTGAGCGTCTACGACAACATCGCCTCGCCGCTGAAGCTGGCGCGCATGGCGCCGGAGGAAATCCGTCGCCGCGTGCACGAGATCGCCGAGATGCTGCATATCGAGCAGTTCCTCGCGCGTCAGCCGGCGGAGCTCTCCGGCGGTCAGCAGCAGCGTACGGCCATGGCGCGGGCGCTGGTCAAGGATGCTGACCTGGTGCTGTTCGATGAGCCGCTGGTCAATCTTGATTACAAGCTGCGCGAAGAGCTGCGCCACGAGATGCGCAGCCTGTTCGCGACCCGCAACACCATCGCCGTCTACGCCACCACCGAACCCGGTGAGGCGCTGGCGCTCGGTGGCACCACCACCCTGATGCATGAAGGGCGGGTGTTGCAGTCCGGGCCTACCGAGGCCGTCTACCATCATCCGGTGAGTGTCGAGGCGGCGAAGCTCTACTCTGAGCCGCAGATCAATCTGTTCGAGGCCGAGGTGCGTGGGCGTGAACTGGCGTTCTCCGGTGCCGCCAGTGCCGGCGAGCAGGGCAGCCGGTTCGTGCTGCCCACACCGCTGGTGGGGCTCGAGAGCGGGGCCTATCGCTTCGGTATCCGTCCCAGTCATCTGGGGTTGGCGCCGCTGGCCGACGATGATCTCGAGTTCGCCGTCACGGTGGATATCGCCGAGATCTCCGGCTCCGAGACCTTCCTGCATGTCAGCAATGACGATCACTCCCTGGTGCTGCACCTGTCCGGTATCCACGACTTCGCCGTGGATGATGCCATCCGGGTCTATGCCCCCGCGCACAAGTTGTTCGTCTTCGCGGATGACAAGGGCCGCGCTGGCGGTGAAGTGGCAGGCCCGGGCGGCGACGGGGCACTGATCCGCTCGCCCGAGCGACCCACCACGACTGGCGGAGGGCTGGCCTGATGGCGGAAATACACCTCAATGATCTGGCGCACAGCTACCTGGCGGCGCCTGCGGCTGACAGTGACTACGCCATCCGGCGCATGAACCATGTCTGGCAGCAGGGCGGTGCCTATGCGCTGCTCGGCCCGTCGGGCTGTGGCAAGAGTACGCTGCTCAACATCATCTCCGGGCTGCTGGCCCCCTCCGAGGGCGAGGTGCGCTTCGATGATCGCGTGGTCAATCGGCTGCCGCCGGAAGAGCGCAACATCGCTCAGGTGTTCCAGTTCCCGGTGGTCTACGACACCATGACCGTCTTCGACAATCTGGCCTTCCCGCTGCGCAATCAGCGCCAGCCGGAGCACAAGGTGCAGTCTCGGGTACGAGAGATCGCTCAGGTGCTGGAGCTGGAAGACCTGCTGACGCGGCGTGCCAGCAACCTGACGGCCGACGAGAAGCAGAAGGTCTCGATGGGCCGCGGGCTGGTGCGTGATGACGTGGCCGCCATCCTGTTCGATGAACCGCTGACCGTCATCGACCCCCACCTCAAGTGGAAGCTGCGGCGCAAGCTCAAGCAGATCCATGAGCAGTTCAACATCACCATGGTCTACGTCACCCATGATCAGCTGGAGGCCTCGACCTTCGCCGACAAGATTGCGGTGATGTATGAAGGCCGCATCGTGCAGTTCGGTACCCCGCGCGAGCTGTTCGAGGACCCCGCTCACACCTTCGTGGGCTACTTCATCGGCTCGCCGGGCATGAACCTGGCCAGCATCACGCTGGAATCAGAGGGCGTGCGACTCGGGAGGGGAGAGGATGCGCCCATGCTGCACCTTCCACGGGCGCTGCTGGCGACGCTTGAGGAGCGCAAGGGCGAGCTGAAGCTGGGCATTCGCCCCGAATTCGTCGAGCTCGAGGCCAGCGACAGCTCACCCGCTGCGGCGGTTTCCGACACCCGCGAGCATTGGCTCAGTGGTCAGGTCACGCTGGTGCAGGATCTTGGCACCTACAAGGTAGTGGATCTCGACATCGGCGGTGGCTGCATCTTCAAGGCACGTATCGAGGAAGATGCGCCTATCCCTGTCGGGGGTGTGCGGCTGCGGCTACCGGCCCGCTGGCAGCGCTTCTATCTCGATGAGCATCTGCTGGATCTGTCACAGGCCGGCGCGCCCGACAGCGGCGAGGCGGACAGCTTTGCCAGAGGGGAAAGTGGAGAGCAGCCGGGAGGAAACGCCTGATGCAACGCACACACAACAATCGCGCCTGGTGGCTGGTGCTGCCGGTGGTCATCGTGGTGGCGTTCTCGGCCATCATCCCGATGATGACGGTGGTCAACTACTCGGTGCAGGACATCTTCGATCCCTCCACACGCTTCTTCGTGGGAACCGAATGGTATCGCGAGATCCTGCGCGACGAGCGCCTGCACGACTCGCTGGTTCGCCAGTTCGTCTATTCCTTCGCGGTTCTCGCCATCGAGATTCCGCTGGGGATCGCCGTGGCGCTCTCGATGCCGCGCAAGGGCTTCATGGTCTCGCTGTGCATGATCCTGCTGGCCCTGCCGCTGCTGATTCCCTGGAACGTGGTCGGTACCATCTGGCAGATCATCGGGCGTGAGGACATCGGACTCTATGGCTGGGCGCTGGGACAACTGGGCATCGACTACAACTACGCCTCCAATCCGGCCGACGCCTGGGTGACGGTGCTGGTGATGGATGTCTGGCACTGGACGTCGCTGGTGGCATTGCTGTGCTACTCGGGGCTGCGGGCCATTCCCGATGTCTACTATCAGGCCGCGCGCATCGACCGTGCCTCACCCTGGGCCGTGTTCCGCTACATCCAGCTGCCCAAGCTCAAGAGCGTGCTGCTGATCGGCATCATGCTGCGCTTCATGGACAGCTTCATGATCTACACCGAGCCCTTCGTGCTCACCGGTGGCGGGCCGGGTACCACCACGACCTTCCTGTCCCAGACCTTGACCCAGATGGCGATCGGCCAGTTCGATCTCGGACGCGCCGCTGCCTTCTCGCTGATCTACTTCCTCATCATCCTGCTGGTCTCGTGGCTGTTCTATACCGCCATGACCCACCAGGACAGTGACGACGCCTGAGGAGACGAGTGATGAAAACACGCAAGCGTCTGGTAATGACGATCTACCTGCTGTTTCTGCTGGTGCCGATCTACTGGCTGTTGATCATGTCATTCAAGTCGAATCAGGAGATTCTCGGCGGCCTGACCCTGTGGCCACAGAACTTCACCTTCGACAACTACCGGGTGATCTTCACTGACCCCAGCTGGTACATGGGCTATGTGAACTCGATGAGCTATGTGGTGCTCAACATGGCCATCTCGCTGACGGTGGCACTGCCGGCGGCCTATGCCTTTTCGCGCTATCGCTTCCTGGGTGACAGGCATCTGTTCTTCTGGCTCTTGACCAATCGCATGGCACCGCCGGCGGTCTTCCTGCTGCCGTTCTTCCAGCTCTACTCCTCGGTGGGACTGTTCGATACTCCGCTGGCGGTGGCACTCGCGCACTGTCTATTCAACGTGCCGCTGGCGGTCTGGATTCTGGAAGGCTTCATGTCCGGTGTGCCCAAGGAGATCGATGAGACGGCCTATATCGATGGCTACAGTTTTCCGCGCTTCTTCCTGACGCTGTTCATTCCGATGATTCGACCGGGCATCGGGGTGACCGCCTTCTTCTGCTTCATGTTCTCGTGGGTGGAGCTGTTGCTGGCGCGAACCCTGACCTCGACGGAGGCGAAGCCGATCGCGGCGGTGATGACGCGAACGGTCTCGGCCTCGGGCATCGACTGGGGCGTGCTGGCCGCCGCCGGCGCCCTGACGCTGATTCCCGGCATTCTGGTGATCTACTTCGTGCGCAATCACGTCGCCAAGGGCTTCGCCCTGGGTCGGGTGTGAGCGGCGGCCAGACGAGCGCCGCTGTCATTGCCGCCAGCGAGTCGCTGCTGACGGCCTACAAGAGGACATGATGATGGAATGGATGGCCTGGACACTGCCCACGTCACTCTTCTTTGCCGGTATCGGCACCCTGCTGCTGGGCATGACCGCCTGGCAGTTCGTGACCCCGACGCTGAGTCGCCAGGGCTTTCTGCCCATCGCGACCACGCGTGGCGACAGACTGTTCATCGGCCTGCTCTCCAGCGGCTGGCTGCATCTGCTGTGGCTGGGCTTCACTGATCAGGTGCTGTGGATGATCAGCATCGTCTGTGTCGTCTGGATGCTGGTGTTGATGAAGTGGGGATGAGGTGAGGGTGAAGTGAGGGGGATGTGGGGATGAGAAGAAACGAGAAGTGAAGAAACGAGAGGTGAAGTGAGATGTGGGAATGGGGTGTGAGCGTTGACGACGGGCAGCGTCGCCTTGTGGCAACAGGGAACCCGAGGTGCTGACAGGAGTCCCAAGCGGTTCTGACTGGCCAAGCCAGTGTCATCTGTCATCGCTCTGGAACCCTGCTGCATGTCGTCTACCGAATCCTCGCGTCATTCGTCTACCACTGACTCTGTTTCTTCCGGCAGGAAAAGCCGTCGTGTCATTCGTGCCGGGCTGACAGGACTGGGCCTCGTCTGTGTCGTTGCCATCGGCTGGTGGGTCACGACCCCCGTGTCGGTGGAGGATCAGCAGGGCGGGGCTGGCGAGGGCCATTCTTCAGAGGGCCATTCTGCAAGTGGCGGGCAGCAGGACAAAGGGCAACCCCCCTTGTGGCAGGCGTATCAGCGGGTGTGGCAGGCCAATCAGGCGCTGCCGGCAGACAAGCGCGAGCCGCTGCCCTTGCCGGACTTCTCGCAAGCTGGCTATCACCAGGGAGAGGCTCTCCCGGCGGCGTTGGCGACGGGAGCCAATGCACAAGAGGCGCGGAAGCGGGAATCAGAGTCTCGCAGCGTCAGGCGCTTCGATGTCACGGATTATGGCGCTGATGGCACGGACGACGTGAGTGACCGAGAGGCGGTACTGCGCGCCCATGCCGCGATGCGTCGTTGGCAGCAGCAGGGGGAGCATGATGCGGACAGCCCTCAGCGCCATGGGGTGCTTTATTTCCCCGCCGGTGACTATGTGTTGTTCGGCCCCGCGGAGCGCGACTGGTTCTATGCACGGATGATCGCGCTCAAGGCGGCAGTCCCGGATGAGGCGCGCCAGCAGACGCTGCGCGAGGCATTGCTCAAGATGCAGGGGCTGAGCCTGGCCGGCAGTCATTGGACACTGGCGGGAGACGGAAGCGACAGGACCCGTCTCAAGCAGACCCGACCGATGCTGCCGTTGCACGCCAGCTGGTACTGGAGCACGCCCTGGTTGCTGCATCTTGGCAATCTGGAGGAAGGCAGGACGCTGGCCGAGGGCGGGAGTCAGGAAGCCTGGCAGCCGATCGCCGCGACGGCTCGCGTGCAGCCCGCCGATACGCAGGACACGGTGACACTGGCGGGCGTGGCACAGGCGGGCGTGGCACAGGCGTCATCGCTCAAGGCGGGGGATGAGGTATTGCTGGAGAGCATCGACAAGCGTCCGCAAGCGGTAGCGCGTGCTCTGGCACCCTATCAGATGGAAAAGGAGGCCAGGACCGGCAAGTCGCGCTGGCTGATCGAGCGGGATGGGGTCATCAAGCGCGCTCGCTACCGTGTGCTGGCACGAGAAGGCAATCGGCTGACGCTGACGTTGCCCGTGGTGCACGAGCGCTTCCCCGGTGAGCAGTGGCGTATCGCGCGCATCCATCCGGCGCATGAGGTCGGGGTCGAAGGCATCACGCTCAAGGGCAACTGGCGAGGGCGCTTCAAGCATCATCGCAGCGCCGAGGACGACAGCGGCTTCGGCCTGCTGGATCTCGATGGCATCACCGATGGCTGGGTGCGTGATGTCCGGCTCGACAGTTTCAATCAGGGAGTGAAGGTGCGCCACAGCTTCCAGCTGACGCTCGAGGACGTGAGGATGACCGGCAATCCGGGGCATATCGCGATGACGATCAGTGACAGCAATCAGGTGCTGGCAAGGCAGGTGGTCGACCAAAGTCATGCCTGGCATGCGCCCGGCGTGGCCCGCTACGCGACCCATAACGTCTACCTTGAACTGGAGCATGGCGGTGACAGTGGGATCGAACTGCATGGTCAGCAGCCGCGGGACAATCTCTTCGACCGCAAGCGAGGCGGCCATGTACGTGACCGCTGGGGCGCCAGTGTCGGCCATCAGCCCAATCATCTTCGCGGGCTGGTGCTGTGGAATCCGATCAATACCGGCAAGCCGCACGATGCCTGGCCCTTCATGCGCGCCGACTCACACTTCGGCAAGGTGATCATGCCGACGGTAGTGGGCGCCACCGGCCGCGCGCTGGGCATCGCCAGTCGTCATGATTACGAGAGGGTGATGAACGCCAAGGGCGTGACGGACTACCCGCAGCTTGAGGCGCTGGACAAGCTGCAGGCGCGAGTGGAATCCCCCGGCGAGGCTGTCAAGCCGGCTTCGCTCTACCGGGCACAACGCGAGCTGCTTCGCGAGACGCACCCGTGACCTGGAAAGCTTGAATCCGTCGGGCATCTGGCAGACGGACTGACAGTCAGATGCCCGGCCAGCCGAGCAGCAACGCAGCAAAGGCAAGACAGCGTACCCGGAACGACAGGAGGACAAGCAGTACCGGCAGGAGACGCGCGCGGCATCTCGCGCCGCGTGATACGTGATTGACGGAAGTGGTTGTTGGACGACGCGACACAACAATAACGCCAATGAAGGGACATCCCATGAGTCAGCACATCATTCGACCCGCACGCCTGCGTTACGCCATCGCCTTCGCCACGGCGGCGGGGCTCGCGGGTCTTTCCAGTCAGGCCATGGCCGATCAGTATCAGGATGCGGCAAGGAAGTGGATCGACCAGGAATTCTCACCCTCCACGCTGAGCAAGGACGAGCAGATGTCCGAGCTCGAGTGGTTCATCAAGGCCGCCGAGCCGCTGCGCGGCATGGAAATCAAGGTGGCCTCGGAAACCCTGACCACCCATGAATACGAGTCCAAGGTGCTGGCCAAGGCCTTCAGCGAGATCACCGGCATCAAGCTGACCCACGACTTGATCCAGGAAGGCGATGTCATCGAGAAACTGCAGACCCAGATGCAGTCCGGGCGCAACATCTACGATGGCTACGTCAATGACTCCGACCTGATCGGCACGCACTTCCGCTATGGCAAGGTCGTGCCGATCAGCGACATGATGGAAGGCGACGGCAAGGCCTTCACCTCGCCGACTCTGGATCTGGATGACTTCATCGGACTGGATTTCACCACCGGCCCGGATGACAAGCTCTATCAGCTGCCGGACCAGCAGTTCGCCAACCTGTACTGGTTCCGCGCCGACTGGTTCGAGCGTGAAGACTTGAAGAAGCAGTTCAAGGACAAGTACGGCTACGAGCTGGGCGTACCGGTCAACTGGTCAGCCTATGAAGACATCGCCGACTTCTTCACCAATGACGTCAAGGAAATCGACGGCAAGCGGGTCTATGGCCACATGGATTACGGCAAGAAGGACCCGTCACTTGGCTGGCGCTTCACCGATGCCTGGTTCTCCATGGCGGGCGCCGGCGACAAGGGCCTGCCCAACGGCCTGCCGGTGGATGAGTGGGGCATTCGTGTCGAGGAATGTCAGCCGGTGGGCTCCTCGGTGACGCGTGGCGGCGCGGCCAATGGCCCGGCGGCCGTCTATGCCACCACCAAGTATGTCGACTGGCTGGGCAAGTACGCACCGCCGGAAGCTCAGGGCATGACCTTCTCCGAGTCCGGCCCGGTGCCGTCCCAGGGCAACATCGCCCAGCAGATCTTCTGGTACACCGCCTTCACGGCTGACATGACAAGAGATGGCCTGCCGGTAGTCAACGACGACGGCACGCCCAAGTGGCGCATGGCGCCGTCACCGCATGGCCCGTACTGGGAAGAGGGCATGAAGCTTGGCTATCAGGACGTGGGTGCCTGGACCTTCTTCGACTCCACGCCGGAGAAGAATCGTCACGCCGCCTGGCTGTATGCGCAGTTCGTGACCGCCAAGACCGTCTCGCTCAAGAAGACCCTGGAAGGTCTGACGCCGATCCGCGAGTCGGATATCCAGTCCCAGGCGATGACCGATGCCGCGCCGAAGCTGGGCGGTCTGGTCGAGTTCTATCGCAGCCCGGCACGGGTGCAGTGGTCGCCGACCGGCACCAACGTGCCGGATTATCCGAAACTGGCCCAGCTGTGGTGGCAGTACATCTCCCAGGCCGCCAGTGGTGAAGCCACGCCGCAGGAAGCGCTTGATGGCCTGGCCAAGGCGCAGGACCGCATTCTCGAGCGTCTCGAGCGCGCCAAGGTGATGGACAACTGTGGGCCGAAGCTCAACGAGGAACGTGATGCGGAGTACTGGTTCGCCCAGCCGGGTGCGCCGAAGGCCAAGCTGGACAACGAGAAGCCCAAGGGCGAGACCATCGCCTACGACGAGCTGCTCAAGAGCTGGAAGGAGTGATCTCGGCTGGCGCGTCATTGCGCCACTGAGCAAGCGCTTGACGGACAGCTGCAACGACAACGCCCCTGCCGGTTACCCGGCAGGGGCGTTTTTTTGCCAGAGCGATCAGCGACAGCGTTTCAACACTGCCTCATTGCTGGCTCTCAATCGAGACTCTCAATCACGGTAGAGGTCGATGCTCGGGCAGGAGCAGATCAACTGGCGATCGCCATGCACGTTGTCGACCCGGTTGACGGCCGGCCACTGCTTGGCCGCCTTGACGTGTTCGCTGGGGAAGGCACCGATCTCGCGGGAATACCCACGATTCCATTCGGCGTCCATCAGGTCGGCCTGGGTGTGCGGCGCGTGCACCAGCGGGTTGTCTTGCAGGGTCCACTCGCCTTGCTCGACACGGGCGATCTCGGCGCGAATCGCGATCATCGCCTCACAGAAACGGTCGATCTCGTAGAGCGACTCGGACTCGGTGGGCTCGACCATCAGCGTGCCCGCCACCGGGAACGACATGGTCGGGGCGTGGAAGCCGTAGTCGATCAGGCGCTTGGCGATGTCTTCCTCGCTGATGCCGGAAGCGGCCTTCAGCGGGCGGATATCGATGATGCACTCATGCGCCACGGTGCCGTTCTTGCCGCGATAGAGCACCGGATAGTGCCCATCGAGACGCGTGGCGATGTAGTTGGCGTTGAGGATCGCAAGCTCGGTGGCCTCACGCAGCCCCTGCGCGCCCATCATCTTGATGTAGGCCCAGGAGATCGGCAGGATCGCCGCGGAACCAAAGGCGGCGGCGGAGACGGCGGTACATTCCGGCTTCACGCCTTCCAGCGGGGTGACCACGTGGTTGGAGACGAAGGGTGCCAGGTGTGACTTGACGCCGATGGGGCCCATGCCCGGTCCGCCGCCACCGTGGGGAATGCAGAAGGTCTTGTGCAGGTTGAGGTGAGAAACGTCGCCGCCGAAGTCACCCGGACGGCAGATACCGACCTGGGCGTTCATGTTGGCACCATCGATGTAGACCTGACCGCCGTGATCGTGAACGACCTGACAGGCCTCGCGCACGGTTTCCTCGAACACCCCATGGGTGGACGGGTAGGTGATCATGATCGCGGACAGCTTGTCGCTGTGTTGCTCAGCCTTGGCGCGCAGGTCATTGATGTCGATGTTGCCGCTGGCATCACACTCGACCACCACCACCTTCATGGCGGCCATCGCGGCGGAGGCCGGATTGGTGCCGTGGGCGGAGCTGGGGATCAGGCAGATGTCGCGCGCACCTTCACCGATGGAGGCCTGGTAGCGACGGATCGCGACCAGTCCCGCATATTCCCCCTGGGCGCCGGAGTTCGGCTGCATGGAGATGGCGTCGTAGCCGGTGATCTCGACCAGGAAGGCCGACAGCTCATCGATCATCTGCTTGTAGCCGACGACCTGATCCGAGGGCGCAAACGGGTGGACGTTGGCGAATTCGGGCCAGGTGACCGGAATCATCTCGGTGGTGGCGTTGAGTTTCATGGTGCAGCTGCCCAGCGGAATCATCGCGTGGGTCAGCGACAGGTCCTTGTTCTCCAGGCGTTTCAGGTAGCGCAGCATCTCGGTTTCCGAGTGGTAGCGGCTGAAGGTCGGGTGGGTCAGGAAGTCGCTGTCACGCAGACAGGCCGCCGGGATCGCGCTTACGCCCTTGGCCAGCAGGTCCTGGTCCAGCGCGGCGACGGACAGGCCGTGCTCCTCGCCGAGCAGCACGTCGAACAGCACGCCGACGTCAGCGGCGGTGGTGGTCTCGTCGAGATTGATGGTGATGCGGCCGTCGCCGTGGTGGCGCAGGTTGATCTCGTGGGTCAGCTCGCGACCATGGATCTTGCCGGCATCCACGCCGGTGACGGTGATGGCATCGAACCAGCTGTCGTGGGCCAGTGTCATGCCGCAGCGCGTGACGCCCTCGGCGAGAATGCTGGTCAGGCGATGCACCCGGGTGGCGATGCGCTTGAGGCCTTCGGCGCCGTGATAGACGGCGTAGAAGCCGGCGATGTTGGCCAGCAGCGCCTGGGCGGTGCAGATGTTGGAGGTCGCCTTCTCGCGGCGGATGTGCTGCTCGCGGGTCTGCATCGCCATGCGCAGCGCCGGGTTGCCGCGCGAGTCCTTGGAGACCCCGATGATGCGGCCCGGAATCGAGCGCTTGAGCTTGTCGGTGGTGGCGAAGAAGGCGGCGTGCGGGCCGCCGAAGCCCATCGGCACGCCGAAGCGCTGGGAGGTGCCGACGACGATATCGGCGCCGAGGCTGCCCGGCGACTTGAGCAGCACCAGGCTCAGCAGGTCGGCGGCCACCACGGTCATCGCGCCATTGGCGCGTGCCGCGTCCAGCAGCGGTGCGAGATCGCGTACCTGACCGGTATTGCCCGGATACTGGAACAGGGCGCCGAAGATGTCGTGCTCACCGACCTTCTCGGCAGCATCGATGACCAGCTCGAAGCCGAAGTAATCGGCACGCGTGCGCATGACGTCCAGCGTCTGGGGCAGGACATCGTCGGCGATGAAGAAGCGATTGCTCTTGTTCTTCTTGTTGCCACGCTGACACAGCGCCATGGCTTCGGCCGCGGCGGTGGCCTCATCCAGCAGGCTGGCATTGGCCAGTTCCATGCCGGTCAGGTCCATCACCGCCTGCTGGAAGTTGAGCAGCCCTTCGAGACGGCCCTGAGCGATTTCCGGCTGGTACGGCGTATACGCGGTATACCAGCCCGGATTCTCGAGCACGTTGCGCTGGATGACCGCCGGCAGGTGGGTGTTGTGATATCCCTGGCCGATATAGGTCTTGAATACCTTGTTCTGACGCGCCAGGCGCTTGAGATAGTCCAGTGCCTCGGATTCCGTGCGCGGCCCTTCGAGGTCCAGCTCGCGTCCCAGACGAATGGCCGCCGGCACGGTGCGGTCAATCAGCGTCTCGATGCTGTCTTCACCCAGTGTCGCCAGCATGCGCGTGACATTGGCGGCAGTCGGGCCATTGTGACGGGAAATGAAATCATCGTGCCCGGCCAGCTGGGCCAGGGTAAGCGTCTCGTGAGCCATGCAAGGAATCCTGTGCTGCTACGGGAACTGCAAGTGACAGTCCGCGGGAGGAACATCGCCTTGCCGGCGCAGGAGGGCGGGCAGGGCGTCGGGAATCGTGAAGCCTCGGCTGGGGGCGCCGAGCCAGCGTACTACCGGGTGAGACGGGCAAGCGGCCTCCAGCCATGTGACAGCGCTGTCTCGGACAGCGGCTGGAGGCCAACCGTGATCAGGCTTCGCTTTCCACCAGCTGGGTGTAGGCGTCCGCGTCGAGCAGCTTTTCCAGCTCGGCGCTGTCAGCGACCTTCATCTTCAGAATCCAGGCATCGTCATAGGGGCTTTCGTTGACGGATTCCGGCGCGTCTTCGAGGCTCTCGTTGACGGCGATGACTTCGCCGGCCAGCGGCGCGTACAGATCAGAGGCCGCCTTGACGGACTCGATGACACCGAACTCTTCTTCCAGCGCCAGTTCGCGACCGATTTCCGGCAATTCGACGAAGACGACGTCGCCCAGCGCTTCCTGAGCGTGGTCGGTGATGCCGATGGTCACGGTACCGTCACCGTTGTCCTGAACCCACTCGTGACTCTCGGTGTACTTAAGCGTGGCAGGAATGTTGCTCATGAGTGTTTTCCTATGTGAAAAGATTTTCTGATTCAGGGAATCGTTGCGCCATTATGCACGAAGGTCTCGACACGTGGCAGTAGCTGAGCGCGGCGTGCCTCTACGACTTTTGGCGAGTGGCAAGCGAGTTGCCCTCTTCATCGTGGTCCGTCGTGCTCCGGGCGTCCAGTGTCTCGCCTTGCCACGCCCGGTCTATCTGCGCCATGGCGCGAAGGTATCAGCGCACAAGGCCCATGAGTGCAGGGGGCAGACCGTTTTTTCACCGCTGGAAGTCAGTTCTCCAAGTCCTCATCCTCTGACGGGAGGTGGGTTTCCAGCGAGAATCCGATGCCACTTTCCTGCGCTTGCGAGCCCTGTTGAGTCGAGGTAGAGTGTCGCCTGTTTCGTATTGGAAACTTATTTCCCATGTTGTGTCCAGATTCGCGTGCTGTCAATGGTGTCGCAGGCAGGGACACCCACATTCGCTGAGAGAAGCTCCTTCACGCTCTGATCATCAGGCGTGTCCTGATGGCAGGCATCCCCGAGGAGAGCCCGCCGGAGCCTGCCTGTCGTCACGGGACTGCCCGCGAGAGGTGTGGGGGAAGACCCGGGAGAGGCTCAGGTTGCCGGCACAAGGGAAAGAGATATCCACTGAGTGACGCCCATCAACGGGCTGAATCCCTCAGGCGATTGACACATTTTCATGATTTTTGCGTGACGTTTTGCTCACATTCCAGCGTAAAGCCCTGTTGGGGTAGTGAAGACTGGAAGCTTCCGCTAATGTGAGCTGTCCGTTTGGCGTGCTGGCCGGTTGACCGGCTGGCCAGACGGGATTTCCGATGTGTCTCTCCTCGCATCGAGTCATAACAACAATTCAGCGGAGGAAATCTGCGTGGAAATGATCAGTTCTCTCTTTACCGCCATCAATGGCGTGGTGTGGGGCCCGGTGATGTTGATCCTGCTGCTCGGGGTCGGCTTCTATCTTCAGGCGGGCCTCAAGGGCATGCCGATCCGCAAGTTGGGTACCGGCTTCAAGCTGCTGTGGAGCGGGCGCGCGCCCGGCAAGGATGGCGATGGCGAGATGTCGCCGTTCAATGCCCTCATGACATCACTCTCCGCTACCATCGGTACCGGCAACATCGCGGGTGTGGCGACGGCGATCGCGCTGGGTGGACCGGGGGCGATCTTCTGGATGTGGATCACGGCGCTGGTCGGCATGGCGACCAAGTACGCCGAGGCCGTCTGTGCGGTGCGTTATCGCGAAGTGGATGACAACGGCAACCACGTCGGTGGTCCGATGTACTACATCCGCAACGGACTGGGGGCCAAGTGGGGTTGGCTGGGGGGCGCCTTTGCCTTCTTCGGCTGCTTCGCGGCCTTTGGCATCGGCAATACCGTGCAGTCCAACTCCGTGGCGGATGCCCTGGAAACCTCGTTTGCCATTCCGCACTGGGCCTCCGGTGTCGTGATGATGGTGCTGGCGGGTGCGGTCATTCTGGGTGGCATCAAGCGCATCTCCAGCGTGGCGGGCAAGCTGGTGCCGTTCATGGCGATTGCCTACTTCCTGTCGGGCATCGTCATTCTGGTGATCAATGCTGACCAGATCGGTCACGCCTTCGGCCTCATCTTCACCTACGCCTTCAATCCAGTCGCGGCGACTGGCGGCTTTGCCGGTGCGGCGGTGATGGCGGCCATCCGTTTCGGTGTGGCGCGCGGTATCTTCTCCAATGAAGCCGGCCTGGGCAGTGCGCCCATCGCCCACGCTGCCGCGCAGACCAAGAACCCGGTACGTCAGGGGCTGGTCGCCATGCTGGGCACCTTCATCGATACCATCGTCATCTGCACCATCACCGCGCTGGCCATCATCACCTCCGGCCTGTGGTCTTCTGGTGAGACGGGGGCGGCGCTGACCTCCATGTCCTTTGATCAGGCCTTGCCGGGTGTCGGCAACCATCTGGTCGCGATCGCGCTGGCCGTGTTTGCCTTCACCACCATCCTTGGCTGGTCCTTCTATGGCGAGAAGTGCTTCCAGTACCTGTTCGGTACGCGCGCCATCATGCTGTATCGCATCGTGTTCGTGATCGCGATTCCGGTGGGCGCGATGGCCAAGCTGGATCTCATCTGGCTGATGGCGGATACCTTCAATGCCTTGATGGCGATTCCGAACCTGATTGGTCTGGCGCTGCTGTCGCCCGTGGTCTTCAAGCTGACCCGCGACTACTTTGACGGCAAGGAAGTGCTGGCGGGCGAAGACCGCTGATCGCATCAGGAGTCCCCCGTCGCTGGCAGGCGCGGCGGGGTGAGCCCCCTCAGATTGTCCTATCTCGATCACTAGCCTCCGGCAGCACAGGGCCAGATTCACCTGGCTGTCGGAGAGATGTTGCATGCCACTCTGGAGAATGATGATGTCCGATTCCGCCGCTGTCACCGGTCTCAAGCAGACCGCGCTTCATGACCTGCACGTCGAGCAGGGAGCGAAGATGGTCGAGTTTGCAGGCTATTCCATGCCCGTCCAGTATCCGCTGGGCGTCAAGAAGGAGCACGAGCATACGCGTGCCAAGGCGGGGCTGTTCGATGTCTCGCACATGGGGCAGCTGATCCTGCGCGGAGAGAACGTGCAGGCGGCGCTGGAGACGCTGGTACCGACGGACATCGTCGATCTTCCGGTGGGCATGCAGCGTTACGGACTCTTTACCAGTGATACCGGCGGTATCCTCGATGACCTGATGATCGTCAATGGTGGCGATCACCTCTATGTGGTGGTGAATGCTGCCTGCAAGGATCAGGACGTCGCGCATCTGCGTGTGGGGCTGCCGATGGAGATCGAGCTTGAGGTGCTGGAGGATCGGGCACTGCTCGCCCTGCAGGGGCCGCTGGCTCACGCGGTCATGCAGCGTCTGTCGCCCGAGGCCTGCGAGCTGACCTTCATGCATCATGCCCATGTCACCATCGATGGGATCGAGTGTTGGGTCAGTCGCAGCGGGTATACCGGTGAAGATGGTTTCGAGATCTCCGTCCCCGATGCTGAGGCGGAGCGCTTCGCGCGTCTGCTGCTGGCGGCGGAAGAGGTGGAGTTCATCGGTCTCGGGGCGCGGGATTCACTGCGTCTCGAGGCTGGCCTGTGCCTGTATGGTCATGATCTGGACACCACGACGTCGCCGGTGGAAGCCAGCCTGATCTGGGCGCTGGGCAAGGTGCGTCGTCAGGGCGGTGCACGTGAAGGCGGCTTCCCGGGGGCGGACGTCATCCTGACCCAGATCGCCAACAAGGATCACACCCGCAAGCGAGTCGGTCTGGTGGCTGAAGGGCGTGCTCCGATTCGCGAAGGTGCCGAGCTCTTCGACGGCGAGGGCAACCGCATCGGTGTCGTGACTTCGGGCAGCTTCGGCCCGAGCTACGGCAAGCCGGTCGCCATGGGCTATGTGGCGATCGCGCACAGCGTGCTGGACACTCAGGTCTTCGCGGACGTACGCGGCAAGCGACTGCCGATGACCGTGACGAAGATGCCCTTCGTCGAGCAGCGCTATTACCGCGGCTGATGATGGGCTGAAGACAGGCAAGGCTGGACGGGAAAGGGGCTGCTTCGGCGGTCCCTTTTTCGTTGCCTGTGACAGGCGTCAGGCAGCAGGCGTCAGACGTCAGGCAGCAGGCTCGGCTCTGGTCCGGGAGAACTGGATCGTGTCGTGGGTTGCAGGCAAGTGGCGCTGAGGCACGACGGAACTGGCTGGCAGGGGAGGGGCCGTCACGGCTTTCGAGGTAATCTCCAGACGCAGAAAAGCCCGCCGAAGCGGGCTTTTCCGTGGAAAGAGAGGTTAGTCTCTTTCAGCTAACTCATGATCAGTCGATGATCTTGATGTTAGCGGCCTGGAGGCCTTTCTTGCCCTGGGTGACGTCGAAGGAAACCTTCTGACCGTCTTGCAGAGACTTGAAGCCTTCAGCCTGGATTTCGGAGAAGTGTGCGAACAGGTCGTCACCGTTGTCGTCCGGAGAAATGAAGCCGAAACCTTTGGTGTCGTTGAACCACTTGACTGTACCAGTTGCCATGATCGTAATTCCTTACTGATGATATTGCCGGGAGTTACCCGATATACGTGGGTAAAACAAGGAGGATATGCACCAGGTACCGAAGTGTTTCGATCACGACTGACGATATACGACTTGCTAACCAACGAGATCAATACTGCGCTGCCGCGCCTCCAAGGTCAAATGAAATATCAAAAACTTCGCCTTTGGTCGGGTGTCTCGTGAGCAGATTCTTCTCGAATGGACGGCATTGCGCCAGTCAGTTTTCCAGATTTCGCAAGGATTGACAGTGACTTGCTTTTATCCCGTTATCCTGGTTTCTGGTCGGTGTGGAACCTCGCCGTATATCGCTCCGCTTGAGAGGTTGCCAAGGTGAGTCATCGTCGTGGGGATTGGGCGTGCGTGCGGGCTTTCAAGGCAGTGGGCAGCTCCTCGCGAAGGATCCGCCAGGTCGTCATGCTTGGTGAGGGGAAGAGATAAAAAAACCGGCAGCGATGGCAGCGCTGCCGGTGGATGGTCTTGCAACCATCAAGACTCTCGGAGAGCGGCGATGATGCGCCCATCATCGCCAGAGAGATGGAGTGTCAAGCGATGCATCTGGGCCGTCTCAGGCGTCCAGCTGCATCTCGGGGACATTGTCGGGCACGATGAGCTTGCCTGCGGTCAGGCGCTGTATCTCCTCGACACTGACGCCTGGCGCGCGTTCCAGCAGGTGGAAGGCACCGTCCTTGATCTCGAGGAAGGCCAGGTCGGTCAGGACACGGCGAATGCAGCCGGCACCGGTCAGTGGCAGCTCACACTGGCTGAGCAGCTTGGACTCACCATGCTTGGAGGCGTGGGTCATGGTGCAGATGATGTTCTCGGCACCCGCCACCAGGTCCATGGCGCCGCCCATGCCTTTCACCAGCTTGCCGGGGATCATCCAGCTGGCGATGTTGCCGTTCACGTCCACCTCGAAGGCGCCGAGTACCGTCAGATCGACGTGCCCGCCGCGAATCATCGCGAAGGATTCGGCGGAATCGAAGATGGCGGCGCCATCGATGGCGGTCACGGTTTCCTTGCCGGCATTGATCATGTCGGCGTCGACCTCGTCGTCATAGGGATAGCGTCCCATGCCAAGCAGGCCGTTCTCGGACTGCAGCATCACGTCGATGCCATCCGGGATGTAGTTGGCGACCAGGGTCGGAATGCCGATGCCCAGATTGACGTAGGAGCCGTCCTGGATTTCCTGTGCCACTCGCTGGGCCATCTGTTCGCGTGTCAAAGCCATGATGTATTCCTTGTCTGAAGCGCCATCGAGGTGACGCCTTGCCGTGTCGGGGAGTGTCGTCGCGAGAAAACGGATGCAGGCGGAGCCTTGGCTCAACGCGAGCGAACGGTCCGTTTCTCGATGCGCTTCTCGAAGCTGCCCTTGATGACGCGGTCGACATAGATGCCCGGAGTGTGGATCTCGGTCGGGTCCAGCTCGCCGGGTTCCACCAGCTCTTCGACTTCGACCACGGTGATCTTGCCTGCGGTTGCGGCCAGCGGGTTGAAGTTGCGTGCCGTGTGACGGTAGACGACATTGCCGTAGCGGTCGGCCTTCCACGCCTTGACGATGGCGAAGTCACCCTTGATGGCTTCCTCGAGAATATAAGGGCGACCGTCGAATTCGCGGACTTCCTTGCCTTCTCCGATGGGCGTCCCGTAGCCGGTCGCGGTGAAGAAGGCGGGGATGCCGGCCCCGGCGGCGCGCATCTTCTCGGCCAGCGTGCCCTGGGGGGTCAGGATGACCTCGAGCTCTCCGTCCAGCAGCTGGCGCTCGAACAGGGCGTTCTCGCCGACGTAGGAGGCGATCATGGTCTTGATCTGGCGATCTTCCAGCAAGATGCCCAATCCGAAGCCGTCCACGCCGCAGTTGTTGGAGACGACGGTCAGGTCCTTCACGCCACGACGCTTGATCTCCTGGATCAGGTTCTCGGGAATACCGCAGAGTCCGAATCCGCCGGCGATCACCGTCATGCCGTCTTCCAGGCCCGCCATGGCATCGGCGTAGCGGGTCACTACCTTGTTGAATCCTGCCATGAAGTTCTCCTTGAGCATCTTGTGTAGTCGTTTAGACGGTGATGAGTCGTTGCTCATCTTCCGTGGCCGGCGCCTGGGGCAGGCGTCTGGCAAAGGCTTGAGTGCATCATTGCCGACAATCTGGTGGCTGTATATATTTGATAAGTTTGTTTTTTCTATCTATTGATAAGTTTTCATGAAGAGTCTTGGGGCAGTACGATATCGCCTTGCCCGCTCGTTTCCTGCACAGATCCGCCTGTGGTGCGGGTCAGCGGCGGATATGCACGACAAGACTGGACGACTCGCGGTGCAAGGCTGCGCAAGCGGCTCTGGTCACCTTGGACCAATGGTGTAGAGGCCGACGGGTCTCCCGGCGACGGGTTGAGCCTGTTTCCCCGAATGTCATCTCAAGGCGCGTCCCCCAGGGACCCCACAGGAAGGATGCCGCATGACCTTGAAACAGTTGAAAGCCTTTGTCGCAGTGGCCAGAACCCTGTCCTTCGTGGAAGCGGGTACGTTGGTGCATCTTTCCCAGCCGGCATTGTCGCTGGCCGTCAAGAATCTGGAGGAGTCGTTGGGTGGGCGTCTGTTCCAGCGTTCCACTCGACAGGTCAGCCTGACGCCGGAAGGACGGGCCTTCTTCCCGCTGGCTCGCAGGATACTGTCGGATTGGGAGCATGCTGAGGACGAGATGCGCCAGCGATTCAGTCTCGGACGCGGGCGTGTGGCACTGGCTGCCATGCCGACCTTCGCCGGGAATCTGCTGCCAGGAGTACTGGCGGATTTTCGACGGCAGTTCCCGGAGATCACCATCGAGGTCAATGACGTGATCGCCGAGGAAGTCGTGGAGCGTGTCACCGATGGGCGCGTGGAACTGGGGATCTGTTTCGATCCCGGGGTGCGCGAGGACCTTGTCTTCGAATCACTCTTCGAGGATCGCTACATCGCGATCATTCCCGAGGGGCACGGCCTGTTGCAGGGCGCTCCCGAGACCATCCATTGGGATCAGCTGCTGGAAGAGGATTTCATCACCCTGCAACGTCCCTCGGGAGTGCGACATATGCTGGAGCGGCGCCTGGCAGAGGCGGGGCTCAAGCTCACCGTCGCCTTCGAGACCCATCAGCTGGTGACCTGCGGACGCATGGTGGCAGAGGGACTTGGCGTCAGCGCGGTGCCGGCGATGAGCGCCGATCAGATGTCAGCGCTGGGATGTCGGTGCCTGGGGCTGGAAGGGCCGGTCATCGAGCAACGGGTCGGCGTGATTCGCCGCGGCCGTCATGAGCTGTCGGTCGCGGTCCAGGCGATGCTGGACACTCTGCGGGCCCGCTATCCCGTCTCGCCGCCGCCCGTGCCTGATGAGGATCTAGCGTGACGCCGTCAATAGCTGTCGGTAGGTCAGGCTGATGCGCACGCCCTCGAGCTTGCGTGGCGGCAGGGCGTGATGCAGTCGGTCCTGACAGCCGCGCCCCATCACCAGCAATGAGCCATGGGGCAGCCACAGGTTGAAGGCGGGGTCCTGTGCGTAGGGGCTGCGGGGGTGTCCCTTGAAGCGCAGTGGCCGCTCTCTTCCCAGTGACAGGGCCAGCACGATGGGGCGGTCGCCAAGCTCCGGTTCATTGTCACTATGCCAGCCCATGCGGTCATTGCCATCGGCGTAGCGATTGGCCAGCAGGCTGTTGAAGTGCTGGTCGATGTGGCGTTCCTGCCCCGGCTGCGCGCTCAGCTCGCGGTTGATGGCGTGACGGGCAAGCTCCCCCAGGTGCCAGGCCATCGGACGCCAGGGTGCTGGCTCGAACAGGCTGCCGGAATAGCGATAGCGAGCCCCGGCGTCCCCCATCCATACCTGACGGCGAGGGATGGGATGCGTCTTGCCATGCACGCTCAAGCTCGGCCGCTGCCAGTCGAGCGTGGTATCCAGCGTGACCAGTGCCTGGTCGGCCTGCAGGGGAGTCAGAGCGGCTGGCTTGAGATAGAGCGGGTGCAGTGGATGGCGATACCAGCCATGGGCCAGTGTCTGCCAGTCGTCCGGCAGGCCGGCCGGTCGCTGTCCGCTTGGCGGGGTGCGGGAAGGGGCGTGTTGAGGATGCGTGGCGAACAGGTCGCCGGCCTCGGAGGATATCGTCATGAGGCGAGCTTGCCAGAGCGAATTGACTGTCGGCAAGTCGAAGGTGGCCTGCCGCCGACAGAGCGTGCACTGGGCTCAGAGTCCTGTCAGGGACTCAAGACTCAGAATGGCCACTTCAGCCAGCCCGAGTCCCAGCAGCGCCCCCGCCAGTACGTCACTGACGTAATGCAGTCCCAGGATCACGCGGGAAAGCGCGATCAACATGGCAAGCGGCGTGACGAGAATGGCCAGTTCCGGTAGCTGCTGAGCCGTCAGGCTGGCAAACAGCACCGCATGCAGTGTATGGCCACTTGGAAAGCTGTAGCGATCCAGCGGTGGCATGGTGCATTGGATGGTCGTGAAGGTGATGAAGGGGCGTTCCCGGCACAGCCGGGTCTTGAGGGCGCGATACAAAAGGGCGCCGGCCCCCGCCGCCAGTCCGAATTCCAGCATCAACCAGCCACCTTGCACGTGATGGAAGGGCAGGCTGAGTGTCAGCAGCAACCAGACGGGCCAGTCACCGAGGCGCGAGACCACGCGAAAGAGGGTCAGGATCGGCCGATACAGCGCCAGACGTGCCACCTGGCGACACAGCCGCCACTCCAGCAGGTCGAGTCGCTCAAAGACGGGAAGGCTGCGATCGTGCATCGGGCTTCTCCTCGGCGAGGCGTAGACAGGCAAGAAAATGCTCGGCGACCTGGCTCCAGGCCATGGGCTCGACGCGTACACGGGCCGCTCTTCCGAGACGTGCGATACGCGCTGGTCGCTGGCAGACTTCCACTGCCTGTTCGATGAATCTGTCCGGCTGGGTGCAGGGGGCCAGCAACCCCTGGTGGTCATCGCGGATCACTTCTGCAGCGGCCGCGTAGTCGAAGGCCACTACGGCCAATCCACTGGCCATGGCTTCCAGCACCACGTTGCCGAAGGTCTCCGACAGCGAGGGGAACAGGAACAGGTCGGCACTGGCGTAATGGGCAGCCAGCGCCTCGCCGGTCTGGAAGCCGGCGAAGATCGCCTCCGGCAGGCGTTGCTCAAGGCGTTCGCGCAGCGGGCCATCGCCCACCAGTACCAGCGCGATATCCGGCTGCACGGCCTGCATGGCCTCGTAGCTGCGAATCAACAGCTCGATGTTCTTTTCCGCCGCCAGGCGGCCGACATGCAGTGCGACGGGCTGCTGAGGGCCGACGCCCCACTGGCGACGCAGCGCTTCACTGCGATGAACGGGCGAGAAGCGCTGACAATCCAGCCCGCGTCCCACGACCCGGACATGCTTGAAGCCCTGTTGCGCGAGAGTGGCGGCCTGGGTGCGTGTCGGGACCAGTGTCAGGTTGGCGGCATTGTGGAAGTGCTTCAGCCCCTGACGTACCAAGGGGCGTAGCGCCCTGAGATGATAGTGGGTGCTGTACTGGTCGAAATTGGTATGAAAGCCTGCCACCACGGGCACGCCGAGGCGACGCGCGACCATCAGGGCACTGACCCCCAGCGGTCCTTCGGTGGCGATGTAGATGACGGAGGGCGGATGCTGGCGCCACAGGGCCGTCAGCCGTCTCAGGGCAGGGGCGCCGATCTGGACGGTGTCATAGCCCGGAAGACGGAAGCCGCGTACCTGAAGCTCCTGCGCGACTCGTGGTTCATGGCTGCCGTCGCGGGGTGCGGGCCGCACGAGCTGCAGCTCGCAGCCACGCGTGATGAGTTGATCGCACAGATGGCTCAGCGTGTGAGCCACGCCATTGATTTCCGGGTGCCAGGTTTCACTGACAAAGGCGATACGCTCCATGACGGCTCCTGATGACCTTTGAACGAAGTATTGGCCATGGGAGTGACGCCTGCATAACAGCGAGGTGACGAAGTGATGACACCCCACGCAGGTGTCGTTGCAGCCGCGGTCACTCCAGCGGGCAATCTCCCGCGGGCAATCTCCAGCAGGCAATGCTGCCAGGAGGCAGCGGATTCAAGGCGGTCACAGGTCACAGCTCAAAAACCAATCACGCTGGCCGAAACTGACACGGGGGCGACAGGCGCGGCATGAAGGACGCCGTGGGCGAGGCATGCCCGACGCTCGTTTGGCAAGGCGAGCCCCTGAAGGGCTCGCCAGTGAGACCGGCAGCCCCAGTTTCAGCGTTTCTCGAGCAGCTCGCGTGGATTGATCGGCTTGCCGCCATGGCGCACGTCGAAGAGCAGCTCAGGCTGGCCGTCATTGCGACGTGCCACGCGACACAGCGGGGTGCCCGGCGTGACCTGCTGACCGACCTTGACCAGTATCTCTCCGCACTGCGCCAATACGCTCTGCAGATTGCCTGAATGGTGGAGGATGACCACATTGCCCAATTGCCGCATGTTGTCGGCAAAGCGGACTTCCCCGCTGGCCGGCGCGCTGGCGACCCCATTGCTGGCCGTGCGAATCCGCATCGGGGCCAGTTGGCCATTGCGGTTGGTGCCGAATTCGCTGATGACTTCGCCGGCGGCAGGCCAGCGCCACGATTGACGCGGTTTCTTCAGCGGACCCGGATCCGGGCGTGCCACGAGACTGCCGCCGCTGGCACGCGCATTGGAAGCGCTTCGGCTGGGGCCACCATTGAGGGGAACCGAGATCAGGGTGCCGACTTTCAGGTCATTGGGGGGAAGCCCCGGGTTGGCGGTCTGGATGCGCTGAGGATTGGCACCGAAGTAACGGCCTATCTTCGAGTAGGTGTCCCCAGGGCGCAGCTGATAGCGATAGGGGCCACCGGAGGGGGCACGCTCACGCGCGGTGGGCACCAGGATGCGCTGCCCGACCTTGAGGTCACGGATCTTGACGCCGGGGTTGAAGCGGGTGAGGCGCAACAGGGGAATGTCAGCGTCGCGTGCGATCTGCCCCAGGGTGTCGCCTTTCTGGATCGTGATCCATTGGCCTGCCGGTGAGCCGGAGTAGCTGCCGGTGGCGCAGCCTGTCAGCCACAGTGCCAGGCTCAGCCACGCCAGTCGCCGCAGCGGCGCGCGAGATGTCCTGTGGAGAAATGTCGAGATGGCGCCCACGGCCAGGCGCACAGCGCCCAGCGGCTCGTGGGGCATGTCAGAGTTGTTCAATGTCGTGTCCTGCACGTGACAGTCGGGCATCCTTGTCCTTCCAGACCTGATTGAGCCATTGCTGAAACCGTTCGCGGTAGGCAGTGTCCGCATGATAATCCCCGTTCAGCATCCAGGGTTCCACCGGGCGTTGCACGATATCCAGATGGATATCTCCCCCCTTGCCACACAGAAACTCCCAGAAGCTCGCGCTGGCGTGACGATAGTCCAGCGTGGCGTCGAGTATGCCTGACAGGCGGTCGCCGAGAATGCTGATCACCTGAGCGCTGCCGCCGGCGCGCGGCCTGAGCAGATGAGTGTACGGGCTTTGCTGTTGATCATGCTTGCCTGACGTGAAGCGCGTGCCTTCCACGAAGTTGAAGATCGACATGGGCGACTGGCCCGCTCGCTCACAGATGCGGCGTGTCGCGGCACGGTCGCGTTCCGCCAGACGCGGGTCATTGGCCAGCCGTTCCCGGCTGTAGCGGCGCATGAAGGGGAACTCCAGCGCCCACCAGGCCAGGCCGATGACGGGGACCCAGATCAACTCGCGCTTGAGAAAGAACTTGGGCATGGGCGTGCGATGATGCAATGCATACTGCAGCACGAAGATATCCGTCCAGCTGCGGTGGTTGGAGATCACCAACCACCAGCGTCGCCTGGCGGAGCCATCCTTCAGGGCGTCCGGCACGTTGACCTGCCAATGGGGGCGTATCCAGGCGCGAATCCACAGATTGTTGGTGCCGATCCACCCCATGGCGAGACGGTTCAGCCCTTCGAGAAGATGAAGCTGCAGACGACGGGACGGGCTGAGCAGCTTGAGCAATGCCAGCAGGTACAGCGGTACCGACCAGAACAGGGTATTGGTGATCAGAAACAACAGGCTGATGACGCCTCTGATACTCGACATGAACGACTCCTTCAGCAGATCGCGCCATCCTAATTCACCCGTGACAGGAAACCCACCCCGCTTGCGTGGAGGACAGCAACTCGACGTTGCGCAAACCGTACGCATCTGATGTCGAATGGTGGCGGTTCGTGAGCTGTGGTGTCATTCGCGCGCCGACTTTCCTGTCGGCCGGTGCAAGGGAAGGCCTGACATGGCACTCGGCCATCGTCGTGAGCATGCACCGCCACTCGACGTCCTCTCACGAGATGGACGCCCTTTCAGGGAGCAGAGCGACATGTGGTTGCAGGGAGTGTTGGTGGGGCTGGCGATCGGGGCCTTCGTGTTGATCGCCATCGAGGACGTGATTCATCTCAACAAGGCCAAGACGACCTTGTTGCTGGGGACGTTCAGCTGGTTGCTGCTGTTCATCTTCGGCCCCGGTGCGTTGGGAGTCGATGACGTCGGTGAGTCGCTCAACGAGAATCTGCTGGAAATCGCCACCTTGTGGCTGTTTCTGATGGCGGCGATGACCTTCGTGGCGTTTCTCAATGCCAAGGGACTGATCGCCAATCTCATCTATCGATTGCTGCCGGGCCGCATCGGTGAGCGAGGCCTGCTGTATCTGACCGGCACCTTCGCCTTTGCCTTCTCCTCTCTGGCCGACAACATCACCGCTACGCTGGTGTCGTTGACGCTGGTGCTGTCTCTGGGATTGCCGCCGAAGAAGACGCTGCGTTTCGCGGTGCTGGCGGTGTTTGCCGTCAATTCCGGCGGGGTGGCGTTGATCACCGGTGATGTGACCACACTGATGATCTTCCTCGCCGACAAGGTGCGTATCAGTGAGCTGATGCTGCTGGCCATCCCGGCCTTCGTCAGCGTGATGCTGCTGGCGACGCTGCTGCTGCCCGGGCTTGGGGGAGAAGTCCATCTGTCGCGTGAACGCCGTCCCACCCGGCGTCTGGACCGCTTTGTGGCCTGGCTGTTTCTCGCCACCATCCTCTCCACGCTGGGCCTGAACGTGCTGTTCGGTATCCCGCCCTTGCTGACCTTCCTGTTCGGGATGTCGATCATGTTCCTGCTCGGGCATGTGGCCGAGCGACGCAGTGACAGCGAGGAGCGCAGAATTCTTGATTACATCAGGATAATTGAATTCGACACTCTGCTATTCTTCCTCGGCATCCTGCTGATGGTGGGAGCGCTCAAGGAAGCCCGCCTGCTGGAAGGGCTGGCACAGCTCTATGACGTGATGCCTGCCATGCAGGCCAATTATCTGATCGGCCTGTTGTCGGCATTGGTCGACAACGTGCCGTTGACGGCTGCGGTGCTGAAGGCGGATGTCGGCATGAACGATGCTGAGTGGTTGGCGCTGACCTACGCCGCTGGCGTGGGCGGATCACTGCTGATCATCGGGTCGGCCGCTGGAGTGATTGCGCTCTCCAAGGTGCGCGAGGTGACCTTCATGAGCTACCTGCGCTTCTTCCCGGCGCTGCTGCTGGCGTACAGCGTCGGATACGTCGGCGCCTACTGGCTGGGGGGCCAGGTCACCGACACGCCGATGGACCTGGGAGTGGCGCTCACGTCACTGGGCTCATTGCTGCGCTAGGCGAGGTGGTTTCGGAGGCTTTTTTCGTGACAGTCAGGCGCTCAGCGGTGAAGTGGTGAATTTTTGATCAATCTGACATCGGTCGCCAGATCGCGAAGCCGATGAGTGGATGTACAGAGATTCTTCACAGCTTTTTCCACAGCTTCTGTTGATAACCTGCTTGCGACCAACGTATTACGGCTCTGAGCCACCAGCAGACCTCATGGGGCACCCGAGCATGGCGCACGACAGCCAGTGGCTCGCGAGGGGAGCCCATGGCGGTGAGTCATGACATGGCTTGCCAATGAAAACGCCCCTGGCGCCAGAGGCGTCAGGGGCGTTGCGGCACTACTGCTTGCGAATCTGGCTCGTGAATCTTGTCCGTCAGGCACTCAGCTGGCAGAGCGTGTGCTCTGGCAGCAGTTGCTCGGCGGCGCGCTGATGCTGGCCACTGTCGGCCGTTGCCAGCAGGGCCAGCCCTCCCAGCACCACCATGTGCTCATCACCTTCGGCGAATACCATGCGTTGTGCGTGCGCGGGATAGTAGTGGTATTGCAGCTTGGGGTTGATGGGGAGTACGGCATGGTGGCGCCCGCTCTGCGGCGACATGCCGTGCATCAGCATGCCTTCGCAGACAGCTTCAAGCGTTTCTCCCAGCTCGTCGGCGTTGAAGCCCACGTGATGCAGGCGCGGGCCCATCACCGATAGCCATGCCGCCAGCGGGTTGGCTTCCAGCAGACGCTCGAAGGTGGGCCAGTCCGGCATGTCCCATGGGCGGCACGGCGCCAGCAGGTTCTGTCCCTTGCAGTCGTCACGGTGACTCTGGCTGATGAGCGTCTTCAGCAGGTCTCGGTGAAGGGGAGGCAGGCTATTGGCCTGAAGTTCGGCCAGCATGACAGCCGAGCCGCCATCCGGCGGCAGCAGCAGATCCACCAGTAGGCCACGGTCGGCCATGGCGTACTGCTTCACGCGTCGATAGCCCTGATGATAGAGGCTGGGACGCAGTTTCTCGCTGCGAAATGGCCCCTGATCCAGTGTCACGAACATCAGATATTCGGGCCTGATGCCATCCGGCCAGATGTCCAGCGCTCCGATATCCGGATGGCGGTGAACGAAGTCCAGCCATAGCTGTTGTAGAAATTCCTCGCGTTGCATGAAGCCTCCTTGACGGGATATCGGCACCCTGTGCTGGAGCGATTATAGGTACCTGCCAGATAAGGCCATTCAACGACATTGTCCTTTTTTTCTGACCGACTGTTCGGAGTGTGAAAATGCCAGTGCTGGTGGCGTATTGCGTGGTTCTCATGGTGTGGTCAACCACACCGCTGGCGATTTCATGGAGTGCTTCCGGGTGGCTGCCGGCCTGGTCTGCCATGGGGAGAATGTTAATTGCCGCGTGTATCGGTTACCCATTGTTACGCATGCTCGGGCTGAAAATGGATTTCGGTCGCGTGGCAATTCGCAGCTACGTGGCGGCTGCACTGGGGATATGGGGTGGGATGTACTTCGCCTATATTGCTGCCGGTTGGTTACCAAGCGGTATCATGTCGTTACTTTTCGGCTTAGCTCCTCTGCTATCAGGACTTTACGCGCGCTGGTGGTTGAAAAGTGCGCCTCTTGACAAGCTGCAATGGTTAGGTTTCGCATTGGCATTGGGCGGACTGGCCATCGCCGTCTCGGACTCGCTGGCGCTACCACCGGGCAGCTGGAAGGGGGTGGTGACCATGTTGCTGGCGGTCAACTGCTTTGCCGCTTCCGGCGTGCTGGTCCAGCGAGAGCGAGCAGGGCTTCATCCGCTGGTGCAGACCGAGGGCGCGCTGCTCGTCTCGCTTCCGCTCTATCTTCTCGCGGCCCTGCTGGTCGATGGTGTGCCGCAGGCATGGCCGACACAGCGCCCGCTGGGGGCGATCGTCTACCTGGGTATCTTCGGCTCGTTGATCGGGTATCTGTGCTATTACTTCGTGCTGGCACGCCTGTCCGCCAGTACCGTGGCATTGGCCACCCTGATCACGCCGATATTCGCCATGAGTCTCGGCGCTGCCCTGAATGGCGAGATAGTCTCCAGCCGCGTGCTGGCGGGGGCGCTCTTCATCGTCGTGGGTCTGTGTGCCTATCTCTTCGGGCCGCAGTGGCGCGCTCGCCTGCGCGGGGGAGCCGTGACTCGCAGCTGAATGGCACGCCAGTGGATGCCAGAACCGATAACGCCGCCCCTAGAGGGCGGCGTTTTCGGTTCTGGAGCGACAGCAGCTGGCGAGAGTGGACATCAGCCCTTGGTCTGGAACAGGCGCTTGAGCTCTTCCATGGCGCTCTTGGCGCTGGTGACCAGCGCCTCGGGGTCATGGCGGTTCTCGAAATCGCTCTTGAGCATGGTGTCATCCATCTCGCGGAAGGCGCGGACCACTTCGGCGGCACGTGCGCTTGGATAGCCCATGGCAACCAGCAGTTCGTTGCCCATTTCCAGGCTGCTGGCGTAGGTCTCGCGGATCACGTGTTCCACGCCCAGCTCCATCAGCTCCCAGGCATGGTGGCGATTGCGGGCCCGCACGAACAGCTTGAGATGCGGGAACTGTTGTCGAACGGTACGCACGATCTGGGTGGTCATCCTGGCGTCATCGACCGCCACCAGCATGATCTGTGCGTGCTCGGCGCCAGCCGCTCGCAGCAGCTCCGATCGGCTGGCGTCGGCGTAGAAGATGCGCGAGCCGAACTGACGCACGAACTCGACCTGGGTGATGTTGGGGTCGAGGGCGGTGAAGTTGATGCCCTGTGTCTTGAGAATGCGCGCGCTCATCTGACCGAAACGTCCGAAACCGGCAATCAATACCGGCGGCGCTTCCTGGCCGAAGTCTTCATCGTAGGGACGCTTGGCTTCGCGCGCGGCACCGAACTTGCGCGCATAGCGATACAGGAAGGGCGTGGCGGCCATGGACAGTGTCACGGCGCTGATGACCAGACTGGTAAGCGTCTGATCGAAGATGCCGGCGGCCATGCCAGCGGTCAGCAACACGAAGTCGAATTCTCCGCCCTGAGCCAGTACGGCGGCCAGTGGCAGTGCCTCGGCAAGCTTCAGGCGTGCGACGCGGCCCACCAGCGTGATGACCAGCACCTTGCCGACCATCAGCGCCAGTGTCAGGCCCAGCACCGTCAGCGGGCGTTCCATGACCAGCGAGACGTCCACCGACATCCCGACCGCCATGAAGAACAGCCCCAGCAGCAGGCCCTTGAAGGGGTCGATGTTGGCTTCGAGTTCGTGGCGATAGACGGTATCCGCCAGCAGCACCCCGGCGAGGAAGGCCCCCAGTGCCATGGAAAGCCCGACCCATTCCATCAGCAGAGCGGTACTGATCACCACGAACAGTGCCGCGGCAGTGAAGATCTCGTGGATCTCG
Organism: Cobetia sp. 14N.309.X.WAT.E.A4; assembly: GCF_030397495.1. Classification (NCBI taxonomy): domain Bacteria; kingdom Pseudomonadati; phylum Pseudomonadota; class Gammaproteobacteria; order Oceanospirillales; family Halomonadaceae; genus Cobetia; species Cobetia sp. 14N.309.X.WAT.E.A4. Next base: position 612,337 of record NZ_JAPNXT010000001.1, read on the forward strand.
CTGCGTGCCACCATCTTCAACAGGCGCGGAACGACGAAGCGGCCAACGATGATGACCGCCGCCACCATGCCGATGCCCTTGGCGACACCGGCCCAGCCGGAGCCGGTGGAAGCGTCGAAGTTGTCGGCGAACAGCGGCAGCAGCGCCAGCAGCGGAATCACGGCCAGGTCCTGGAACAGCAGGATGGCGAAGGTTGACTGGCCATGGGGTGTCGCCAGTTGTTGATTCTCGCTGAGCACCTGCAGCGCAAAGGCGGTAGAGGACAGCGCCAGAATCAGGCCCAGCAAGGCGGCGGCCGGCAGTTCAAGGCCCAGCCATAACCCGACGGGCGTCAGCAGCGCTCCGCATAGCAGCATCTGTGCGCTGCCAAGCCCGGCAAGCTTGAGGCGCATGTCCCACAGGCGCTTGGGTTCGAGTTCCAGTCCGATCATGAACAGCAGCATGACCACGCCGAACTCCGCGAAGTGCAGCACCTCGGTCGGTTCCGAGATGAAGCCGATCAATGACGGCCCCAGCAGCACCCCGATCGCCAGATACCCCAGGATGGACCCCAGCCCCAGGCGCTGAAAGAGCGGCACGGCAACCACGGCGCAGCCCAGCAGCACGGCGCCTTCCATCAACATGTTCATGTTTGCTTCCTTGTCCAGCTACATGCGGAGAAAGGCGAATTGTCGCCGCAGCTTGCAAGCGCCGCAAGCGCTCCGCTGCGCACTTTCCCGTTGCCGTGAGTGGCTGCCCTGAGGGAGGCACGAGTCAAGGCACTGGCGAGAGGTGGGAAGCTGGCCCCTTGATTGACGGCGCGCGTGGCAGGGGCATCAGCTGAGCAACTGGCATGCCGGCTGCAAAAAAAGCCCCCGCCATGGGCGAGGGCTTTTCAGAATCAGACAGAAGTCGAGGCGATGATCAGGCCTGCGGCATCAGTGCCTCGTCCTGAACGTACTGGTTGAACTCGGTGAAGCCACCGATGTGGGTCTGATCGACGAAGATCTGCGGCACGGTTTCCACCGGCTTGCCGATGGTCTTTTCCATGTCGGCCTTGGTGATGCCCTCGGCGTGGATGTCGATGTAACGGAAATCGAAATCATCGCGCTTGGCGGTAAGTTCTTCCGCGAGTTCCTTGGCGCGGACGCAGAACGGGCAACCCGGACGACCGAAGATGACTGCCAGCATGAGATTCTCCTTGGAGGGTACGTGATACTCGTCAAGCCCACCGTGACGTGATGTTCGTGGGCTTCCGGCAGAACCGGTGAGTCAATGGATGGATGCCATTGTGCTTGAGCCTCACCGGGTTTGCCAATTGAGCGGCGCTAATTGGGTGATTGCGACACTCAATCATTGCCGACGTGTATCACCCCATCAACAGCAGGTTGGCCCCGAAGCCGCCGACCATGAGCAACACGAACAGGATCAGTGCCAGCAGGAAGGGCTTCATGCCCAGTGAGCGCAGGCGATCCATGCGTGTCTCGACCCCGAGTCCCGCCATCGCCATGGTCAGGGCGACGCTCCCCAGCACGGACAGGTTGGCGTGCAGGGCGGCAGGAATCTCGCCGGTGCTGTTGATCCCGGCCATGGCGATGAAACCGAGGGCGAACCAGGGAATGGTCATGCTGCCGCCGGCATCGCGGTCATCCCCCTCGCTGCGGCTGCGCATGGCCCACAGCTTGGGCAGCAGGAGCAGGAAGGGGACCAGCATCATCACGCGCATCAACTTGACGATCAGGGCATTGGCCAGGGCATCCGGGCCTACCGCCTCACCTGCCGCCACGACCTGAGCGACCTCGTGAATGGTCGAGCCGATGTAGATGCCGAACAGCCCCTCATGCATGCCGGTCAGCGGGTAGAGCAAGGGGTAGGCCAGCATGGCCAGCGAGCCGAACAGTACCACCGTGGCCACGGCCATGGCGGTGGCTGCCGGGCGTGCCTTGATCATGGATTCCGTCGCCAGCACGGCCGCGGCGCCGCAGATGGCAGAGCCGGCACTGGTCAGCAAGGCGGTATCGCGATCCAGACCGAGCCAGCGCGTGCCCAGGAAATAGCCGCAGCTCAACACGGCGGCGATGACGATGACATCCAGCACGACCACGCTCCACCCCAGGCCGAGAATCTGCTGCAAGGTGATCGACAGTCCGAACAGGATGATGCCGAGTCGCAGCAGCTTCTTGGTCGCGACATGCAGCCCTGGTGCCAGTGCCCGGGCATGGCGGCTGGTGACGGGCAGGTTGCCGACCACGATGCCGCACAGCAGCGCGAAGACCAGCGGACTGACGCCGGTCGCGGCGAGGGTCGGAATGGCGTGCAGCCCCAGCCCCGCCAGTGTCAGCCCGCCGCACAGCGCGAGTCCCGGCACCATTCGGCGCAGCCGTTCCGTGACAGGGGGGGCAGTCAGCGTCTGTGCGTCCATTGGCTTTCTCCTTGGTGGGCGTGTCGGGTCAGGTCTTGTCGTGTGAAGATCTTGAGTGCATGTGAGGGCGTTGCATGCTTAGTGCTTCTGGTTTGATGAATAGTTTATGCAGGAATATCATTGGGCAGTTAGTCGATTATTCCTTTACCACTTACCGGAAAAACCGATATGCAGATCCATATCACCCTGCGCCAATTACAGGTCTTCGTCGCCGTGACTCGCCAGGGCTCGGTCAGTGGTGCCGCCCGAGAGATAGGGCTTTCGCAGTCGGCGGCGAGCCAGGCGCTCTCAGAGCTGGAACGCCACCTTGACGTCGCGCTGTTCGAGCGGCTCGGGCGCCGGTTGGCCCTCAATGCCAATGGCCGTCGTCTGCTGGCGCGTGCCGAACAGCTGCTGGAACAGACCCATGCACTGGAGCTGGAGGCCCGTGAGCCCGGGCTGGAGGAGGGGTTCCTGCGAGGCGAGCTGGAAATCGCCGCCAGCGCGACCATCGGGACCTGGCTGTTGCCCGGCCTGGCAGGGGCCTTCATGCGTGAGAACCCCGGGACCGAGCTCAACCTGCGCCTGCGCAATACCCATCAGGTGGTGGAGGCGGTGCTCAACTACGATGCCGAGCTGGGGCTGATCGAAGGGGATTGTCACGCGCCACGCCTGATGAGCCAGACCTGGCGCGAGGATGAACTGGTGGTGGTGGCGCCGCCGTCCCACCCGCTGGCGATACGTGCAACGGCACTCGATGACGAGGATCTGGCCAATGCCGACTGGATTCTGCGCGAGGGAGGGTCGGGCACGCGGGCGGTCTTCGAACGTGCACTGCACGGGCGAATCGAGCGCCTCAAGGTGCGCATGGAGCTGGGGCAGCATGAGGCCATCAAGCAGGCTGTGTTTGCCGGCCTCGGGTTGGGCTGCCTTTCGCGCCTGTCTGTGGATGCGGAGCTGTCGCGCGGGGAGCTGGTCGTGCTGGAGACGCCCCAGCTCAACCTCAAGCGGCATTTTTCCATGCTCTGGCATCCGGAGCGCTATCGAAGCCCCCTGTGGCAGGCGGTCAAGGTCTATCTGGAAGCCAGTCCGCGGTGAGCCGCGCGGCGGCTTGATAGTCTGCTAACATGAGCGTTTTCTGACACTCGGCCACGAGGTTGCCGCTTCGCACTGGCGCCTGCCATCGCGGGCGATGCGTGAGGGTCGGGAGCGTCTGAGGGTCTGTCTAGCGTCCATGGAGATGATGATGAGCACTGCGACAAGCACGACGGTCGAGCTTTTCTACAACGAGAGTGATGCCCGTGAAGCCGCACAGGGCAATGGGGCGGGTGAGCAGGATGCGACGCCGCTGGTGATTCTGCATGGCCTGTTCGGGAGCGCGGACAACTGGCGCTCGCATATCAAGTTCTGGTCGCAGTCGCGTCGCGTCATCGCGGTGGATCTGCGCAATCATGGTCGCAGCCCGCATGTGGCGGGCATGAGCTACCCGGAGCAGGCCGCTGACGTGATCGCTCTGCTCGATCAGCTCGATATCCCCACCTGTGATCTCATGGGGCACTCCATGGGGGGCAAGGTGGCCATGCAGGTCGCACTGCAGGCACCTGAACGACTGCGCAGTCTCGTGGTGGCCGATATCGCGCCCATCGCCTACGGACACGGGCACGATGAGATATTCGCGGCCTTCGAGGCCGTGCGTGAGGCGCGTCCTGCCTCGCGCAAGGACGCTGACAACGTGATGGCACGCCATGTGGAAGCGCCGGCTATCCGTCAGTTCCTCGCCACCAACCTGGTGCGCGATGAGGACGGCAGCATGGGCTGGCGAGTCGGGCTCGATCACATCGCGGCGGGTTACCCCCAGATCGTCGAGGCGCCTCAGGCACACGGCGAGGTGGAACTGCCGGCCCTGCTGCTGTGGGGCGAACGTTCCAGTTACGTGCAGGCCGACGGGCTCCAGGCAATGCGCGAGCACTTCCCGCGCCTGGAAGATGCCTCGCTGGATGCCGGCCACTGGCTGCATGCCGAGCGAGCAAGCGAGTTCCAGCAGACCGTCGAGACGTTTCTTGAACGCGTCGCACGCGCTTGAGCGGCTCACGTCATACGCCTGCGCCGCTGGCGGCGCCCCGCGTGCCTGACGAAGACGGCACGATACCGGTGACGCGTCACGAGCGTCTGGTGATCGCGCTGGTCACGCTGCTGCAGTTCGCCGTCATCATGGGTTTCACCATGGTGATGGCATTGGGGCCGGATTTCGCGCAGTCGCTGGGCATTCCGCTGGACCACCTGGGCTACATCGTCGGCAGCTACCCGCTGGCGGCGGCGGTGGGTACCTTGCTGTGGACGCGGCATGCGGATCGTTTCGATCGTCGCTGGGCCGTGCTGGGTTTTCTGTTCGGTGCTGCGCTGTGTCATCTGATCGCGAGCTTCGCCACCGGATTCGAGACGCTGCTGGCCGCGCGCATGCTGGGCGGGCTGTTCGGTGGGCCGGCGGCGGCCACGGCACTGGCCATCGTGATCGATGTCGTGCCGGGAATCCGGCGTGGGCGCGCCATGGGGATGGTGATGGGGGCCTTCTCGGTGGCCTCGGTGCTGGGGCTGCCCTTCGCGCTGTGGTTGTCCGAAGGCTTTGGCTGGCAGGCGCCGTTCCGGGCCGTTGCGCTGCTGGCGTTGCTGGTCTGCGGGTTGCTGGCCTGGGTGCTGCCGCCGATCCGGGGGCATCTGGACAATCCTCGCAGTCGCGCCGGTACCTCCATCGCCACCATTCTCGCGCAGCCGAATCACCGGCTCGGGCTGGCGCTGATCGCCACCGCGATGTTCAGCAACTTCCTGGTGATTCCCAATCTCTCCAGCTATCTGCTGTTCAATCTCGATCTGCCTCGCGAGGATCTCGGCGGGCTCTACATGATCGGAGGCGGACTGTCGCTGGTGGGCATGCAGCTGACCGGGCGGCTGTGTGATCGCTTCGGCAGTGTCTGGCCCGGCACCATCACCTGTCTGCTGACGGCGCTGGTGGGCTGGGCCTTCCTGCTTCATTCGCCCGGGCCGTCGCTGGTGTGGGTGGGGTTCGGTGCCTACATGCTGTTCTCCTCGGCGCGGCGGGTGGCACAGAACACGCTCAACAGCTTCATTCCTGCCGAGCACGAGCGGGCCGCCTTCACCAGCACCCAGAGCGCCGTTCAGCACCTGAGTTCTGCCGCGGGCAGTTATCTCGGGGCGGCGCTGCTGGTCAGCTCGCCGGGTGGCGCCCTTGATGGCATGCCGCTGCTCGTGGCGGTGCTGGTGGTCGCGCTGGTGATCCAGCCTGTGCTGATGGCGTGGTTGGCGCGGCGTCTGGCCAGGCGGGCGTCAGCCGGCAGTCCGGTGGATGGCAGGCGCTGACAGGAAGGTCTCGGGAGGCTAGGGGCAGGGCATCCTCGCGTCATCTGGCAGAAAGCAAACGACGCCCTGTCGGGAAACCGGCAGGGCGTCGTCGTGTCTGTCATCGGCCGTCTATTCAGGGCGCGTTGACGTCGATGGCCAGGTGGTCGAGTGACTGGCGCTGCTTGATCATGCCGCGCTCGTACAGGAAGTTCTCGAAGTCACGGTAGCGGCCGGTATCCAGTGCGGCCGGACGCAGGGCGAAGCGCGGCAAGGTGGCATACCAGGCTTTCTTGTTGAGCGCGGTATCGAGTGCCGGGTCGGACTCGCGGAACAGCTTCCAGCCCTTGTCAGGGTGGTTGATCATCCAGGCGGTGGCTTCACCGACGGCGGACAGGAAGGCGGCGTACTGCTCGTGCTTGCGAGAATAGCTGTCGCTGTTGGCGACGAAGATCAGTTCGTCATAGGTCGGTACGCCTTCTTCCTCGATGTAGAAGGCGCGGCCCTTGACGCCTTCCTGTGCCATCTGGGCGAGTTCGAAGTTGCGGAATGCCCCGGTGACGGCGTCGACCTTGCGGGTCAGCAGTGACGGCGTCAGCGAGAAGTTGACGTTGGTCAGGGTGATGTCATCCAGTGTCAGGCCGCTGTTCTGGAGCATGGTGGACAGCAGGACTTCCTCCACGCCACCGACGGAGTAGCCGACACGCTTGCCCTTGAGGTCGGCCATCGACTGGATGTCACTGTCCGCGCGCACGACCACCACGTTGAGCGGGGTGGCCACCAGCGTGCCGATGCGCACCAGCGGCAGCCCTTGATCCACCTGCAGGTGCAGCTGGGGCTGATAGCTGATGGCGATGTCGACGCGCTCCGCTGCGGCAAGCTTGGGGGGGACGCTGGGGTCTGCCGGAGCGATCAGCTCTACGTCCAGACCATGTTGCTTGAACAGGCCCAGTTCCTGAGCCAGCACCAGCGGCCCGTGGCCGGGATTGGTGTACCAGTCGAGCATGACCTTGAGGTGCGTGAGGGGCTTGGCATCGGTGGCGGCCGCTTGCGGGTCCTGCGCATCGGCAGCGGCGGGGCGGGTCTGTTGCTCGGTCTCGGCAGCCTGCTTGGCAGAGGCGTGTGGCTCGAGGGTGGCACCGTCCTGCCCGGTCTTGGTGACCGCTGCCGCTGCACTGTCACTGGCGGTCGGGGCCTGGGGCTCGGCGCTTGCGCCAGTCTCGGCTGACAGGGCGAAGGTGCTCAGGCTGAGGGTTGTCAGCAGCGTCGCGAAGAGGCAGGACAGCTTGCCGGAACGGCGGATCGCCGATGGCGAGAATGGCATGGCGGTATTCCTTGTGGTGTCGAGAATGTGAGGCCGTCAGGGCATCGCCTGACAGCCGGAAGCGCTCAGTTCAAACGGGTCAGGCGATCCCGATGCCAGGGCATCAGGCGACGCAGCAGGGCATCCAGCGTGAAATACAGCAGCAGCGAAAAGGCGACCAGCACCAGCAGAGCGGCGAACATCAGGTCGATTTCCATCCGGGCATTGGCATTGAGCATCAGATAGCCGAGGCCCTGACTTGCGCCGGCCCACTCACCGATGACGGCCCCGATGGGAGCGGCTGTCGCTGCCATGCGCACGCCGGAGGCCAATGCCGGCAGCGCGGCGGGCAGTTGGACATGCAGCAGCAGTCGCCACGGGCTGGCGCCCAGGGTGTGGGCGAGATCCAGCCATCCCTGAGGGGTCTGGCGCAGGCCGTCGTAGCCGGTGGAGGCCACGGGGAAATAGATGATCAGCGTGGCCATCACGACCTTGGAGAGCATGTCATAGCCCAGCCACAGCACCAGCAGTGGGGCGATCGCGAACAGCGGAATCACCTGGCTGATCAGCAGCAATGGCAGCAGGGTGCGCCGCAGACGGGGGATGAACGCCAGTGCCAGCGCGGTGCTCAGCCCGAGAAGGACCCCCAGTACCAGCCCGCCAAGAATCTCGGCGAAGGTGATGCCGGCGTGGTGTGCCAGCATCGGGGCCTGACGGACCAGCACCTCCGCGACTGCCAGTGGCGCTGGCAGGATGTAGGGCGGCACGGCCGTGGTGATGATCACCAGTTGCCAGAGTCCCAGCAGGACGGCGGCGCTGATGGCGAGATGACGCAGGGCATGCAGGCGTTTCATGGCGTCTCCTCGCCGTCGCGCAGGCGTGTGATCAATTCGGACTGGGCCTGCTGCAGGGCGGGCAGGTCCAGCGGCACCGGGCGAGGCGGCGAGAGCCCCGGCAAGCGGTCGAGCACTGCCCCCTGCTGGCTGTCGCGGCCCGGACGCAGCACCAGCAGTTGGTCGGCCAGGCGCAGCGCCTCGAGCGGGTCATGCGTGACCATCAGCACGGTGCGTCCGTCCAGCAGCCGGCTGGCGAGATCATGCAGTTCGAGTCGCGTGATGGCGTCCACTGCGGAGAAGGGCTCATCCATCATCACCACCGGAGCCTGCTGGTAGAGCGTTCGCGCCAATGCGACGCGTTGGCGTTGCCCGCCGGAGAGGGCGTCTGGCCAGGCCTGCTCGCGCCCCTCCAGACCCACCGCTGCCAGCAGTTCGCGAGCCCGCTCGGTATCGCGAGGGCGACGATGGAGATCATCTCCCAGACACAGGTTGTCCAGCACCCGGCGCCAGGGCAGCAGCAGGTCCTGCTGCGCCATCCAGGCGACGCGACCCGCCAGTGGCTTGCCATCATCGGTGGTGAGTTCCAGCGTGTGATGGTCGGGCATCTCGAGGCCGGCCAGCAGGCGCAGCAGTGAGCTCTTGCCACAGCCCGAGCGGCCCAGCAGGGCCGTCCAGCTTCCGGCATCCAGACGCGCCGACAGATCACGAAACAGCGTATGGCTGGCGTAATCGATGCGGGCGTTGTTGAGGGAGAGTCCCAGCGACACAGTGTCATCCGTGGTCAGGCGGCATGCCGAGGGGAGGAAGCACGCAGGGCGCCTGACGCTTGGGCAGGTGACCGGAATTCCCTCCGCCGGTATCAACCGGATCAGGTTCCAGGGGTTGCCATGCGACGTGACGCATCGGCTCTCAGCCCACTTTCGGGCACCCCCATCCAGGCCGACAGTGTACCGTCACCTGCCCGCCGGTTGCATCCCTGCCATCGTCGGGGTGGCTGTCGTGTGGCTATGCTGCATGGCCCGGTGTTGGGTATGCTATCGAGGTATCGCAGCCTCAAGGAGATCAACATGCCTGATACCCCGGATCTCTCGACCTGCTCCAGCGGTTATCCCGTGCCACCGCGGCGACCCGTGATGCCAGACGCGACATCCGTGCCCAATGGCTGGCCGGAGGATGCGCTGACTCGCCGTCTTTCCACCTATCTGGGGCATGCGCTGGAGCCGCTGGCACTTGCCTGGCCGGATAGTGCCAACTGGTTGTGGCGACAGCGTGGCGGCACCCCCGGCCTGATCAAGCTGGCGCGGACCGGCCCGGATCACGACCCCTTCTGGCGAGCGATGCGCGGTGTCTTCGGCGCCGATCGCTGGGCGCAACCTGAGGCCCTGACACGGCTGGCGGGCGCGCTGCCGGCGCGTTTGCCCATCCCTCCGCTGCCGCTGACCTATCTGGGGCGTCTCGATGGCGCGCCCGTCTGGCATCTGCCGTGGTCCAGCGGTCAGCCCAGTGATCTCAGTGACACCTTCTGTGAGTTGCTGGGAGATCAGGTCGGGCGGCTGCATCAGGACACCGTGTCCGGCTTTGGCCAGCCCCTTGCCCAGCCCATGCCGTTGCTGCATTGGAATGCCCGCGTGACGCGTTTTCTCGCGCGCCATCCCCTGTCACACGAGCTGGGGGACCTGCCATCACGCACCTTCTCGCATCCCGCTCGCGCCGTCTGGAGTCTGCCGGACCTGCGCGCGGACCAATATCTGTGCGCCGCCACCGGCTGGGTATGGAGCGACTGGGAGGCACTGGTGTGGGCCCCGATCGAGTTCGACTGGGCACTGATCGAGTTGTTGCTGGAGACGCCGAGTCAGCGTGAGGCCTTCCTCGCCGGTTATTCGCGTCATGGGCGCATGGTCGATATCGACGGTCAGCGTGAGCTGTGCCGAGCCCTGTTGTGGGCGATGGAAGCCTTCGGTCCGACCCGCTACGCCGAGCTGGCGGCAGCCCCGGCCTGGGTGTCGCCGAGAAGCCTGACATGTTGATCGCAAGTCCATGAATATTTGAGAAATTTCTCTGCAGCCTCGTCGCTGACATGGAATACTGTCTCTGGGCCGTCGCAGACGTGATTCGAGACTTGGTGCCGGGAATGGCGGGGGAGCACACGTGGTAGAGAATCTGAACTATTACTTCTTGCTGGCGGGCATGCTCATCGCCTTGAGCGTGCTGGCAAGTCGGGTCTCGGCTCGTCTCGGCATGCCCCTGCTGTTGCTGTTCCTGGGACTCGGCATGCTGGCGGGGGAGGATGGCGTGCTCGGCATCCAGTTCGATGATGCCTCTACCGCGTACCTGATCGGCAATCTGGCGTTGGCACTCATTCTGCTCGATGGCGGTCTGCGCACCCGTCTCTCGACCTTCCGCGCGGGTCTCAAGCCGGCATTGGTGCTGGCGACCGTCGGGGTCTTCATGACCAGCGGGCTGGTGGGGCTGCTGGCCATGTGGCTGTTTGACCTCACCCTGATCGAAGGCCTGCTGGTCGGGGCCATCGTCGGCTCTACCGACGCCGCGGCGGTCTTCTCGCTACTGGGCGGGCAGGGGGTGCACCTCAACGAGCGGGTCGGGGCGACGCTGGAGATCGAGTCCGGTACCAACGACCCGATGGCCATCTTCCTCACCATCACCCTGGCCGAGATACTGACCGGACAGCTGTCGGGGGTCGCCGCCGGACTCATGAGCTTCGCGCTGCAGTTCGGGGTCGGTGCGGGCATGGGGATCGCCGGTGGCTGGTTGATCGCCCGTCTGATGCGCTATCTGGATCTGGCGCCCGGCCTCTATTCCCTGCTGGCGCTGGCGCTGGGCCTGAGCCTGTTCGCGACGACCAATGAGCTCGGTGGCAGTGGCTTCCTGGCCATCTATCTGTGTGGCCTGATGATCGGCAATCATCCGGGGCGCCACCTCGAACACATCCTGCCGGTGCATGACGGACTGGCCCACCTGTCCCAGATCGTGCTGTTCCTGATGCTGGGTCTGCTGGTCTCACCCTCCACGATGCTGCAGTTCGCGCTGCCGGCCGCCATTCTGAGCGTGGCGCTGATCCTGTTCGTGCGCCCCCTGGCCGTGATCCTGTGTCTCAAGCCTTTCTTCCGCTTCCGCTGGCGAGAGCTGTGGTTCATCAGCTGGGTCGGGTTGAGAGGGGCGGTGCCGATCGTGCTGGCGATCTTCCCGGTGATCACCGGGGTCGAGAATGCCGGCGTCTACTTCAATGTCGCCTTCTTCGTGGTGATCATCTCGCTGCTGGTGCAGGGCTCGTCGCTGGCTCCCATGGCGCGCAAGCTCAGGGTGGTGGTGCCGCCGGGCGCACAGCCCAGCCGCCGCAATCTGCTGGGCATCATGCCCGTCAACGATTACGAGATGCTGGTCTACCGGGTCGACAACACGGCGCTGGAAGGCGTGGCATTGCGCATGCTGCGCTTCCCCTCCGGGGCCAAGGTCGGGGCACTGTTCCGCAACAAGGTGCTGATCCATCCCAAGGGCAGCACCTGTCTGCATCAGAAGGACGTGCTGTGCGTCGTCGGGCGCTCCTGTGATGTGCCAAGCCTCAATCGCATGTTCAATGGCGAGAGTCTGCAGCATGAACAGCGCGCCTTCTTCGGCACCTTCACCCTGGAAGGGGATGCCAACATGCAGGATATCGCCGATGTCTACGGACTGACGCTCTCTCAGGGCGAGCAGCACCTGACCATCGCCGAGTTCATCACCCGCAGAGTCGGCGGGGTGCCGGTGGTCGGGGATGATGTCGACTGGCATGGCATTCACTGGGTGGTGAATGAGGTCGAGGGCAATCGCATCACCAAGGTGGGGCTGCGCCTGCATTGACGCGGTTCTTTGCGGCGTGGCCCGGTTCTGCCTGTCGTGACGCCAGACTGGCACGGCGCTTGGTGGCGGGTTTATGCATTGCGTGTAATGTGCTGATCTCCTTTCGACTGAGGGATGACGTACCCTTGGCTAGTCAGGCCTTTACCCGCCTGGTCTGGCTGGCCACGAATGGTGGTCAGCAGCCAAGGAGATAGTCTCATGGGCAGTCCACATCCACACCTTGCGCGCTGGCTGTTGCGATTCGAGGATTTCCCACCAGGCCTCACCGAGGACGAGAAGACCTTCCACGCCACCTTCAATGTGGTGTATGTGCTCGCGATAGCGAGTCACCTGCTGTATGCCGGTCTGATGCTCTGGCTGGGAGAGATGGGCATTCTGGCGCTGGATCTGGGCATGCTGGTGGTGGACCTTGTCTGTCTACAGCTGCATCGCGCGCGCCGAGAGGTACTGGCCGCCAACCTGCTGGCATTGGGTACCTGTGCCCAGATAAGTCTGTCCCTGGGCTATTTCGGTCCAGCCCCCGGTTTCGATTATTTCTATTTCGGTGCGCTGCTGTGCATCTACTGCATTCGCATGCCCTTCACGCGACGTCTGCTGCTGTGTCTCATCTGCCTGAGCATGCCGCTGCTGGCCTATGTCGTGCTGATGTTCCAGGGGGTGGCCAATCCGCTGCCGCCCGGGTGGGCATTCGCGTTCCGACTGATCAATCTCTGCGTTCTGACCGTGTTCTTCACCCTCGTGCTGGTACAGATGGGGTGGTCGGCGGATCGCTTGCGCCAGCGTTTCGAGTCACGCGAGCGGTTCGATGAGTTGACCGGGGCGCTGAGTCGCGCGGAACTGATCGACAAGGGGCGTGAGATGTTGATGGGAACACAGCCCATCAGCGTGATGATGGTGGATGTCGACCACCTGGGGCTGATCAACGAGACCTGGGGACGCGCGGCGGGCGACCAGGTGCTCAAGGAGCTGGTGAAGCGCATGCGCAGTATCCTGCGCGGAGAAGATCTGATCGGTCGCTATGGCGGGGAGGAGTTCGTGCTGCTGAGTCCGCGGCTGCATGGTGAGCGCGCCGACCAGGTGGCGGAGCGTCTGTGCAAGGGGGCCTCGGCATTGCCCTTCGTCATCAATGACGGCATCAACAGTCTCGATGTCAGTCTCTCGATCGGCGTCGCCCAACGCCAGTCCGGGGACAAGGATCTGGAAAGCCTGATCGCCAAGGCGGACGTCAACCTGTTCCGCGCCAAGCGCGAAGGCTGCAATCGTTTCGTCAGCGACAACCAGCTGGGGCCGGTATCGCGCAGCAGCGAACCTCACGGCAGCAGGTCGTGAGGCGGTGATCAGCAGTGAGAGCGACAGTGGAGGAGGCGGTTCCACTGTCGCGATGTCGTGTACGGTGCGCGAATGGCTCAGCGCTTGCCGGCAGGTCGGCGGCGAGCGCGGGCCGGCTTGCGTGGCAGCGGGTCCATCGTCGAGGCGGGCACGGCGAGTCCGGGCTCGAACCCTTCGATCACCACACGCTCGATGAAGTTGCCCAGATGCTGCTCGATGGCGCACAGGTTGCGGAAATCATCACGCGATACCAGTGAGATGGCTTCACCGCTTGCCCCGGCGCGTCCGGTGCGTCCGATACGGTGCACATAGTTCTCTGCCTCATCCGGCAGGTCATAGTTGACCACCCGCTGCAGGTCATCGATGTCGATGCCGCGCGCCGCGACGCCCGTCGCCACCAGAAATGGCACCTTGCCTGCCTTGAAGTCTGCCAGCAGCTGCTCGCGGACCGCCTGGCTGCGTCCGCTGTGGAAGGATTCGGCGGCTATGCCGCGCTTCTCCAGCTGGCTGACCAGCTTGGCCGCACCGCGCTTGGTCTCGATGAAGATCAGCGCCTGCTGCCACTCGCCACTCTGGATCAGGTGGCTGAGCAGCGCGGATTTGAATTCCTTGTCGACCGTGATCAGGCTCTGGGTGATCTCGGGAGCGCTGGTGTTTTCCGGCGCGATGGAAATCTCCACGGCGTCCGTCACCGCGGTTCTGGCCAGCATGCGTACCTGGGGCGACAGGGTGGCGGAGAACAGCAGATTCTGACGTTGGCTGGGCAGTTTCTCGACGATCTTGTTGATGTCGGCGATGAAGCCCATGTCGAGCATGCGGTCAGCTTCATCGATGACGAGGGTGCGTGTCTCGTCGAGATGGATCGCGCGTCGGGTCAACATGTCGAGAAGACGCCCTGGCGTCGCGACCAGAATGTCCACGCCTTCGATCAGACGCTGTTGCTGCGGGGCGATGTCCACGCCGCCATACATCGCCATGGAGCTGAGCGTGAGATGTGCGGCATATTGGCGGATGTTGTCTTCCACCTGGATGGCCAGCTCACGCGTCGGCGTCAGGATGACGGCATGCACTCGCTTGGCGCGAACCTCGGGGGCGTCTATCAGTTGTTGCAGCAGGGGCAGCACGAAGCTTGCCGTCTTGCCGGTGCCGGTCTGCGCGGCGGCAATCAGGTTGTCGCCGGCCAGCACGACGGGAATCGCCTGCGCCTGAATCGGGGTCGGGGTCTGATAACCCTGCTCGGTAACGGCCTTGACGATGGGGTCGCTCAATCCAAGGGCGGAAAATGGCATGGTGTCTCGATTTTTCAAGGGGAGGAGGGATTGTACGACCACGGGGTGTCGCAAGGCGTTGAGTGATCCATTGTACCTCCCCGGGAGGATGCCATGAGGAATGGCCACTGCAGGCAGGTGTGCAATGAAAAAGCCCCGTCTACCTGAAGTAGACGGGGCTTTCGGAATTCAAGGTGGTGGAGGGACAGGGATTCGAACCCTGGGTAGGCTATTAACCTACGCCGGTTTTCAAGACCGGTGCATTCAACCGCTCTGCCATCCCTCCGACTCACGGAGCGAAATACTACCGAAACTGATGAGAATAGCAAGAGGTGGGCGAAGAAAAATCTTCGGAAAAGCCATCGCGGACAATCACTTGCGGTGATCATCAAACGCCTCTTGAGCGCTGCCGGCTGCCAGGCGACAGGGCGAGCACGAAAAAGCCCCGCCTACCTGAAGTAGACGGGGCTTTCGGAATCAAGGTGGTGGAGGGACAGGGATTCGAACCCTGGGTAGGCTATTAACCTACGCCGGTTTTCAAGACCGGTGCATTCAACCGCTCTGCCATCCCTCCGACTCACGGGATGAAATACTACGGATTTCTCTGGCCGCGTCAAGGACTTGGGGTAAATTTCCTTTCCGTTCAGATGCTTGAAAGGTAGCGAGTGCCACACTGTGCGGGGAGAGCGAGGATGAGGTTGCCTTTTGCGCGCTGGATAGTTGCATGAAACGGGCTTTTCATCGTCCTGTCTCTTGATTAGGGAAACCCCGACGGGCATGCTGGGGTCAATTCGATGCATCCATCGTAGCAACCTGAGGATAGACACCATGGCTAACAGCTCCTGGCAGGTCTCGCAGGATACCGCGAGCCGCTCACTCAGTACCCACCGGGTACTGCGCAACACTTACATGATGCTGGCGATGACGCTGCTGTTCTCTGCGCTCACCGCTGGCGTGGCGATGAGCATGGGCGTGGGCCGCATGAACATCTTCGTGCTGCTGATCGGTGCCTACGGTCTGATGTTCCTGGTCCACAAGACCGCGAATTCCACCGCCGGCATCTTCGCCACCTTCGCCTTCACCGGCTTCATGGGCTTCACGCTCGGCCCGGTGCTCAATGCCTACCTGAGCATGCCCAACGGCGCTCAGCTGGTGATGACGGCACTCGGCATGACAGGCATCACCTTCGCCGGTCTGTCCGCGGTCGCACTGGTGACGCGCAAGGACTTCTCGTTCCTTGGCAACTTCCTGTTCGCGGGTGCCATCGTGCTGATTCTGGCGATGCTGGCGGCGATGATCTTCAACATCAGTGGTCTGGCGCTGGCAGTATCGGCCGGCTTCGTGCTGTTCGCCTCCGCGGCGATCCTGTTCGAGACCAGCCAGATCATCCATGGCGGGCAGACCAACTATCTGCTGGCGACGGTCAGCCTGTACGTCTCCATCTACAACATGTTCGTCAGCCTGCTGGCGCTGCTGGGCTTTGCATCCGACGATTGATCGTCAGACGCTACCCCGCAAGCCTTGCATCAACGACCCCGCCTCGGCGGGGTCGTAGCGTTGTGGGGCATGGACACGGCGCGGTGACAGGGAACGGCGGTACGTCGCGGCGGCGGTGGTGGCGATGCGGGGCTCTGACAGATGCCACCACTCGCGCTAGAATGTCGCCCTCAATGCGCAGCCGACTCGAGGTTCACATGCGTTACGCTCTGGCCGTCTACGGCGGTCCCTACAGTCAGCAGGCCAGTCATTCGGCCCTGCGCTTCGCCGAGGCGTTGCTGGCCCGCGGGCATCGTCTGAGCACGGTGTTCTTCTATCACGACGGCGTCTACAACGCGGCGACGATGATGGCACCTCCTCAGGATGAGCCACATCTGCGGGACCGCTGGATCGCGCTGGCGGAGCAGGGCGAGACCCGTCTGCAGGTGTGCGTGGCAGCCGGGCTCAGGCGTGGCATGCTCGATGAGCGTGAAGCCGCGCGACACGGCAAGCAGGGGGCGACCCTCGAGGCGCCCTTCGAGTTGACCGGACTCGGGCAGCTGGTGGAAGCCACGCTCGAGAATGACCACCTGATCACCTTCGCCTGAGGAGAGCACCATGAGTGATGCGATGTCACAGACAGCGACGCACGCTGCCGACCTTGGGCAGGTGAGCGATGACCTCGCGCCGGGCGATCTGTTGATCCTGTTGCGTCACGCGCCGCATGGCAGCAGCTGGCTGCGCGAGGGGCTGGAGGCGGCGATGGTCGCGGCGGCCTTCGGGCGCGAGGTCGGGTTGCTGTTCAGTGGGGATGGCGTATTGGCCCTGCTGGAAGGCCAGCAACCGGGCGCGCTGGGGCAGAAGGGCAGTGACAATCTCCTGGCAGCGCTGGACATGTACGATGTCCAGCGCTGTTATGTGGATGCCGCCGCCCTGCGCGCACGGGGCCTGAGCGTCGAGGATATCGCCTTGTTGCCGGTGACCCTGATGGAGCACGACGATATCGTGGCGCTGACCGGCGCCTTCTCGCGGGTCTTGAGCTTCTGAGGCCTGCCTGACGCCCGGGCGTGCGGCTGGTATGCTCCGCCATCATCACCCTCGCGCTCGCGCTTCGGGCGCAAGATCGCACTGGCGGGCGTGCGGCTCACGCCTTTCGCAGGCGCGTCTCTGTCCCGCGCACTCCTGCCTCCCTTGACTGGATAATTGCATGAATCTTCATCTTCTCAATCGCTCGCCATTTTCCAGTCGCATTCTGGATGATGCGCTCAATGCCATGGGGCCCGAGGACCAGCTGCTGCTGATCGAGGATGGTGTCAACGGCGCATTGGCTGGCGCGGAGCACTATTTCGTCGGCCTGGAAGGGCGTCTGTTCGCCTTGCGTGAGGATCTCGAGTCACGTGGCCTGTCGGGCCGTTGTAGCGCGAGCGTGATCGTGGTGGACGTGGATGGCTTCGTCGCGCTGACCGAGGCCGCGGACAAGACGATCTCCTGGTTCTGAGCGGCGCGATGTGTCACGTCAGCCGGACAGACATGTCGCATGTCATTTCTTGAGTGGAACGAAACATCAGGATGAGCAATGGCCAGCAGTGAAACGGTACGTACGCTTTCTCTCGACGGACGTGAGATCGGTCTGGATGCCGAGGGGTATCTGGTGGATCTCGAGGACTGGAGCCCTGCGCTGGCCGAGCGGCTGGCGGCGGAAGAAGGCCGTGAGTTGACCCCCGAACACTGGGAGGTCATCGAGGTATTGCGGGATTTCTATCAGCGTTTCTCGCTTTCCCCGGCCATGCGGCCGCTGACCAAGGCGATGACCCAGCGCTTCGGGCCGGAAAAGGGGCGCTCGCTGCATCTGATGCGCCTGTTTCCAGACAGCCCCCCCAAGGTGGGCGCGCGCCTGGCAGGACTGCCCAAGCCGACCAACTGCCTGTGAGGCAGTGCCTTGCCGCGCCGACAATCGCGCCGGGCACATGCACACAACCCTCAAGTCCGCGCCGAGCAGGGCGGCGCGATGGCGACGCAGAGCGCGGTCTGCGTTACTATCCCCTGCAGCAATGCATCGCGGCCAGGTGGCGGCGGTGCATCAGGTCCCGCGACACGATCGCAAGGGCATTTGAATTCAGGCGGACAAGAGTCGACTTGCATGGGAAGAGCATTCCAGAACCGTAAAGAGTCAATGGCGCGTACTTCACTCAACAAGGCGCGCGTATATTCACGCTACGGACGCGAGATCTACGTCTCGGCCAAGAGCGGTGGTGTCGACCCCAACGGTAACCTGAGCCTGCGTCGTCTGATCGAGAAGGCCAAGAAGGATCAGGTGCCGACTCACGTCATCGACAAGGCCATCGACAAGGCCAAGGGCGCCGGCGGTGAAGATTTCGCGCTGGCCCGCTATGAAGGTTTCGGTCCGGGCAATGTCATGGTCATCGTCGATTGCCTGACCGACAACAACAACCGTACCTTCGGTGAAGTGCGTACCTGCTTCAACAAGGGCAAGGGCAAGCTGGGCGCCCAGGGTTCGGTCTCGCACATGTTCGATCACCGCGCCATCCTGTCCTTCAAGGGTGCGGAAGACGACGAGGAGAAGGTGCTCGAGGCACTGATGGAAGCTGACGTCGATGTCAGCGACATCGAGCTGGATGACGGCATCATCACCGTGTTGACGCCGACCACCGAGCACTTCAAGGCCAAGGGCGCACTGACCGATCTCTTCGGGGAAGACCTTGATTTCGAAGTCGACGAGATCAGCTTCATCCCGCAGATCCACACCGAGGTCAGCGGTGACGACGCCGAGCTGCTCAACAAGATGCTCGAGATGCTGGACGATTGCGAAGACGTGCAGCAGGTCCATCACAATGGCGAGTTCGTCTGATCGAGCTGTGCATCAAGGCAGGTCCCGTGGCATGAGCCATTGAGACGATAGCCCGCAAGGCCCCGCCGGTTTCCCCGGCGGGGCCTTTTCCTGTCTGCTCTTTCAAGAAGGCGGTACGTTCAAGGAAGCGGTACGTTCAAGAAAGCGAGGCGAGATCGTCGCAAGAGCAGCACGAGGAAAGCGTGAGGGCAGTGCAGACCAAGCCACCATCACGGCGACTGGCTCAGCAGTGCGCGTGATGCTGGGCATGCGGGTCCGTCTCGCGTGGGTCGGCCATGCCTCCCTTGATGCCACGCTTCACCAGCCAGACATTGACGGGCCAGGCGGCGAGCAGGCCAAGGCTCAGCGAGATGACCATCGAATTCCAGAACAGGGCGTCATGCATGCCTGATCTGCCTCCCAGCCACAGGTCGACCGAGATGGCCACCAGCTCCATGACGAAGATCGAGGCGGTCTCGCTTCTGAACGCATCCTGGATGACCTTGCGCTTGTCATCGCTGCCGGCCTGAAGCATCGGGCCGACGGTCAGCAGGAAGCCGAACAGGTAGGCGAAGAGGAAGGTGATGATCGCCGTCGCGAAGTTGCCCAGTGCCAGCAGACCCACCGCCAGCACAACCCCCACGAACTCCCCGAGTCCACAGCCCGAATAGCAGTGCGCGACGCTTCTCAGTCCCTTGCGTGCATCACGGTTGTCCGCGATCTGGCGGCGCCCGGCAAAGCGATAGACGAGAAGGCCCACTATTCCGGAGTACAGCGTGGTCAGCCCCCAGACCCACTTCATCATCGGCGCCAGATGGGCATTGCTGGTCGTCAGGTCACGCAGGACCCAGACCAGTGACGGCAGCATGAGCAGTAACCAGCCGAGAAACAGGCTCCAGTCGGAAAGTAGATCACGCAGCGCGGATTGCATGGGACCTCCTGTCGTATCGGGCATTCTGATGGGATGGCACGGATGGCCCGGCGCCGGTGTTCCTGCAGTGATGACATGGCGCTGATCTCAGCAAGGCGATCTCAGCAAGGCGATCTCAGCGAGGCAATGCCCGGGCACTCAGTGATACCTGATGGACAAGGCGCGCGAGATCAAGGGAGCACAAACGCAACGTAGCGGCGCGATGACATGTCATGTGGTGCTCTCATGGCTTGTTAACCTTGGTGCAAACCTCCATGGTGAAAGATGTTGGACGTTGCGCTGGCAATGTCGCCACCTTTATCAGGAGTCACGATGTCGAGACACGCTGCTACCTTTCTTTCACGTTCTCTTTCACGCTCTCTTTCGCGCGTCACCCGTCAATTTGCCGGGGCTGCCGGGCTCGGGCTGATCGCCTCGCTGGCATTGCCAACGGCGGCTCAGGCCGAGGAGGACAAGGTCTTCGGCTGGGTGGAGAAGGCGACCATCGAGCCCTGGGGCGTGCTGGTCAAGGCCAAGCTGGACAGCGGCGCGCTGACGTCCTCGATGCACGCCGAGAACATCGAGACGTTCACGCGTGACGACGAGGAATGGGTGCGCTTTGACGTGGAGGTCGAGGATGAGGCCAGCGGCGACATGGTCGAGAATTCCTTCGAGCGCCCGCTCTATCGTGACCTGACCGTCTCCGGTGCCGGCGGACGTGATACGCGCCCGGTGGTCCTGATGACCCTGTGCATGGGGGGCGAACGTTACGAGGAGCAGTTCAGTCTGCGGGATCGTGATGGCATGAATTACCCGGTACTGCTGGGGCGACGCACCATCCAGAGCCTGGGCGTGCTCGACGTGCGCAAGACCTTCCAGACCACGCCGGACTGTGGCGAGGATGCGCCGCTGCATCGCTATGAAGACAAGCAGTATTCCGAGCGGATCGGCGCGGCTTCCTGAGCCGTGGCCCTGCGCCAGCCCCGATCACCGGCCCCGATCACCAGCCCTGATCGCCAGCTCTGATCAGCAGCCCTGATGGCCAGACGCTGACATTCATCCCCCGGAGAGTCAGAGCATGTCGGATTCCGCCCGGCCGCCATCTCGGGCGGCCCTCAAGGTCTACTACGATGCACGCTGTCCCGTATGTCGGCGTGAGCGTGCACGCTATGAGCGACTGTCGCGCCACGATGCTGGCGTCGAGTGGTGGGATGCGACGGAGCATGCCGAGCGTCTCGCCGCGCGGGGCATCCCCCTGCAGCGCGCGCTGCTGTCATTGCATGTCGAGACGGCCGATGAGCGGATCTGCGATGGCATGCCGGCGTACCGTCTGCTGCTGGCCCGTCTCCCCGGCCTTGCCTGGCTGGGGTGGTTGATCACTCGTCCGCTGATCGAGCCGACCTTGACCCGTCTCTATGATGCCTGGGTCAGGCGTCGGCTATGCCGGGATGGCAGGCTCTGACGGGCGGCAGGCTTGGCGAGAGAGGGAAGACACGCCTGAGGTCCATCACGCTTTTTTGATATGCAAATGCTAATAGTTTTCGTTAGTATGTGAGGCACCGTCCGTCTCCTCATGTCTGCGAGCCTACCGATGATCGACGCGCTTTCCCCGCTCTTTGCCGGTCCGATGGTTGCCTATCGGGACCTGATCACTACCAGCGCTCAGGCGCAGGCAGGTGGCGAGTCATCGCTGGACCGTGTCGTGCCGGCACGTGATGTGCTCAGCCCCGGCTGGCTTTCGGCCTGCATCGCCGCACATGGCATGCAGTACGAGGGGCAGCAGGGCGCGGAGGCACCGGATGAGCGGGCACTGCTTTCCCAGTGGTCCAAGTACCTGTTGTCCTCGATGGTATCGTTGCCACTGGCGGCCAATCTGCTGCTCGACCATCAACTGCCGCTGGAGCTGCGCCATCTCTCGCTGCGCCTTGGCGAGCATGGTGTGGTCACCCAGCTGATACTCGATGACGCGGCAGGTCAGGGCGTCAGCCTCACGGCGGATATCGCGGCGGCAGAGGAAGAGGCGCGGCTGCAGGTGCGCTTCCAGGGCTATCTGGCGAATCTCGAGGCCGTCATTGAGCGCCTCGTGCCGCATACCCCGCTGGGCCCCAAGGTCTTCTGGAGCAACGCGGCACATTACTTCGTGTACATCGTCGGCATGCTGGAGGAGCAGGGGTGGGTCGCGCAGGCCGCGCCGGCACGCCAGCTGATGGCGACCAGGGTGCTGGCGGACGGGCGGCGCAATCCGCTGTATCAGCCGGTCAGCGAGGTGATGGACCG
The DNA here is from genome assembly GCF_030397495.1 of Cobetia sp. 14N.309.X.WAT.E.A4. Lineage (NCBI taxonomy): Bacteria > Pseudomonadati > Pseudomonadota > Gammaproteobacteria > Oceanospirillales > Halomonadaceae > Cobetia > Cobetia sp. 14N.309.X.WAT.E.A4. Next base: position 634,176 of record NZ_JAPNXT010000001.1, read on the forward strand.
CCATGGCGAACGGCATGTGCCCCGCAAGGTATGCTGCGTGCGTTACCGTATCGAATGCCTTGGCTATTGCAGCAATTGCCCGCTGGCCATCGAGCGTCCCGCGGCACGCCGGGCCCAGGCGCGCCGAGTCGACCAGCGTGCCAACGCGCGTGGGGCACTGATCGGCAGTGACCTTGGTTGAGCAGTGACCCTGGTTGAGCAAAGCCATGGCTGAGCCGCGCCTCGTCTGGCGGGCCTTCGCTTATCGCACTTGTGGCTCTCGCAGCTCTCGCGGCTCCCACCGGATGGTGGTGAGTTCTCGCCGTGGACGTCCTCCCATGGGTGTTTTCCAAGCACAGGACGTCTGCGGTGGGCAAAGTTGCCCGAGGGTAGCCGCCTGTCACTGCGCCCTCTGGTAAGATGGCGGGCCCCGTCATTGCCTGGTATGTCGTCATGTCCTCCTCTTCGCGCCGCCCACGCGGTGCTTCCCCGTCCAAGTCCGATGCCTCTTCCCGACACGATTCGCCCGCCAGGCGGCAGCCGGCCTCCCGAGGGAAGCCCGCCACCTCCAACGCGGCGCCCGTCAAGGTGATGCCGGCCCGCAAGGGAGAGCTGCACCCGCGCAATCCCCATCGGGGGCGTTATGACATGTCGGCGCTGACTCGGGTCAGCCCGGAACTGGCGGCCTTTCTCATCACGACACCGGGCGGCAACGCCTCGATCGATTTCTCGGACCCGCTGGCCGTCAAGGCCCTCAATCGCGCCTTGCTCCGTCATCACTACGGGGTGAGCGACTGGGACATTCCCGCGGGCTATCTGTGTCCGCCGATTCCCGGCCGGGCCGACTATCTGCACTATCTGGCGGACCTGCTGGTCGAGGCCAACGGGCGGGGGCAGTTGCCCCCGGGGGAGCGAGTCAGGGCGCTGGATGTCGGTGTCGGTGCGAATGTCATCTATCCGTTGCTGGCCAATCGCAGCTTCGGCTGGCAGATGGTCGGCAGTGACATCAGCGCCACGGCGCTGGAATCGGCCCACCGCAACGTGATGGCCAATGTGGTGCTGCGTGGTCAGATCGAGCTGCGTCTGCAACGGGATCGGCGTGCGCTCTTCGCCGGGCTCTGGGGGCAGGCGGAACGCTTCGATCTGGTGCTGTGCAATCCACCATTCCATGCCAGCGAAGCTGACATGGCGCGTGAGGCGCAGCGCAAATGGCGGGGGCTGGACAAGTCGCGCCAGCAGCGCGGCAATGCCTCGCGCAAGGGCAGGACTCGCCAGGAGCGGGCTGGTGACGACAGGTCCAGGGTCGACAGGTCTCGCAGACACAGCGCCCAGTCGGCACCCGCGCTGAATTTCGCAGGTCAGGCGGCCGAACTCTGGTGTCCGGGAGGAGAGGAAGCCTTCGTGACGCGCATGGTCAGCGAGAGTCGTGACGTGGCGTCGCGCTGTCTGTGGTTCAGCTCGCTGGTGGCGCATGCCAGCAGTCTGCCGGGGATCAAGCAGGCACTGGCGGCAAGCGGTGCCAGCGAGGTGCGGGTGATCGAGATGTCCCAGGGACAGAAGATCAGTCGCTGTGTGGTCTGGTCATTCTTGACGCCTGCCGAGCGCCGGCAGTGGGGGCGGGACCACTGGCAGAATCACGACTGACCTTGACGCCGGCTCTCGCCGAGGCCTTTGCAGCATAGTCTACGGCAGCATCATGGACCCTTGAGAAAGCCCTCGTCGCCCCGCGCGACGGGGGCTTTCTGCATTGGCGGGTGTCATCTGAGCCTCACTTAATGCTGTCTTAATGGTTCGCGCGCAGTCTCTGCTGCAACGCGCGGCCTGCCTGCCCAGATCAACAGGGGCATCGGCAACTGGCCGTCATGTTCTCCGCCCCATCCTCGCCAGGAGCCGTTCCATGCCGTCCTCAACCGCAATGCCCACCCCCAGCTCACCGCATGTGTCAGCGCAGGAGGATTCCTCGAGCGAGGGAATTTCGGTGCTGATACCCGGGCGTGATGAGCGAGACAACCTGCCGAAGCTGATCGCCGAGGTGCATGCGGCACTCGCCGGTCGGCGTTACGAGATCATCGTGGTCGATGATGGCTCCAGCGATGACAGCTGGCGTTGGCTCACGCAGGCAGCCCTGGAAGATTCGCGTCTGCGTCCCTATCACCATGACACTAGTTTCGGGCAGAGCACCTCTTTGTGGCAGGCCGCACGTCTGGCGCGTGGCGAATGGCTGGCGACCCTGGATGGCGATGGCCAGAACGACCCGGCAGACCTGCCGGACATGCTGTCACTGGCCAGTCTCGAGGGGCTGGACATGGTGGCGGGGCATCGCACCGAACGCCGCGATGACGCCGTCAAGCGCGTGTCCTCCCGCCTGGCCAATGCCATCCGCCAGGCGCTGCTGCATGACGATACGCCGGATACCGGCTGCGGCATCAAGGTCACACGTCGTGACATCTTCCTGCGTCTGCCGTATTTCGATCACATGCACCGTTTCCTGCCTGCGCTGGTGCGGGCACAGGGCGGCAAGGTGCAGTCCTTGCCGGTACGCCATCGTGAGCGTGTCGCCGGGGTTTCCAAGTACGGCTTCTTCGATCGATTGTGGGTCGGCATCAGCGACATCATCGGCGTGATGTGGCTGGTACGTCGCTCGCGCCTGCCCTCGCCGCTGCAGAATCTCTCCGGCAATGCCGTCAGTGAGACGCTGTCGCCGCTGGAGGTCGCGCTCCATCCCGCCTGCAGAAGTCGCGATGTACCGGAAGTCGGCGAACATGCCGCCAGAGACATGCCGGGGATCGATACCGGCAGGGCGACTGGGGCGGTCGATCTCTCTGGCATCGCCACACCTCACGCCGGCGTGGCGCGGGGAGCACACTGATGGATGTCAATCCGTGGTGGGTGGCCATCGGCTTCGGTGGTCAGGCGCTGTTCTCGGCGCGCTTCATCATCCAGTGGCTGGCCAGCGAGAAGGCGCGTCGTTCCATCGTGCCGCGCGCCTTCTGGTGGTTCTCGCTGGCAGGCGGCATGACCTTGCTGGCGTATGCCATCCACCGCCAGGACCCGGTGTTCATCGCCGGCCAGGGGGCCGGACTCCTCATCTATCTGCGCAATCTGAGCCTGATCAAGCGGGACCGCGCCTCACGCCAGCAGGCGGCCAGTGACGATGCATCGAGCGTCGAGAAGCCCACCGCTTCCTCAAAGGCCTGCGAGCCGGAGGGCTCACCCCTCGCGGCCGGCGACAGTCGGCTGCGGGCCGAACACGCTCGACTCGCGGAGGAGAATGCCCGGCTCACCCATGAGGTGGCGCGACTCGAGGCACGAAGTGCTCGGCACAAGGCATCGTGCGCATGACGACGATGCTTCAAGCCCGTCTCTATCAACGCCTCGCCCGCCACCCCTGGTGGAGCCTTGCGCTGCTGTATCTGCTGGTGTCGGCCATCGGGCTCGGCATGCGCATGCCCTGGCCGGCGGATGAGCCACGCTTCGCGCTCAACGGTCTCGAGATGTGGGTCACTGGCCACTGGTGGCTGCCGCATCGCGGGGGAGAGCTGTATCCCGACAAGCCGCCGATCTTCATGTGGCTCAGTGGCCTGGCCACCGGCGTGAGTGGCGACATTCGCATCGGCTTCGCCTTGCCGTCGCTGGTCGCCGGGGTGGTGACGCTGGCGCTGAGCGTGGACCTGATCCGTCGCCTGCACGGGAAGCGCGTCGCCTTCATCGCCGGCCTGTGGCTGATCGCCACGCTGCAGTTCGTGCTGCAGGCACGTACCGCGCAGATCGACATGCTGGTCACCGCCTTCATCATGCTCGGCTGCTGGGGGATGCTGCGCCATGCACTGCTCGATGATGGTGTGCGCTACTTCCATCTTGGCTGTTTCGCGATGGGGCTGGGCATCATCACCAAGGGAGTCGGCTTCCTGCCGCTCCTGATGTTGCCGTTCTGGCTGCTGGCCATGCGCCGAGCGTCGCGCTGGCGCAGTGGTGGCCAGCGTGCCGGTCAGCTGTCCTGGCGTGAGCTGTTGATCGGGCTCTGCTGGTTGCTGGCAGCACCACTGGTCTGGGTCGGGCCGATGCTGGTGATGTCGCTGCTCTCTGCCGACCCGGAGCTGGCAGCCTATCGCGACAACATTCTGCTCAAGCAGACCGCCGAGCGCTACGCCGACAGCTGGCACCACCTCAAGCCCTGGCACTACTTCCTGACCCAGGTGATTCCCTGGGCGTGGATGCCGCTGCTGTTGACGCTGCCCTGGTGGCCGAAGGCTCTCGCCACCCGCTTGTGGCGTCGTGATCTACGCGTCTGGCTGCCGTTGAGCGGTGCGGTCTTGATCGTGGTGTTCTTCTCGCTGTCCCCCGGCAAGCGGGGCGTCTACCTCCTGCCGGCGCTGCCGCTGCTGGTGGTCGGCCTGGCGCCCTTGTTGCCCGGCCTGTCCAGAAAGCGGCATGTCGCCTGGCTGGCCTTCGCGCTGTGCGCGGGACTTGCCGGCATCTTTCTGGGCGCGGCACTGCTGGGGGCCGCTGGACTTCCGGCATTGACGAGGCTTGCCGAGCAGGAAGGCCTGGTGCCCTGGGGATGGTGGGGGCTTCTGGGTGGGGCTGGCGTGGCGCTGTGCGCGTGGTGGAAACCGCGCGGTGGCCTGCTCGCGCTGGGCAGCTGGCTGGTGGTCTTCTGGGTCCTGTGGGGGACCTGGGGCGCGCGACTGATGGACCCGGTGCGCAATCCGGCGGCACTGATGGCTCAGGTCGCCGAGCAAAGTGATCACCAGGCGCTGGCGATCCCTGACTTCCGGGAGCAGTACCTCCTGCAGGCGCGCCAGCCGCTATGGCACTTCGGCTACAAGACGTCGGAGGCGGACCAGTTCTCGCGGCTGTATGCCTGGCTGCAAGCGGCGCCGCAGCATCGCTGGGTCCTGATGACTCCCGGGATGCTCAAGCGGCATGCCTGCCTGGAGGCAACGCAGGCCATCACGCTGAGTGAACCGGATGAACATTGGGCTCTGCTGCCCGGAGGAGCGGCGCTGGCGTGTCGTGGTGATGCCGATGCCGCGCCGATGTATCTGGCGCCGACCTCGGTCTCCGAGGAGGCGGCGCGGTTGATCGGTCTCCCCGGGCGCCATGACGTGATGACGGAGGCCTGCCCATGAAACGTCAGACACCCCGCTCACGTGTGATCAAACGCAGCGAGACGGAGCCCGCCACCCGGGCTGGCCGCTGGCGCAAGGCGATGGCGCTGGCCGAAAGCGCCGTCAGCTCAGGGGCCAACCTGTGTGCCAGCGAGCGGCTGTGCTGGGCACTGTGGCTGACTTTGCTGATGGCAGGAGCGCTGGCGCGACCCTATCTGCCCATCGATGAAACCCGCTATGTCTCGGTGGCGTGGGAGATGTGGCATTCCGGTCACTGGTTCGTCTCGAGCATGAATGGCGCTCCCTACGCGGACAAGCCGGTGCTGTTGTTCTGGTTGATCCACGCTGGCTGGGCGGTCTTCGGAGTCAATGAAGTCTGGCCGAAAGTACTGATGCCGCTGGTCAGTCTGCTGGGGATCTGGCAGCTGGGACGCGTCGCTCGCACCCTGTGGCCGGTGGCCGCGGGGGAGGGCGATGAATGGCAGGTGCGTGAGCAGTGGGTCTCTCTGACCCGCTGGACGCTCGCCGGTTGCCTGATGTGGATGCTCTACAGCCAGGCCTTGATGTTCGATGTACTGCTGACCACCTGTCTGCTGGGGGCGCTGCGGCCCTGGTGTTCGCCGCTGGGGGCTCAGCCCTTGCCTTGGAAGGCGGTGGCGGAGAGTGGGCTGTGGCTGGGACTTGCCCTGCTGGCCAAGGGGCCGGTGGCGCTGTTGTGGTTTGCTGTGGTGGTCGGCTCGCGCCCCTGGTGGACTCAGGCGAAGGCCCGCCAGGTCTGGGCCGGCGAGTGGCGCGGCTGGGGAATGAGTCTGCTGCTGGGTCTCGTGGTGCTGTGCGTGTGGTTGCTGCCCGCCGTCATCACCGGGCCGGCCAGCTACGTGGAGGACCTGCTGTGGGGGCAGACGGCGCATCGGGTCGTCGCCGCGCAGGATCATGCGCGGCCGCTGTGGTGGTATCTGCCATGGCTTGTGGTGTTGATCTTCCCGTTCAGCCTGCGCCCGCGTTTGCTGCTGGAAGGCTTTCTGGCCTCGATTGCCCAGCGGCCGACGGCCGAGCAGCCATTGCTGAGGCTGGGACGCGTCTGGGCGCTGAGTGGCCTGCTGATCTTCTCGCTCATCTCCGGCAAGCAGGTGCATTACCTGATGCCGCTGCTGGTGCCGCTGAGCCTGTTGCTGGCCTGGGCGGCGCTTCGCCAGCCACCGGCTCATGGGGCGCTGCGGCTGCTGGCGATGACAAGTGGTGGACTGGGCGTTGCCAGTCTGGCACTGGCGGTCATCGTGATGCCGTCACTGGCGCCGACAGGCCTTGCACGATGGTCGGCGGACTCTGCACTGGTGGCCTCAAGCAGTACCAGCCTGTCGAGTTTCCTGGCTGGCGCAGGCTTGCTGGCATTGATGTCAGGTCTGTGGCCGTCCAGCGCGACGTCTGGGGCAATCAGTGCGCGTCAGGTGTCGGGTGAGCAGACCCGCCACGACGGCGTCCTGATTGCGCAGCGCCGTCTGGTGCTGGGCAGCGTGTTGCTGGTGACCTGTCTGTTGAGCCTGACATTGCGCCCGCTGTGGCCGCGTCTGGATCAGACCGCCATCGCGCAATGGATCAATGGCCGACAGCAGGCTGGCCAGCAGGTGGCTGTCGTCGGCTGGGACTATCAAGCGACCTGGCAATTCACCGGCCGTCTGACCCGGCCACTGGAGACGCTCACGCGGGATGCAGGGTCGCTTAGCGCCTGGCAGGCGGCGCATCCGGATGGCTGGCTGGTGATCGAGGCGGAGAAGTGTCTGCGTCTGCCAGGCACGCAAGGCCCGCTGGCCGGCATGCGCGACTGGTGTCAGGCGGCAGCGGATGGCAAGGCGGATACCTCACGGATCTTCCATCAGGGACGCCATCGAGTGATGACGATTCCCGCAGCGGCGTTGGGCGGCTTGCCGTCCGCGTCATCACAGCGGGACATGTCCGCGCAGGAGAGACAATGAGCATGAAGATTCTGGTCACGGGAGCCGCAGGCTTCATCGGCGCCGCGCTGTGCGAGCGCCTTTTGCAGGAAGGCATGCAGGTCGTCGGACTCGACAACCTCAATCCCTATTATCCGCTGGCGCTGAAGAGGCATCGTCTGGCGCGCCTCGAGACGCTGGCCAGCCAGTGTGCGGGAGAGTGCGGCGATGGCCGCCGGCCGGGCAGTTTCCGCTTCGTGCCGCTGGATCTGGTCGAGCGCGAGGCGTTGCTCGCCTTGATGAAGGACGAGGGCTTCGAGGTGGTCGTCAACCTGGCCGCCCAGGCCGGGGTGCGGCATTCCATCAGCCAGCCCTTCGATTACGTCGACAGCAATCTGGTCGGCTTCGTCAACCTTCTCGAGGCGTGCCGTGCCGCGCGTCCGAGTCATCTGCTCTACGCCTCCAGCAGCTCCGTCTACGGGGATGACGCCGCTCAGCCTCTGCAGGAAGCCCAGGTGGGGGAGCGGCCGCTGTCGCTGTATGCCGCCACCAAGCGAGCCAATGAGCTGATGGCCTACAGTTACTCGCACCTCTATGGCATGCCGGTGACGGGGCTGCGTTTCTTCACTGTCTATGGCGCGCGCGGCCGACCGGACATGGCGCCGCTGAGATTCGCGCGCAAGCTGCTGGCCGGTGAGGTGATCGATGTCTACAACCGGGGGCAGATGGCACGTGACTTCACCCATGTCAGTGACATCGTGGAGGGCATCTTCCGTCTCATGCCGCTGCCACCCGCTCGGGTGTCCAGCGCGGCACCGTCACGGGTGCTCAATCTCGGCCGTGGCGAGCCCATCGCGCTGGGAGACTTCATCAACGGATTGGAAGCGGCGCTTTGCATCACGGCCCGAAGACGTCTGCTGCCGATGCAGCCGGGCGATGTCGAGCGCACCTGGGCTGACACCTCGGCACTCCAGGCGCTGACCGGCTTTCGGCCAGTGGTCAGTCTTGCCACGGGGCTTGAGGAGCTGGCCGAGTGGGCGCGGCACTATCCGTCGCTGCTGAGCGAGACGCAGGATGAGCGAGAGCACGAGGCGTCGGAAGCCGCGAGGGGCCTGACGGCGCAGCACTTGAGCACCTTGCGCGGCATGACGAGCATCAGACCGCCGGCATCGGCGGGGCTGGCCTTCAGTGCAGAAGCGCCCTTCAAGGCTTGACGGGTTTCCAACGCAGCGGGCCCCGCCACTGAGTGGCGGGGCCCGCTGCGTCCTGCTTCAGTCTGCCGACATCAGCAGCGGCCTTCGCAGTTGGCCGGCTTGTCGTTGGCGATGCGCCAGTCTTCCTCGTTGGCCAGGGTGGCCAATGGAGACAGCATCGCGAAGTCGAAGGGCGTCAGGCAGGTGTCGCGTTTCACGCGCTTGGGCCAGTCGTGATTGGCCAGTGCCGAACGCCCGATCGCGACCAGGTCGGCGTGCTCAAGCGCCGCCACTGCCTTCTCGGGGCTGTCCACGCCGCCATTGGTGATCAGCGTGATGTCTGACTCCAGTGCCTTGCGCGATTGGTCGGCAAGCGCCGTCAGGCTCAGCGAGCGCTCGTCAGCATTCGCTGCCTCGGGGAAGGCGGGTGCGGCGACATCGCCACCCGTCAGGTGCAGGAAGTCCAGGCCAGCCTCGATCAGATGCGAGAAGCGCGCACGAGCCGCGTCAGGTCCACCGGCCCAGCTGAGGTCCGGCTCGGTCACGGTGCCCTGCGACAGCCGCATGCCGAGTGGGAAGTCGTCGCCGACGGCCTCACGCACACTGCGGATCACCGCGAGCGGGAAGGCCAGCCGGGCAGTGGCATCGCCGCCCCAGGCATCGTCGCGCTGATTGAAGCGCTCACTGATGAACTGGTGGATCAGGTAGCCGTTGGCACCGTGCAGCTCGACCCCGTCAAAGCCAGCTTCCCTGGCCAGGCGAGCACTGGTGGCAAAGCCGGCGATGGCCTCGTGAATCTCCGATTCGCTGATCTCGCGAGCCAGCGGGAAGGGGCCGGAGCCGCCGTAGAAGCTGAGCATCTCGCCACTGGCCCGGCTCTCTGAGGGCGCGACCACCTCATCCTTGAAGCGGTTGTGCTGAGTCTGGGCGCCGGCATGCATCAACTGGGCGATGAGTCGGCCGCCTTGTTGATGCACGGCCTCGACCACCGGGCGCCAGCTGTCCTGCTGGGCCTGAGTGGCCAGTCCCGGCTGATTGGCGTAGCCCTGGCTGAAGGCCTCATCGGTGTACAGGCCCTCGGTGACCAACAACGAGAAATCGCCGCGCGCGAAATCGCGGTAGTAATCGACCATGTCGAAGTGGACCAGGCCATCCTCCTGGGCGCTGGTACGGGTCATCGGCGCGAGCACCAGGCGATTGCGAAGCTCAAGCTCGCCAAGCGTGTGGGCGGTGAACAGTGTCTTGGTGTCTGTCATGCGTAACTCTCCTGCGGAGATGACTCCGCTGTCGTATCCGGTCGTGGGACCTGCACTGACTGCGTACTGAACAAGACGGAAATCGATGCAGTGCTGGCGTCATGCAGACGCCGTGCAGTGGCCTTGAGGGATGATCGACGGATCATCTGTATGCGATATATCGTGCCTGCCGAGGTGGGGTGTCACAAGCGGGATCGCTGGAAGGAGAGTGTTGTCGTTTCGACAACTTGATTGCGTAATTGCCTGAATATCAAGGGATTTTCGTAATCACTTCACGGTTGCTGCATATTGTGGCAACGGTGTACTGCTTTCCATGCACATGCCCTTCACCCACGCATGTGCATGCAACGAAACAGGCCCCGCAACCAAGGGTTGCGGGGCCTGTTTCATCCGCGGGAATCGTGTCTAGCGCGAGGGCTCAGTCCGGGCGATCACTTGCCGTCACATTGGGCAGTCTGCTTGCCGCCGGAAGGTGGGCAGCCGAACCAGTTCTCGGTCGGCTTGGCCTGGCCAGTATTGGCATGTCGTCCCCCCTGGCTTCCGATATCTCCGCCGTCGAGGCTTTTCTGTACCTGACGCTTGGCCTCATCCTTGGATTGCTGGCTGGCCTCGGGCTGCTGGTGCTGCTGGTAGTTCGCCCCATTGTCGCGGGAATCATCAGCGGTACGCGTGGAGTGGCTGGTGGTCGGCTCGCCGTTCGAGGAGTGCTGGGAGGCAGCGGCGCCACTGACTCCTGTCTCGGTATTCATCTCGTCGAAGGCATAGGCCGGGGACAGGCTCAGGCAGCCCAGCATCACGGTAGCGATGCCGACACCGTAGCGCGTCTTGCGTGAAGTGCCTGCTCGGAAGGGCGAAGGGGTCGTGAATGACATGTCGAGTGCTCCTTTGGGGAAACGGCGTGGAGCATGGGCCAGGCCATTCCGTGAGCAAGTCAATGAGCGCTTGCTCGTTGTGCAAGAGACATCCAGCCGTTGCGCTGTACTGGACGCTGATGGAAGAGAGATCGGGGCAGATGACGAGAAATCAACTCTCGCTGACGTTCCTGCATCGCTGGCAGGTGAGGTGGCTGGCGTATCCGGTGGTCAGGGCGGTTATCTGGTGTCGGACCCTTGAAGTCGTCGCCTGGCATGACAATGTGATGGGGAGAGGGCAACGGCCCCCTGAGAGTTCACCCAGTCAAGGAGACACGCATGACGATCAAGAAAACCGGTTCCGCGCATTGGGAAGGTAGCGTCAAGCAGGGTAAAGGTACCGTCAGCAGTGAAAGCGGTGCCCTCAAGGATCAGCCCTATGGTTTCAATACGCGTTTCGAAGACGGCGCGGGTACCAATCCTGAAGAGCTGATCGGCGCAGCACATGCCAGCTGCTTCTCCATGGCGCTGTCGATGATGCTGGGAGAGGCAGGCCATGAGCCGAGCGCCATCGATACCCGCGCGACTGTGCATCTGGACAAGGATGACAGCGGTTTCAGCGTCACCAGGATCGCGCTGGTGACCAAGGCCAAGGTGCCGGGTATCAGTGACGCGGACTTCCAGGCGACCGCCGAGAAGGCCAAGGCCGGCTGCCCGATCTCCAAGCTGTTCACTGCCGAGATCACCCTTGAGGCGTCTCTCGACAGCTGAGACGCTCGCCAGCTGCCCTCGGCTCTTTTGGGTGAGGCGGCTATGGCGTGAAGGCGCATCCCCTCAGCAGGGGGTGCGCCAATGAAAAAACCGCCCTGAGGGGCGGTTTTTTGCGTGGTATCTCTCTTTCCATTTCTCTCTAGCCCTATCTCCATCCGCTTCCATTCCGGTCAGCGTTCGTCGGGCCTTTTCGCATCATCTGGCTCATCGGGTGGCAGTTCCTCTTCGCTGATCGCCCCGGCATGTTGCATGGCGTTGCGACGGGATTGCAGACGCGTCAGAGGGGTGCGACTGGGCGTACGGTACCAGCGGATGTTCTCGCGTGAGCATTGCTCGAGTTCCGCGATCACCTGAGCGCCAAGCAGCAGGATGATGGCGCCAACCTCCAGGCCCAGCAGCAACACGATCAAGGTGGCCAGCGAGCCATAGATGGCGCCCACGAAGGACAGGTGAGTGAAGTACCAGCTCAGCGCCAGACGAGTCAGCTCCCACAGGGTCGCCGCGACCAGCCCGCCGACCAGTGCACGGCGAGTGGAGACGCGTGTCTGGGGCAGGATCTTGTAGATGGCGCTGAACAGCCCGAACATGCCGACGATGCTGATCAGGTAGATCACTTCACTGCCCGCTTCGCCGAGGGTGACCTCGATACCGGTCAGCAGGGTCAGGGCATCATTCATCGCCGAGGCCAGTGCCACCAGCAGGGTCAGTGCCAGCAGGCCGGCCCCCAGTACCATCACGAAGGCATAGGGCAGCAGGGCCGAGATCCAGGCACTGCGTTTGCGAATCACCGGGTGCTGATGAAAGATCAGCGCGATGGCATCCTCCAGCATGCGAAAGGCCAGCCCGGCGAAGAACAGCAAGCCTCCCATCCCGATCCAGCTGATCACGTCACGGTTGTCCAGCAGCTTGCGCACGGCATCCAGCAGCACGTCCTCCTGCCCGGGTCCCAGATGCTGGACCTGGATGGCGATGATGCTCATCAGACGTGACTCATCGACCAGATGCGTCAGCAATACGCAGCTCAGGGCGAACAACGGCACGCTGGAGAGCAGGATGTTGTAGCCCACACCCCCCGCCAGCAGCACGCCACGATTGGCGATGAACTGGCCCAGCACCCGCCAGGCGAAGGCGATCAGGCGGGGGAGAAAGCGCAGCAGTCGCGCGCGCCAGGTATCGTCAGCCGTGTCCGGCATCAATGGCCTCCTGGAGTGTCGGTGGGCTGGCAAGGCGTCACGAGGTGCCGCCCTTGAGTGCCCGTCGGCTGCGGCTTTCGGCGCGATGTGCCAGCAGGGTCGAGGTCGAATAGAGCGCCAGCCCTGACCAGATCAACACGAAGGTGAGCAGCATCGAGGGCTGCAAGGTCTCGTGGAATACCAGCAACGCGATGGCGAACTGCATGCTCGGGTTGATGTACATCAGAAAGCCGACGGTGGCGAGGCGCAGGCGGCGTGCCGCGCCGGCAAAGGCCAGCAGCGGAAGCGCCGTCAGGATGCCGCTGGACATCAGCAGCACGCTGGCGGGCAGCTCCAGCGGGCCGATGCCCGTGGCCAGAAAGCGTGACTCGCCTGTCTGCCACAGACCCGCGATCAACAGCAGGGCGAGGGGCGCCAGCATCAGCGTCTCGACGAACAGCCCCGACAGGCCATCCAGCGCGACACGCTTGCGCAGCAGCCCGTAGGTGCCGAAGGACAGCGCCAGCGAAAGGGTGATCCAGGGCAGCTCGGAGAGATTGAGAAACTGCAGGCTCAGGCCCAGCGCCGCCAGCCCCAGCGCCACGCCTTGCAGGCGAGTCAGGCGCTCCTTGAGCACCAGCATGCCCAGTGCCACGTTGACCAATGGCGTCAGGAAGTAGCCGAGGCTTGCCTGCAGCACTTCATGCTGTTCCACCGCGAAGATGTAGATCCCCCAGTTGGCCGCGATCAACAAGGCGCACGCCAGCCCCGGCCATAGTTGCCGTGGCCTGGACAATGCGCTGCGAATCGGTGACCAGCGCTTCAGCAGGCTGATCAGGAGGATGAGAAACACGCAGCTCCACAGGATGCGGTGCAGCAACACCTCCCAGGCGGGGATGCCGGAAAACAGCGCGAAGTACAGCGGAAAGCAGCCCCACATGGCATAGGCCGTCAGGCCGTAGCCGACCCCCTTGAGGCCTTCGCGACGGGCCAGGGCTGCCGCTTCATCGCTCTCGGGCGTGCTCTGCGCCTGGCTCATCGCGAGTCACTCTCGCCATCCTGAGCCAGTGGCTTGCCCGCGATGTAGTAGCCCGAGGGGCTCAGCGCGAGGAAGAAGGTCTCGGCCTCGGGGTAGCCGGCTTCGCGCATTGCCTGGTGGATGGCCTCGCCACAGACGTCACGGACCTGCTGGCCGCGTTCGAACCACAGCACCTCGACGAAGGGAAAGGCATCCACCGTCTGGCCGTCGAAGACATATTGCGTGCTGATGCACTCCAGCGTGAACTCATCGCGCGGCGTCGCCGTGGCCTCACTGAGCTGGTCGACAAGCGTGCGCGAGACGGGGGCGAGACGGGCGGGGGTAACGCCATGGAAGCGAAGCTGAGGCATGCAGGGCTCCTGGAGCACGAATGAGTGGGGGTGACAGCGCGCGTGGGCGACAAGCGGACCGAGGTCCATGCGCCGAGCTTCATCAGCCGGTGCTGACGGAGCCGGCATCAAGCCCCGCGCAACATCAGCATAAGGGGAAGCGATGGCCTGCGTCGCGCCTTCAGGCCGCGTCAGCATGTCGATGGTCAATATATCATCGGCGACTCATGCACACATCCGCTGGCTGAGCCGCGCGGAGTTGTGGGCCAGTTCCCGCATTGCCTCTCACATCTGAGCGCCACAGACGGTAGAATGGGCGCATTCATGCTCGCGATGGCATGCAGGCCTCACACCCTCCATCACCCGCAAGGCGTGTCCCGGGAGGGCGGCATGAGGGCAAGATGACCGAGGATCAGGGAGACGGCATGACAGTGACGAATCCATCAGCAACGTGGGAAGACGCAGGCAAGTTGCGCGTCAGCCTGGTGCAGGCCGATCTGCGCTGGGAAGACCCGGCAGAGAACTGTCGCCTGCTGGGCGAGCAGCTGGACGCCGCTGGCCTGACGACCGGCCCTGACGGCCACAATGCCCTGACCGACCTCATCGTGCTGCCCGAGATGTTCGCCACCGGCTTCACCATGAATTCCCGTGAGATGGCCGAGCCGATGGAGACCAGCGAGAGTGTCGCTTGGCTCAAGGCGCAGGCTGTCGCGCGCGGTTGCGTGATGACGGGCAGCATTGCGGTACTCGAGGGAGACGAGTGCTACAACCGCATGCTGTGGGCCACGCCAAGTGGTGAGCTGAGACATTACGACAAGCGCCATCTGTTTCGCATGGCAGGCGAGCATGAGCGTTATGGCATGGGCAATGAGCGGGTGATCGTCGAGCTCAACGGCTTCCGGATCCAGCTGTCCGTCTGCTATGACCTGCGCTTCCCGACCTGGCTGCGTCAACGCCCCGTGATTGGCGGCATGAGCGCGGCGGAGTGTGCCACCGGCAGCGCCTTCGAATATGACCTGCTGCTGTGCGTGGCCAATTGGCCGGGCGTGCGGCGTCACCCGTGGCGCACCCTGCTTCAGGCGCGCGCCATCGAGAATCTGGCCTATGTGGTGGGCGTCAACCGAGTGGGTGACGATGCCAACGGGCTGCACTATACCGGCGATTCCATGGTCTGCGATTTCAAGGGCGAGCCCATCCTCGACCCCGCGCCAGACCAACCCTTCATCGAGACGGTGACGCTTGAACGCGGCGCCCTCGACGAGTTTCGAACCAAGTTTCCGGCGTGGATGGACGCCGATCATTTCACTCTGGAGGCCTGATGCGCCTGGACAAATTCCTTACCGAAACCACGGATCTCAGCCGCAGCGATGCCAAGAAGGTCGTGCATCGCGGCGATGTCACCGTGGATGGTGAGGTAGTCAAGAACACCGCGCGTGCCGTCAAGGATGGCATGCGCGTCGAATGGAACGGCGAGCACCTGGAACTGATGGGCCTGCGCTATCTGATGCTCCACAAGCCGGCCAATGTCGAATGCACCACCAAGCCGGGCCTGTATGAGCGCGCGCACGACCTGATCGAGCTGCCCAATGTCGAGCGCCTGAGCATCGTCGGGCGTCTCGATGTCGACACCACCGGTCTGGTGTTGATGACGGATGATGGCCAGTGGAACCACCGCGTCACCTCACCCAAGAAAGCCTGTGCCAAGCGTTATCGCGTGACCCTGGCGCGCCCGTTGGAAGGGGATGAGCTGGCGCGTGCGGTGGAAGATTTCGAACACGGCCTGATGCTGGATGGCGAAGAGAAGCCGACGCGTCCGGCACGCCTGGAGATGGAAACGGCCACCGTGGGTCTGCTGTGGATCACCGAAGGCCGCTATCACCAGGTCAAGCGCATGTTCGCGGCCATCGGCAATCATGTCGAAGCCCTGCACCGTGAAGCCATCGGCGACGTGGAGCTGGACCCGGAGCTGGAACCCGGCGAATGTCGCTTCCTGCGTCCGGAAGAGGTCGCCAGCTTCTGATTGTCAGCGTCTGATTGTCAGCGTCTGATCATCAGCGCCATATCGTCATGAAAAGCCCCCGTCATTTTTCCTCAATGGCGGGGGCTTTTTCATGCGCGTCGTTGGCCGCCGAGCCTTGTATCGATCCAACGATCGCGCTTAAGGTAAGCGTTGTCTGCTCGTATTGTGATTTCTTTGCGGGAAGTGCGTTTTGCAGAAGTGAAATTTATACTGAGATCGTCTTCAATCAAACGCTTGTTTCCAGTATTTTCATGACAATGGCGTCTCCATAACAACAACGAGGAAAACCCACTATGTCGTCCCCCTTCACCAAGTCCCACCTGATGAAACCCCTGCCGCTGCGCATGGCGCTGGCGGGCAGTGGCCTGCTGCTGGCGACCCTCTCGGCACCGGCAAGCGCCGCGGAAGATGCCAGTGTGGTATTCGCGGCGCCGCCGTGGCCGGGCGTGACCATGAAGACCGAAATCGCCTCCGAGATCTTCGAGGCGCTGGGCTATTCCCCCACCACGCGTCAGCTGGGCGCGCAGATCACCTATGAAGGCATCTCGCTCGGGGAAGTGGATGTCTATCTGGCCGCCTGGCTGCCGGGGCAGAGCACCATGTACAACGCGGCGATGGAAAAAGGCGCCATGGTCGATCTGGGCAACAACGTGAACGGCGCGCGAGCCAATTTCGCCGTACCGCGTTATGTGGCCGAAGCCGGCGTCACCTCACTGAACGATGTCGACAAGCCGGAATTCGCCGACAAGTTCGACAAGACCATCTACTCCATCGAGATCGGCTCGGGCTCCAGCGAGATCGCCAACCGTGCCGTCGACGAAGACATCTATGGCCTGGGTGACTGGGACCTCAAGGAATCCTCCACCGCCGGCATGCTGGGGACGGTGGCCAATGCCATCAAGCGCGATGAGTGGGTCATGTTCGTCGGTTGGACCCCGCACTGGATGGGGGTCGAATACGACATGGTCTTCCTGGAGGACCCCAAGGACCTGTGGGGCCCGGGTGGCGGCGCCAGTGACGTGAAGACGCTAGCCAACAAGAAATGGTCCGAAGCGCATCCCAACGCCACCGTCTTTCTGGATCAGATCGCCTTCACCTCCGAGGAGCAGAGCGAGCTGATCTATGGCTTTGGCAAGGAAGAGCGCCCGCAGGAAGAGGTGGCTGGCACCTGGATGAAGGCCAATCCCGCCAAGGTCAAGGGCTGGCTGGAAGGCGTGACCACTCGAGATGGCGAACCCGCCTGGCCTGCCGTGCAGAAGGCGCTTGGCCTGCCGGACGCCTGACGTGTCGATCCCGAACCTGTCGCTTCCGTCTGCACGGCTGAACACTCGGTCTTGAAACTCGGCGACACTGGATGACACGGCCTGCGTGCCTGTTGTCGCCGGCAATGTCTGATCAGAACCCCGCTCCTGGAGCGGGGTTCTCGCGTTTCTGGCACCTTCTCACTGCCCGTCGAGCCCCATCGCGGCATCGTCATGCAAATCTTGCATGGAAAATCAAAATAAAGAATTGGTCGGACCTGTTCGCGCTGTATCACCATGACCCCGCCTTCTGCGTCGCCTCAACGCGCAGCAAACAACAATGACAAGCAGGGTTTACCTCATGGCTGATACTGATTCGTTCGCCGAGCGCGATTCGCGCACCCCCGGTCCCGTCGCGCGCTTGCTGTCCCCGTGGACAGGCTTGCCGCTCTGGAAACAGATCTTCATTGCACTGGTGCTGGGCCTTGGGTTGGGCATCCTGCTCAACCAGACCGGCCGCGCCGATATCGCCGCCGACATCAAGCCGCTGGGGGATCTGTTCATCCGCGCGATCAAGATGCTGATCGTGCCGCTGGTCTTCGTCTCGCTGGTCACCGGCGTGGCATCGCTCGACAACCTTGCCCGCCTGGGGCGACTGAGTCTCAAGACACTGGGGCTGTATCTGGGCATGACGGCGGTGGCGATCACCATCGGCCTGGGGCTGGCGGCTCTCTTCCAGCCGGGCGTGGGCATCGACCTGGGCAGCGCCGCCGGTGTCGAGGTGCGGGAAGCGCCGACCGCCGTCGAGACATTGCTTGGCCTGGTGCCGACCAATGCCGTCGAGGCCTTCGCCGAGGGCAATGTGCTGCAGATCATCGTCTTCGCGATCCTGTTCGGCCTCTCCATCACGCTGGTCGGGGAGAAGGCGCGTCCGGTACGGGTATTCTTCGAATCCGCGGCGGAAATCATCTACCGCATGACCAGCATCGTCATCGCCTTCACGCCCTACGGTGTCTTCGCGCTGATGGCCTGGGTCGCCGGAACCTACGGGCTGGCGATGCTTGCGCCGCTGGCCAAGGTGATCGCCATCGTCTATCTGGGCTGCATCGTGCACGCCGTGGTGGTGTATGGCGGCCTGCTGCGCTTCGTCGCGCACCTCAATCCCGTGCGGTATTTCCAGGGCAGTGTCGAGCCGATCATGCTCGCCTTCACCAGCACCTCAAGCTCCGGCACCCTGCCGGTGACCATGATGGCCGCCGAGCAGAATCTGGGCGTCAAGCGCAGCGTCTCGAGCTTCGTGCTGCCGCTGGGCGCGACCATCAACATGGATGGCACCGCGCTGTATCAGGGTGTCTGCGCGCTGTTCATCGCCCAGGCCTACGGTGTCGATCTGGGCATGACCGAGTACGTCACCATCATCATGACCGCCACTCTGGGCTCCATCGGCACGGCGGGCGTGCCGGGGGCGGGGCTGATCATGCTGTCGCTGGTGCTGACCTCCGTCGGCCTGCCGCTGGAAGGGGTCGCCATCATCGCCGGGATCGACCGTGTGCTCGACATGGCACGTACCGGGCTGAACGTGGCCGGTGACTGCGCCGTCAGCTGTCTGGTTGCCAAGAGCGAGAAGGCACTCGATGAAGAGGTCTTCAACACCCCGCACGTGATGCGTTCGACCTTGAGCTGAGCGTCGCGCTGATGGAGGGAAGTGGCCTTCACTTCCCACTGACCGGCAGCCAGGAGTCGCTGCCGGTCTTCCTTCCCCAGGAATCTGTCGCCCTCAGGCCGACAGGCATGTCAAAGATGGTCAGGAGAATCGCGCCATGGAAGCTTCTGCCACACGGCTTTCTGTCAATCGGCATTCTGCTGCTGGACTCGCCACTGGCGGGCCCCGCAACGCGCCGGACACCGTCACCCGCTACGGTGTGGTCGGCGGGCTCGGGGCGCTGGGCAGCGCGGATGTATTGCTCAAGACCGTGCGTGCGGCCCAGTACTGCAAGCCCCCGCGCCGGGTGGACATCGCCTTCGAACAACGTCACTTCGAGGATGGCCCCAGCATCGCGGAAGAGGGCTATGACCCGCTGCGCCGCAAGTTCTATGTCTACAACGTGCTCAAGGACATGCAGGGCAAGGTCGAGAATGCGCTGGTGCCATGCTTTCTCTCGCATACCTTCCTGGCCGAGATCACCCCGGAAATCAGCGTGAACGTGGTGGATATCTTCGAGGCACTGCAGGACCGCATTCGCCGCGAGTACCCTGACGTTCGCAAGATCGGCGTGCTGACCTCAAGCTACGTGCGCGCCTCGGGCATCTTCACGCGCCGTCTGTCCGGGCCCGTATCCGAGCCCATGTCCCGATCGGAATGTGGCGAGCCCGGCGCGGAGCTCGAGGTGCTCTACCCGGAGGCGCGCGTGCAGCGTGAGGCGTTGATGGAGGCCATCTATGGCCCGACCGGCATCAAGAGCGGCCATCATGGCGGTGAATGTCTGCAGCAGCTGATGGAAGCCTGCGATGATCTCATTCGTCAGGGTGCGGAGATCATCGTGCCGGGCCTGAGCGAGATCCCGGTGATGATGGCCTCGCTGCAGCCTCTGATTCCGGTGCCGTTGCTGGATTCCAATCGAATCTACGCCGAGTACGCGCTGGGACATGATCGCGAGCAGGAAGGGCGGCAGTTCAAGCTGGGCGTGCTGGGCGGCGTCGGGCCCGCCGCGACGGTGGACTTCATGCGCAAGGTGGTGGGACTGACACGCGCCGAGCGCGATCAGGATCACCTCAAGATGGTGGTGGAGCAGAATCCGCAGATACCCGATCGTACCGCCAATCTGATTGGCAACGGGGAAGACCCGAGCATCCCGATGCTCGCCACCTGTCAGCGACTGGAAGCGGATGGTGCCAATGCCATCGCGATTCCCTGCAATACCGCGCATGCCTTCGTGGCGCGTATCCAGCCCTATATCAACATCCCCATCGTCAACATGCTCGATGCGGTGGTGGAGGATATCGCCGCGCGGGAGACGCCCGTATCGCGTGTCGGCCTGCTCGCGACCAGTGGCACCGTGGCCAGTCGGGTCTACCACGACATCCTCGAGGCCTCGAGGCGTGAAACGCTGGTGCCGGACGCCTCCCATCAGGCTTGCGTGATGGACGCCATCTACGGACAGCAGGGCGTCAAGGCGGGTCACACCTCAGGCGAATGCAGTCTGATGCTGGAAGCTGCCATCGAGCACCTGCTGGCCCAGGGGGCAGAGGTGGTCATTCTGGGCTGTACGGAGCTGCCGCTGATCGAGTTGCCGAAAGCGCTGCGTGAGCGCGTGGCCTTGCTGGACCCCTCGGAGATACTGGCCCGCCGCTGCATTGCCCTGGCGCAATAGCCCGATGACCTCGTGCCGCTGACCTCGTGCCGCTGACCTCGTGCCAAAGACGTCGAGGTGGAGAATATGGCGCTGTGAAAACAGCGAGGGAAACAGATAGCACCGCCTTCGCGGAAGGAAGGAAAGAAGGAAGGAGGGCATGCAAGAGGACATGAAGACCAGCCACGCTATACTGCGGCGCTACATGCCTCACTCCAGGAAATCGCCGTGGAAATGAACTGGCTGGAAGACTTCCTCACGCTGGCCGTCACGCGCAATTTCTCGCGCGCGGCTGAGTTGCGCAACGTGACTCAGCCGGCCTTCAGCCGCCGGATACGCAATCTGGAATACTGGGTGGGCGCGACCCTGATTGATCGCAGCCTGTTTCCGGTAGGGCTGACACCGGCCGGCGAGTCCTTCCAGCGGACGGCGCAGGATGCGCTCTCGGTATTGCGGGTCGGGCGGGAAGAAGCACTGGGCTTCGTGCCCAAGATCGAAGAGGTGGTGTCGATTTCCGCCTCCCATACGCTGGCGGTCAGCTTCTTCGTCGACTGGCATGAACAGCTCCAGACCCGACTGGGCAAGCTCAAGGCGCGTATCGTGCCGGACCACGTCGCCGGCTGTGTCGATGCGCTGATCAGCGGCAACTGTGATCTGATGCTCGCCTACAACAGCCCACTGCTGCCGACGCTCACCGACATGGTGCGCTATCCCTCCATCGTGCTGGAATCCGAGCGTCTGGTGCCGGTGAGTGCAGTGGATGGGGCAGGGCAGGCGTTGTTCTCGCTGGAAAGCGATATTCCGCAACCGTATCTCTGCTACTCCAGTGACAGCTATCTCGGTCGGCTCACTGCGCTGATCCTCAATCGGGAATCCCTCTCGGCACGCCTCAACTTCTGCTACGAATGCTCGATGTCAGACGTGCTCAAGCGCGGGGCCCTGGCCGGCAGCGGTATCGCCTGGGTACCGGAGCGCGCCGTACGGGATGAACTCAACGCCGGCCGCCTGCGCATCGTCGGGGATGACCGCCACACCGCTCCGCTGGATATCTGCCTGTTTCGGCATGCCGAGCACGAACAACAAGTCGCGGAGCGCATCTGGCAAGCCTGCCTGGACACGCAAGCCAGCCGCACAGCCACCTCCGCCACTCAAGGGTGACCTCTCGCCCATAACGCCAGTGGCGGTGAGCGTTATCCGCCCACCGCCACTGATTTTCGCTCTCATCCATCATCTCGCCAGGCTCGCGCAAGGGTATCGCAGACTTATGACAGGCGCCGTGAATTGGCCGTCGTGCGCTTGTGCAGCGGCTTGATGAACTGCGTACCCGTCGTCCACCACGGCACGACCTTGCCACCCGACATCGCGTTCATCCACGCCTTCTGCATCACGAACCACATCTCCCAGCTGGCGGCGATCTTCTCCGACACCATCTTCTGGTTCTCCGCGATCATCTTCGGATCCAGCGGCGACTGCGTCCCCCACAGCTGCGTGCGCGACATGATGGTGGACATTGCCGTCGACCACATCTCCACCGATGTCGTCCCCAGCTTCCAGACATCGAACATCGCAGCAGGTGTCGTCGGGACCAGCTCAGACCAGGCAGGTTGTTGAGTCATTGTGCTCTCCACGTAAAGGAACCTCATGACAGTCTTACGCCTGTTGATGCTGCAGTGCAACATTGGTTTTTTATATCCCTGAATGTGAGCGCGAGATAGAGCCTCCCTTATCACCACTTTCTATATAAAACAATGATTTATCGGTAGGTGATGGCTGGAGGATCCGGAGTTTTCCAGGCTTGGACGGAAATGTCCCATGGATCTAGGGAAAGTGGATTTTTAGGATTTGGAGGCAATGTCTTACGTGAGCGTATGAATTTTATGAACTTGGGTGTCAGTTCAATCAGACAGGGCGCGTAGGAGTTGGCGAGTGGGACGGAAATTTCCGGCGTGAAGTTGTGAAGCGATAGTGGGGAGGGCGCGGCGAGACGCGCTGGATATCGAGCTTAGTGTCTTGTTAATGCGACGCGGGGTGTCGCACTGAACTAACAATTCCTTCTCGCGCTTGCCTCGACTCGGCTATTATTAGATTTCTTGAAGTTTCCTATATTCACATATGTATTTCTCGCCAAGGCAGGACGCCATGGCGCGGGACCATAAGACGGAGCTCGCCCTACCGGTAAGCCTCGTGCGGTAGCCGTGGAGCATCCTTTCAGCTTGATAGTGCGGGGAAGGGGCTGAAAAGAAAACTCACGGGCCACCACGAGGAGATCGTACGGCCTTGGGCGAAGAAATATTCTGGCGACGGTGAGCACTTCTTCCTGCTCCCTGTTGAGGCTAGCCAGGAGGCTATGACGTGTGTAAGAACCGATCATATACGTCCGCTCGATGTCGCCACCGGCGAATGGCCATATCTCTCACGTTAAAGAGCTTCGCCAACACCGCGTCTGGGATGTGTGCATGTGTAGCATAGATCTCAACACGGATTCTGAGTGTGGCTTATGAGGCTTGATTTCCATCTCGATACTCTTAAACGAACTGTCGAGAAACCCTCTAGCAGTAATCGAAGGGTAGCTTTTTCTGGTTCTCCGACGTTTCATGTGGATTTGACTTCATCCAGCATGCGCTCCATGGGACTGCCGATCAGGTAGATCCTCGCAATGAAATTACTTTCGTTTCGGTAGCCGCGAGCCCAAGATCTGGCAGTCTGAAAGAGGTCATTCACGCCTTCTAGGCGTGCGTTAGTCAGGCCTGAGTACCAGCGCCTCACAACTTGGTCAGCGTGTCGTTGCAACGTATTGAGTGTTTTTGCCATTGTTTTGAGATCCGTGTGGTCGGCCACTGCTTCACGCATCACATTGAGGTAATTCGTGATACACCAACGGGCCCCGCGCGTCGTCGATGCGCTACGATCCACCTCAGCTTGTCCTTGATGACCCATGCATTCGCGGTAGCCCCTTGGTCAGCAAACAGCTCCTAGAGGGCGACCGGCTGCTTTTCTGTCAGGTTGTGGTTATCCATGCTTTACAGCACTACTCAGCGCAGGTCCTTGGGATGGGCTTTTTCTCGTCAATTTCACATTCGGGGCCCTATATATAAAGTTGCACGATCAGTAAATAAGAGTACTGGGGCTAATGTTGGTGAAATTAGGAGTTGGGAAGCTCTTATGTTGCACTCAGAATCTGCAGCCAAGAAGTATAAAATATACTGTTAATATTTTAAGTAATTTATAGTGAAGGTGCCATATGGATAAAAAAGAGAAAATTCAGCGTGTAGAAGAAGAACTTAATGTGTTAAAAGGTGTGATAGACTATGCTGATAGAATGATCTGTGAAGATGCTAATAAAGGAGTGTATTTATCGCTTAGACGCCACGCCTATGGAAAAACAGTGCTTATAAGCACTGAAAATCAAGGAGTTTTAATTTTTCGTCTTAGTTCGACATCTGCAGTTTACCCTAATCGTTCATCTGGTTATGCTACTCCACATTCCCCTGTGGGTCGCTTGTGTGCAGTTCTACAAGTAGGAGATAAAAAAGAATCACTTCAATGGGGTGAATATATAGTTTTAGAAACTCGTCTTTTTGATCGTTTTGATGGGATAGAATTTGCAAGCAATGTACGCAATTTTCTTCGCATGATCATACGTCAGCAACAAGACAAAGATGAAGTAATTGATCTTTCGAACTTTTTAAATATACACTCACAAGTATCCGATACTATAAGTTCAGAGAAGTTATATTTAGACTCCTCAATAACATCTGATATTTCACATTCGAAGAAAACAATATCTGATAAGGGTGTTGTTGAACTAGCTGCATCTAAGAATTTCTCTTCTATTTATGAAGTTGATGAAGAGCTAGATGATGATGTTTGGTCTTCATTAGATTATTCCGAAGAAGAAGAAGGCAAAAATATTAGTCTGTCTAATACAGAAGAATATTTTGGACTCAATGAGACATTCTATTTAGATCGTACACTCCTACAGGATCGTGTTATATCACGCTCGCCTACAGGAGCTCTATATGTGCAAGGTGTCGCAGGGTCTGGGAAAACTTCAGCTGCTTTAGGTCGCACTAAGATGCTTTGCGACTTTAATAATGAGAAAGTATATAGTCAAGAAGAATTCAGAAGCATCGTTGGTGATTCAGATGATTATTGGTCTCAAAAGTTTGCTGGTAAATTTTCTCAAGAAGGTAGTGTAGGTTTTGTTCGTACAGGAGAATTAATTCAATACTTGAAAGAAACTTGTCGTCGCCTTGATTTACCTAACCTACCAATACAAGAATATTCTGAGCTTCGCAGTAGACTTTTGAAGCTTCGCCATATTGAGAAAGTACGGAAAGGGTCACGTCGGTGGGTTGGCATTGGAAAGTTACGGGAAACGCATATCGATTCTACTATTCAATGGCTTAAAGTGGCGGATTGCACTATAGCTAAACAATGGGCATCTGACTTACTGGAGTTCGCGCCCACAACGAATTTTTTGGTGAGTACATTTAAGAAGCAAGAACTTATTAATTTGTCTGAAGTTATACAGCCAGCAGTAGATCGACTGTACGAAGAACTGAAAAAGATAAGCAAAAGCTTACTAATCCCCAGTAAAAACTCTACTTTTATTCTTGATGGCTTGGCTAAAAGAATAGATAGCTCTATAGAAAAAATTAGTAATGAAATTCTAGGTGGAAATGTCTTTTGGATGATAGCAGGCGGAATATATTACTATGCCAATAGTGAGTATGAGCTTGCCAAGCTCCTTGTTTCTAGAAGAATTCCTCTCTATCTAAACGACAATGCAACTAGGCGTTTAGTCATATTTGATGATTCTGGTTTGATCGATTCTAGTCTTACTATTCTTGACCAGTCTGGGAGAGAGTTATCTGACGAGTTGATTAATAAGGATTATTTGAAAGAAAATTTATGCATGGTTCTTGAAAATAACTCAGGAAATGTTTTTCCTGCAGTCATCTCTGACACTGATGAACTATATCTTCGTCTTCTATCTGAATCCTCTCAAAAAGTGTATGGGCGTGATAATAAAAAACTAATAAAGATACGAATAGTTCGTGGGTTGGGACAAGTTAAATTTCCGATAATGTCTGTAGTGTCGGATGTTCATAGTCAAGTGAGTGAACAGTTTGTCAATACAGAATCAAAGTATAATTCAAAGGAAAAAGATCGTAGTATTTCTGTTTTGTCTTTATTTAAAAATACATCGCGCAAGAAGTTAATAGAGCCACTCATGTATGTCGCCGACGCCTATGCTAATGCTTTAAAAAATAATATTATATTGTTTCCTGATGAAAATGTTGCTGAAAAAGTTTCAGCGCAACTTGAAGATAGACGACTTACATCAGAAGATATAGATCTTTTACTATGTCTTATCCATATTATTGGTCGCGGTTTTGAAGGTAATCCTAAAGAGTTATCAACTCCACAATTTTATCAGTCAGTTTTTATAGATGAAGTTCAGGATTTTACTGAGCAGCAAGTCTACTTGATGTCAGAGCAAGCTGATCCAGATTATGCTGCTGTCACAATAGTCGGAGATTTATCTCAGAAACTACATAATGGTAATGATAGTGACATATCAGGTTGTTTTCCAGGGAAACATTTAGAAATAGTTCAGTTGTCGAAGAATATGCGTCAAGCAGAGTCTCTCGGAATCGCTTGGTTTAGTGCACGGTTTCGTATGGAAATGCATAATAATGAGCTGGGTCAGTTACCAGAAGACGAATTACTTGAAGGATTGGCTAATGCACCAGAAAAGATAAGGGGGCCAGAGGTCTTTTCTTATATCAATCAGTCTGATTTAGTTGAGCATACAGTGAAGCTGCTTATCTCCACACAAAGTAAGCAAACTTCTGTAGTTATTCTGCCGACCCCAGAAATCGCGAGAATATTCTTTGATGCCTGTAAGCCAAGCTTGGACGAAGAGATGATCGATGCCGAGCTTTCTGATAAAATAGACCTTTCACGGAGATATGTGAGGCACTTTACTTCCATACAAAATGCCAAAGGCCTAGAATTTGATCTAGTTATATTGCCATTTTTTGAATGCTATGATATGACGCTCCCATTACATCAGAATCAGATATATGTGGGCTTAACTCGAGCAAAGCAACGTATGGTATTAATTGGTCATGAAGCAAGACCTCACTCATTGATTGATCATATTTGGAATGAGTATCAAGATATTGTAACTCCTAAATTGATGCAATAAGTGAAGTACCTGCGATATCCAGACCATTCGTGTTCTCGTTGGTCCCACGCTGTCTAAAGCAAGTAGGAATTATAGAAGTAAACCGCCGCCGTCACCGGCCTTAGCCACCGCTTCCCGACGCGGCTTCAACAAGCGGATCATGGCTCCTTGCTTCAACTCGGCCGAGATCCTGGGCAGTCGTGCCGGCAGTAAATAGCCAATGCGATACTCTACCAGTGTGACTAGGCATGGTTGCTTGTGGCCTTGGATCACGGTGTCTCCCTCCCAATGTCCGATGAAGCGCTGGTCATAAATCTCATCTGGGTTGTACTTGATTCCGGCTCAGTTGGGGATCTTGCCCAACTCGGCGCTCTTGGCGTGCGTGCAGCGCTTATTGCGGCGTTTGAGCTGACGGAGATGCCTCCAAAGTTCACCACCCCGTGCCTTGTCGTCCCGGAGTTCATAAAATTTATTGTGCTTTACCTGTCAGTAATTAATATCAATTGTTAAGTTTGAAATAAACTACTATTTGATTTGCGGATGTTATAGAATAAGGTGTATTGATTCATGGGTCTTATAAAGAATATATCAAGGGCAGTTACTTCTACTTGTCATGCTATAGATAATGGTGCAAAAGAGTTAGATAATATTGCAGGTGAACTTGAGAAGTCTTCTGTCAGGTATCTTCACCGCAATCAGATTTCAAGACTAAAAGACGAAATTAAGAGGCTGCAGGCTCTACCTGATCAATATGATTTAATAATAAATAAAAAAGAGGAAATGTTAATTGAGTATGATATGTATATAGAGGTTGCAACTGGTGATGAGATCAAAAATTATATTGATGAGAGGAGACTTTTGGAAATTGAGCTCACTGATGAAAAGTTAAAGAAAACCTTCATTCGCTTGAATGCTATGGAGACAAAAATATTAGCTCGGAAAAGTAGATTAGCTATTGAACAAATACAAGCTCTCAACAATCTATCTGGTAAGTTTATTAAGTTGATGGATGACTCGAATGCTAGTGTTGTATTAGGTTCAGAGTATGCAAAAAATATTTTTCAAAAATGTAGAGGTGAGATTAATAATATCAGCGTTCTGATTAAAAAATTAGAAACGGAAAGAGTTACTGAAGATATAGAAATATACTCCTCAGGGGAAATGAATTTTAAAATATCAAAGCGGGATGACAAACCACACGGTAGATCGGTATACTACTTTCATAATGGTAGTAAGAATAAGATCTTTTCTTTTAATAATGGATGCTTAGAAGGTCTTTCAAGATGTTGGAGAGAAGATGGTAGTCTGGCAGTTGAATATAACTTCTGTAGTAATTTAAGTTCTGTAAAAATAGCAACATATACATCGTATGGAATAAAAGTGGCCGATGGTGAAATAAAAAATAATGCTGGTGGACTAAGGCTTTGGCTATGGGGTGGAGTTTATATTGGCAATATTAAAATAAAAGATGGTAGAGTAAAGAGAAAAACAGCTATCTTGAAAATTTTAATGAATCCAAAGTTTATCGCGCTAGTATGTGAAACTTTGAGGTCATCTGAAATGAAATTAGAGTATAAAGAGTTTATTGATACTGTCAATCTTTTCCACGACTTTTCTGAAGAGATTTTTAGTATGTCTAAATCTTGATTCTGTAGCCATGACAGTTTCGGTGATTTTTAATCAAATTGGTTCATATTATCCGACCTTAATGTAGAGGCTGTTTCTTGAAGTGCTTCAAGAGATAGAACTACGAATATAATGGTGGTTATACACCTATTGACTGGCAGAGTCTTCATCAGCTGCTCTGCCAGGTTGCGGTTCGCGCCTTTGCGGCTGACATATGAAACAACCACAGTTGATATATCAGTCTATGTCCCATGCTTGTTTCAACCTCGTCACGGTATGCTCCCATTTCAGTGTTGTGGGCTTGCAGATAGTGTTCTGATTGCCGAATAGGCCGACTTCGCTAAATGCTTGCGAGGCACTGTACGAAGCGATCCAGCGGACTGGCACGAGATATTCCGCTGCCTCTTCATCATCTTCATCAAAGGTTTGGTGGAGCTGTGGGTAAGCGGTAGCTGTAGCAATGTCTTGAAGTCTCTGAATCCCTTGATCGGTCTGGACCATGAAATGCTCGCCTCGGCAACGCTCTCCGCTCACCTCAGCCACGCCTACGTAGCCGGTCTTGGGGATGTTGACCCAGACTCGGTCTCCCTCTGAGAGCATAGCGAGGGTCTTCGAGTACCAGGCAGCGCCACCACCGGCAATGAAGCCATAGCGTCGTGCCAACTCCCATGGACGGTTATCACCGAAGGAGGCGTAAAACTCGCCATTCCAAGGCTCCTTGCGTGCTTTGCGTGTGACAGGCAGGGGTGGTTCGTCCGGGTCGATCATCCAGGCACGACTCAAATAATGATTTCCCTGGTCCTCGAAGGCGCTGAAGAACATGGCGTTGATCGAGAGCTGGGCATGTTCGTTGAGATAGTTGATGATTCTCTCGCTGCTGGCGTCGAGCTGGGTGGCCACGACGACTAGTTGATGATTCTCGTTGAGGGTGACACTGTTCAATGTAATGCCGAACTTGGCTTCGAAGGCGTCCTCGAGAGATATATGAGGGCGATGATAACGTTCGGCAAAGGCTTGGTAGATTTCTACCAGCTGGTAGTCGGCCAAGGTGACGACCCAGGAGGCATAGTCGATGGCCTGAGCCACCACGTCGCGGGGTGTCTTGTCGCGTTTGAGTTCGATGACGATAACTGTGCCGTCGGCAGCAATTGCCAGCAGATCGATCAGCTTGTTGAAGTCCGTGCGTACCTGTCGACCAATCAACAACCAGTCCCGATTGAGGATCGAGACATCCTGCATGATCTGCTCCTCTAGCTGCCCCTCGTCAGCTAGCCCAGTGGGCCGCAGCTTTTGCGGCATCTCGCCTGCAGTACCTGCCAGCTTCCAGATTCCTTGCTCGATGGCCATCAGGCGCCTCCTTGCGTTTGTTGGAGAAGAGCGTTGCCTCACCCAAGGCGATGCTCTACCATGGATACCAACACGGCCCCCGCCTCTTGGCTCTCACGAGCTTACGCGGGGGTTCTTTTTTGTGTGCTCCCACCTTCATCATACCCACCAGCGCTCCCAGCCCGGTGGAGCTCCCATGTCCTCCAGCGCTAGCCCTCGCCTGGAATGAGGCACCGGGAAAACCTCCAGATGTGCCTGTAGGCGTCGATGCCATTCGGTTTCGGGGCAGACCATCAACGCCATGTGCCGCACGATACTCAATAGCAGGAAGGGGCGGGCAAGGCGCTTTGCGTCCCTGAATTCATCGCACCACGGTACCTCACCTTGCTTGGGCAGCCTTGGCTGGTCAATGACATTGCGGTTCCAGAGCCGGCTGTGGTGTGCGCAGACGTTACGCAGGTAATTCAGCGAGCGAAGCCAACTCTGGAAAACCTTCCAGTCCTGAACGCCGTATTTCAGAGCGATCCGTATCTGGTCTGGCACCTTCATCATGGCGAAGAGCTGGGAGAGGGTGCCGAAGTCCCAAGTCTCGACGGCGACCCAGATCGGCAGCCGCGACTCGTGCTTTTTCCGATAGTGCTTGACGAAGTCCTCCTTTGAGCGTCGCTCCATCCCCTCGCAGCGCTCCTGCCACTTCTCGAAGCTGTCGCGCGGGTCACGACCGGATTTTCGGCGGGCGAAGGAGGGATGGAAGGTGGCGCGATGCAGGTGTGCGAAGGCATCGCTCTCGCCCAATAGGTAGGCGATATCCACTCGCAGCGTGATCTCGATACGTTCCAGGGCATCGGTCAGGCGCAGCCGAAGCTCCTTATCGAAGAGATATAGCCGCACCGCATCGATGAACTGGGTGTCGGGAACGAACTGATCCGTTGCCTGGGTGATTGGCCGGTCATGTTGGTCATTACCGGCCGTCTCGAAGACCCGGAAGGGATACCAATAAGCGCTTAGTCGGTAGTAACCGACGTGCTCCAGGTATTCCAAAGCGGCGCTTTCATCGCCGACCTGCATCCCGCGCTCAATGAGCAGGCTCAACTGCTCTTGAAACGACTTCCAGGGACGGTCGTAGGCCATCGACTCACCATCCTTTTATTGGTTTGCCGACGTCAGATAAGGACTCGGTTCCCCAAAGCTTGAGACGTGCAGACTCTCGATGGCACGTGTGGCTGCTACGTGTACCAATGCACGCTCATTGAGCTCCCGGTAACGCTTCTCGACCGGGTCTTCACTGTCCATGGAACGTGGGGCAGGGACGACGCCTGCATTGATCCCTGCGAGACACACCTTGCGGAATTCCAATCCCTTCACCCGGTGCATGGTGGCGAGCCGGACTGCGTTATCGGTTGCCTCATCGCCGGACTCTTTCTCCATGATGGCCACCGGAATTCCACGCGCCTTGAGTGCCTGAGCATATTGATCACGCAAGCGCTGGGTTCGGGCAACGATGCAGCAGTCACGACGCAGGGTAGGGCGTTGCCCGTCACCGGCTTCCGTATCGGGCTCTTTATCCAACCCTTCGAGAAGCTGCACAAGCGCATCCACTTCTTCATCGAAGCTATCGAAGTGCTGCACGGAAGGTGCTTCGCCCTGCAGGAGCGAGCGATAGTCACTGCTGGAGTCTTGGCCATCATCAAGGTCATCGACCTCCACGCCTTCCAGCAATGCTACGGCATAGCGGCGGGTCTGCTCAGTCGTGCGGTAGTTGATTCTCAGCTTGCGTCCACGACGGCCGCGCACATTGATACCACAGCTTGAGAGAGTCGCACGGCGGCCATAAATGCGCTGATGTCCGTCACCTACCAGGAAGAGGTCGTTGGCGTCTTCAGGCACAAGAGCGCGCAGTAGTTTGAGAGACTCCGCACCGAAATCCTGGATTTCATCTGCAATGACATGACGGTACTGGCGTGTCAGCTGCCCCTGCTCTGCAAGCTGTACGGCCTCGAACGTACAGTCTTCGATCGTACGCAGTCCGGCATTGTTCAGCTGATTACGCATTTCCTCGAATACCGGCCAGATAGCGGCGCGTTGCCGGCGGTTCAGCGGCTTGCCACGGCCTACACGTCTGGCCCGGAAATATTCCTGGCGTGTGCGAGCATGCTGGGGGAGGACGACCTGTTGCCATTCCTCGTCGTAAAAGCTCTCTGGCAGGTCCAGTTCATCGGGAATCAGCTGCAGTGCTGCGCGCCACGCCTTGCGGTATCCCGCTTGATTGGAATAGGCAAGCCTGGCCTTGCCTTGGCCACTGGTCAGACGATGGATGAGTCGGTCGATATTGATGACTTCGATACAGGCCATTTCCTGGCGTGTGCATAACTGATGGAGCTGTTGCTCGATATCCTGCGCGAGGTTACGCGTGAAGGTCGTGAACAGAATGCTGCGTTCGTTACTCTCGCCGCGTCTCACGGCATGGCGCGCCAGGTAGCGCGCTCGATGCATCGCAACGACCGTCTTGCCAGTCCCTGCGCCCCCTAGTACGCGCACGGCACCATTCCAGTCGCGCTCGACCAGTTCACGCTGCGAGGGGTGGAGGAAGACCCGCCAGTGCTCCAGTGGCGCATTGAGCATTCGCGTCAGCTCATCGTCGTCTTCCACCACGTGGAAACGACGCTGACTATCAGCCTGCTGCAAGGCCTGCACGAAATCTTCGGTATCGATGCTGGGGGCTTCATCCGGCGCACCATACATCTCGAGTATTTCCTGCTTGTCCTCACCTTGCGCCAGGAAGAGCAGTGCCTCGTAGGCCTCATCCGGCAACACGAACTGCATTGCATCCAATGCGCTGGAGCTCTTGATCTCACGCACTCTTCCCAGCAGGGCCTCTGGTACGCCCAACCGTAGAAGCTCTCTATCGCGCACATCGTCAAATAGCGGGCTTGAAGACTCATTGACTGGTGCCGTCAGCGGGCTCGACTCAGGAGCATCTTCGTAAACCTCACGTGTGACGGTGGCCAGTACCTGGAGGCTACCTGTCTGGGGGTTGATGCTGGCTTCATGGCGGCGTGCCCAGTCATAGGCATCATCATGCTTGTCGACCCACATGAAGACGTAGACATTGCCCTTCTCAGGCTTGAGCACGATCGCGCGATATTCCTGGTCCACGCGGACCGAGCGCATGTTCTTGTCACGGGCATCCCGGATAATCTCGTAATTGATACCCGAGGAGCGGGGGGTGCTGCGAAACTTGCCGATCAGGTCCTGCACCTTGTTCTGCTTGGCACGCGGAATGTTGCTCAGCGCGCCGAGAAATTCCTGCGCGAGAGCGATGGTCGGCTGATGCTGCGTGTCTGAGGGTACTGTCATGTTGCTGCGTCCTTGTCCGGTACTTCTACAGTCAGGCTGTCATGGCGAGCCAATGGCCCAGCTGAGTGAGTGCATCCTTGTCGATGGGCAGCCCCGTACTGTCATCAAACAGGATCACCTGCCAGTCAGCAAATGCCTCGGGCAGTGGTGTCGAGCTGATGGCAACCTTGTCATCCGGCCAGCTTAGCTCGAGCATGATGCTGGCCTCGCCAGCGGCATCCAGGATGTCCTCACCACTCTCTGGTACTGTCACCCCCAGGGCGATCAAGGCTTCCAACCATTCTGGGTCCAGCAGGCTGTTGGCACGGATCTCCTTCCAGGCATTGTCGGTCTGCGTATCGTCATGCCCGGTATTATTCGTGTCATCTTCTACTGCTGGCCACCAGCAGGAAGGTTCGAGCAATCCTTCACCAGCCGCCACACCACGCGTACTGCTGAGAGACAAGCGTGGAGCGAATTGCAGAAGATTGGCTTGTTGCCAGAAGCGGCGCCAATGGTCCTCGTCCTTGAGGGTGGCTTCCAGATCCCTGTCATCCAGCGAAAGATGCAGGTGCAGGTGATCGCGGAGACCACTGACTGATTGCACCTGTGTTTGAGGAATGCTCACTAATATCTCACAACGCCCCTTGCTGTTATCGAAGCTGTTCAGGACGCCCCCGAAGAGACGTGGCCCCATTGAAGTGTCCAGCAAGTTGATGGCCAGAGGCTCCAGCAGATTTTCCTGCAATTCATTGCTCAAGCGAGTGAACAATGAGGGATTGTTGTGCGTCTGCATGGTCAGCCAGGCAAGTGACTGCGTCAGGCAAGCTTGATGCCACTCCTTGCTCTGCAGGTCGGGTTGCGCAGCATACGTGAGCAGATCGTCAAAGGCAGAGCCATCCATCAGCTGGCGAGCCTGATTCACGGCGAGTGGTGCGAGCGTCTTGAGCCACTCTTGCTTTTCGGGAGTACTCGCCTTGGCCTGGAGCACCTTGAGCAATGATTGAGGTATCTCGATATCCGCGAGGCTGGCGCATTGATGCTTTTCTCCCATCAGGTCGCGCCACGTCAGTGTCCAGACCCGATAACGTCCACTGGCCAGCACTGCCTGACGTTTCTCGGCATCATCGCCGACTCGCTCACGATGATATTGATAACCATCGAGATAGATGGCGATCGGTTGCGTACCGTCGGGTGCGCTGAGCGGGGTCATCAAGAAGTCCGGGCGTGTCGTGCGCGAGACTCCCTGGCCTGGTCCAAGTACGGCCTGCGGACGAATCTGCCAGCTGACCAGCGGGCCATTGCCCTTGCCCTGGCCCTTGAAGGTCAGTCGCCAGCCCGGTGTGCCATCGACCAGTTCCTGCCCGAGACTGTGTTCGGTCGAGGGCAGGTTGAGCAGGTCGATGAAGCGTTGTTCCAGTTCGCTCTCCACCAGCACATTGAGGTCGATCTTCTCCAACCCTTCCGTCGCCGTCAGCAAATGACGGCGCGAGGTGATGCGCTCAAGCAGGCTCAGCGCTGTGTCACGCGATGTATCCTTGAGGTGACGGCTCTGGCGGTAGGCCAGCAGACAGCGATAACACCCGTCTCGTCCTGGTTCATCTTCACAGGGACAATCCCGCATGTAGTCGTGTGCCAGCGCCAGCATGTCCATCAGTTTTTCCGGAGCCAGCATCAGTTCCTTCAGATAGCCGGTACCGCCGGGGACAGTATCGTAGAGCACCAGATAATGGCGGGCGGGTTGCTGCTGAGTGGCCGGCACTTCCTGTTCGGTCAGGCGCAGATGGTCCACGCTGCCACGGAAGTAGCGCTTCAGCCCCAGATGGAGACTGGCGATCAACGACTGACGAGCACGTTCCGACATTGCCACATCAGAAAGCGGCAACAGCAGACGCAAGGCTTCTGAATGAAGTTCGCGATACAGGAAAAGCCCACCATGCAGATTCTTAGGTGTGTCGGGCAGCTTGTTGCGCACCACCTTGCACCATGGCGTGTGCTGATCTTTTTCCTTCTGGCCCTTGTAGCGAACCTTGCCGCAATGCGCGCACACCGCGAAGCCCGGGCGCGAGGCTTCCTTGCCCGCGACACTCAACGTATCGCCGGCATCATCACCACGACCGAAGTTGATCTCCACGAAGCGTGCATCCGCGATGAATTCAAAGCCGAACGGGCAGGCGGGGTCATCAATGCGCATGGCATGGCTGGCGCTGTTCGGTCTGATATCCACCAGCATCTGGCGGTTATAGAACGCAGGCTGGCGCTGATCACTGTCATCGCCGATGCGACTGTCCCGGTCGCGTACCGTGGCAGTGACTTCCTTCAGGCGTAGCAAGCTGCGTTTCTGAGCGGAGTCCCCCCATTGTGGGCTGCCGCACCGCGGGCAGCTGCCATGAATATCTCCCTCAGCCAGTGACTCGCTGTAGTGACATACGCTGCAGAGTCGCCAATGTTCGATGTCTTGACCGCGCAGGTTGATCTGATCAATCGTCAGCGTGCGGCCCAGGGCATAGAAGGTGTTGAGAGGCGCCAGCTCTACCAGGGCGCTCTGCGCCGGGCGCTGGAACTCATGATGTACCACTTCGTAGCTCTTGCCGCTGGCAGCCTGTGCCTTGCTGACGTGACGGATCACCATGCCATTGAGCGTCACGCCTTCCTCCGGGAAGGCGTAGTTGGGCAGCAACCCTTCATCCGTGAAGAAGTTGAGGGTCTGTTGCTGGCCCAGTTGTTTCAACAGGCTCATTCGCCCATGACGCTCGACCTCGATGGCCTCGATCTCGTTGCGAACATGCTCGTCTTCTGGCTGAGCCTTCAGCTGCTCCAGTGCGCGGTCGTACTCCTTGATCTCCAGCTTCCAGGCACGGCGTTGCTCGGCACGGCGTGTCAATGTGGTGATGACACGGGACTTCAAGCCTGAGGGAAGCGCTACCGTGGCCGCAGTGGCATCCGGCATCAGCTGCTGGCCCAGGTAATCACGGTCTTCCTCATCCAGATGCGGGAAGCGGGCAAGAAAGCGTGCCAACAAGTCAATGTGATGCTGTTCGATGAAACTGAGCATGGTGTAAGGGAAGCGCCCGGTATTGGGGCCCTCACTGGCCTTGTGATTCACCGCATCCAGCACTTGAGTCAACCGACTGGGGAGCAGAGACGCGGCCAGCGTACCGCTTCTGGCATGGCTGGCCATCCACGCATCAAGGCAGAAGGCCAGTAGCTGACGTTCCAGTACTGCGCGGGCTTTCAGGAAGACTCCGGGCGTTGCGACTTCGCCACTCATCATCTCCTGCGGACGAGAGAAGAAGTACAGATCATGCGGCGCACCATTGGCGATGGTCAGGTTGAGCGCATTGCCATCGCGGCGCCCGGCACGACCGATGCGCTGCAGATAATTGGCCTGTGCCGGAGGGGTAGAGCACAGCAGTACGGTGGAAAGATCCCCGATGTCGATGCCCATTTCCAGCGTCGGGGTGGCGGACAGTAGATTGATGTCCCACGGACGCTTGCCCTTGATGAAGGAGTGTTCCACGCGTGCGCGGGTATCAGCGTCCAACAGGCCGGTATGTTCATGGCTGACCAGGCGCGCCCCAGATTGATGTGCCGGTGTCAGGCTCCAGTGAGCAGGACGAGCTGCCTGCAGCTGGCCCTGGCAATGTGGCTGCAGGCAATGCATGTTCAGCCAGTTGGGCAGCGCCGTCAAAGGCACCTGCACGCGCTGACTGCACTGGGTACACCGTAGCGGGAGGAGTTGGGTACTGGCGTGCCAATGCCCCGGGACAAGCCCCCAGATGCTGCGGCCCTGGCTCTGGCCTTGTTCTTCCACCAGGCCAGCGCGAGATAGTGCTTCAAACGCCAGTCGATACGCCTGGGCCACGTCGCCAGCGCTGCTGAGACTATCAATGGGCAGGTGATGAGTCAGCCAATGGCGATACCACAGGCTGGCACTGCGTGCGCTGCCTTGACTGCCACCGGTGACACAATCGACGAACTTTCCGATGGGCTCCAGGCTGACGAAAGCTGGCGGCTGGCGACGCGTGCCGTAGTTGGGCAGAAACAGCGATTGCTGAGTTCGGTTGAGCATGAACGAGTTATCACCGCCCTGTGCGATGAACTCGCGCATGGCAGGGTGCACGAAAGCGCCTCGCACGCGCATGCGGTGCAGGACGCCAAGCAGCCACTGTTCCAGCGCCTGAGAATGTGGCTCAGCCATCGCAGCCAGATGGGGCAATTGCTCACGCCATTGGTGACGCAACTGGTTCAGCGCCCGTTCGAGACGCGAGACATCGACACCTAGCCCCAGCAACCCCTGACGCTCAAGCGTCCGGCCGATACGACTTCCCAGTCCCAGCTCGCTGCGCACCTCCCAATCCAGACGTTTCGCGATCAACTCCGGTAGCTCACTGCCTGAGGGGAGGACACCGGTTTCCTGCAGCTCACGAGCATCCTGCAGCCAATCCAGATTGGGTGGCAACCAACGGCCCACGAAATCGGCATCACTCCCCGCGCGCTGACGTTCATTGTCAGCAAAGCCCTGGGCCAAGGCATCGAGATCCATTGGCAGCCGTTGTTGCTTGGCCCAGCCTATCAAGGCCTGGCGCAGCGATTGGCTCCAGGTACGTGCCTCGAAGAAGCCGGCGCGGTGCGCGGCATCCTGGACGGAGTCCGAGAAGGCAATCACCTTGCGGTCATCATTGAAATCGGATTGGTACAGGCGCGACAGCATCACGCTGGAAAGCGAGGCCGCACGCGACCCCACGATGGCCAGGCCGTTATGCGCCTGACAGCACGGGCACTGATCGACGGCACTGACCGTCTTTTCCTTGCGCGTTTCGATCAAGGCCGGCATCCAGACACGGATTCTGCCGGGTTGCTGGCAATGCAGGCACTCATCACTGCTATCGCGATTGGCGCTACCCATACGCTTGCAGGACGGGCACAGGTGGCGAACTTCCCCCTTGCTGGCCACAGGAGGTGTCTCGCCTTCCTTCAGGGGGTAAAGCAACACCATTTCCGGGTCTTTGGCGAAGTACGCCGTATAGATACGGCTCAAGTCATCGCTGACCTGAGGAGAGTCGATGGACTTGAGTGTGCCCCACGCCGCGGAATGACACTCACGACAATGCACCAATGGCAGTGCGAGTCCGGACATTTGGCTCTCCGCGCCGTCGTTGCTGGCGGGCAGAGAAGCATCGCGCTCGTCATCATCTGCGGCGGGGGCATCTGGTAGTTCATTGCCGCCGCTCAGTGCATCCCCGCTCAGGTCATCACTGAACAGCAGTGAAGGCTGAGCATCGACACTGACGACCATACGAGACAGCTCACGTAGCCACAGCTGTACGCGCACGTTCAGAAGCGGCGTCGTGCATAGCTTGCCACTGGCATCACTGACCTGATCACGTGCCGTGCATACGAGGGCGACCAACCCTTGCAGCAGCAAGGCGGCATCCCGTCGTGATGTGCCCAGGCGACGCTGCCAATCACAGGCAAGCGCCTGCATGTCGGTGACACTCGCCAGGCGTCCCAGCAGATCATGGAAGGCCGAGTGACGACGCAAATCATTACCCAGCAGAATCCGGTGCCGTTCGTATTCCGTGTGGCTCGGGTCGCCGAGAATGGCGGGGTTGCAGGAGGGCGCTTCGCCTTCCGTATCACTGTCCTGTAGCGGGAACCAACTGGCTGCCAGCATGGCCAGATAATCGGCGGCGTTCTCGTGGTCGCGGGTGGTCAGAGAATCCAGTTCAGCAGGGCTGCGGGGGACATGCCGGAAAGCGATCTCGCCCAGTTTCTCTTGAGCGCCATTCAGGTACTCCTTCGCCGAAAGACGGTCCTCGCGAACCAGTGACGAAGCATCGAAGGGCGTGGCAAAGACATCACTGGCATAGGCCAGCATGTCGCCGCTGCCATTTTCGCCGCCAATGGTGGCAGAGGTACCGACGCACGCCATCTCGTCGCCGATGGCGAGTCGCTCACGCAGCCGGCGGATCAAACAGGCGAGGTCTGTCCCTTGTGCGCCATCGAAGGTGTGCAGCTCATCTACCACCAGATAACGCAGCATGCCCGGCGTGTTGTGCTTCCACAGTGACTGGTCCTGCGGGCGCATGAGCAGGTAGTCCAGCATCTTGTAGTTGGTGAGCAGGATATCGGGCGGCGAGCGACGCAGTGTGTC
The DNA here is from genome assembly GCF_030397495.1 of Cobetia sp. 14N.309.X.WAT.E.A4. Taxonomy (NCBI): domain Bacteria; kingdom Pseudomonadati; phylum Pseudomonadota; class Gammaproteobacteria; order Oceanospirillales; family Halomonadaceae; genus Cobetia; species Cobetia sp. 14N.309.X.WAT.E.A4. The sequence continues at coordinate 673,060 of NZ_JAPNXT010000001.1, forward strand.
CTTGCAGGTGATGACACTGTCTTCACGCATGACCGTGCAGGGTTCGCTCTCGGTGTCGCCGGTAAACAGGCCTACGGTCAGTTTGGGTGACAGCCGCGCGCATTCCTTGGCAAAACGGCGCGCCTGATCGGTCGCCAGGGCATTCATCGGATAGATGATCAGCGCCTTGATACCATTCTTGCCCTGGCTGCCCGGCGCGCTACGTACCCGTGCGCAATGCTCCAGCAGGGGATAGAGAAAGCATTCCGTCTTGCCCGAGCCCGTACCCGTGGCGACCAGCGTAGACCCCAGTGGCGCATCCAATGTCTGGCCGCACAGGCGATCGAAGGCCTGCTGCTGATGCTTCCAGGGCGGGAAGGCCGGCTTGACGTGCTTGAATGGCACCGTGCCTTCTCCACGTCGGAAAGGCAGCGCCAACGAGAGATAAGGGCCCTTGAACAAGGTGTCCGGGCTATCGGTCAGCTGCTCGATCAGCCAGGTATTCTCACCATCACCATTGGCGCGTTGCGGGCCACGAAAATAGGGCGTGCTGACCGGAAAGGTCGCGCGCAGAAAGTCTCTGAGCGAGTGAGTCAATTCATCTGCCACGACACTGGGTAACATGGGCGTCCTTGTCCTTCGTTATCTGGTTCAGCTGTATTATTAAATCACGTCACGTAAAGCGTGATTGGCGTAGTGCGCCCAACACGTGCTCCGGCGTGGCCAGCGCCTGTTCCACAGAGAAAATGTTCCAGCCCTGCTGGCGGGCGGCTACAGCATCCTCGACCGTAATCGCAATCGCGAGTTGCGCAGTAGGCCATGCTAGCTCCAGGGTGGCGACGACAGCTTCGCTCTCATCCTGAATGTCCTGCCCGACCACCGGTATCGGGGCATGATTGTGCTGCAGGAAATGCATCACACCGTTCATGCCGGGGTCTGCCAGGTCGAACACATGACTCCAATTTGCAGGCGCAGGCATGTTCTGGCGTTGGCGCAGCTGTGCAATCAAGTGTCGGTCTTCGACACTCACCAGCATGTGGTCGTGATAGGGCTGCTTGCTATGACAATCAATGCAAAGCGCACGCAGGTTCTCGTTACGATTATCCTGCTTATTGGCATTGACGTGATGAGAATGAAGCAAGTACTGGTAGTCATTGAGGTCTACCGTGCACTCTTCACAGCAGTAATTGCGTGACGCACGATATCGACGTGAAACCTCCGCCCAATCTTTCGTGTAGCCTTTCTCTTGTGGGGTTCTCGGGACTTCACGTAGTGGATGAGAAGAGAAGAATGATGCATAGCGTTCGAAGAAAGCCTCAAAGGAGAAGTCCTTGAAGATGGCTCCCTTGCCGCGCCCGGGTACGGCATAGCCGTCGTAGTTGAGTTTGTTAAGACAATATTTGCAGACTTTCAGAGCAGCATGGCCCTTGCGATCGCTTTTGTTGTCATGAATAGAGAATTGATCATCAATCCGTTGGGTCGCGAAGTACTTGGTATCGTAATTCCCATTCTGTTTCATCTTTTCCAGGTGTATACAGAAGGCAACATGCATACGGTTGCCGTCGTTACCATCCTGTAGAGCTTTCTCGAAACGTTCCGGGTAATGGCCCGGCATATACATCATGATCTGCTGGCCATCTTTCTGAAGAAGGCCACCAGGACCTTCCACAATCTTGAAAGATTCTTCAGATAATGCTCCGCCCTCAATAGGCACCGCAGGCTCGTGCTTTTGGCGTGATCTACCACCTCCATCACCTTCAGGGCCGCCAGAGCCTCCAGAGCCGTTAGGGCTGCCAGAGCCGCCAGTATTAACAGGAGCTGGTTCAAGCGTTATCTTGGCCTTATCCCGTCCCATCTTGTTGACATTGCTCCAGAGCTGTCCAAGATCGATCTCCAGCTTCATTGGCCGACCTCATCGAGAATCGCGCGAATCTGGCTTTCGGCATTGGTCAGAATGCGAAAGCTGACACGCCTAGAGCGCTCGGCATTTTCCTGCTGATTCTCATCCAGTTCCGGATGGGCCGAGGAGTAGCCGACTGCAGCGGTTGTTTGCTTGACCCATGACTTGTCAGCCTGTGTCTCTGGCAGCTGATAAAGATATCCCAGCACGGAACGCGTTCGGTCCTGCGAGAGCTGCATGTTCAGAAAGTAAGCCTCGTCATCGCTGACACGATGGTTCCAGCGGCTGGAGGTGTGGCCTTCGATACGTACTTCCTGAATTCTGTCCTTGAAAGGTGCAAGCACCTTGAGATAACGCGGATAGAAATCGCTCAGAATCTGTTCGAAGCGTGGGCGAAGGCTGGCCGAGCCGGTGGCAAACAGCACCTCCGGTGACTGGAAGGTGAAAGCCAGCGTTTCAGGATCTATCTCTGCTTCCCAGCCCGAGAGGTCATCCGAGAATTCATCCTGCAAGGCCCTCAGGATAGCGACCTGAGTATCCTGATAGGCCTTGGCGACATCGGTGACTCCCTGGCGTACCTGATTGGCATGCATCATCAAGGCGACGGCGATCAGCAAGAACACCATCATCAGCCCAGCCATCAAGTCAGAGACGCTGAGCCAATGGTGTTCCTCTTCGCTACCGGCCGCGCTGCCACGACCGAAGACGGCATCAAGACGACTCATCAGAAGGCTCCTTCCTTGTCAGCCTGCTGAATGATGCGATGCATCTCGTTGGTCAAGCGCCCGTAATCATTGGTGAAGCCTTGAGTAATGGTTGTCAGTGCGCTTCCCATTTCATTCATGACTTTCAGGAGTTGAACCTGTGTTTCTTTATTGAGTGTCTCAAACTGGCCATTGAGTGATTTCTGAGTATCTTCAGATACTTTATTAAGTGCGCTCTGTAGTTGCTCCTGGGCCGCTTTCAGCTGGCCTTGATATTGCTTCAGGCCGCTTTCCAGCGTTTCGCGCAGTTGCTTCTGATTGGTTTCTCCGGCTTCGCCTAGCTGGCGGGTCAGCTGAGTGGAGTGTTCGCCCAGCTTGTCGCTGAGGGAGGTCACTTGCTGTTCCGCAATCTCGATTCCCTTGCGATGCGTCTCGCTCAAGCGCGCGGAGCTTTCAGACAATTGCTCAGCAATACGCTCATTGCCTTCGGTAATATTCTTGCCCATGGCTTCATGTTGCTGCTGGAGGTGTTCGACCATCGTGCGCACTTGCGTATTGACGGTTTCATGGGCGTCACGGAACTGACCGGCGATCTGCTCGGACTGGGTGGCAAGGTGATCAGAGGTGCCTTGCAGTGACTGGTGAACGCTGTTGTAGCGTTCGTTGAGGCCGGAGGCGCCTTCGATCATCTCGGCGTTGATCCTGGCGGTGCCATCGACCAGTTCCTTCTTGAGTTCTTCACCCCCGCTGACCAGCTGGGTTGCGGCATTGAGAGCGGCCTGGGAAATATCGGCTACCGTCTTCTCGACCTGCGCATTGATCTGCGGCACCGCCTCGATGGCCTTGTCGCGCATGTCAGCGAAGGCGGCGAGGTGGGCTTCGAGGTCTGCCAGCTGGCGCTGGGTCGCGGTCAGCAGTGTTTCCAGACCTGACATCGTTTCCGGAATGGCGCCGGCACTGGAGCTGATGTTGGCGACGCTCTTTTCGGTATCGGTGATCGCCGTCACGCCTTGAGCGTACTGATCACGCATCTCGCCCAGCTGCTGACGGTAGTTTTCCTGCCATTCCACCAGCGACTTCACCGAAGCATCCAGTGCCTTGAAGTTCTCGCCGAACTGTTCCGTCAGCTGGTTGTTGAAGTCCTGGATGACTTCCTTCAGGGCATTGATGACCTGCTCGGTGGCGGATTTCGACATCATCTCGGCGAACTCATGCATCTGCTCGCTCAGCTCACGCGCGAAGGCGTCAAAGCGCTGACGTTGGGCTTCAGCGTGGGCACCCAAGGTTTCAGCGGCGGTGGACTGGCGGTCTACCTCGCGCACCAGCGCCTTGTGATTGTCATCCTGGTTCTGTCGCAACAGGCGAATCTGTCCCGTGAGGGTGTCGCTGTCATCGCCGGCAATCACCAGGTGCAGCTTTTCCAGATTGGCGGTCTGCTGAGCGAGTTGCTCATTCTGCTGCAGCATCACCTGATGGATGTGCTCCGGGCCGACTTCATCCGGACCGGAGGCGACATCCGTCTTGGGCTGCATGAACTTCAGACCGGTGGTGACCTTGTAGACCATGGCCAGCGCCATGCCGAACAGACTGGTCATGAAGGCGGTCTTCAAGCCATCCAGCAGCAGGGCGATGCTGTCCTGGATATTGGTGGTATCGAAGTGCAACAGGCCAATGACGATACCGATGAACGTCCCCAGCATGCCCAGCGAGGTGAGCAGGTTAGGGGTGTAATGGGTAAAGCTGCGCGCCTTGTCCTGCCTATAACACATCAGGGCGACTATTCCGATCACGAGTATTGCCCAGCAGAAGATACCGGTGATGGTATCGGCATTGCTGCCGTACAGCTGGCCTTCCAGATGGCTGGATATCAGTTCAATCATGTTGGTTGCTCCCTGCGGGCCTCTCTGGGCCTTGTCCAAGTGGTGCCAACCGCTGACGGGGGGGCCGACAGCGGCTGTTATTACGTGAAATACGGTGTGTGGCATGCATTCAGTACGGGGCGATCAAGGTGTTACCGTCACGCTAGCCCGATTCACTCACTGCGATGTCGTTTGTGTCTTTATCGCCCATCTCTGACGCAAAGAAGGCCCATGCCTCGCGGTAATCCGCTTCTCTGTCTGGGCGAGTGAAGGGCGCGTGGTACTCCACCGTGGTTTCATAGGGCCCGCCGGGCAGGGTGTCATCCTGATAGGTCTTGCGGACGACGCCTTGCTCCAGGTGCTGGATGTCCTCCCAGCCCAGGGCAATACCGTATTCGGTCAGCTCCGGTGATGCGATGGAGTAGTGAATGCCTTCATTCAGCTCTGCCTTGCGTGCCTTGCGCGGCAGGCCTACGCCTACCAGTCCCTTGCTGGGCGTAAAGACGATCCGGCCCTTGGCGTCGTACCAGGTATCGGCCTCGTTCTGGCGCATCACCGAGAACTGTACTCGATAGATGGTGATCAACTGCTCCAGGGTCATGCCCAGCGCCTGTGCCACGAGCACATCAATTTCCACCAATGCCTGACGGCGGGCGTAGTCATATCGCAGGGCGCAATCGCGCTGCCATTCCGGGGTCAGCTTGGCGAAGAAGTCGTGATCTAGCATCGGGCTGGTGCTAGCCCATTGTTGCTGAGTAAAGCTGGAGTTGAATACCTTTTCCCAAAAATTACTATAGAGTTCAGTTATGGTAGAGAGGCAAGCTAATCTTGCGCGGCCTGAAGTGCTTAGCGCTGGTAAGGGTAAATATCGTGCAGTATCATCACGAAAATTCTGCTTCCCTGTGGATTTTATATAGAAGTCAAAAGGTAATGAGCTACAAGCTGCAGTGAAATCTATAAGCTGTAAGGCATCAGAAAAAGTAATTGAAAAACATCCATCCATATGAGCTGTTGCAGGTGGTATTATGCTCCCGGATAAGGTTCTTTCGCTAGATGAGCCGATCATTTTTCTAAATACGCTACGATAATACTCCGTCACTTTTCTCGACTCACTCTCGCCTTCTTCCACCCAGCTGACGCGCGGCGTGCGGGCAGCATAGGTTTCCGCATCGCAGGCGGGCACGTAGTTGGTACGCGGCAGATAGTCAGCGGGCAGGGTGGTGAGATCCAGCACATCGTAGTGACTTTTTTCGGTACAAACAGCACGGGGTGTCTTGTAGAACGGACTACCGACATAGAAGTGTGGACCGCTGAGAACCCACTCTTGGCTGAATTGCGGGAAGCGTGTTTCGCGACGCATGGTGCCATCTTTCTGGGCATTCGTTTCATGCCACATTTCGAGCGATATATATTCGCCTTTCAAGTCACCCAAACGCTTGGGTTGGCGGGCAAAGCATTCCAAGACCTCGATCAATTGACGAGCATGTAGAGCCGGCAAGCGTGCCTTGAGTGCAGGCGTCCCTTCGCTATCATAAAGTTTTGCGAACAGTTCTAAAGCTTCTGCATCTACGAGAATTTCCCGATCTTTATGGCCTTTTTCATTCCAATCACTCCCATCGTCGAGTTTGATGCCTCCTATGATCCCTTGCCCTGAGTGTGTAAAGCTTTCATCAATGGTCTTGGGCATAAACAGGTTTGCAATGTTGCCGAAATTTACAGAACTTTTAGGAGTGCAGTTATATAAATTAATGCTGAATTTTACGCGATGCCCAATTGGGAAAAGCATGCGCTGATTCTGAAATTGAAAATGCGCGCGCAGACGCGGATACACCGCTTCACGGAGTGTTCCACCTTTAGGGTCGTCATAGATACCTTCCGGATGCAGGAAGCCGGAGATCGCCTTGTCATTGCCTAGCCGCCAGGCGGTCGGCAGGAAGCATTTGTACAGATTGGTCTGTACACCCTTGAGCAGCGGGTAATTGCTGACATGGTTGAGGAAGGCTTGGGTGGCATCCGACTGTTGGTAATCAGATAGCCAAGCATCCTGCAGGCCGGGATGTTCGTGCATGGCCTGTTCGCGCAGTGTATTCAATTGGCTTGCCGAGAACTTCTGCAGCACGAAGCGTGGTTGGTGATCGCCCAGCACGCCGCTTTCTTCCCATTCCACCTTGAGCCAGGGCGGGTTCCCCAGTATCAGGTCAAAGCCCTGGCGGCCGTTGTGCAGGCCGGCGAAGAGATCGGCAAATTCCAGCTCCCAATGGAAGAAGCGCTCGCGCTCGGCAATATTCGCCGCCATGGCAAAACGTGGACACGCCTTGAGCAGCAGGTCGCGATTGACGACGCCGAAGCGGTCGACGAAGGAGCGGCCTTCCTGCTCGACATCATAGGTGCCGTCGGGCTGACTGATGGCGAGACTTGATGAGAATAGATCCGGCGTGGCGGTGGTCGGGCCCTGGCCGAGGGTGTCTCCGGCCAGCAGTGTTTCAAGATCGAACAGCCATTCGGCGCGTGAGGGTAGGGCTTCGTGCTCCTCCAGCGGCCAGAACCACAGCGCACACCAGTAATCCATCGCCAGTTTCAGGCGCTGATAGGCGGGGGCATTGTTCTGCTCCGGGCGGCTGATGGCGTGATGGGCGGCGTCCTTGTCGGCCATGCTGCTCCGCCGACCCTTGGCCGGTTGGCCGTAGATGGCGTAGGGGTCTGAGGTGTTGTCACGCAGACGATGCAGCTCACGGGCGTGCTCATCCCATAGTGCGCTGACCTTGCGGCTGAGTGTCTCGAGACGTGCGATTTCCTCTTGCGCGAAGGGCGCGACGAAGTCCTTGCGCCACGCTTTCAGCGCCTTGATCTGCTCCGGGAAGAGCGTCTTGGCGACCTTGTCGTCATAAGCCGCCATGCCGTCGAAGGGCAGCAGGAAGTGCCAGATACCGGCTGTCTCTTGCGTAGGTTCGGGCGCCGTCTGTGGCTCAAGCCCTGTCTGTGATTCGAGCGCCGCCTGTGATTCGAGCGAAAAGGGTACGGCCTTGGGCGCCGTCTTCAACCAGCTGCCGGCGTTGTTGCCCTTGAGGGGCAGGCTACTGGCGGGGTAGCTCTCACGGCGTGCGCCGATCAATGAGTTGCCGTTATGCAGCTGGAAGCCGAACCAGGGCACGAAGCGGTCATCGGAGAGGGCGGCCAGCCACAGCGAGACCTCGGCCAGCTCCACGGCGACCGGGTTCAAGTCGACCCCGAACACGCAATGGTCCGCCAGATACATCTTGACGCGTTGCTTGTGGGCAGCGTATTCGGCCTGAGAGATGCGGTGTCCCTGGGCTGCTGTGCTGGTGTCGGTGTCAGTGCTGATGGCGCCAAGGTTGGCATCACTGTGGCCTGCAGTGGTCCGCTCGCCTGTCAGTGATGTCTCATCCAGTGCCAGGCCGGCACTCTGGGCCAGGGCGAGATACTTGTCGGCCAGCTGGTCAATCGCTTCATTCAAGAAGGCGGCGCTGCCCATGGCAGGCTCGCACAGGGTGAGGCTGAGAATATGACGGGCGCGGGCGGCGTCATCGGCGAGGGGCTCCAGCTGCTCGCGGTACAGCTCCTTGAGGGCGTATTTGACCAATGAGCGAGTGAGGACCTCCGGCGTGTAATAGGAGGCACTCTTCTGACGGTCACGCCCGGCCAGACGATAGAGGAAGCTGCCGCGCTCATGGCGCTTGTGGACTTGCTCGCCATGCTCGTTGCGCAGCATGACGCGTTCGTTCTCGGCATAGTGATGCAGCTCGTGCTCCGGCACGAAGTAGCCGGTTTCCAGGGCATCCGGGTTGGCTTCGCCGGCCTTCTTGACCTCGAAGAGTGTCTCGGTGGCGAAGAAGCCACGATAGGAGAGCAGTGCCTCATAGACAGCACCCAGCTGGTTGATGCCCAGGCGTGCATAGCTGATGCGGCCACGGCGCTTGCCGCGCCCACTGGCACGAGAGAGTGACATCAGCTCGATGATGCGCTGCCACAGGTAGTTGGGGAACACGACCTGATTCAGCAGTGGCGTGCGGGCCGGCTCGAACAGGTGCGAGCGCAGGGGGCTCATCTCGAAGGCCGATGCACCATCGCGCGCGCTCATCGCCTGGGTCATGTCCATCTGGTGGCCAGTGTTTACCCCTTCGTAGACGAGAGTGAACAGCTGAGTGATGGAGTGATGCAGGTAGCTGCCCTGACGCTCACGTTCGCTGGTCAGCGGGGTGAGTTCGAGCTCGCGTAGGCGTTCAAGCGAATAGCCGTTCAGGTAGATGCTGTTGGCGACCGGAGCGTAGTTCAGCTCCGGGCGGGCCTCGATGTAGAACAGGAACAGCAGGCGATACATCACACGCAGGCATTCGCGAGAGAGCTCGTCCGGGTCCAGCTCGTTGGCACCTGAGTAGATGCCTTTCTTCTGGCTGCGGGCTTTCTCGACCAGTTGCCGGGCGGCCTCATTGCCGAGCAGCTCGATACATTCGCGCAGTGCGTACTTGAGGTCTTCGCTGACACCATAGGCGTGCTTGTGGGCGTTCTCGTCCAGGGTGTCCAGCAGGCTCTGGCCGCTTTCTTCGCTGATGGCTTCGCGGGAGAGCAGCACGCTCGCGGCCTTGAGGGCCGGGTCTTCACGACGGCCGAGCAGCTCTACCCAGTCAAAGCGCAGCAGTTGGGCACGTGCAAAGCGGGCGCGGTCAATCAGAATCCACTGACGCGGTGACACCAGCAGTACCCAGCGCGGCGGACGAGCCAGCGTGAAGATGTCCCGTGAGATCAACGCCTGCCAGTTGGCCTTGCCGTCAGCGAGACGCTTGCTCATGGCCTCCGGCAGCGGTGTTTCATCGCGACCTTCGCTGGTGGTGCGGTACTGCGCCGGGTGCGGCTGTGCCTCCAGCGGGTCGCCTTCGGCAGCCTCTGTCGAGAAGGCTTCGACGACCCACAGATGCGGATGGCCATCGGCGTTGGTCAGCTCGGCCAGCAACGGGATTTCGCAGTCATCCGACAGCAGCTGGCGCCTGGGCGCGGCGTGGTAGCCGAGAATCGACAGCAGCGGGGCATTCAGTGCTCGCGCGGCGGCAACACGTGCATTGGCGTCTGCACCACGCAGGCCTTCCAGCTGCTCGATGTCACGCAGGTGCTGGTGGCCGCGACGGCTCAGGGCACTCCACGGCGTGCGGGTGTCGTCCTGGCTGGCCTGCTGCTTCCAGCGCTCCAGCACGTCGGAGATGTTGGATTCGAAGATGTCCGCGAGGTAGTGCTCGCTGTAGAACTCGTTCTCGTTGCTGATCCCGGCGTAGGCCATGATGCTTTCCTTGCCTTGTGCCCGGCGCGAGTGGCCGGGCGCAATATTGAATAGACGAATCTTGTGATGGTCTGTCTCACGCGGCTGGCCGGTTTGCCAGAGAGGCGACTGGCCAGACGTCTTGCATGCTGAGAGCTAGTTGGCCCTTGTCGCGGGCTCGCCCGTCAGAACGGCAGCCACCTGAATGAAGGGCAGCGACTCCAGCATCTGGGTGTCTTCCAGCCAGGCCTCGTAATCATCGAAGGTACGTTCGATGTTGGCTGTGGCCTCGTCGCGGCGCTGTTGCTTGCGACCGGCGGCTTCTCGACTGCCCTCAAGCGTCAGGTCCAGCTGGCGGTGATGGCGCTTCTTGAGGTCATCCATGGCGCTCATCTGCACGTTGAGACGTTCATTCAGTTCGTTCTCGCGTACCTTGCGCAGTGCAAAGAGTTGCACGCGGGCACGATCCACCACCGCGGGCAGCGCGGCGGCGAGGGCACGGGTATCGCCTTCTATTCCCGGGTTGGGGAGGGCTTCGGGATTCAGTTCAAGGCGTTCCAGTGCCTCTTCGAGAGCCTCCGGCGTACCGGCCTGCCATTTGCCCTCTACCAGGGTGGCGGGCACGGCGATCCAGGCCTCCATCAGGCTCTGACCGCGTTTGTTGGGATAGCCGCCATGCAGGATATAGAGCGCTTCGTTCTTGGCCATTACCGATGGCACACGAATGACGGGCGCACTATGACGCCCGAAGGCATTCAGGACACGCTGGCGCAGCCACTGCATCACCGGATGCAATGGCCACAGGTATTGCACGCTTGGCCACGGGCTATCTTCCTGACGTGCCAGTGCAAAGTGCCGCTTGAGCGTGTCGATGTCATCGCTGAGGATGAAACGATCGTGTGCCGGGCGAATCTCACGTGGCAGCCATTTGAGCTGCTGGCGGAGATCCGATGGGGCGGTCAGTTCGATACGTCGCGCCTTGCGGTCAACCTGCATCTGCAGCGATTGATGGTTGTCGCGCATCTCGGCATCCAGCCAACGCAATGCGTGGTCCGCCCAGTGCAGAGTGTCCTCATAGAGGCCTCGTGAGCGTTTGGCCGGAGCAGCCGGGACCACTTCCGGCGTGAACTGAGCCAGGGTGTCTTCCATGGGGTTGTCCAAGTCGAACAGTCCCTCGAAGAGGCTCTGGCCGGCATCGCTGGTGGAGTCGGCCGCCATGACCTCGGCGACCTTGTCCTCCTGCTCCTGTTGGGTCAGGCCGGTGGCAAATTCGGAGGGGTCTCCGATGTTGCGGCTGGCCTGGTCATCCTTGTCGATCAGCACCTCCAGCACGCGTTGGTCTCCGCGCACGCGAGCGTTGTCACTCTCGGTGAGCAGGTAGCGAATCTGGGGCGTATGGCGCTGGCCGTAACGATCGATACGGCCATTGCGTTGCTGGAAGACCATCAACGACCAGGGGATGTCGAAGTGCACCATGCGATGAGCGAGGTGGTGCAGGTTGATCCCCTCGGAGGCGACATCGGAGCACAGCAACAGACGCAGCGGACTGTCGCCGCGATTGAAGCTCTCGACGGTCGCCATCAGATCGCGATCACTGTCAGTCCCCTTTAGCACCCCGATCTGCTTGGCTTTGAGGCCGCAGTCACGCTCGATATGCTCGCGCAGGAAGTCGAGCGTCTTGAGGCTTTCGGTAAAGATGACGAGACGGTCGTCTTCTGCACGACTCCACCCCAGCCCCCCTTGGCCGGCTTTCTTGCCGATCAGCTCACACAGCGCCTGATATTTGCCGAACTTGTCGGGAGTGATTTCCGAGATGACATCGCGCAGGGTTTCGAGGTTCTCGATGTCGGCATCACGCTCAGGGGATTGCTCGCGCTTGCCAAGCGCCTTGAGTCGATTGGTCAAGATGCTGGTACAGGCAGCCGGGCTTGAGAACAGGGCTTTCTCCAGCGTGGTGCGGAAGAGCCCTTGGCGGCCACGTCCATCCAGGCTCTGGAAGGGCGTCTCCATCAATAGGTCATACGCTCGCTCTTCCAGCGGGCTGGCGGTCGCGAAATGCTTGTCGATCTCGCGGTCCGGGAATTCGCCCAGCTGGTCGCGGACATCATTCTTGAAACGGCGGATGACCAACCCCTTGTCACGGAAGTCCTCGTGCGCGTAGTTCGAGGCATCGGCGATGGCGGTGGGGTCCAGCATGTTGACCAGACTGGCGAAGCTTTCCGCCTTGCCGTCATGCGGCGTGGCCGAGAGCATGATGAGGGTGTCCGAGCGTGTCGCCAGCAATTTGGCCAGACGCGCACGCTGGGAGTGACTGCCGCGCTCGGCAACGTTATGTGCCTCATCGATGATGATGATGTCCCAGTAGGCCTGCTCGAGATAATGACGGTACTCGAGGTCCTGTTTAAGGGTATCGATGGAAACGATGGCCCGATCATAGTAGTGGAAGGGGTTGTGGTTGCTGGGAATGTGGCGACGCACACGTGCCAGCCCCACGGAGTCCAGTCGTGTCAGCGGGATGGTGAAGCGATTCCAGAATTCCTGCTGGAACTGGGACAGCATGGATTTCACGGCAAGCACGAGAATGCGCTTGCCGCGGCCACGGTGAATCAGCTCGCTGGTGAGGACGCCGGCTTCCAATGTCTTCCCCAGACCGACTGAATCCGCGATCAGGATGCGCTGGCGCGGCTGGCGCAGTGCCTGACGAGTCGGCTCGAGCTGGAAGTCCAGCGTATCCATGGCACCCATATGACCGAGCTGAACGGCATCATCAGCTGGCGCAGTGGCGCGCAACTGTGTATCCAGGTTCAACAAGCCAGCACGGAAGCCTGGTGAAAGGTCATCTACCAAGGCTGTCTTCTCAGGGGCGAGCACGCGAATGCTGGGCTCAAGCCGGGTAAGAAAACTTGCCTCCTTGCCACGCACCAGCTCCGAAAGACCAGTGCAGTGGAGAACGTACTCACCATCACTGCTGTGATCCATTCGGGTCAGGCGCCACTCGGCATCACGAATCTCCAGGCGCATCCCCGGAGCGTACTGTGGCTGACTCATGCCTTCTTCCTTGTGTGACGTGTTGCTTAGCGATATCTGATTAACAGGGTAGCAGGGCGCTGACTTGGCACGTCAGGCTGTAGATTCATTCAGTGTGACTGAAAATGCGGAGCACATTTCCTCTTGCTGGATGTCTCTCGAGCGCCGCAGTCACTGGGCTAATGACCATGATGTCAAGCAGGAGGGTAGTATAGTCGCATGTTGACGGTGCTTACCCTTTCGTCTCGATTGTGCGACGCTTGTGTCGTTTCTTTGCACATTATCATATATTGGTTACGTGCTGTAGTTAACACTGATGTGCTTCTTGTGAGCACTGCGGTAGCCGTGGTTCTGCAGAGCTAAGACATGTGAGGGGAAAGCGAGTGCTGTAAGTTTCGTGCGATCTGTTTTAATTGTTTTCTATATGGCGTTGGAAATTGTTTAACGTAAAATTTTAACTAACTGGCGACTGCTTAAGTATTACTAGTTGATGTGTGTAAGAGGGATCGTGAGCCGAGTATAATCATGTCGATATATATAGCGCTGATATATTTATGCTCATCCTAGATCGTATTTTAATACTGTATAAGTTTGATGTAATTTTAAATATTAAAGTGTGTTTATGAGCATTTTCTAGGTGTGTTGTATTGATATGGCGCGCTAATCGAAATCGCTAACAGGACAGTGGGATATAAAATGATAAAGTTATCAGAGAGCGAACTTTCCAACAATCATCAGAAGTTGATTGCTTTGACTTCTGGCATTTTGGCATTCTTGTTAGGCTGTTTTTATTATGACACTTTGACTACAGCGGAGCTCTTGTTTAATCCGGTATTTTTTCTGAAGCTTGATAACAAGCTTGTTTTTAATATTCCTGGGTTGATTCATGGCCTTATTGCCTTGGGAATGCTTGTTCCTTTATATCTCAGAAAGATAATAGCCTATAGAAATATGTCTATTGCATCCATTTTATTTTTTGTGATTAATTTATATTTGTTCTCAGCATGGATACAGTTGGCTGTTGGTGTAGAAGGGGACTTTTCAAATACGATCATAAATATTGGTTTGATGTCAGCGCTACTATTGGGATGGTTAGGCATTAGAGCCATAGCTGGATATTGCTGGATTATTATCGTACTTTTATGCGGTTATAATATGTTGAATTCATCAGAAATGCTTGCAGCTTGGGGATTATTGTTTCTGGTATTATCTGTAATCTCTGTATGGTTTCAAACCAAAATGGCGCTAGATGATTTTTTTCTGACAATGAAGTCAGAGTTTTCTAATTTACATGAATCTAATATTGCCATGTCCGCTAAAGACAGCATGCAAGCAGGAGCTTCCGAGATAATAAAGCAAGCTGAGACTAATTGGAAGAAGAAACGTTAGATAGAAAATCTCATTACCACTATAATGGAGGTAAGCATGGTTACGTTATTTTTGATACTAGCGGCTGTTGTGTTGTTGCTTTTCGTCATCATGAGATAATAAGTGCGTACTTTTTTCCTAAAGTTCCCGGAACCATAGAATAAGTACAGCGCCTTGGAACACTCGATAGAAGTAGGAGGGTCAGCGCCGGTACCCTCTATGCCTTACCGACCAAGTGAAGCTGAGCATGAGCTACCACAGGTGGCCCAGACCCATGCACGTCATTATGTGGATTGAATCGACGTCTGCGTTAGGTGTTTAGTCCCGGGAAGTAATGGACGGGATTGTGATGATAAAATCGAATATTTACATACTGATGCCAATATTTTTATGAAATGTAATAGATATTTGTCATTAGTGTAACGGAGATTTTTATGTCCTATCTGATTAGATGCTCAGGTGAAGAAATTTCTGTTGATTATATTTTTAATATTGATCCATCTTGCATCAGTCATTATATTTTTGTGTTGAAGGATATAGTGACTAATGACGTATGGAAAAGGAATATTAGTCCTGAGCAAGTTTCAAGTTGTTCTTCAGAAAATATTAAAGGACTAGAGTCGTTACTAAGCGAAATTGATTCTAGAGTAAAGTTATTACTGAAAGAGGAAGTTGGAGGTTATAATGTTTTAGATGTTGGTAGGGTTCATTGGTCTTGTTCAAGCTTATTCTATAGCTTTGAAGATAAAATAATAAACCTAGATCCTGATGATCATGAATTTTTGACATTTAAATTAAACCAGGAGAGTCTTGGTTTTGCTTCACCATCGTTAAGCCTACATTATACTATGCGTGATGAAAGCTTAAAAAAAGGTAAGCGACAATTAGTAAAAAACGTTGATTTTAAAGATATTGGTTTATCGCAAGAAACATATATTGTACTTAATCAGGATGAATTGAAGCTAAAGTTTAAATATATGTCTGAAGTAGAGGCTATAGAAAGAAGGAGAGCATTTTATAAGGCAATTACTTTACTAGATGTTAATCATAGTCTTGGGTTATTGCATGATGTGGCAAAGTATAAAGCTGCTTATAAGCTGTCAAGATTTCACGGGCATAGTGTGACTTCTATCGATGAAGCTTATAAAGTCTTAACAGGATCTAAAGTTGTTTTATCTTTAGGGGAAGATGAATGTATTGATTTATAAAAGGTATGCTGTCGATAATTTATAATTTGATTTTTTAGTAAGCGGTTATTGTTTAATAGCACTGTGATTTATTATAGGGATTGGCCGTAGATTCTGAGTGAAACACCTAGGCTTCCCTGTAAGGTATTGCGCTCATGTCACACTCAGAACTCAGCGTTACCGATCGTGCCACTATCCAGGTTTGCCTCTCTCAAGGCTCAAGCCTTCGAGCTATTGCTCGATGCCTGAGTCGCTCCCCCTCCACTATCAGCCGAGAAATTCGCCGAAATAGTATCTTGGGTGACGACTACCGGGCTGAACGCGCGCAAGCGTCACGATTCAAGCGTCGGCGCTTTTGCCGGCCCAAAATAAAGCTAACCATCGATAGCGAGCGGTTCAGGCTTGTTGAGTACCTTCTTCGGCGCTACTTGTCTCCGGAGCAGACCGCCGGCAAGCTGCGACACATGAACCTACCTAAACTTGAAGACGCCTACGTCTGTCGCGAGGCAATTTAAACCGCCATCTACGCACTGCCGGCTGGGCAACTGCGCAAAGAGCTCATCCATTGCCTGCGGCACGGAAAAAGTACGCTTAAGCCTCGCCGTGTTGAGACGGATCGTCGAGGTCAGATCCCCGACATGGTCAGCATTCACCTTCGTTCGCCCGAGGTGGACAAACGCGAGATGCCGGGGCATTGGGAAGGCGACCTGATCAAGGGCAAAGGAAATACCTCAGCGGTTGGCACTCTCGTAGATCTCAGTAGCGGATACTTGATACTGGCAATGATGCATGATGCGACCGCGACTTCTGCTGTAGAGGGCTTCAGTGCCGCCCTGAACCGAATGCCGTTGGCAGCACGAAAAACTCTGACATATGACCAAGGGTGAGAAATGGCTAGGCATGCCGCTATCACGCAAAATACTGGCGTCGCCATCTACTTCTGTGATCCTCACAGCCCTTGGCAAACAGGCAGCAACGAGCATATCAATAGCCTGATTCGCCAGTACCTCCCCAAGGGAATGGATCTGTCACTGACCAGTCAGGAAGAGCTGGATGCCATTGCCTTCGAGCTGAATATGCGGCCTCGAAAACGCTTCGACTTCAAATGCCCTATCGAGGTGATGAATGAACCGATGGCAAAGCACAATGAAGCACCACCCTCAATTCAATAGGGTGTCACACTCAGAGCTTGCATCTGCCGTGTTAAACTCAGCGTTTGCATCCGCCTACTATTTCATAGAATGGAAAATATGAAAAACAAATTTAAAAATAAAATCATTGAGCTTGATACGAGAGAACAGTGGCGTAAAGATTTTTTAGGAACGACATGGATATATGAAAATTGTTTGTTTAATAATGAAAAATTTTCGATAAAAAAAGTAAGTGGTTTGTCACTTTTTTGTTATGAGTTGAAACGTGTTTACGCGGAGTATGCTTTTATTTTTAAAGTAATGATGGGTAAAGAAAATGGTCATCTGATTAAAGATTTTGATTTGGACTGTAAAAGTGTTTCTTCAGCTATAAAGAGATATAAGATTGAAATTCTTGAGTTAAATATATTCTTAAAGATATTTTTACTTCCTGTAATATTGGGAGTGTTATTCATTGTTAGTGGTTTTTTATTTTTGCGCTCCATTTATACTGTTTTTCGTCAAGTGTATAGACGAGTAATGTCCAGTAGAGTTCTTGGGAGTTTTAATTCAGCAGTTGATGAAGATGTAATCATTATATATTCAAAGAGAATTCCTAAACAAGCTGAATGTGTTGTCGAAGCGGTTATAACTCATGAGCACTTTCATCTTATTCAATATAAATATACAGAGTGCCATGCATTAAGAATCAAGCACGTAGACAAAGATAGCGTTAATAGATTTTTTTCAATTAATGATGATTCGCATAAATTTTATATGTATCTACTGGACAGTAAGGAGTTTGAAGCAAGATTGCATGAAATGCTACTATGTTATTTTCGCACTACAGAGCGTTTTCCCGAGAGTATAGATGAATTAGAGATTTGTTATTTGGAGTACATTTATGGAAAATCATTTGAGGTAAATGATATCGATAGCGATAGAGATTTTTTCTTTAGAAGCGAAAGCCTTTCACTTGATCTTTTTAGTATATATACGCATGTTAAAGATGAGTACCAAGATATTTTTATGACTGAAGTAGTAGGTGTCTTATACGGCAATATGTTGGACTATTATGGTCTTGATGAAAAAGCAAGATCAATTAGATTAGAGATACCTGCCCCTAACATAAGCGATTTTATTTATAGAAGTAATGTGGCTCGATAATGACAGCTTGGCCGAAGGTTCTGAGCGCAATACCTTACAGAGAAACTCAGGTGTTGCACTCAGAACCTTCGGCCAAGGGCAAAATATTATTGGGTGCGTTCTAGATAGTGGTATTTATCGAACGCGTTGCGATATAACTCACGAACAACATATCCTAAGTGATATAGCGCTCTTGCATCGGCTCAATCCTACATTACGATGCGCATGAATCTGGTATCGTTGCGTCTGGGCCAGTTGTTGGGAGCTCCTGCTCTGCTGCACTTTGGTCAGTAAAGTAAGAGGGTATCGGTGTTGGTCCTCTCGCTTCTAGCGGACGAACCAAAGTGTTTTGCTTTTTCTATGAATCCAAGATATAGACCTAGTTTAGGGTGCACACTGAATTCTATAAAATGTCACTCTATTACAGCTAAATCCCCGTACTTCCCTTTGAAATACAACAATGGCTGCGCCGTCCCCGCAACATCCAGATTCAGTCCTTTCACTTCCCCGATCACGATCAGGTGATCACCAGCGGGGTGCTCTGCGTGAATCTTGCAGTCGAGCCAGTGCAGGCTGTCATTGATGACCGGGTTGCCGAGGGGGGAGAGCTGCCAGTCGATGCCTTGCCATTTATCCGCGCCGCGCATGGCGAACTGGTTGGAGATATGGCTTTGTTCGCTGGAGAGGATGTTGACGGCGAAGCGCTCTGCCTGGCGGATCTTCGGGTAGCTGAACGAGCTTGCCTTGACGCTGAAGGAGACCAGCGGCGGATTCATCGAGACGCTGTAGAACGACTGGCAGGTGAAGCCGATCGGTTCGTCGTCGACCTGGGTGGTGATGATCGTGATGCCGGAGGCGAAGTGGCCGAGGGCTTCACGGAAACTGGCGGGGTCGATAGGTGTGTCTGAATGGATGTCAGCTTTGGTGTCGGGGAGTGACATGGCAAATCCTGGGAGAGTGGGGAGGTGGTAATGATCAGCCGTCGGGTAGGGGCTGCAGCGATAGCGCGGAACTGGGTGCTTGAGTGACAAAGGTGAGAGTGATGAAAAAATGGCCGTCGTGAATCCTTCACGATGGCCATTTTTGTTTGCGGCGATATCAGCCGCAGCTGCTTTTACTCTTGAGCACTATCGTCGGGCCAACTCGGTTCGGAACTAGCCTGGCGCTATCTGTCAGTGCTGTGTCCTAGCCCGTGCTCTGTCTCGGCCAAGCGATCAGCGCTGCGCTTCGAGTTCCTTGCGCACGATGGCGGCGCCGGCGCTGAGTGCCTGCAGCTTGCCGCGGGCGACTTCACGGGAGAGCGGGGCCATGCCGCAGTTGGTGCAGGGGTAGAGCTTGTCGGCATCCACGAACTGCAGCGCCTTGCGCAGGGTCTCGGCGACTTCTTCCGGTGTCTCGATGGTGTTGTTGGCAACGTCGATGGCACCGACCATGACCTTCTTGCCACGGATCAGCTCGATCAGCTCCATCGGCACGTGAGAGTTATGACACTCCAGCGAGACGATATCGATGTTGGATTGCTGGAGCTTGGGGAAGGCTTCTTCGTACTGACGCCATTCGGAGCCCAGGGTGTTCTTCCAGTCGGTGTTGGCCTTGATGCCGTAGCCGTAACAGATGTGGATGGCGGTCTCGCACTTGAGGCCTTCGATCGCGCGCTCCAGCGTGGCGATGCCCCACTCATTCACTTCATCGAAGAACACGTTGAAGGCCGGTTCATCGAACTGGATGATGTCGACGCCCGCCGCTTCAAGTTCCTTGGCTTCCTCGTTGAGGATCTTGGCGAATTCCCATGCCAGCTTCTCGCGGCTCTTGTAATGGCCATCGAAGAGGGTGTCGACCATGGTCATCGGCCCCGGCAGTGCCCACTTGATCGGTTGGTCGGTCTGCGAGCGCAGGAACTTGGCATCTTCGACGAACACCGGCTTCTGGCGGGAGACCGGGCCGACCACGGACGGCACGCTGGCCTCGTAACGATCACGGATCTTGACGGTTTCGCGCTTCTCGAAATCCACACCATTCAGGTGCTCGATGAAGGTGGTGACGAAGTGCTGACGCGATTGCTCGCCATCGCTGACGATGTCGATCCCGGCGTGTTGCTGCTCCTGCAGGGAGACGCGCAGGGCATCCTGCTTGCCCGCGACCAGTGCCTCACCTTCGAGCTTCCAGGGGGACCAGAGGACCTCCGGTTCGGCGAGCCAGGACGGTTTCGGCAGGCTGCCAGCGGTGGAGGTCGGGAGTAATCTCGTCATGATGAATAACCTTGTCCTTGGAATGGTTCAGATAGTGAATGTCGTTCGTCGATCAGCGCGCGCTGTTTGCGGATCAGTGAGCTGACCAATGATGAATTTATCGGTTGGCGGACCAGTTGGCTGACCACTGCTCGAGCAGGTTCTGGTAAGGCTTGATGAAGCTCTCTTCCACGAACTTGCCCTGCTCGATAGCCAGCTGACTGCGCTCTTCGCGGTCGTACACGATGCGCGTCAGTGAATGGTCCTGCTGCTTAAGGCTCGCCTGATAGGATTTGCCGGCCACGGAGTTGGCGTTGTAGACCTCGGGACGATAGATCTTCTGGAAGGTATCCATGGTGCTGATGGTGCTGATCAGTTCCAGATTGCTGTAATCGTTGAGCAGGTCGCCGGTGTGATAGAAGGCCAGCGGCGCAACGCTGCCCGGCGGCATGAAGTAGCGCACCTTCAGGCCCATCTTGCTGAAGTAGGCATCGGTCAGGGAATAATCGTCCTGGCGATATTCCACCCCGAGGATCGGGTGCACGTTCTCGGTCTGCTGATAGGTCTTGGTGGTGGAGACGCTGATGCAGATGACCGGCGGCTTCTTGAAGCATTCCTTGTAGGTGGGGGAACCCACGAAGGCCTGGAACAGATTGCCGTGCAGTACGCCGAATTGCTCCGGCACGCTGAAGGACTCCTTGCCCTTGTTGTGCTCCAGCAGACGCACGCTGAAGTCATAATCGCGCACATAGGACGAGAAGTTGTTGCCGGTCACGCCGTTAATGCGCTGATTCGTCTGGTGGTCGACGATGGTGGTCTGCAGGATCTCGATGATCGGCAGGGCGTTGTCGGAACGCGCGGCATCGAGATTCAGCTCGACGGAGATGATGTCCAGCTCGACGGAGTAACGATCGCCCTTGGGGTTGTCCCAGTTGGCCAGCGCATTGAATCGGTTGTTGATCATGTTCAGCGTGCTGCGCAGGTTCTGCTGACGGCTCTCACCACGCGCCAGGTTGGCGAAGTTGGTGGTCAGGCGGGTGTTTTCCGCCGGAACGTAGTTCTCGTCGAAGCGCAGACTCTTGATGCTGAAACCGAATTCGTTGCTCATGGCCGTTCACCTTGATCCTGAGAGAGAAAAATTCACTGTGTCGTCGACATCTTCCCGTGATCTTTCAGGCGTCTCTCGAGCGGGTTGCTCTCTGTGAGAATGCATCCATGCCGGGAGAGGCACGCTGCTCGCCATCACGTTCCGTGTGAAGGCTCTGGCGGCGGTGAAGTGCAGCGCCATGGGAAGTCTTCATCAACGATCTGATGCAGGTGAGTATCCATTTCCCAGCTCCATGAGACAAACTGGATTTTTTAATGTTCAAGTTGAGTGAAATTCATGGTGGTGGCGGGCGTCATGTTTGCCGCTGAAAAACAGGCGAATCGAGCGGGGTAGGCGAGCTCAGTACGTGAGTAACGTGAGCCGCAGAGACGTTGACGTGAGGAGTGGGTAAGAAGGGAAAGAGGGGTAAGAGGGGAAAGAATGGAAAGCACAAGCTAGCCCAAACTTCCGCTCGGGCCAGCGTGTGTGGCAGGTACCTGACGCTTCAGAGCACGACATCCTCATGCACTCTTCATGCTCTTCACACTCGGCTATTAAGATGCAGTGGGTTCATGAGGCGAGCGGCTGATGATTAGGTGACACCAGGCCATGGCGGCGCATGCGGCGGTAGATAGTAGGCCGCGAGACGCCGAGTTGGCGGGCGACCTGGCTGACGTTCCAATCCGTGTGGCGCAACAGCTCGAGCAATTCGCCTGCCTCTGTCCCAGCCTCCGCAGATGCGAACGTTGGAGAGCCAGTGCTTGAGGAACCGCTGGATGCAACGGGGGAGAAAGCGGCAAGTGGACTGGTTGTCCCGCGGGCGCTGCCGGTGTTGGCCTGGCAGGCCTCCGGCAGATCATGCAGGGTAATTTCATCGCCTTCCGCGGTGGCCATCGCAAAGGCAATTGCATTGCGCAGTTGGCGTATGTTGCCCGGCCAGTGATGACTCAACAGCGCACTGATGGCATCGGCGCGGAGATGGAGTGCTTGGTCACGTTCAGCTTGCAGCTCCGCATGCAGCTTGCGAATGAGGTAGTGGCGGTCGGCGCGCTCACGTAGCGCGGGCAGCAGGAGTTCGGCGCCGTTGAGTCGGTAGTAGAGGTCTTCGCGGAATTGCCCGCTGGCGATCAGCTCCATGACATCACGATGCGTGGCAGTGATGACGCGAATATCCACCTTGATGGGCGTCTCGGCCCCCAGTGGCGACACCTCCCGCTCGGCGAGGACGCGCAGCAGGCGTGATTGGAGCGGCAGCGGCATGTCACCGATCTCATCCAGGAACAGTGTGCCACCGTCGGCCTGTTGGATCAGGCCACGCATGCCCTTGGGCCTTCCTCCCGTGAAGGCGCCCGGCAGATAGCCGAAGAGTTCACTTTCAATCAGCGATTCCGGAATGGCAGCGCAGTTCACCGCCACGAAGGGCGCCTTGGCGCGTGGCCCACTGTCATGCAGTGCCCGCGCCAACACTTCCTTACCGGTCCCCGTCTCACCACGAATCAGGATGCTCACATTCTCATGGCGCATGCGCCGCGCCAGCTTGAGCAGCCGGTGCATGGAAGGGTCATCTCCCGCGAGCTGGTCTAGCTCGGGCACCGGGTCATCCTGCTGACTGACGGTGGGGAGGGCCCGCACCGGATAGCCGCGTGGCTCGATCAGCGTCACGAAGACGATGGCGTCATCCGCCCGCAGACGGAAGGCGCGAATCTGATCCAGGCTGGCGTGCGGAATGCTCAACAGCTCATTGAGCTCCCCATCGAACAGTTGCGTGACGGCGGGCAGGGTAGAAACCGTCCACGGTGGCCAGCGCGCCAGATGCGCATCGATCAGGCGTCGGCCTTCGTGATTGGCAGCGATTACCTTGCCATCTTCCTGAATGGCAAACAGGCCACGACCATTCAGGTGCACGAATTCCCGCGCCGTGTCGAAGCGCAGGATCAGGCAATCCCGATAGCGATGCAGGAAGTAGGCATCCTCGATCATGCGGGCATGCAGGGTGACCAGGGAGAGGGCAAAGGTCTGGCTCTCTTGCGGGCGGGGCGACTTCAGCGCCGAGATGTCGAGGGCAGCGATTACACGCCCCTGGGGATCGGTGATGGGGGCCGCCGTACAGGTCAGGTCGATGTGGGTAGCATCGAAGTGCTCACGCTGATGGCAGGTGACGGCTGCGCCATCGTGCAGACAGGTGCCCGCCGCCGAGGTGCCGGCATAGCGCTCGTTCCAGTCCGAGCCGAGGTAGAGACCGGCGCGCCGCAGATCACTCAATTGATCACGCTGACCGCGAAAATCCACCGCGATACCGCGTTGATCCGTGAGGATCAGCGCATAGCCATGTTGTGCGATCTGGCTATAGAGCCGCTCCACCCCGGCACGCGCCACGTGCAGCAGCTCATCCGCCGATTCCTGGTGATCGCGCAGTGCCTGCTGAGTAAGAACACGGACCGGGCGAGGGCGGCTGGGGTCGAGCTGATATTTCTCCAGACAGCGCTGCCAGGAGCGACGGATGACATCTCGCTGAGCCTTGGGGAATACGTCGCGGCCTTCGCCCAGTTGCATCAGGGTCTGGATATGCTGCCGCTTGTCGGACGGCATCGTGTCGAGTTGGCGGATCATGGCTGCCTCGGCGCTGGCCGTCTCGAGACGGCTCTTTTGGTTGTGGCGATGGCGCTTGTGAAAGTGACTATGGCGCTTGTGAAAGTGGCAAGCGCAGTTGTCACGACAGGGACCATAGCAAAAGCGGCGTGTGCTCCTTCAAGCGTATGCGGTGTGGCGGGAGCGTCAATCGCCCTATCCTGCATCCTTGGTCGGGGCGTTACAGGTGTAACGCGACGTGTCAGGCGTACGGCGTCCAGTTGTCACGAAGAAGGTAAAACGCCCAGCGAGACGATGAGGGTGGTGATGCGGTAGTGGCGAATATTTGTCATGCACGACAGGTGCTTACGAGCATTGTCTGTCGTGCATGACAAAGCTGGCATGCTTGATGCCTTGGATGGAGGGCGTGACTACAACATCCAACAACACGCGGAGAGACGCCATGACCGCACGCACGCCAACTCAGATCGCTCAGCAATGGCTCGATGATTTCGAGTCCTCCCTGACTCAGCGCGATATCGCCCGGGTTCTCTCGTTGTTTGGCGAGGAATGCTACTGGCGCGATTTGATCGCCTTCACCTGGAATCTCAAAACGTCGGAGGGCAAGGACGAGATCCAGTCGATGCTCGCGGCAACCCTCGAGCATGTCGCTCCCTCCCGCTGGCAACTAGATGGTGAGGCCAGTGAGGCCGGCGGCATCGTCGAAGCCTGGTTCACCTTCGAGACCGCCGATGCACGCGGCAAGGGCTTGTTGCGCCTGAAGGAAGGGCGCTGTTGGACGCTGTTGACCGCCATGCGCGAACTCAAGGAATTCCCTGAGCCGCTGGGCATGCAACGCCCCAAGGGCGCCGAGCATGGAGCCAACAAGCAGCGTGAGACCTGGCTTGAGTCGCGTCAGCGCGAAGAGGCTGAACTGGGCTACGAGCGCCAGCCGTATTGCGTGATCATCGGTGGTGGTCAGGGCGGCATCGGGCTGGCGGCAAGGCTTCGACAGATGGATGTGCCGACCATCGTGATCGACAAGAATCCGCGTGCGGGCGATGCCTGGCGCAATCGCTACAAGTCCCTGTGTCTGCATGATCCGGTGTGGTACGACCACATGCCTTACATCCCCTTCCCGGCAAACTGGCCGGTCTTCGCGCCCAAGGACAAGGTCGCGGACTGGCTGGAGATGTACACCAAGATCATGGAGCTCAATTACTGGAACTCCACGGCCTGTGAGAGTGCGCATTTCGATGAGGCGAGCGGCGAGTGGGTGGTCGAGGTGGTGCGCGACGGCAAGCCCGTGACTTTGCGGCCCAAACAGTTGGTACTGGCCACGGGCATGTCGGGCATGCCCAACGTGCCGCACTTCCCGGGGGCCGAAACCTTCGAAGGCGAGCAGCAACATTCCAGCCAGCACCCGGGACCGGATGCCTATCGTGGCAAGAAGGTGGTCGTGGTGGGGGCCAACAATTCCGCTCACGATATCTGCGCCGCGCTGTGGGAGCACGACGCGGACGTGACCATGCTGCAGCGCTCCTCCACGCATGTGGTGAAGTCCAACTCGCTGATGGAAGAGGCGCTGGGGCCGCTCTATTCCGAGCAGGCGGTGCAAAACGGCATCGACCACCACAAGGCGGACCTGATCTTTGCCTCGATTCCCTACCGGATACTGCCCGACTTCCAGCGCCCGATCTTCGAGGCGATCCGCAAGCGCGACGCCGACTACTACCGCCGGTTGGAGGCGGCGGGGTTCCTGCTCGATTTCGGCGATGACGACTCGGGCCTGTTCCTGAAATACCTGCGCCGCGGCTCCGGCTACTACATCGATGTGGGCGCCTGTGATCTGGTCGCCAATGGTGACATCAAGTTGCGCAGTGGCGTCGTCATCGAGCGCATCAATCCGCGCTCGGTCACTCTGACCGATGGCTCGGAATTGCCCGCCGATCTGATTGTCTATGCCACCGGCTACGGCTCGATGAATGGCTGGGCGGCAAGAATCATTTCGCAGGAGGTTGCTGACAAGGTCGGCAAATGCTGGGGCATGGGCTCCGATACGCTCAAGGACCCCGGTCCCTGGGAGGGGGAGCTGCGCAACATGTGGAAGCCGACCCAGCAGCAGGCATTGTGGTTCCACGGCGGCAACCTGCACCAGTCCCGCCACTATTCCCAGTATCTGGCGCTGCAGCTCAAGGCGCGGCTCGAGGGTATCCCGACGCCGGTCTACGGCCTTCAGGAAGTCCACCACCTGAGCTGAGGCCGGTGGCGCTGGGTAGTGTTCCAGCGTCATGGCAGTGGCGCAGTATTTGCAGAATTCAGTGAGAGATTCAGGAGACGACTCATGCAGCTGAACGACAAAATTGCACTGGTGACAGGGGGTGGGCGCGGTATCGGTCAGGGGATCGCCCTGGCATTGGCCAAGGCGGGGGCGGACATAGTGGTGGCGGATCTGGATCTCGCCATCGCCCGCGAGACGGCGGCGAAAGTGGAGGCACTGGGTAGACGGTGTCTGGCGCTACAGGTCGATGTCGCGGATGCGGCGTCCGTGCGGCGCTTGATTGAAGAGGCCGAAGCCGGACTCGGCCCGCTCGATATCGCCGTCAACAATGCCGGCATCATCGGCATCCATTCCATCGATGCGCTGACGGTGGAGGAGTGGGGCCGCGTCATGGACGTCAACGCCCGAGGTACCTTCCTGTGCACTCAAGCCGAGGTCGCCGTGATGCGCGAACGCCGCGTCGGGCGGATCATCAACGTGGCCTCGATGGCCGGCAAGGTCGGCTTCCCTGATCTGTCTCACTATTGCGCTTCGAAGTTCGCGGTCATCGGCTTTACCAATGCCGTTGCCAAGGAAGTTGCGGCGGAAGGCATCACCGTCAATGCGATCTGCCCAGGCGTGGTGGGCACCGGCATGTGGCGGGGCGAGAGCGGGCTCTCTGCACGCTGGAGCGAAGAAGGCGAAAGCGAGCCCGCTGCATGGGAGCGCCTGCAGAAGAGCCTGCTACCCCAAGGAGTCGCCCAGACCCCTGAGGACATGGGGCAGCTGGTGGTCTACCTCGCCCAGGCCGAACACGTGACAGGGCAGGCCATCGCCGTCGATGGTGGCTTCACGCTGTGAGTCAGCAATGAGCCAGCATTGAGTCAGCACAGAGAGCAAGGTTGAGTTCAGTGGCTGACGGCAAGGGATCATCGCATCACACAGCGCCGCCCTCCGGCAACGGAAGGCGGCGCTGTGGTGTCTTCTGTGCAGTGCCTTCAGGCCCACTCACCCTGCGCTGAGCGGCCAGTGATAGGAATCAATAAAGGTGAACGGCCTCCAGGCGGGCGAGCGATGCCCCTTGTTCATCCATCAGCGTCAATGTTTTGCCTTCTATCTGCCACCCCGACACGTCATTGAGTGTCGCGAGGAAATCGCGTTCGAGCGTTGCTACTTCACCGGGGCACGCCATGCGCGTGGTGGCTAGACGGTCGAAGCCGAGTTCTTGCTCGTCATGGTGATATTCACCCATCAGGCGATTGCAGCCGGTGGAACCGGCCACTCGCGAGTTCTGTGTCGAAGCGTCAGGGGTATGCAAGACGATATGGGCTTCACGCTTGCCATCCACCACGGGTGTTGGCTGGTCCTCGAGTGCCACCAGCTTCCAGTAGGTGTTCTCCAGCGGCTCGTCGACGGCTTGAGAGTCGGCGGAGGATTGAGCGCCTGCGCAGCCGCTCAAGGTGAATACTGCGCTCATCACGGCGGCCCATGTCATCACTTGCGCTTGTTTCATGCGAGAGTGCCCTTCATGGATGTTAGGGTTGTTCAAGCTCTTGGTGCGGGGTTGTTGAAACAGATACTGATATGATGCTTCAGGAGCACATCGGGTGCTTGGCGCTCGAATCATGGATGATGTGAGTCGTGATGCTAGGGGTATTGAGCAGAATCTCATATCTATACGATCTCTTGCGGTCATGGGAGAAAGTCTCGACTTGGTCAGTGCAAGCATAGTCTTAATGGACCAGTACAATCTTTGCTTTTCCGGTGCGTGTGCCCATGAAACATGGCTACCGCCATCTCATCGCTGAAGGCCGACCCTGTCTGCCCTCGAAAAGCGGGAAGGGGGGGCTCGAGTAGAGCTTGGCGAAAGGCGTACTGGTAACTGATATGATTGATTACGTATTCCTTGTGAGTTGACGCCTATGAAGAGAAAGCCTGCCATCACATCGCGGGATGTTGCCGAACGTGCTGGAGTATCGCAATCTGCGGTTAGCCGCTGTTTTTCGACCAATGCTAGCATTTCAGAGAAGACCAAGCTGAAAGTATTACAGGCTGCCAAGGAACTTGGTTATCGCCCCAACAGCATCGCACGTTCCTTAATCACTCGTTCATCACGGACGATTGCTCTTGTACTCTCGCATTTGGACAATATGTTTTATCCATTGGTACTGGAGAAAGCCTCGTTGCGCTTCCAGGCTGAGGATTATCACTTACTGTTATTTGTGGTGCCGGAAGAGGGGGACTTCATTGGAGTTATGGACAGGATTCTGCAAAGTCAGGTCGATGGCATTCTAATGATGTCTGCCTCGCTAACA
Source organism: Cobetia sp. 14N.309.X.WAT.E.A4 (assembly GCF_030397495.1). Classification (NCBI taxonomy): domain Bacteria; kingdom Pseudomonadati; phylum Pseudomonadota; class Gammaproteobacteria; order Oceanospirillales; family Halomonadaceae; genus Cobetia; species Cobetia sp. 14N.309.X.WAT.E.A4. Next base: position 701,087 of record NZ_JAPNXT010000001.1, read on the forward strand.
TCATCGTTAGCGCAAGAATGTGTCGATACAGGCATCCCCGTAGTATTGATCAACCGCAATGTTGATTTTGCAGGAGTCAGTCAAGTTTATAGTGACAATTATCATGGAGGGTACTGGGTCGGTAGTTATCTGGCCATGGGTGGCCATGAACAGATAGCCTACCTGGCTGGGCTAAAAAGTTCGTCCACTAGTCGCCACCGCTACCAAGGATTAGTTGATGGGCTGGCTTCATTAGGAAAACAATGCCAAGTGATTGTGCAAGGCGATTACGACTTTGAGCAGGCCAGGTCGGCGACACTACAACTATTTTCGGAGCCACCTTATCCTGATGCCATCTTCGCTGCTAGCGATCACATGGCTATCGCAGTGATAGAAACATTGCGACATGATTTGGGTCGACGAGTCCCGGAGGATGTTTCGGTAGTAGGCTTCGACGACACTCCAATAGCTGCTTGGCCGAGTTACCGACTGACTACCGTGCGTCAATCGGTAGATCAAATGGTAGAGGAGGCCACTACATTATTGATCAAGCAGATTCGCCAAGGTGACTTTCGTGCTGTGAGCAGGATGCTGCCGGTAACCCCCATATTGCGAGATAGCGTCCGTCAATTCACTCATGAATAGATCAACGGCCCAGTCTATCGAGGCACCAAACCATCCAGAGGGTCTTGCGGTGAGTCAAAGGTATATTGGGCTGCAATGATTCTGCGTGATAGGCAACAGCTATTGTAGGTCATTCCCGTCTTTCGGGTTAGCCTTTGGTCGAATGATATTGAGTGGTGGTCCTATATAAAACAATGCTAATTTTATGAATGTAAAGTGTTTTTTGGGTTCTGCCCAAACATTTCGATGCTTATTGATATTTCTTCCTTGCTTTGCAAACGTATGCATCGTGTGCCACTTTCTACACATTGCCAATCGACGATAATGACAATGAGGCACTCCGTATGGATGATTTTGGATTACTCAACTGGACGATTTTGATCGTCTATCTCCTTGGTAACCTCTTAATGGGCTCGTTGCTGAGCAAGAAGGTCGACAGCGCTGAAGACTACTACTTGGGCAGCAAGACTATCCCTTGGTGGGCTATTGGCTTGTCGGTGATGGCAACCTATGTCAGTGCGATGTCATTTCTTGGTGGTCCGGCTTGGTCGTACGGTAACGGACTTGGCGTGATGATGATCCAGGTCAACTACCCACTGGTAGTGTTTCTGGTGATCACTCTATTTTTGCCTTTCTTTTACAATAGCGGCGTAGCCTCCATCTACGAGTATCAGGAGCGTCGCTTCGGTCGTAAGGCTCGAGGTGTAATGTCGGTTATCTTCATGATGAGCCAGACATTGTCCTCGGCGGCAGTGCTCTACGCGACGGCGCTGGTGCTGAGCTTCATCACTGGCGTGGATGTCGTCACCGCGATCCTGGTAATCACTTTGATCGCACTGGTTTATACCCTGATGGGGGGAATCAGTGCAGTGATCTGGACCGATGTGCTGCAGGCTGTGATCCTGCTGGTGGGCGCTGCGATCATATTCTATGCATTACTTGATCGCATGCCGGAGTCGCTAGTGACAACGCTAGGTGAGCTTAAAGCCCAAGGTAAAATGAATATCCTGGACTTCACCTTTGACACCCATGTCGAGGCTACCGTCTGGTCTGGAGTCATTGCCATGGTTCTCTACCATGTCACCGTCTATGGCGCCAACCAGATGGTGGTGCAGCGGGCGTTGGCAGCAAGAAATATTGGTGATGCCAAAAAATCCTTTCTTTTCATGGGGTTTACGGCATTTTTCATCTATTTCCTGTTTCTGCTGATGGGCGTGCTCTTCTACAGCTATTACGGCGGTCGCGAATTCGAGAACAGCAACACTATTGTGTTGCAGTTCGCTGCCGACTATGGACTGCCAGGGCTATTGGGAGTTGTCGCTTCTGCGGTAGTGGCTGCTTCGATGTCTAGCCTGGACTCAGCACTTAACTCTTTGGCGACAGTGACCACCCTCGACTTTTACGAGAAGTACTTCAAAAAGGGTGCTTCATCGGCGCACTACCTGAAGGCTTCTCGCTGGTTTACCGTGGTTTGGGCGGTATTGATCATCGTGCCGGCTATCCTTTTCGCTCAAACGGAGGGGTCAGTACTGCAACTACTCACAAAAGTCGGCTCCTATTTTGTCGGTGCCAAGCTGAGCATGTATGCCTTGGGCTTCTTCTCTCGGCATACTACCGAGCGGGGACTGTTGATCGGAGTTGCGGCTGGATTCATGGCAGTCTGGTATGCGGCCACTCAGACTGACGTGGCTTGGCCTTGGTTCTGTGCCATTGGCGCGGTGGTCAATATGCCGGTCGCCATTGTCGCTAGTCTGCTGCTGGATGGCCGTCAGGAAAAGCTCTCGGCTTATACCATTCAGGGCCAGAAGACAATGTTCCGAGAGCAGAGTCTACCAACCAAGGATGGGGGCTGGTACTTGATTCCAGGAAAGGTAGATCGTGTCAGCTGGCTACTTGTAGGGTTCTTTTTGGCCACGTTGCTGTTCCTCTATCTGTTTTCAGTCCTGATCTGACTCTACGTCTGGCCTGCTTGAGAGGGCGGCGGGCCAGATAGATACAAAGAAGTATGCGGGTAGGAGAAAACGTTGTTGCATTCGTATGCATAAAGTGGGTGTTGTAAATGACACCACACCAATAGAGCTGATGCCGATACAGGCTGCGCTAGTGTCGATACCTGTGAACCCCAAATCCTGTTACTTCCGAGGTGAATTCATGATCCGTTATCTCAAGTCCGGTGCCACCATGGATGTTCGTTCTGAGGCCGACCGCAAGGTACGCGATGTCGTCGAGACCACTCTGGCCGATATCGAGGCCCGCGGCGACAGTGCAGTGCGCGAGCTCTCCGAGCGATTCGATGACTGGTCACCGGCGAGCTTTCGTCTGAGCCAGGAGGAAATTGACCAAGCGATTGCCGAGGTCTCGCCTCAGGCGATGGAGGATATCCGTTTCGCCCAGGCTCAAGTGCGTCGCTTCGCCGAGGCCCAGCTCGCGTCCATGCAGACAGTCGAGATCGAGAACAGCCCTGGTGTGATCCTCGGGCACAAGCACGTGCCGATCGAGGCGGTGGGTTGCTACATCCCGGGTGGGGGGTATCCGATGGTGGCCTCGGCTCATATGAGCGTGCTGACCGCCAAGGTCGCCGGTGTCAAGCGGGTAGTCGCCGCCGCACCACCTTACAAAGGAAAGGCACATCCGGCGATCGTCGCTGCCATGCACCTGGCCGGCGCTGACGAGATCCTGGTGCTGGGTGGCGTTCAGGCAGTCGGCGCCATGGCCATCGGCACCGAGAGCATTGACGGTGTCGACATGCTGGTCGGCCCGGGCAATGCCTTCGTCGCCGAGGCCAAGCGTCAGCTGTTCGGTCGTGTCGGCATCGACCTGTTCGCCGGCCCCACCGAGACCCTGGTGATCGCCGATGACAGCGTCGATGGCCTGCTGTGTGCCACCGACCTGCTGGGTCAGGCCGAGCACGGCACCAACTCGCCCTGTGCGCTGCTGACTAATTCCGAGGCCCTGGCCCGCGATACCGAGGCCGCTATCGCCGAGTTGCTCGAGAAGCTACCCACCGCCGATGCCGCCCGTCAGTCCTGGGAGACCTACGGCGAGGTCATCGTCTGCGACAGCCATGAGGAAATGCTTCAGGTCGCCAACGACATGGCCTACGAACATGTCCAGATCATGACCGAGAACGTCGACTGGTACCTCGACAACATGGTCAACTACGGCGCGTTGTTCCTAGGGCCGCGTACCAACGTCGCTTACGGTGACAAGGTGATCGGTACCAACCACACCCTGCCCACCAAGAAGGCAGCGCGTTACACCGGTGGCCTGTGGGTCGGCAAGTTCCTCAAGACCTGCACCTACCAGCGCGTGCTCACCGACGAGGCCTCCGCCCGCATCGGCAGCTACTGCTCGCGGCTCTGTGCCCTCGAAGGCTTCGCCGGTCACGGCGAGCAGGCCAACGAGCGCGTGCGCCGCTACGGCCAGCGCGACGTGCCCTATGCCGGCCAGGTGGAAGCCTGAGGTGGTCCGGTTGAGGAGCCAATCATGACGCTACCCCAGACACCGAGCCAGCGGCTGGATGGCCGCACCGCACTGATCACTGGGGCCAGCAAGGGCCTAGGGCTGGCGGCGGCCTGCGCCCTGGCCCAGGTCGGCGCCAAGGTGATCCTGGTGGCCCGTGACCCCGCGGTCCTCGAGGAAGCGGTGGCGGCGCTGACCGCCGCCGGCTACTCGGCCGAGGCGCTGGTCCTGGATGTCACCGATACCGCGGCGGTGCGCGAGGCGCTCAGCGGCCGACGCATCGATATTCTGGTCAACAATGCCGGCACCAATCGGCCCAAGCCGATCGACGAGATCAGCGAGGGTGACTACGCGGCGGTGATGGACATCAATGTGCGGGCCGCCTACTTCCTGGCCCAGACCGTGATCGCCTCGATGCCGGAGGGCGGCTCAATCATCAACATGTCGTCCCAGATGGGCCACGTGGGCGCCGCCGATCGCAGCCTCTACTGCGCGTCCAAGTCGGCGGTGGAGGGCATGACCCGGGCCATGGCCGTGGAACTCGGCCCCCGTGGCATCCGCGTCAACAGCGTCTGCCCGACCTTCGTCGAGACGCCGATGACCCGGCCGTTCTTCGAGCAGCCGGGCTTTCGCGAGGCGGTGCTGGCGAAGATACCGCTGGGGCGTCTCGGCCGGATCGAGGACATCATGGGCTCGGTGGCCTTCCTCGCCTCGGACGCCGCCGCCCTGGTGACCGGCAGCGCGCTGATGGTCGACGGCGGCTGGACGGCCCACTGAAACCCACAAGGAGACATGGCATGAGCTTGACCGGTTTCGACGCGCAGTTCGTCGATCTGCGTGACTACATCTTCAAGATCACCGAGTGGATCTGGGAGGGGCGCGGCATCGACCTGATCCGCGACTACTACGCCGAGGACTGCCCGGTGAAGACCCCGGGAGGCGCCTTCAGCGGCGTCGAAGGAGTGATCCGCGGTACCCTGGAGACCCTCCAGGAGTTCCCCGACCGCAGCCTGCTCGGTGAGGACGTCATCGACAGCGAGGATGCCCCGGGCACCTACTATTCCTCGCACCGCATCTTCTCCCATATGACCCATGCGGGGGAGGGCGCCTTCGGTGCGCCCACCGGCATGCGGGCCGGCGTCATGACCATCGCCGACTGCCTGTGCCGGGAGAACCGCATCGTCGATGAATGGCTGGTCCGCGACCAGGCCGGCCTGGCCCGGCAGCTGGGGCATTCCCCCGCGGCGCTCGGCGAGGCTCTGGCGGCCAAGGCCGCGCTGCCCGACGCCGAGGCCCTGGTGGAACGCTGGCGGGGCCCCGAGGGGGACCTGGACATCGATGCCCTGGGACCGGTGGCCGTGCGCTATCGGGATCTCTGGCAGCACGCTCGCCTCGAGCGGCTGCGCGACGGCTACGACCGGGCCATCGACGCCAAGGTGCCGGGAGCGCGCACCCTGCGCGGCCACGACGACCTGGAGCGCTTCTGGTTCGGCTACAAGGGCGCCTTCCCCGCGGGGCAGTTCCGCATCCATCACTGGATCGACCGCGAGGACGCTGGCGAGCCGCGCCGGGTGGCGCTGCGCTGGTCGCTCTCGACCACCCATCAGGGCGGCGGCGTCTTCGGGCCGGCCAGCGGCGCCCCGGTGGTGCTGCTCGGCATCACTCATGCCGAACTGCGCGGCGACACCGTGGTGCGCGAATGGCACCAGCTCGACGAGATCGCCATCCACGCCCAGATCGCCCAGCACCGTCAACAAAAGGTCTGATGTCAGGGGCGGTCGGCTAGTGCGACCGCCGGACTAGCGCTGGATGCCGCTGGTGTCTTTACCTCTCACCAGGGGCGATCGCATCGCTCCTGGCCCATCTCGACGTGAGGTGGGTCGTGGTGAGTGGCGGGTCATAAGGCGGCCTCAACTGATTTCGTATTCAACAGGAATTCTGGCGCCAGGTTGTTCTGTTCCCATTACCGAGTATCGGTATAGAGAGCGTGATGGGTGCTCCAGACCGCGAGGGTTGGCGAGAAAACCAGGCTTGGCGGCAAGAATGTGTGCAATGGAGAGGTTGCAGAATGACAACGGATACTCATACCCGGAATAAATCGCTGATTGCCCCGATGCGGGAAGCGATGCGCGATTTTAGCGAGGAAGGCGTGCGGACCGCGCTGGAGGGACTGATCGCCCCGGACGCGGTGGTGCACATGTGCCACCCCTTCGGCGATCTGGCCGGTCCGAAGGCGCTTTACGACAGCTGCTATGCGCCGCTGTTCGATTCCATGCCCGACCTGGAGCGCCGTGACTGGATCGTCATGGGCGGGCGCACCGAACATGGTGGTGACTGGATCGGTTGCGGGGGCCATTACTATGGCACCTTCGTGAAGCCTTGGTTGGATATTCCACCGACCGGCCATTTGACGCACATGCGCTTCCATGAATTTTATCGCTTCGAGGAAGGCCGGGTCGTCGAGATCCAGACCATCTGGGATATCCCGGAGGTAATGATGCAGGCAAAGGCCTGGCCGCTGGCGCCTTCGCTCGGTCTCGAATTCTGCATCCCCGGGCCGGCAACGATGGATGGCGTTGTGCCGGGTCCCTGGGACGAGGAGAAGTCACAGGCCTCCTGCCGTCACATCGTAGAGATGCTGGACCACATGACGAAACACCCCGGCCAGGGCGGGCCGGAAGTGATGGAGATGCCCAGGTTCTGGCATGAGCGGATGAACTGGTACGGGCCGGCCGGCATCGGCACGGGCCGTGGCATCGCCGGTTTTCGAAACTGGCACCAGATTCCCTTCCTGAGCGGCATGCCCGATCGCGGTCAGTATCTGGACGAGATCAACTATCACTTCTTCGGCGATGGCGATTACGCGGCGGTCACCGGCTGGCCCAACATGATGCAGACCGTGACCGACGACGGCTGGTTGGGCATCGCGCCCTCGGGCAAGAAGATCGCCATGCGATCGCTGGATTTCTGGCGATTGGAAGACGGCAAGATCCGGGAAAACTGGGTGACGGTCGATCTGCTGGATGCCTATCGCCAGCTGGGCGTGAACGTCTTCGCGCGTCTGCGCGAATTCAACAAGGCTCGCGTGGTGGGAGAGATCCCCTTCCCCGTAGGCGAGGCCTGACATGACCACTTACCTCGGCACCTCCCGGTGCCGCCTTCATCACTGGGTCGACCTCGAAGGCGTCAGGGTGGCGCCACGCGAATGGCGTCATCTCGACGAGATCGCTATCCACGCCCAGATCGCCCAACACCGACAGCAGGAGGCCTCATGACCTGGACCCTCGACACGCTGCGCCAGCGCCGGGTGCGTTACGACGACCTGGTGCCCTGCCGCAATGCCTTCATCGATACCCGCTCGCCGGGCTCCGATCGCAAGGAAAACTTCACCATCATCGGCCCGGGGGTGGCTGAGAGTTCCGACCAGCACGTGCATATCTCCGAGCCCCACGGCTTCAACGTCGGCGGCGCCCGCCAGCCCGATGGCTGCCTGAACTCCCAGCACTCCCACGAGGGTGCCGAGGTGTTCGTGGTGCACACCGGGCGCTGGCGGCTGTTCTTCGGCCCGGAGCGGGAGGAGGGCACCCTGGACATCGCCCCGGGCGACGTGGTCAGCGTGCCGACCCAGATGTTCCGCGGCTTCGAGAAGCTCGATGCCGGGACCGGCTTCCTGTGGGTGGTGCTGGGCGGTGACGACCCGGGGCGGGTGCGCTGGGCGCCCAGCGTCTTCGACCTGGCCGAGCATCATGGGCTGGTGCTGCTCAAGAGCGGGCGCCTGGTGGACCGTGCTGCCGGCGAGACCATCCCCGAGGACGAGGAGATCGAGACCGCCCCCGACGCCGAAGAGATCGCGCGGCTGGTGACGCCTTCGCCGGAGCGCCTCGCCGAATGCATGGTGCGCCACGAGGCCTTGCGCGGCAACGCTGACGCCGTGCTCGCCGCCCCCGGCGTCGAGGAGTGCGGCGTCATCGCCCCGGCGGCCAGTGGCGACGGCTTCGGGCCGGGGCCGATCAGCGGCTGGTGGCCCCATGGTTTCCAGCTGCGCGTGCTGCGCGTCGCCGAAGGGGCTGTGACCCCGGACTACCACTGCGACGAACCGGAGGTGCTGTTCGTGCAGTCCGGCGGCGTGCGTCTGGTCAGCGAGGCCGGCGAGCTGGCGCTGGGCACCGGCGATACCTTCACCTCGCCCCAAGGCTGGACGCATCGCCTCGAGGCCGATGCCGACGCCGAGGTGGTCGTAGTGCGTGGCGGGGATGCGCCCACCGGCCCGCGTCGCGCTGCCTGAAGAGCAAAGAGGACTACGTATGCATAATGTGACCCGGCGACAGCCGCTGCTGCTGATCCCCGGCACCCTCTGCGACGAGCGGCTGTGGGCACCCCAGGTCGAGGCCCTGGAAGGGCGGGCCGATATTCGGGTGCCGCGCCTCGATGCCAGTGACGATCTGGAAGCCCTGGCCCGAGACATCCTCGATCAGGTGCCCTGGCCACGCTTCAGCGTCGCCGGCCTGTCGATGGGCGGTATCCTGGCACTGGCGCTGATGCGCCTGGCACCGGAGCGCATCGAACGGCTGGCATTGCTCGATACCAACCCCTTCGCCGAGGCTCCCGAGCGCCGGGCACAGCGGGTCGACGACATCGCCCAAGCCGAGGCTCTGGGCATGGCCCGTTATGCCGGCGAGGTGCTGGCGCCGTTGTATCCCGCCGAGGGCGCCGCCGTGGACCCCGAGCACAGTGCTCTGGTGGTGGCCATGGCCGAGCGCGGTGGTCTCGAGACCTTCCGACGCCAGGCCATCGCCCTGCGCGATCGTCCCGACGGCAGCGCCGCGCTTGCGTCCATTTCCGTGCCGACCCTGGTGCTGTGTGGCGACGGCGACCGGCTGTGCCCGGTATCCCGGCACACTTATCTGGCCGATCATATCCCCGGAGCTGAGCTGGTGATCCTTGAGGGGGTCGGCCATCTGAGTACTCTGCAGGCCCCCGAGGCCGTCACCCAGGCGCTGGCGCACTGGCTCGAGCGCTCATCTACCCCCTAGACCCGGAGAGACCCATGGCCCTGAGCCCGGAACTGCTGAACGAACTGCGGCGCTTCGACACTCCCACGGTGGCCAATGCCCTCGACCTGGTGCGTGGCACTCGCAGTGCCGAGGGCTTCAGTCGGCTGCCGCTGGTGGCCGCCGACCCCGGCGCCGCGCCCCTGGTCGGCTATGCTCGCTGTGCGAAGATCCGCGCCCTGACGCCTCCCGAGGAAGACGCCGCGGTCATCCGCGAGCGGCGCCTCGCCTATTACCGCTATGTCGCCGACAGCCCAGCCGATTCGCTGATGGTGATCGAGGACGAGGATGGCGAGGAAGCCGTGGGCGCCTACTGGGGCGAGGTCAACACCTGCCTGCACAAGCGCCTGGGCGTCGATGGCGTGCTCACCAATGGGGTGATTCGTGACCTCGACGACCTGGAACCGGATTTCACCGTGCTGGGCGGCCGAGTCGGCCCCTCTCATGCCTATGTGCGGGTCACCGCCGTCGATGTGCCGGTCAGGGTCTTCGGCCTAGATATCGCCCCCGGCGATCTGATTCATGCCGACAAGCATGGCGCGGTGCGGCTGACCTCGGACGAAGCCCAAACGCTGCCCGAGGCCATCGCCACGATCATTGGCGCCGAACAGGAATTGCTGGATAGCGCCAGAGTGCCCGGCTTCGATTTTGATGCCCTGTTGGAGGCCTGGGAGGCCTTCGAGAAGCGTCGCGTTTAGGCCTCTTCCTCGTCCCTGGCCGCGCTCGGTGGCGCCGATACCGGGTGCGGCCGTCGACTGTTTCCCGATCCCGGAGAATGTCATGACCAACCATCAAGCCAACAAGGCCCTGATTCTCGAGTTCTATCGCGAGCTCGAGGGGGCCGATGCCGAGACGGTCGGCGGCATCGTCGATCGTTATACCTCCGCCGACTACCAATGGCACGGCGTCCATCCCTTCGAGGAGCAGCATGGCGCCGAGGCCGTCACCGATGCCTTCTGGCGGCCTTTCCTCGCCGCCTGGTCGTCGGTTCAGCGGCGCCAGGATGTGTTCTTCGCCGGTACCAACACCCGGGACGGTACCGACTGGGTGGTCAGCATGGGCCACTTCATGGGGCTCAGGGATCGCCCCTGGCTGGGTATCCCGGCGACCCGCAGGATCGGCTTCCTGCGCTATGCAGATTTCCATTGCATCCGTGATGGCAGGATCGTTCGCAGCGGCTTCTTCTGCGACATCATCGACGTGATGCATCAGGCCGGCATCAATCCGCTGCCGCCCCAGACCGGCGCTTCCTTCGTCTACCCCGGCCCGCGGACACATGATGGCCTGTTGTTCGAGGCCCAGGACCCGGCGGCGGGGGAGAAGACCCTGGCGCTGGTCAACCGCATGGTCGACGACCTGACCGCCCTCAACCTGAGCGGCGATGACCTGCCGCCACCGGAGCTGCTGGCGCGCAGCTGGCACGATGACATGATCTGGTATGGCCCCGCGGGCATCGGCGCGACCTACACGATTCCCCGTTACCAGGAACAGCACCAGCTACCGTTTCGCACCGGGCTGACCGGCAAGGTCTTCAATGGCCACGTGACGCGCTTCGCCGAGGGTGACTACGCCGGTTTCTTTGGCTGGCCGAACCTGACCAATACGCCTGTCGGTGGCTTCCTGGGGCTGCCCGGCAGCGACGTTCGCGCCGACATGCGGGTGGTGGACATCTACCGCCGCGAGGGCGACAAGCTGGCCGAGAACTGGGTGCTGATCGACCTGCCATACTGGTTGAAGCAGCAAGGCCTCGACATCCTCGAGCGCACCGCAGGGCTGGTGGGCACCGACTACTCGTAGGTCACCACCAGGAAGGCCAGCAGTTCCTCCTCGCTGTCGTTCTCGATGGTGTGCTCCTGGCCGGCGTGGTAGTGGGCCGAGTCGCCCACGCCCAGTTGGCATTCGTTGTCGCCGGCGATCACTCGGGCGCTTCCCCGAGTGATCGTCAGTTGTTCCCGGGTGCCCTCGAAGTGGGGGGCGCTATATAGCTGCGCCCGGGGCGCGATGCGTAGCTCGTAGAATTCGACGCTTTTCTCCAGCTGCAGTGGTGAAAGGGTGCGAATCCGGCACTCGCGGTCGTGGTGGCCTTGAGTCGCTAGGGCCTGGAGGCGGCTTTGGCGGCCTTCGAAAGGGGCAAGGTGAGGGGAGGGTTAGGTCTTAGCCATCATCTCGAGCAATCCAGGATCTTGACCTAAAGTCTTGTGTCGCCACTCGGTGACAAGTGAGCCGCTAATTGTCTCGGCGGCTTCCTTACCATGCATTCGGAAATCTCGAGTTCTGATCTTTGCCACCCAGGGTTACGGTTAATATTCTCGGCGATGGCAGCATTTAAGGCCACGGCGGCTGAGGCCACTTTGACGCGCCGGCCAAGACTTTGGTCTACATCATGGGGTTGTCCCATGTTCACATGGTCGATGGCCGGGTTACCCAGGAATGGATCACCGTCGACGAGAGGGCAGTCTGGAAGCAGCTGCTGGCTCACGAGATAATCCGGGGCGCCTGAGAGTCGGTCGCCGGCGTCAGCGCAACAGGGTCTGCCGCACCTGGCGTCGGTAGTCGCTGGGGCTCTCGCCAGTCAGCTGCTTGAAGCGCTTGCTGAAGTGGAAAGGGTCGCAGAATCCCAGGCCGGTGGCGATCTCGGCGACGGCCTGATCGCTGTGGACCAGCAACGACATGGCTCTGCGCAGGCGCTGCTGGTCGAGGTACTGCTTCGGACTCTGGCCTAGGGTAGCCTTGAACAGCTCAGTGAAGCGATTGCGGGACAGCGCGCAGCGGGCGGCGAGCTCCTCGACCGTCGGTACCCGATCGACATGCCTGTCGATCAGCGCCAGGGCAGCCTCGAGCCGTTTGAGGGCGGCGAGATGATGCCGGCGTTCCGGGCGTTCCCGAGACACGGCAAGCACTTGCGCGAGGAAGCCGTAGGCTGCGGCCTGGCGGGCCGCTGCCACCTGCAGAGCATCGGTGCCCTGATTCGCTAGAAGGGCGGTTAGAGACGCAGTAGCCCGGGCCACTCCGGTGGCCTCGTCGGAGATGACGGTTGGCACCGTATGGCCGGAAAACACATCGACGGCGTGATGCAGGCTGAAGCTGATATGTAGGCCGTCGGTGACCGTGCCTGCCTCGAAAGACAGGGCGTGGCGCGCCCCAGCGGGCACCAGTAGTACCCTCCCAGGCCTCGCACTGACGCCGCCTCCCTCAGCCCATTCACAGTGATAGGCGCCCTCCACCACATGCAGGACCACCCAGTAGGGAAGCACCCGCCAACCGGTGTTGACGCAATGATCGCTGCGATGGGTCGACCAGTCGATGCGACAGCGCAGGGCGTCGGTCAGGTCAGAAAGGGGCGCTTGGAAGCAGAGCATGGTAGTGGATCTCCTGTCGCGGGCGGGTAGCGGCGAGGCGTCTCGGTTTGGAGCTTTTACCCTAGAATATCAGCCAGTAGGTGCAAAAACACATGCAAGGTGGGCGGCGGGACATGGTGGGCTGGGAAGGGAGTGGGTAAGTTGTTCGGGTTGCTTCGCACTTTATCAATTCATGACCCAAAGGTGTTTTCATGCCCGGCGCACGTCCTCAACAGGCCGCCCTGACGCGGCACAATGACCTCTCCAAAACCGATGAGACTCTAGCCACCATCGATGCCATGGTCGATGGCCTCAACGACCACGACATTGACAACATGGGACGTTTCTTCAGCGATGCCTTCCGCTGGATGGGCAATGCCGGTTGCGGTTTCAAGCTAGGACTGGAAGAGTTTCAGTCCCATTGGCAGCGACCCTTCCAAGCGGCTTTCTCCGACAAGGTGTGCATCGACGAGGCGCGCTTGGCCCAGGGGGAATGGTGTGCCGCCTTCGGTCGCCAAGAGGCTGTGCACAGTGGCGAATTCATGGGCATTGCCCCCACCGGCAAGAGAGTGGTGATCCGCTATATGGATTTTTGGAAGGTGGTGGACGGCAAGATTGTCGATAACTGGGTAATGGTCGATTTTCCGTCGGTCATGCAGCAGCTCGGCGTCGACCCCTTCGGTGGGCACGGCTGGGAGGCGATGGACAGTGCCGCTCGTCCCGAGCGATACGGCGATGAGCTTCTCTGAAGCTGTCCCCGTCTGGGGCCAAGTATTGCCTGGATTGCTGGCCGAGTGGATGGCATATAGTACCTCGCTCGGCATTCCTGCCGGTGGACCGACGGCCCCGTCGCTTTGCGAGTAGGCAAGGTCCCATCCTCACGAGGGTCTACGGCACATGTCATCGTGCCCGGCTCATCGGCGAAGCTGGCCTGGCCGTTAGTGTCTCTACCATGGCGACATGGTCGACTGGAGGCCATACCACAGGCCGTCGGCAGGCCCCCCTCTCATGAAGGGGCGCATCGCGACGAGCGACGAAATCCGCACCTCGCTCGTCCGCCGTACGCCCGCCGGAAGGCGGGTTTTTCTGCCGGGTTGCGCCTCAGGCCCTTGTAGCTTGGGTCCTGCCCCTAGAAAAAATCCTTTTACTACCACCTGAGTTCAGTGCGAGTTCTGGTGAGGAGCGATTTTCACTCTGGGGGCCTCTACGCGTCATGAATCCGAGAGAGTCGTCGTGAATAGCGGGCGCTGCCGACGTAGTAATGAGACGACTTCATGAGCGATACCACGGCAGTGGATATCGCTGACCGGCCGGGCAGTGATCTTGCCGCCGAGAATTTCACTAGGAGCGAGACGCGCCGCCAAGCGTCCTCGATTGATATGTAGGGCCTGCATAGGCGCTTAGGGTATGCCACTATGGCCCTAGATGGCGTAAGTCTAACCATCTGTGCCTGCGAGTTCTTCACCCAGTTGGAGCGGATCCGGCTGCGGCAAGAAGCCCCTACTGAGGATCCTCGCCGGCCTGAAGGCGACCGGTGTTGGCGCTTACGGTAGGCGGGCTTGCCAAGCACATCGGCGGCGCATCTTGGCACGCCTTGATTGCAAAACTGTAATACAAGACCAAGTAGCAGAGCATACACCTAGTCAAGATCGATCAGTTATTCGTAAGTTCCAAGAACTGCCAGCTTAGTTGGCACAATATGGACACCATACCGCTGAACATCCGGCTGTGGGGTCGCTCGTTCCGTGTAACATCTCATACGCTAGGCTGAAAGTGTACCGATGCCAATTGGGTCGGAAGAGTCAACACGAGAGCCCGCAAGGAGTTGTCATGCCAGCCACCCGCACGCCCTCGTCCGCCAGGGAGCGGATACATCTGTGGTGGGATCTATTCATCATCGTGCTCGTGATCGCCAATCTGGCATTGCTGCTGTTCGATAGCCTCTACCTGATTTCCCCGCTGAACACGGCCTTCGAGGCTGTGACACCCGGGTTGCATGCGGCCTATGAGCAGAATATCCACGCCAATTTCCTCTCCATCGACCTAGCGTTCGTCGCCGTCTTCCTGCTCGATGTGCTGGCGGGGTGGGCACTGGCCATCGCGGAGCGGCGCTACCACCGCTGGTTCTTCTATCCCTTCGTACACTGGTATGACGTGCTGGGGTGTATCCCGCTGAGCGGATTCCGCCTGTTGCGTGTGTTGCGTGTGGTCTCGCTGCTGTTCCGTCTGCAACGCCTGGGCTTGATCGATGTTCGCCGCTGGTACCTCTACGGCGTGGCGGCCAAGTATCTCGATATCCTGCTGGAGGAGCTGACGGATCGTATCTCCCTGCGCATGCTCGATAACGTGCAGCAGCAGTTGCGCGACAGCGATAACCTCTCATCCTCGGTGATCGAGCGCGTCGTGGAGCCTCGCAAGCAGGCCTTGATCCAGGAGATCAGTCAGCGCCTCGAGACCATGGCGGGGGATATCTATACCCAGAACCGCGACGATACCCTGCGCTATGTGCGAGGGCTGGTCAGTCGCACCCTGGCCGAGAGCCCGGAGCTCCAGCGGGTGTCACGCCTGCCCATGGGCACCCAGCTGACGAAAGGGCTCGAAAGTTCGCTGTCGGATCTGGCGTGTCACCTTGTCGATGAAGCACTGGTCGGCCTGCGCTCCAAGGAGTTCTCGGCATTGGTGGGGCACCTGGCAGAGAGTGGTTTCGATGCCTGGTCGCGCACTGATCCCAGGACGGAGCAGATCACCGAGCAGGTGCTGATCGACATGTTGGAGCTACTCAAGGAGCGCATCGCCGTGAAGAGCTGGCAGAAGAAATACGAGTGAAGCCAGGTGTGCCTGCATAGCCATATCGCGACTGGCCAGCGTGCATGACAACTCTGTGCGCGGGGCAGCCCTTGAAAGTCGGCCACGACCTCCCGACATCAGTATCTCGGCAATGGATTTGCAACACCCAAAAGGACGTCTCGATGTCATATGCACCGCAACCCTTGAGCGATACTCACGACCTTGCGCAGGCGAAGGCGTGGCTACGTACCTACCAGCGAGTGCGAGCTGCTACCGAGGCGATCTGTGCGCCGCTGCACAAGGAAGACTACATGGTGCAGAGCATGGCGGATGTCAGCCCGCCCAAGTGGCACATCGCCCATGTCAGCTGGTTTTTCGAGGCCTTCATCCTGAAGCCGTTTCAGCCCGGCTATCAGGCGCTCGATCCCGCCTATGATCACCTCTTCAACTCCTACTACGAGACCCATGGCGTGCCGTTCCCGCGCGCCGAGCGTGGCGCAATCTCGCGCCCGACCGTCGACGATGTCTATCGTTATCGCGCACACGTCGATAAGGCCATGCAAGCGCTGCTGGAGAATCCGCCTGAGGAACATCTGCCGGAGATTTTGCGTCGCCTGGAGTTGGGCCTACCGCATGAGCAGCAGCATCAGGAGCTGCTGTTGATGGACATCAAGCACATCCTGGCGCAGAACCCGCTGTGTCCGGCCTATCGGGATGACCTGGCGCCTGGCTTGGCACCGACACCTGAGCAGGAGGTGCCGCCGCTGGGCTGGCTGGCCTATCCAGCCGGGATTCGCGAGATCGGCCATGATGCCTCTAGAGGCGGCTTCGCCTACGACAACGAGATGGGCCGCCACCGTCAGTTTGTCGAAGCGTTCCAAATGGCGGATCGTCCAGTGACCAACGGCGAGTTTCTTGCCTTCATGCATGACGGCGGATACGCCACTCCCGAGCACTGGCTGGCGGATGGCTGGGCGACGGTCAAGGCGGAAGGTTGGCGGGCACCGCTTTACTGGGTCGAGCGTGACGGCGTTTGGCATCACTACACCCTCGGCGGCCTGGTGCCGGTGGATCTGAGCGCGCCGGTCTGCCACGTCAGCTTCTTCGAGGCCGACGCCTACGCCCAGTGGGCGGGCGCGCGTCTGCCGACTGAAGCCGAGTGGGAGACAGTCGCTCAGGATGTCCCCCTGACGGGTAACTTTGTCGATCAGGATCATCTGCAACCAGTCGCCGCCGCGAAAGCCGACGGCATGCTGGGTCAGATGTTCGGCGATGTCTGGGAGTGGACGGGCAGCGCCTATCGTCCGTATCCGGGCTTTCGCAAGTTGCTGGGCAGCCTGGGAGAGTACAACGGCAAGTTCATGTCCGGTCAGATGGTGCTGCGCGGAGGCTGCTGTGCCACGCCGGCAGACCACATCCGCGCGACCTATCGCAACTTCTTCCCGCCCGAGGCGCGCTGGGCATTCTCCGGCTTCCGGCTCGCCAGGGACAGTGGGGCATGATGGGCTGACGCCCTGCATGACGCGCCTCCGAGCACCTTCATCTGCTGCTTTCATCTGCCGCTTCTATCTTCCAACCCGTAAAGGAGTGTTCATGGCCGACAATCCCGAACCGCGTATTACCTTGCACCCGCTATCCTCGCGGGTGCGAATCCTGGTCGGTGAGACAGTGATCGCCGACACTGGCGACGCGCTGGAATTGCGCGAGAAGGGCTATCCGCCGAGGCTCTACTTGCCGCGCGACGATGTGGCGATGGCGAAGCTCTCGGTCTCTCACACCGTCACCCATTGCCCCTTCAAGGGCGACAGCACCTATTACTCCTTGCCCGATCTTCCTGATATCGCCTGGAGTTACGACCAGCCTATCGAGGATATGCAGGTGATCGCCGGGCGATTGGCGTTCGATGCTGACAAGGTCACGTTGGAGATGGAGTGATTCAGGTGAATGAATCGCGGCCAACGTGATTCTCTTGTCGGCGCATAAGGTCCCACCGCGCTCTGCTTCAGAGATAAACCGATAGAGAACAGTGGCTTGGCGTTTGTCAGATAGTTAGAATCCTGCAGTTTGCTGCACCGCGCTCAGCCATCGGGTGCGGTGCAGCCTTATCTTTCCCTTATCCAGACTCAGTACTCCGGTTGGACGAATCACCTCGCTTGATTCCTTTCCGTACAGGCTGCACCAGGAGTCAAGACAGTGGTTGTCCCTTCGAACATTGCGCCAGTGATGAGTGTACTGCTATGCCTCGTGCTGGCCTCCTGCATCAGTCGTTACCTCAAGTCCCCCCGCATGAAAGGCCGCATCGGCGAGTGGCGAGTGCGCTGGATGGCGCGCCGACTCGGCAAGCAGGGCTATCGGGCCTTGCACAATGTCACCCTCAAGACCGCGAACGGCACCACCCAGATCGATCATGTGCTGCTATCGCGTTTCGGCTGCTTCGTGCTGGAAACCAAGAACATGAAAGGCTGGATCTTCGGCAGTGAGCACGAGGCGCACTGGACCCAACAGTTTCCTCGCCAGTCGTTCAGCTTCCAGAACCCGCTACGCCAGAACTACCGGCACCTCAAGGCGCTGGAGACGACGCTTGGCGTGCCATTCGAGCACCTGCATTCGGTGATCATCTTCATCGGCAGGGCCAGGCTCAAAGGTGAGATGCCGTCCAACGTGACGCGCGGCACTGACTTCGTTCCCTTCGTACAGTCGTTCAAGACCCCCGTCTTCAGCGAGGCGCAGGTCGAGGCCATGCATGAGGCGTTGCTGACAGGGCGTCTGGTACCGACTCGGGCGACGCAGCGTGCCCATGTACAGCATCTCAAGCAGCGCAATGATCCACAGGCGAGACGTGAATGCCCGAAATGCGGCAGCCGGATGGTGCTGCGCACTGTCAAATCCGGTGTGCGCGAGGGCCAGCAGTTCTGGGGATGCTCGGCCTATCCGGAGTGTCGTGCTACACAGACGGTGTGATGACTGCCTTCACGGCTCCGAACGAGGCAACATCCAAACTTGAATTTCGCTGACAGGCACTACCATCGCTCGGCACGGCGGCACTGCTTTTGAATGTGTTGACGTTGCTGCTGCAACCTCGTCCAGCCTTTGCCTTCGAGACCGGCTTGCTGTAGCTGCTCCTTGAGGATGACTGAGTCGGATAGATCAGCGAGCGTGGTAACCATCTGTTGAATTTGGCGCTTCACAAACGGATAACTGAATCGGCACTCATCCGAAAAGGTCTGCCAATCGCGCGGTAGCAGCTGCATCGAATTGAACTCCCCGCCGAGGGAGAAGGCCATGTCTGAATCGTAACCGAGCACTATGGTGCCAACGAGGTCATAGGCTGGGGCGATCTGCCAACGACCTCGGGAGTCCTGTAACAAAGACACGTTCTTGGCATGGCCGTCACTGTTGCCAACCAGCACATTGAATATTTGCCAGCGAAGCAGCTGCTGAATGGATGCCGCTGAGGGTCGGCAGGCTTCGCGGACTGTTTGCACGATTTCTCCGAAACGTGGCCCACCGTAAGCCTGGTATTTCTGATTCCGCGACACGCCCATGGCCTGACACAGATCCTCCTGATGCAAACGCTCGACGTGTCCGCTTTCAATACCCAAGCGGTCGTAGCGTTCGACCATCAAGTAAGGATGTCGGCCGGCATAGACCATCGTGGTCCTCGGGCAGGCTATCCCCCCCAAGCGTGCCAGATTGTTCAGATACAGCTCATTCAGAATGACTTGCTCACGCCCTTCGACGGCAAATTTCAGAATATGGGTAGAGGGTTCGATTCCGATAGGTAAGTAGAGTGTATCGTTCCACAGTCGCACAGGAATCTTGTCCTGCGCGCCGGCCAGCGAGAGACGAGGGCGTTTGGCCAGAGCTCCTTCGTTCATCAGGGCATACCGCTCGCGAGCACCTGCCCATTGCGCAAGTCGATCGAGCGGCAACTCGCGGTAGTTGTCATCGAGGGATGACGGTAGGGCGCTTGACGGCGGCATGTGATCGCTCGGAAGGATCGTCAGCGCACCAGCACAATCGCCGCCGATGGTCGCCAGTAGCGAGAAGTCGTCGTCTGGTATACCCAGGCGCTTGATCAGCGCCGCCCGGGCTTGCTCTTCAGGCAGCAAATTTGCGAACCAGTGATGCGCCAGAAGGTCTTGGGGCTGCCAAGCCTTTTGGCTTAGTGGCAAGCTGTACGAAATGGCATGCCCGTTCTGTCGCCAGGTATCGTTGTATTCGAAGCCCATCAGTCGGCCATCCGTGCCGCGCCACAACGTCCCTACATGCTGCGTGTCGCGCCATACGTTCAACGAATCCGGCAATATCATGATTCGGATCCCTCCGGTGGAACAGCGGACAGCTCGATGCCTAGCGTATCAAGTACGATCAATATGCGACCCAACCCGCAGCTGTCACGGCCGTTTTCCAACTCACTCAGAAAGCGAATGCTCAACCCGCAAAGACCTGCGAGGGTTTCAAGATTTAGCCCTTGCTGCTTGCGAGAGCGGCGAATCAACTTGCCAAGCGTTGCGGCATCATGAATGGGAACTGCTAGCGATAGAGGCATGCTAAGACCTTTCACGATAAGAAAGCGGGTTGTTGCAAACAATTTAGTATACTTAAAAATTTCCCTATAGGGATAATTAGTTAGGTATACCGGAGTAGGCCTTAATTTTTCCCTATAGGGAAAATAGTTGGTGTGCGGGTTGCAAGTGCTGCAATTTTTCCCTCTCAGGACAATTGAGGGCGATCAGGTTGTCAAAGTATCAAGGAGATCATCGCACCACGCATGAACTGCTAATGCTCCATCCGTGTGTACAGACTCGGACGGCCCACTGCACCTCCTGATTCATCCCGACCGCCGGGCGTGAGATGGCGCAGGTGGACTCTGAAGTGCAACACCGCAAATGATGGAGGGTGATGCATCGGGGTTGGGCTATCTCTAGCCCGCCGTCCACCTGCGCTTCGGCTTCGATAGGCGACAGCCAGTATGCGAGTATGCGGCCTTCGCCTTCAGCGTCGCTTCATCAGCTCCAGAAGTACCTCACCATGTATCTCACCCAGCACGTGCGTGTAGTGATGTGTCAGTGTTTGAGAGTTGCGGTGCCCGATCAACTTGGCGAGTAACTCGAGACGGTGACCTCGTGCCTTGGCATCTTTTTCCAGTACGTCGTAGACCGCTCGGCGGCAGTTCGCCAGGGCTGGGGGAGTGAAGGACCAATGCCCTCGGCAGGCGGAGGAAAGACGATCCAGGAGCTGAGGGTAGTCGTCGCTGTAGAGGCGAAGTACGAGCCACGAGATCGCGTTGTGCCTCAAGAGGTGAAAATCGAAGTGGATGTCCTCCAGCTTCATTCCGGGCGTGAGTGCACCTCGGAGAGACTGCCGGGCCCATGCCATGAGCGGGGTCAGCAAGCTCTCTCTTGAATAGCCCAGCGGAGAGCTTTCTGGCCCCAGCAAGGCAATGTTCTTCAAACGATGCTGACCAGCAAAGGACTCTCGGCGCCTATCAATCCATTCTTTCACCAGCGTCATCAGTTCTGGAGATATCAGAAGGTGAAGAGGAACGCTGCGACGAGCATTTGCGGTCTTCCCAGCATGGATTTCTACGTAACAGTAGGTGGGGCCGTTATCTCCCGGCTGATTGATGATGACGTCATGCAGTGTCAATGCCATGACTTCTCCAGCTCGCAGGCCCCCGTAGTAGCCAAGGAGGAAGGCGATCAGCCAGCTGCGCCGCAATCCACTCCGTCTTCGAGAGAGCGCCCGGGTCAGATGTTCCGCCTCGTGCGGCATGATCAGATGTGTACGCAATGTACTGATGAAGCGACCTCCCTCACCCTGCACGGGGGGAATACCCGTTAATCGATCGTTACCTTGGCAGAAGCTGATGAACTGATTGAACGTCTGGAAGAAGTTGTGGGACGTCGAAGTGTCCCAGCCTTTCTGAGTCGGTAGCTGTTCGCTGATCGCCTCCATCAGTTCTCCATCCCAGAGCGTCAACCATGGGATATCGGGCAACATCATCAAGGAGGTGGGCGTCAGTCGACTCAGGTAAGTCCTGAGCGTGCTGGCTTTGTTGCCTTGAGTGCTCGATTGATAAGACAGCCATAGCAGTATCCAGAGTGGGTAGCTGTCTTCGCCCAGCATGTGTATCAGCTTCTTCGCGTAGCGAGACGTAATGGCGTCATGCCGCTGGATCGCAGATTCCCCTTTGGGGGTTATCAGACCTTCATGCTCCAGTTCGGTGATATACGCATATAGCTGGTTGCCTGCTTTCACATACCAGTCTGTTGATAGTTGATCCTGCCGGTATCGGGAAGAGGTAGATGGTGACGATTCGTTGCTCCTGTCGCCTCCTCCCATAAGAAGTTCAGGGGTGTGAAGATCGGTCTCGATGTCTTCCGGTTCAGAGACATCCATGGCGCCGGAAGCGCTTGACGTACCGGAGGTAGGGAGGGATGCCGCCGATAAAAAGAGGCTTTCGTCATGCTGCCAAGGAGAACGCCAGCTACACACCGGCAGGGGATAGCGCCGAAGCAGCTGTGACCAGATGGGCGCAGGGCCCAACAATGTCGTGCACCGAAAGGCATGACGAAGCAATGATCGAACACGCTTCAGCGAAGCGGAGGAACCAGTCCTGCGTGGTGCCTGGCTATCTAGTAGCTGTGACAGACCGGTGACCAAGAGCTGATCCAGATGGGCGGCTCGTGCTTCTAATGGACTGTTCAGATCCAGCGTAGCATCCGAGGAGAACCACCATGCATCTGCTCGCTGGGAGGAGGGGGCTGGTGATGGGGCATGGGACTGACGGCAAGCCCTGAGTAGCCTCCTGAGATGATTCGGGATTTTTAGCCGGTAATGGGCTGGATGTGTTCGAGATAGCCCTGGCAGACAGCCGATGAACCAATGGTGGGGGCCGCGCTTGGTGTTCAGGCGTGGCAGATGCTCTGGGCTCAAGTTCAGCAAAGTATGGCGAATCACTTCTTCCTCCATCCCTAGCAGGGTACCCATGCTCAGGGCCAGGAAGAGAAGAGACTGCTCTGGCGTACATTGGTTGGCGGGAATGCTCTGCAGGGCGCGTACCGAATCCAGCACCCGTTGCTGAACCTTGATATCCCGTGATGAGGTAGCCGCGGATGAGGGTCTGACCGGGCGTTTGATACTGGTCGGAATCGTAGCTTCGAAGTCAGGCTCTCGGTTGAGGTGAGTCAGTACAAGCGCGACTTCTTTGGTTGCCTTTCGGGAGCTGAAGTCGAGTTCAGCTTCCTTGGCAAGCTGGATGGCGTTGCGAATCAAGGCTTGTACATCTCGCTGGTTCAAGCGTGTGATATTGTGCCGAGCGCGAGACGGCTTGGTGGAGGACGCACTTTGCGCTCTGGCTTGTGCCCTGGTTACCTTTTTCTTATGCCGTCGCCAAGCGTAGCGTGCGACATTCTTGCGGAAATGTCTGAGCTCTTCAGAAGAGGAGAAAAGGCGATGACCTGGATCATCCCAGCGACGGAATATCCTACCCAGTGTTTTCGAAAGCTCGATCGGAGACAGCTTCGGAGTTGTAAGCTCTTGGTGCGTGGCCTGGGCAGGTACATCGGTTTTCTTCCGAAGGTCAATGGGGGTAACAGCGCTCATCCTCTATCTCCTTGAATGGCTGGTCCGGCGTGCTCAATGGGCCATGGGAGGTCGTCTCTGTGAAGCAGATCCGGTGTCAAGCCGCATAGTCTGGCGATATCGGTTAGTGCGCTTCGTGTCGCC
This sequence comes from Cobetia sp. 14N.309.X.WAT.E.A4, assembly GCF_030397495.1. Lineage (NCBI taxonomy): Bacteria > Pseudomonadati > Pseudomonadota > Gammaproteobacteria > Oceanospirillales > Halomonadaceae > Cobetia > Cobetia sp. 14N.309.X.WAT.E.A4. The sequence goes on from NZ_JAPNXT010000001.1 coordinate 724,062, forward strand.
GATTGAATCAGGCTCCGATCACTGGCCGGGGATTGGAGTGAGTGCCCCTGGGTGGTGTGCCCAGCGAGTGCGCTAAATTCAGCGTGAGAAAGTCGCGATTGGAGCGCGGTGAGCATGCTGTGGCGCGTGATATTGGAAGGCTGGTGGCCCCACTGGCTCAATTCAGTTGCCAAAGGCGAAGGCATGAATGTTGGAAGATCCTTGAGCCACTGTCGCCAGTCAGCATGCTGCATGCGTTGCTGCGTCAACATCATTGTCGAGGCACTGAACTTCCATTGAACGGGGTAGGCGACTTGTTCATGCCTAAGAAAGTCTGCTTTGCCACCGTGGCGTTTCCACCATCGTTGCCATTCCTCCCGCCACTCATGCTGAAGCCGGAGCAATGCGCCAAGGGCAGGGACAAGTGGAATTTGGCGGCTTTCCTGTGCCCGAGCCGAATCCTTGTCGCGTAGCCAGAGCGTATTTTCCAGCTGCTCACATTGGGTTTTGGATCCAATTGGGCGAGCCAAGGTGCAGAGCTGCCATGCAAGTAAGGTCAGCGCTCCCAGTATCTGACCTTGCCGGGCAATGGCTTCGCCGACTGCCCGTAAGTCGCTACTACGATTCCCTTGTGAGGTAATCAATGAGGTAACCAGCATGGCGTGATTTTTGGTAAGTTGCGTCAGCAAAAAAAGCGGCCGTTTGAAATAGCTCGGCTCCTGGGCTTTTGTGGATCCCACGGTGTGATCTTCGCGAGGTGTACGACAGTCTTCTTCTAACAAAGGGAATAGGCCAAGCGCAGCTTGAGCCGAGAGAAAAGCCTTCTGAATCTTGTGCAGAGGTATCGTTCGATACGTTGCCGGGGCAGAGAGCGAAAGCGGGAGCTCGCCTCGCAACCAGGTCGCGATCACTTCATCTTCACAGGCAGGTATCACCCAATGATGATGACTGGCGGACACGCGTCTCAACGTCAGAGTACTTCCGGGACGGTTATCCCCCCAGCGCTTGAGTTTTTTCTCGATTATTGATTTCAGTGCTTTGAAAGGCTGGGCGCCGGGGAGCCATACCTTTTCGGCCATGAGTGAGTGATTGAGAGCGTTGGGCAAGGGCAACGTGATGATGGTTTCGGTAGGTGCCTTGTTGACAGAGTAGTGGAGTAGCCCCTCCTCCGGTGACCAGCTGGGAATTTGATCCAGCGTCTGGCAGATGATCCACTCACGATTGCTGTCGCTATTGAGGGGCAGCTTGGGGGATCGGGAGATTACCGTCGTCTGCAGCAAGCGCTCAGGTGCTATTCCACTGCAAAGTAGAATGCTAAGAAATGCCAAGGCTTGTCGGTTTGCAATGGCACTCTCAGATTCTATGAGAAATTCCTCATCTTTCGGTGGTTGGAAGATACGTAAAGCTGCTAGAACCTCTTCTTGTGGGCGTAGGCTGATGTCTGCAGATGTCTTGAGACTGCGGGCCTGTTGCAAGAGCTGTACGCTCTCAAGGTGAAGCGCCTGATCGCCTTGTGAAAGCAGCGTGTTATGGAATAGCTCTTTCACTGGGTCGAGGGGTGAGATACTGCTTTGGTTCAGATCATTAGATGATGATTCATTCTGATGTTCATTGTCATCCGTGAGCTCTTCATCATCCTCTATTAAGGCATGGTCAAGTGCTTGGATTGACCTGTCAAGGGAGCGATAGTCGGTATATTCAGCATGAATTTTGTAAGATTTGTCACTGGCCCAAAGTGGCGAATCACGAAGAATGGTATCGACATGTTGACGTCTTTTTTGATTTTCATTGCGAGCTCTATGCTGTTTTCTTATTGGGCTACGAGTGAGCTGGCTCGACTGATAAATTTCGTCAAGCAAAGCGCGTGTCGCTTTCTTATTGCGCAGATGGTTGGGATGCTCCGATGGACGATCAGTTGCTGTATCATAGGCATGAAGAAACTGTTCGAGCAGCTCCAAATCAGCATCGGAAAAATGCTCCGGAGGAGGAACTAACTGCTCTCCCAGGGTAGGGGAAATGGGTCTGGGGAAACTGTTTTGAATATCATCCAGGTCGCCCCAGTTAAGTAGCCGCTTAAGCGTCTTTCTAAGCTCAAGTATCTGGGTGTAATATTTGATGGCAGAGCCACGTCTTACAGTACGACGAGGCTGACAAAAAATCAGTCTAAGCAGCTTTCGGATACTGCTTACGCGAGGATCAGTGAGCGATGTAAATCGGTAGTTCACCGTGTAATGAAGGCAGTGAGACATTCTATGATTTCGATGTGACTCATCTTCCATAAAAAATTGGCTTTCTAGAAACTCTTCTACTTGGGGCACAAGGTCTGGCTCCGAGTAATCGGCGGCAAAGAGGCGAGCACTGAGGCGATATTCTGAGGCAATCAAGGGTGGGAGGCTCCTCTTGAGCCACTCCGGTACAAGGGGCCAGCGGGACCCGATCGCATTGAGGTCGTAATTAGCCAATATTTGGTCAGGTAGTTGGTGTTCACTCACGTGAAAGCCTCCTGTTTATCAGTCAATCAAAGCTCATAAAGCCAATCAATTTGCGAATCTGAGTCGTTTTCCCTCTTATTGTTCGAGTACTTGCTTTTTTCTTTTATATTGCTTTGCTTGTTGGTATCTGATTCCTGCTTCCTATTATCTTTTCTTTTGCTATGGGTGTTCTTCTTACTTGTTTTAGCGACAGTGGCGCCGTTTGCTATATTTCTATCTTTAGATGCATTATTTTGACTTTTATTAGCGCTATCCATTATTGTGTTCATAAACTTTCTAATCGAGTCAATGGAATAGCGATGCTTGAACATTGATGAGATTTGCTTGTGTGTTATTGGCAAGTTTTGTTGAGTGACTACATTGCTCCATGCGTATTGTAATCTTTTATCACTAATGAAGTTTCTGAGTATATAGTTCCATATTTTTTTATCGTTCATGTTGAAATCGCCAGTGGTATGTAGGTTGTGGATATTGATCCATTCCCAGCCAAGCTCGAGCAGAGGCTGTAGCACCTGGTAATAGAATCTCACCACCTGGACTTCATCTTCGTTGAGCTTGCCGATATCGATCTCGATACAAAATACACTTTGTGAGACGGGTACTTTCTGCGTGGATACGATGGCATTGATGACATGAAAATTCACGAACTCCTCGGAAGTGTGAGTCGACTGGACGTTGCTACGGAAGCGGACAGGCGCTAGGGGCAGGCTTTCTGTCGCGACCGATGGTCGAAAAGCATGCTCCTCGTTCATAAGCTCGGCGGTGTCCACCTCGAGTACTCGCTGATGGATGACAAGCGTCTTGTCAGCGCTGATTTTCACCAGTGACGGTGTATAGATAGCATCTGGCATATTGATGACTCCAACGATAGGCAAAGGGGGGCCGAGACGTATGAGAGAATCATTCGTCGAGTTCATGTCTAGGAAACGCGGGTAACTTTGAGTAGTGATAATCAGTCGAGTGATGCACCTGACCTGTAGAACGATATCTCTGGGAGTGCCGCCTCCTAATATATTCAAGCTGATTCAGTGTGTACTAATAGCATAACTCAAGTGGCAAGAATCTACTGCATCAGTTAACCGTCAAAATCGACCGTTTCGCGAGCATTAGGGCTTTTTGGCGTCAATATTGGTAGTAATTTCTTATTATGGCTTTGCATCTGATCGCTTTTTTCAATTCATCGTTTATTGAACGGTAATGCACTGCTCATGTTTATCAAAAGTCATTGGCGCTGTTTTCGAAGGGGTCTGCGACCCGAATGTACTCCGTCAAGGTGCTGAGATGTCTGTGACCTGTCACGCGTTGAATCTGCTCCAGGCTCTTCCCCCGTAGATGAGCTTCAGTGATCAGGCCAGCACGCATGCTATGTGTGCTGAATCCGCGTGAGGCCAGGTTTGACCGCTCAAGACCTCTGACCAAGGCATTCTGAAATGCAGTCCGAGAGAGTTTCGAGCCTCCCGGCCTGCCGCCCAGCGAGACGCTGCGAAATACCGCACCTCTTTGGATATGGGCGGCTTCCAGCCAGCGATACAGGAGATTGACGGGGCAGTAGGGGAGCGAGGTATCCGCATGGTGAATAGCTTTGACTTCATGTCGTCCTTCTTGATTGGTCTTGCTGCGGGCGAGCCTGACCAGCACGCCTCGTGTATCCCATGTGAGGTGCTCGACACGAAGATTGAGGACTTCGCTGTAACGAAATGCTCCATAGAACGTCAGGCAAAACATGGCGGCATCGCGTAGATCTCGTAACTCGCTCAAATCCAGGCTATTCAGCAGCTGATGCAGATCGTCTCTCATCAAGGCTGGTGCACGTTTCACCGGCACTTCATTGAGGCGTGCACAGCCGCGCATGACCCCCTTGATCATTTGCTCATTGCCCAGGGTGGGGCAATTCATGACAAGGTGCCAACGCCGTAACGAGCACAGCTGCCGTTTGAGCGTATTCGGTTTATAGCCGTCCTCGAAACACCGGGTGAGATAGTTGGCAATCTCCGTGTCGGTGCTGGGGAGGATACCGCCACGTCTGAGAAACATCCGTATGTCGCTTTGGAAGGCTCGGATGGTACTCGGTGCAAGGCTTGCCATGATCAGCTTTCGTGCCGAGACCGTCAGGCAAAGTCCCGGCAGAGAGTCCTGGTTTCCCTGATAGGGGATCACTTGCATTGCCTGATGTCTTCGTCTTTGAGGCGGGTGAATGCCTGTCGGTGGTCTGGACACCATGAGGGATCTCCATCGATGTCGAAAAGTTGGAATGATGGCCGACATGCGCTTGTGAGGCGGCCAACCAATTTCACGCTATCACCCTTAGTAAATCAGCCAACCCGAAATGCATGCCTCAGAAGGCATGGAAAGTCGAGAGTCACGCATGCTTAGGGTTATTGGAGGGATACCACTAGCAAGTGCATGATATGTGAGTGTTATCTCTGGGGTGGGGTTGAAGAAAAGTGAAATCATCTGCCTAGTCGTGCAGGCGGTGCAGCCGAATCGCTGCCTGTGGTCAGAGCGATACCAGGCGCGCCAAGAAGGCGTTGGAGAACGCCACATCATTTGCCAGATCGAGAGTTATCTCTCGTATTCCCTCTGACAGGCTCACGCACTCACTCATGGGGGCCTGAGCATGTAGCGCGCCATGCATGTCAATCGTGGGGAGTTCTCCGCTTGTGCCAGGATCGTTGGAGCCTATCGAATCATTGGCTGGATAGACGTTTGGGGCGGGTACTGTCGGGTAAGAGAAGGGATCCAGTTGGATCGCAGCATGCTCGTCGGGCAAGTCGTCAAACAGCCGGTAGGCGTAGTGCCGTAACGTGCTTTCGTTGAGCGCATAGAAATAGCACGCATCATCCTGTGCATGTCGACGCCGAATGATTCGGCCCAGTACCTGGCGAAAATACTGCTCGGTTCTGACGTGGCTGAGGTAGCAACATACTTGCAGGCGGGGAATGTCGATCCCTTCACTGACCATGTTGACAGAGACAACCCACGAGGTATGGCCGTAGCGAAACGCCTCAAGTCGTGCGTGCGCTCCTTCCGTCTGGCTGGTTACTAGGCACACCGTCTGACCCATCTGTTTCAGACAATCGGCGATGTCTTCTGCATGAGAAATATTGGATGCCACCACCAATCCTGCGGCGGTCGGGTCTTTCTCCTGAAGCTGTCGCAAGCGTTGGCAGCTGATGTCCAGCAAATGCTGCTGAGGCCCCGGGTGACGCAGCAAGGCGGCGTAATGCACCCCGGGATGACGTAACAAGGCCGGGATGCTTTGGTAATACAGTGTCTCACGCTGCGCCTGCTGTTCTGCCACCAGACGTATGTCGTCGTTATCTATCAGGTATATCTGGGGAGTACGGCAGACATCATCCTGGATGGCATCACGCAGGGTATAAGTGAAGTCTGGGATCAGCGCGAGGCGGTCACTGTCAGCCGATGTCAGTGTTGGCACCGCTTGCTCGGATGTCGTGGCGACTTCATGACTCGGCGCCAGATAACGCAGCATGGGAAGACAGCTGCCATCAGTGCGCCAAGGAGTGCCTGACAAGGCGAGCGTAAAGCGAACATCGCGCTCCAATGCCAAGAGCGCCAATCCCCACTGATTGGCGCCAGTGGGTGCCGAGTTGGTGTAGGCGTTTTTTGCGGCGCATGCTGTCGCGCCGGCGGCATGGTGGCTTTCGTCCCAGACCAGCAGGACACGTCCTTGGCGACAGAGTTGCTTGAGTTCCTCCAGGCGGAAGCTAAGCGCTTGATAGGTCAGCGCGATACCGACATCCCCCAGCCTGCCCTGCATGGGGCGCCCCAGAATCTGCGAAAACGTCTCACGCGCACGCTCTACCACGGCGGAGGTGGGGCCCAGATAGATGACGTGATCAATGCTCCCGTTGAGAATCAGTTCCTCAGTCAGGACGGCTGCCATCAGCATCTTGCCCGCACCCGGGGTGGCCTGGCACAGGAAATGGGGCTGCTGATCCGAAAGGCGTTGAAGCGCTGTCTCAATACAACGCGCTTGCCAGGCTCTGAGTGTCGGGCTTGTCAGAGAGGGCAGTAATCGATTGATCTGACGCGGCGTCATGAGGCACCTCCAGCATGGCGTTTTGCAGAGAGCGCCAGCACGGCGGCCAGTTGTCCCTGGAGTTCGCAAGCGCGCTGAATCGCATCTTCCTGAAGCAAAGCGATGTCTGGTTTCGCCTCCGGATAGTCCTTTGCCAGCTGATAGAGGTGCTCGGCTTCCGCCTTCGCGGCCCGCATGGATTTTTTCAAGGCTCGACGTTGTTCCTGCAGTGCTTCATCGAGCGGTAGATGCGATGTGCTGTCGGTTTTCGACGTGGGAAGATCCTGACGATTGCTCGGCAGTGGGATATCCGGTGAGCGCTCCGAAGTGCTATCGATGAGTTGATAGACGCGGCGACGCTTGCCGATGGTGTCGGATTGCACAACGTGACCATCAATGACCAGGCGATCGATCAGGTCACCGACACGCTGCAGGACAATAATGGGTTTATAGCCCGCCAACTCTGGATGTTTCATCAGCTCGTTGCGGCAGCTGACTTTTGTGAAATGGGTCGGCTTATCCTTCAGTGCTTTCAGCCACTGCTGGAAGTGCTGTTTGATCAACTGTCCTCGCCGATAAGCTGCCGCAGTCGAGGAGTCTTGGAATGTGGGAGTGCTTGAGGTGTGAGGGGGAGGAGAGTGACGTTGGTTCTCTGAGGTGATGGTAGATGATGAGTCGTATGACACCGAAGTCTCAGGCGTCTTGGTAGACCCGGCTATTGTCTTGCCCGTAACAGAGGGCACATGAGGAGTAGATGAAGGTGTTGGTATGGTGTGAGAAGAATTTGAGGTCATGACAGCACCTCACTGCAGTCGTCAACAACGCGTGCGCGACAGTCTTGGGAAGGGGGATCGGGATAGCCGCCATAGGGGGTGGGCAGATCGGGGCTACGCGGAGATGCCGTAGTCTGAATGACCATGGTTGAAGCTCCTAGAGTTGAGGAGCCGCTCCCGCTGTCGCCAAACAGTGATGGGGGCGGCCGTACGCAGGTTGGCGAACCGGCACTCTAGGAAACCGGCAGACCCGAGGGTCTCCCACGCACGACCGCCATAACGCATGGCAGGCACAAAAAAAGCGCCTATCATGGTCTGGGGCGCTGATGCGCCTAGAGGTATTCGAGTCGCCAAACCCGACCGAGGATTTTGCCTCGATAATCCAAATCTAGCAGATGGCCGGGGTTAGGTAAATATCATTTGTGGAGATGTTTCGTTGCCATCATTTATTAGTGTTGTCTGGGTAAAGACCATGGGCTATTGAGGGGGCATTTATGCGCCATATGGAAACTGGGGAAGAAAAGCACGCATCCGTCATGCGAGCTCTAAAAGCTTCATATCGTGGCCTCGAGCCATAATACAGCGGTGCCACTTTGGGGAGGGCAGTCTAGCGAGGAGAGTGATATCGACTATCCAGACAGCGAAATTTTCGCTAGTGGGCAGTCGATATCTGTTCGACACCACGGCGTGCGGCATCAATGGCCTTCGCGACATGGCTTGGAAATTGTGGCAACCATTCACTGGCAATGACGAACAGGTGTTGATGCAAAGGACCTTCATTCGCTTCCGGTGGCGAGATCGAGACATGGGATGCCACGCCTTCCAGGTCTGCCGGGCTCGCGATGAACGGTGAGGTTGCCCAATCCTTGAGAACATCGCTTTGGGGGCTGGCCGCCTGAGGGCCGAATAAGCGACCCAGATGTGCGCGGCAGTGCTGACGTAATGCGTCCGGCATGATCTGACATCGTTGACCAGCTGGTACCCCCCACGAATCCGAAGAGTGCACCGAGGCCTTCGATTGGACTGGCATCGTGAATCTCCACCATTGGGCCACGCGCGCTGCGTGCGGTGCTGGACAAGCCGGCCTCGCGCCAGAAAGGACGATCGTAGATGGCGGTATTCTTGGCATGGAGTGCCATCCAGGTCGCGTTTTGCTGCCACTGTGCCGTCAAGGCGCTCGGGAGTGCCGGCGTGAATTGGATATGCTGGAGTGCCTGACGTGACGGAACAGCCAACAAGACCTGCTCCACCTCACAGCTCATGCGTTGCCCGCTGCCATCCTCGACGCTCAGCGCAATCCTGTCTGGCAAGCGCTCGAGATGACGGACGACCTGTCCAGTCAGTACCTTGTCCGCGTGAATATCGCGACGCAGCTGCTAGATCAGCGTTTCGGTTCCGCCGGTAAGATGCTGGGCGTCATCCCGCTCAAGCAGATTTCGAGAGGGCCGGATTGCACCCGCACACAAGGTGAGGCTCAGCTTGTCGCCGACAGGGGAATGGTGCCGAAGTCTTTCGAGAGTGCGGCGATTTCACGGCCATCCTTGTGCAGCAATCGGTCGACGCTGACGTGGCAGCTCACTTCGCAGACCCCACTTTCGGCATCGACGTAACTCCTTATGCTTTTCTTCATGGCACCTTCAATGATGACTTGCTTGAGTTCTCCCTCAAGCAGAAGCGAGATGGGCAGTCGAAGGGTCGCGCCATCGTGAGGGATATCCTGCGTGCTCGCGATGGGGAACCAGTGTGAGTAGGGGGGGCTGCCTTCGGGAACATACTTCATGAGGTTCTGATAGACAGTGCCGCCCGATAACAGGAAATCAAGAAAGTACTTCATGGTGTCCCTCCCGGGAGATGTGCATCGATTCGAGGTGATGAAGGCTCATGACACTGGTTCCTTTAGCATGTCGGGGGAAGGGCGGGCCGGTATCATCAGCTTCAGGTGGTGATGTCCGCCATCCAGCGGCAAGTGGACTTCGCCTGCTTCACACAGGGTGGTGTCCCCATTGAGGTGTGCCTCTGTCAGGGTGAGGTCTTCCAGAGTGGAGTGCTTGATTTCCACGGTGTAATGAGTCGATAGCATGCTGATGGTGGCCGTGAATCCCGGCCAGCTGGCAGGCAGGTTCGGGGCAATGATCAGCACGTCCCCTTCGCGACGGATGCCCAGGATGCCTTCCAGTCCCGCCCGATACATCCAGCCAGCGGATCCCGTATACCAGGTCCAGCCGCCACGACCCTCATGGGGGGCGATGGAATACACATCGGCAGCCACGACGTAGGGTTCTACCTTGTAACGCGCCGTGTCCTGTCGAGACAGCGCATGATTGATGGGGTTGAGCAGCGAGAACAACCGAACGGCGTTATCGCCCTGTCCCAGCTGTGCATAGGCCAGAATGGCCCACATCGAGGCGTGGCTGTACTGGCTGCCGTTTTCCCGCAGTCCAGGGGGGTATCCGCTGATGTATCCCGGATCTCGCTCGGGATGATCGAAGGGCGGCCAGAACAGCAGTGCCAACCCGGGGTCGTGGCGAATCAGCTCTTCATCCAGTGATTGCATGGCCTGCAGGGCATGGCGTGGGTCAGCGGCCCCGGACAGGACTGCCCAGGACTGGGCTATCGAGTCGATACGACACTCCTCACTCTCCCGAGTGCCAAGCCAGCTTCCGTCGTCGTAGGTCGCGCGCCGGTACCATGCTCCGTCCCAGGCATGCTGTTCGATGGCCTCACGCACCGAGACGGCATGGGCACGCCAGCGTGCCGCTCGACTCGCTTCCCCCTCACGGCGTTCCGCATGAGGGGCGAAGAGGTCCAGGGTGCGAATCAGCAACCATCCCAGCCAGACGCTTTCTCCCTTGCCGGCTTCTCCCACTCGATTCATGCCATCGTTCCAGTCCCCGCCGCCGATCAATGGCAGGCCGTGCTCCCCCGTCAGTGTCAGGCATTGATCAAGGCCACGCGCACAGTGTTCATACAGCGTCGCCGCCGTATCCGCGATCATGGGCTGGAAGAAGGCGTCGTGTTCATCACTGCCCAGCAGGGGGCCTTCCAGGAAATTGACGGACTCATCCAGCACCTCGATATCCCCTGATGTCAGGACATACTGGGCGCAGGCATGCGCCAGCCATACGCGGTCGTCGGATATGCGGGTGCGGACGCCCTGACCTGAATGCGGCAACCACCAGTGCTGCACATCACCCTGCACGAACTGGCGTGATGCGGCCCGCAGCAGGTGATGGCGTGTGGTGTCTGGACTGGCGAAGGACAGCGCCATGCCATCCTGCAGCTGATCACGGAACCCATAGGCGCCACTGGCCTGATAGAAGGCAGAGCGAGCCATGATCCGGCAGGCCAGGGTCTGATAGAGCAACCAGCCGTTGAGCATGATGTCCATGGCGCGATCCGGGGTGGAGACCTGCACGGCTTCCAGTCGATCCTGCCAATACGCGGTGACGGCGGCGAGCTCGGCATCAAGATCAGCCTGTCGATACTGATGTATGAGGTGCCTGGCGTCTTCACGTGAATGACTCTGCCCCAGCAACGAGACGATCTCGACACTTTCTCCGGGGGCCAGTTCGATCAGGCACTGGAGTGCCGCACAGGGATCCCAGCCAGCCCCGATGGCACCGGACAGGGGAGTGTTCCCGGTGAGAGCGGCGGGAGCGGCGTGGTGCCCCCCATGCCCCAGGAACTCGCAGCGGTCTGTCGTGAATGACGTCTGCAGGCCACAGAGGTCAGCGAAGGCGATGCGTCCGGCAAAGTTCATGCTCCAGGGATTGCTGGTTAGCAGTGCGCCAGTGTCATCATCCTTGCACGAGACGACGAAGGGAGCGGATGTGCCGCGGGCGAGTCCCAGTGCCCATTCGGCATAGGCGGTGACAGAGAGTCTGCGCGGCCGATCAGAGCGGTTCTCCAGTGTCATGCGCGAGATGCGGACGGGGTCGTTCAGCGGGACGAAATGTATCAGGTCCAGGGCAATACCCTGTGCTTCGTGTTCGAAGCGGCTATGACCAAACCCGTGGCGCGCGACGTAACGTCCGTTGTCGTTGATCGGCGAGGCCGTTGCCGTCCACACCGCCAGGCTGTCTTCATCGCGTAGATAGATGGCATCACCGCAAGGATTCATCACGGGGTCATTGGACCAGGGCGTGAGGGGGTTCTCGCGGCTGTTGTCCGCCCATGTGTAGCCCGCCCCTTCTGCCGATACCTGAAAACCGAAGCCTTCATTGGCGATGACGTTGAGCCACGGAGCGGGTGTGGTGCATCCCTGCTCCAGAATCGTCACGTATTCCTTGCCGTGCTTGTCGAAGCCGCCCAGGCCATTGAAGTACTCAAGCGCTGCGGACTCGTCCTGTCGGGTGGCGGTGTGCTGCGCGGTGGGAGGCGTGGCCACCTCGGGGGATGCCGGGACGGGCGCGGGAAGCTGTATCGGCGGTATCAAGGCCAGTTGATCGGCGAGCGGCCCACGCTGAGCCAGCAGCATCACTCTGGCCACGGATTGCAGCAACAGGCGGGAGGCAAGGTTCATCAGGTCCGCACGCAGGACGATGACGGAGCCTTGATCGTGCCCTTCATGGATGCGCGGGCGTGTCTGGCTACTGTTGACGGCCGCCTCGATCGCTTGCTGGAGATCCTGGACGTAGGAAGAGGCACGCTCATTGACGATCACCAGATCGACCCCGAGACGCTTCATTCGCCAGTACTCATGAGCGCGCAGCAGCTGACGCACCTGTGCCATGTCGTCGATGGCATCGATGCGCACCAGCACGATTGGCAGGTCTCCGGAAATGGCCAATGGCCAGAGTGCGGATTGTGGCCCTGCTCCGCGGGCCATGGTGTCTCGTGAGGCCCTGAAGCGCGCGTCGGCATACAGGATCGGCGCGGTCAGGCGCTGGAAGTCCGTCGCTTCTTCCGGCGTGATGCCCAGGTGATGGAGCTGAACCTGAGCCTGGGTCCAAGCCAGTGTCTTGGCTCGTTCATAGGCACTGCGGTCATGGTGCTTGTCGATGAGATCCAGCAAGGCCTCACGGGTGTCCGCGACCACCGTCCAGAACGCGATCCGGGTGATCTTGCCCGGCGGGACCTTCAGACAATGTCGCAGGGAGAATACCGGGTCCAGCACGGTGCCCGTGGTGTTGGTCAGGGGGTGCTCGGCCTGCAGAGCGGTCGCTGTGCGTACCGTGCGACCCCTGCCGATGAAATGCGCCCGGTCCGTCTCGTACTGGAGGTCGCTGAGGGTCTCGCCTTCCACGACCGCGAAGTGCGCCGCCCAGATTTCATCATCATCCGGACTGCGACGGCGACGTGTCGCGACCAGCGCCGCGTATTCTTCCAGGTACTCGGTAACCACGAACAACTTGGCAAACGCCGGATGGGCGTTCTCGGTCGCGGGCGCCGTCAGGACCAGCTCCGCATAGGAGGTTACGTCAATCTCGCGGGCCGTTCGCCCGCTGTTGATGAGCGAGATGCGCCGGACTTCGCTGTCATCCTCGCCAGAAACGAGGATATCCAGATGCGTGGTCAGGCTGTCCTGGCGATGGGTATAGCGAACGTAATCCTCGGCAAAGGTGGCTTCGTGATCTGCCGGGGCGAGCGCCTCCTCATTTGCCTTGTCCGGCAGTGAGTCACTAGCCGTCCAGAGGGCTTTCGTCTTGCGGTCGCGCAGGAAGACGAAACTGCCCAGATGATCGCAGGTGGCATCCTCCAGCCAGCGACTGATGGCGATATGCTGCCAGCGGCTATAGCCCGCTCCGCTGGCCGTCAGCATGATGCAATAGCGCCCATTGGAGAGGAGGTGGGTGAGATGCGCGCCCACCAGACGTTGTGTGACATGACGGATGGCACGGCTTTCACCCAGCGTCTCGTTCGGGGCCGACGCGACCTCCTCGGCGCGAGGGTGGGTGATCGACATGTCGCGCGGGACACGCTCCTGCAGCAGCAATTCGCAGGCCTGGATGATCGGTTCTCGATGGAAGCGTTCGCGCATGTTCCCGTCGTGAAGCGCGTTGGCAATGGCGACGATCGTCATGCCTTGATGGTGGGCCATGTAACTGCGAATGATCGCGAAGCGCTCGCCTGCGGAGACGTGGGTGAGAGTGAAATCGAGCGCCTCATAGAACCCGTGTCGTCCCTGGGCGCCCATTTCCTGCAGCGACAGGAAGTTCCGGTATGCCCCGACAGGGTCCACCATCGCGGCGAGGGCAGTGGCATAGGGCGCGATGACCAGATTGGCGGACAGCCCCCGTTTCAGCCCCAGGCCCGGGACGCCGAAGTTGGTGTACTGATAGGTGAAGTGGCCATCGCGTACGTTGTACGCCGATTCGGAAATCCCCCATGGCACCTTCAATGCGCTGGCATAGGCGACCTGTCTGGCGACGGCCAGACGGTTGCTCTGTTCCAGAAGGCTGCCTGCCGGCGCGCGCATCACCAGCGACGGCATCAGATATTCGAACATCGAACCCGACCAGGAGATCAGTGCCGAGCCATTTTCCAGCGGAGTGGCCGTGCGCCCGAGGCGGAACCAGTGACGTGTCGGGGCATCCCCCTTGGCGATCACGAACAGACTGGCGAGACGGGCTTCAGACGCGAGCAGGTCGTAGCAGCTGGTGTCGAGGATGTTGCCCTCTACCGAGTATCCGATTGACAGCAACTGACGTTCCGGTGCGAGCAGGAACGTGAAATCCATCTCCAGCGCCATGTGTCTGGCAGTGGAGGCAATCTCGTGGAAACGTGCCATCAGGCGTTCACGAGGGTCGGGATGGTGGATCATTCTTGCATCATGGCAATGTTCGGCAATCGAGGTGCGCATGGCACCGATCCAGTACAGCAGGTCCTCGGCCCAGGGGGCGTGGACGTGTCGCAGCACCTCATGAGCCAGGTGGGTGGCGTGATCCGCAAGAGGATGCAAGGCGGGCAGCTGTTCCATGAATCCTTCGGAGGAGGTCGCCTGCAAGTGGGCTTCCATCGCGGCGATGCCGGGGCGCAGGCGCGTCATCTGCTGAGCATGGGCCGAGGGGGCCTGTGCGAGGCATTCATGTACCAGACTCAAGTGGTCCATGATGCCCTGGTGAAGATTCTCCGATGGCAAGGTCTTCGCCCAGACGTCGCAGGCATTGGCGACGACCAGCAGATGTCCGGCCAGATTGCCGCTATCGACCGATGAGACATATTTCGGGTCCAGCGGCCTGAGATCTCGAGTGTCATACCAGTTGAAGAGGTGTCCGCGATGCTTTGCCAGCGACTGCATCACCTTCAACGAGGTGTCCAGGCGTTCCGCACTCTTGTTGGCCCCCAGCCAGCCGAAATCCCGGGCGGCCAGAATGGAGATGAGATACAGGCCCATGTTGGTAGGCGAGGTGCGGTGCGCGATGACGGGCTGAGGCGTTTCCTGGAAATTGTCCGGCGGAAGCCAGTTGTCGCGCGCGGTGACGAAGGTTTCAAAGAAGCGCCAGGTTCGGCGAGCGATCAAGCGTAGCTCGCGGTTTTCCTCAAAGGACAAGGCGGCCTGCGGGGCAAGACTTCTTGAGCCGCTGACCCATTGCGCTATCGCCGGGGCGGCGAGCCACAAGGCGGCGAACATCACCACCACCGGCCAGGTCTCTAGGGACTGGCTGAGTACACCGGCAGCGGCGCACAGCGCAAGCAATGTCCCAGGTGCCATGCTGCGATAAGCGCCACCCAGTGACAGTCGCGGCTGCCCGGAAGTCTGAGCTGCGGTGGTCCACTCGAGAAGGTGGCGGCGAGTGATCGTCAGACGCAGCAAGGTGCGCCCGATGGCATCCAGCATTCGCCAGGCCTGGTCTGGCAGGAAGGCAATCCACAGCAGTGTCTGGGAGGCGGCAAGCGTCAGGTCATTGCCCCATTGCTGGAAATAGTGCCGCAGATTGATGCCGGAGCGCATTGGCACAAGCGACAGCACGAGAGGGATCAGCGGCGGGGCGGCGATCACGATCATCACACACAGCGTGCCCAGCAGAGCGGCGGAGAGAGGCAATCCCCAACTGACGACCAGAAACGACAGCAGTAGCGGCGCCAGCAGTGAGCGCCGCAGGTTGTCCATGAGCTTCAGTCGTCCGGTCCATGGCATCTTGCGTGACACGATCCATGGCAGCAGCTGCCAGTCACCACGGGTCCAGCGGTGGGTGCGCTTGGCCGAGACCTCATAGCGGCACGGGAAGTCCTCGATGACCTCGATATCTGACGCAAGACCGGCGCGCGCGAAGACCCCTTCAAACAGATCATGACTGAGCACGCGGTTGTTCGGGACGCGCCCCTTGAGGGCTGCCTCGAACGCATCGATCTGATAGATACCCTTGCCGGCGAAGGACCCCTCGCCCAACAGATCCTGATAAAGATCCGAGGTGGCGGCCGCATAAGGGTCTACCCCGCCGGGTGCCGAGAACAGGCGCTGGAAGAGGGAGCCCTGTCTGCCCATCGGCAGGGACGGCGTGACACGGGGCTGAAGGATGCCATACCCCTCCACGATGCATTGGCGGTGCTTGTCGAACCGGGGATGATTCAGAGGATGCGCCATCTTGGCGATCAGCTTGCTTGCGGCCCCGCGAGGGAGGCGAGTGTCCGCATCCAGCGTGATCACATAGCGTACCCCGGCCGGTATGCGTTCAGTGGGCAGGAAGGTGGTGTCGTCTGCACCGCGCAGCAGGCGATTGAGCTCATGTAGCTTGCCGCGCTTGCGCTCCCACCCCATCCAGCAGTGTTCGCTGTCGTTGAAGACCCGGCGACGATGCAAGACGAGAAAGCGGGGAAATCCCTCATTGTCGCCATGGCGCAGATTCAGGTCCGCAATGGCCGCGTTGGCGAACGATAGCAGTCGAGTGTCTTCTGGCATGACGTCATGCGCCGCATCCACGCCATCGGTCAACAGGGCATAGAAGATCGAGCCTCCACCGCTGGCCAGATAGTGCACTTCCAGGCGCTCTATCTGCTCCTGGAGATCAGCCTCACGGGTCAGCAGGGTCGGCACGGCGATCAGGGTGCGCAAGTCAGGTGGTACGCCCTCGGACAGGTCGAGACTGGGCAATGGCTGCGGTCCGACACAGAAGATGATGAGACGACTGACCAGCAAGGTCGCAAGCTCAGTGGCAGGCAGCAGCCCCAGCAGGCCGAGCAGCCACATCCATCCAGCGCTGAATGCCTCCGAGGACAGTGACGCGATGCCCTGCAAGGCCATCCACAGCAGCGCCGTGGTGGTCAGGACGATCAGGCCGACATAGCCACTGATGCCTCCTGCGATGCACCAGTGGCGAAGGTGTTGGCGCCCTGTACGTCGATATCCGAGGGTGTCTTCAAATGCCTTGCGTCCCGCCGCGATCAGTACATACCCCGGGTCACCTCGTCGCGCTGACTCATTGGCATCCTCGGTGGCGCTTGCCGCCTCGCGAGCCGCCACCAGCGCGCATTGGGTGATGTGAAGCTCACTGTGCTCAGAGCCACGTGCCAATTGCTCGATGGCACTTCGATAGCTGTTGCGGGTCGGGAAGTCGAGCGTGGAGAAACGCGGAGCGTCCATGAGGCGAGCATTGACCAGGCTGAGGCTTTCAAAGACATCGGCCCAGTCAATGCTCGAGACGAAGTGCATGCTGGTAATGATATTGCGGACGGTGACGTTGGCGGCGCCCTGACGCTGCTGAGCCCGTTGTACCAGCTCATCGATGGAGGAGCCCTGCAGACGGACTCGACGCTCCAGCCAGCTCATCATGGGATGAGTGCGCGTATCGATACCGCGCAAGCGCTTGGCCAGCTGGGCGACGAAAGGTGCCGTCAGCGGTGTCTTGCCCTGAGGCAGGGTGGTGGGGTCCAGGGTGTGATGCTGGCTTTCGGGAATCAACCACTGACTTGCCAGGGTGTCGGCGTCATTGCGTGCCGTCTGTTCATTGACGATCTGCTCGGCAAGCCGGCGAAGGTTCTCGATCAGTACGATGCGCAGCGTGATGGCCACCGCCCATAGCTCACCGATCGTCAGGGGTTGAACACGCTGGTAGGCCTGGATGAAGCCATGAAGTGTGTCGAGGTCGAGATGGCTGTCAGTGTGGACCACAAAGGCCCAGGCAATCCCGAAGACACGGGGGTATCCCGTGAAAGGGCCCTCGGCCAGCTTGGGCAGCTGGCGATAATAGCCGGGTGGCAGGTCATCGCGGATCTCACGTACCTGCGCCTCGATCAGATGATAATTGTCGAGTAGCCAGGTGGCGGCAGGGACGATATCGCGGTCTTCCGCTACTTCCTTTGCACTGGCGCGATACGCTTTCAACAGTACCTTGGCGTTGTCTTCAAGGCGTCTCGACAGTGGCAGGACGCGAGAGGGGGGTTCCGTCACGTTCTGTGCCAGCGCAAGGCTTGAGGCGTGCTGTTCAAGACGCTCGATGCTGAACAGCTCGCCTCGCACCGGAGCAGTGTCATGCCAGGGGGATGTCGGGGGATAAGCGCGGAATATCCTGCCTGAAAGAAGGGTCACGAGCGCTGTCCTGGTCGATGCGCGAGTCCCGGTAGGGCGCGCCGAAATCCATCACCAGACAGTATGCGATAGCCTTGTGCTTTCGTCGGTTCGCTAGCGCACACAACCCCGGGCCCGGGCCCGGTTCCGGTCTCGGTCTCGGCCAGCCGTTGCATGAGAGCGCAGTGCTCACAGGGAAGGGGTGTCGTCTCCTGAAGAGTCTGTCATCGGCAGTGTCATGGAATAGGGCATCAGACGATCACTTTCCTTCTTTACCACCGCGTAGCACTCGCAGCAGAGCTGCTCCAGCCTGGGGCGGTCGAGTACCGTGATATGCCCTCGGTGGTATTCGATGACACCTTGCCTGTGCAGTTTTCCTGCGGCTTCCGTGACCCCCTCACGGCGCACCCCGAGCATGTTGGCGATCAATTCCTGCGTCATGTCCAGCTGATCGCCTGGCAGACGGTCCAGCGACAGCAATAACCAGCGACACAGCTGTTGATCGATCGAATGGTGTCGGTTGCAGACGGCCGTCTGGGACATCTGGGTGATGAGGGATTGCGTGTAGCGCAGCAGGAGGTGAAGCATTTCTCCATGCCGGTTGAATTCCGCCTTCAGGTGATGCACCGGCAGTCGCAGCGCCTTGCCTGCGCTTTGCACGATGGCACGGCTGGTAGTGCTTTCGCCGCCCATGAACACCGCAATTCCCACCAGGCCTTCGTTGCCGACGACTGCGATCTCGGCGGATGCGCCATTCTCGGTCACGTAAAGCAGTGACACGATGGTATCAATCGGGAAGTACACGTGGCTCAAGGCACTCCCTGCGGTATACAGCACCTGGCCAAGCGACAGATGGATCGGCTCCAGATGCGCTGCCAGGCGTTGGGTCGTCTCGGCGGACAATCCCGCTAGCAGATGATTCTGTTCATGCGACAACTGATCCGTCATGCATTTTCCTCCCCGAGGAAACCTGTCCCTGATGTGGGCAGGTGTTGGGGGATGGGCAGGGCACGTCTCCCTGTGCCACCCGCGTCTGTCACCTATGGCAGCCTCCTTCTTCGGCTACCTTGTGCTGCTGTCTTCTGCTGATGTCTTCTGCTGCGATCGCCCGTTGCTGCCTACCTCTTGCGTCGATGACGCGACAGGGTGTGCGAGGGGCTCTCGCCAAACAGGCGGCGATAGTCCTGCGCGAACTGGCCCAGATGATAGAAGCCCCAGTCGCTGGCGATCTGTCCTATCGTACTCGTTGCCTGAGGTTCACACAGCCGTCGCCGCACCTGGTTGAGGCGATTCAGGCGGATGAACTGCATCGGGCTGATACCGAGAATGCTGGTGAAACTGTTGTGCAGCGTTCGCTGGCTGACATGAGCGATGCCGCAGAGCATGTCGATGCTGATCGGGGCAGGCGCTGCGCCGTTCACATGCTCTCGCACCCGCTCTACGACCTGTCGTCGGTGGTGGTAGCTGGGATAGCGGTCGGTGAGGGGTATCCTTTCCTCGAGGATGGCGGTCACGGCCAGTGACAGGATGCCCTGATGCACCTGAACTTCGAACCCCTGACGCTGCCGCTTGAGCAGTCTTTCCATCAGAAAGGTGACCGCTCGGCGAGTCTTCTGCGATACCCCGAGGCGCATCGTGTGTTGCGGGTCACTCTCCAGCAGTGTCAGCGCCGATTCCCCCACCACCGTGAGCAGCCAGTCACGCCGCAGCACGAGACAGTGGATCGCGAAAGTGTCCGGCGTGGTCAGCGCGAAATCCTGCCCACCCGGCTGACACATGATGTCGCCTTTCTCAAGCGCGTAGCCATTGATCCGGCAGGGCTGTCGCTCGGCGGGAATACCGATCCACAGCGAATCCGGCCAGACATGACATTGCTGATCCAATGCCTGGCTGGTGTATTCCTTGAATACCTGCATTCCCGGCAGATGGAGTTCATCGATACGTCCGTAGAAGGCGCCCTGACCGTACTGATCGTAGTGTTGCGACCAGTCGGTCAGGTTATGCGCCTGTTCATTGACGTCCCATGCCTCCCGTGTGCACTTGCCTGGTGCATGCTCGAAAATCCCGTGCTGCCAGGTGGCATCACTGTCGTCCGTTCGTGATACATCTTCGTGCATTGATCAATCAACTCATTGTTCTTGTTGGTGTTTTCAGCTTTGCCGGATGCTGATAACGCATCACCTCGCGCTGTCGTTAGTCTGAGTCATGCAACTTTCGCGCACAGAGTCATGCCGTGAGCCAGATCGTGGGTCGTGAGATTGGCCACTGGCTTCTGGCCGCAGACGAAGTGTGACACCGAGACCGCAAGATCCCCGGTCTCCCCATGTCAGCGAGGTGGTGAGATGTATACGGAAACTCTGATAAATCAAACAAGACACGAGTTGGTTACTTGCCTGGAAAAATGGCACATGGCGGAAACCTCGCGGATCTCGCTGCTGACCATGTCAGAGAACGCGACCTTTCTGGCCGAGGATGACGAGGCGGGACGCAGGATCATCATTCGGGTTCACCGCCCGGACTATCACTGCCGGGAGGAGATCGAGTCCGAGCTGGCCTGGATCGATGATCTGCGCACGACGGCACGGATCAATACGCCGGCCCCGGTCATGACCACGACAGGCAGCCCTGTGTTGAGCATCTCCGCCGGCGGGCAATCCCTGCACGTGGTGGCCTTCGAGCATGTGGTCGGCAGTGAGCCGGATATCGGCGATGACTTGCCGCAGTGGTTTGAACGGCTGGGCGCGATGAATGCCACGCTGCACGAACACAGCCGTCGCTGGCAGCCCCCCGAAGGCTTCGTGCGCAAGCGTTGGGACCTGGAGAGCATGATCTCGCCCCGTGGGCTCTGGGGCGATTGGCGAAATGCGCCGGGCATGACGGTGGAAGAGGCCCAGGCCATCAATGCTGCCATCCCCTATCTCAAGTCGGAGATTGCCCTGTATGGCACGGCGCCACAGCAGTTCGGTCTGGTCCATGCCGACCTGCGCTTGACCAACCTGCTGGTGTCACGGGACAGCATGGCGATCATCGACTTCGATGACTGCGGCTTCTGCTGGTATGCCTATGACTTCGCTGCGGCGATCAGCTTCCACGAGACGGATCCGTGCGTCCCGCAGCTGCGCGATGCCTGGATCAAGGGGTACCGCTCGGTGGCCGAGTTCTCGTCGGCAGATGAGGCAATGCTGGATACCTTCATCATGCTGCGTCGCATTCTGCTGTGTGCCTGGCTGGCCACGCATCAGGAAAGCAAGGAAGGCAAGACATTGAGTGATGGTTTCAGCCGGGATACGGCCATCATGGCGCGGCGCTATGTTCAGCAACGAGGGGGCCAGTCACGAGAGGGCCAGCAAGGTGTCGTGCAGACACTGGGCGTGCAGACACCGGGCATGCAGGAACACGACGATCAGGCGGATGTTGATCGGACGAGTACTGTTCGGACAGGTACAGATCGGACAATCAATGACAAGGTGAGGATGGCGTGATGGAAAAGGTACGCGGGATTCTGGATCAGAACGCCTTCAGCATGGCGCACATCGACAAGGCAGATGCGCGAATCGGCGCACTGGTGCGCAAGCGGCTGGAAACGGTAGGGCCGACGTCCATGCTCTTCTATGAGGAGCCGCTGCACATCGTACGAGGGGAACGGGTCTGGTTGTTCGATGATCAAGGCAAGCGCTACCTGGATGTCTACAACAATGTGCCGTCCATCGGCCACTGCCATCCTCGCGTGGTCCAGGCGGTCGCCGAACAGATGGGGACCCTCAACGTGCACAACCGCTATCTGCACGAAGGCATCCATCGCTATGCCGAGCGCCTGCTGGACACCCTGCCGGGCGCGCTCAATCGACTGGTGATGATGTGTACCGGCAGTGAAAGCAACGACATGGCGCTGAGGCTGGCGCGTGGCTGGACGGGCCGGCAGGGGATCATCGTCACCGAGGCGGCCTACCACGGCAACACGGCCGCCGTGACGGAAGTCTCACCGTCTTCCTACAAGCAGGGAACGCCACCGGATCACGTGCATATCCTGCCGATCTCCCGGATGAGTGAGCAGGCAGATCCGGCCGCCTGGTTCACCGAGCAGGTGCGGTACGGCATCGAACAGCTGGAGGCCCGTGGTCATGGATGCGCGGCGCTGCTGGTCGACTCCATCTTCTCGAGCGATGGCATCTATGCCGACCCCGCAGGTTTCCTGAAGCCCGCGGTCGAACTCCTGCAGTCCCGGGGCGGCCTGTTCATCTCAGATGAGGTCCAGCCCGGCTTCGGGCGCACGGGGCAGGGGATGTGGGGCTTCTCGCGCCACGGCGTGACGCCGGATGTGGTGACCATGGGCAAACCGATGGGCAACGGCTTCCCGATGTCCGGGCTGGCGGCACGCGAGGAGTTGCTGGCGGTCCTGAATACCGATGTGGGCTACTTCAATACCTTCGGCGGCTCACCGGTGGCCGTGGCGGCGGGCACGGCGGTGCTGGACGTGATCGCCGAGGAAGACCTGATGGCCAATGCCACACGTCAAGGCGAGTACTTCAAGCGACAGCTGCAGGACATCCAGGCACGTTTCGAGGAGGTGAGCGATGTGCGAGGCGCCGGGCTGTTCCTGGGGCTGGATCTCTGTGACCCGACGCGTGACGGAGCGCCGGACGCCCAGCGCACCACGGCGTTGATCAACGACCTCAAGCGCAATGGCGTGTTGATCGGCGGGGCCGGCAAGTCCGGCAGTACCTTGAAGATTCGCCCGCCACTGTGCATCGAGCGCTCGGAAGCCGACCTCTTCCTGGACAGGTTCGAGCAATCCCTGAAGGCAACGGCGAAATGAGCCAGACAGCGCGACAGGGTAGCTGATGTCAGTTCGAGTCCGAGTGGCACGGCGCTGTAGGCAGGAACGAGACGATGGGCGCGAATATAGCCCCGCCCGGACGTGATAGCTTCCGTCACTGACGACAAGGCCCCACTGGAGGATTCCGTGGGGCCTTGTCATGTCTGGCGCGAAGTGGAGGGGAAGAACGTCAGCGCTGCTTGAGCTGATCGCGCAGGCCGGTCGGGACCTGTTTGATGATCAGACGATCGCTGGCCTCATCGTATTCCACTGAGTCGCCCAGCAGGTGCGAGTCAAAGCTGATCGAGACGCCCGCGGCGCGCCCGGTGAAACGCTTGAACTGGTTGAGCGTCTTCTTGTCCGGCGGGATTTCCGGTGACAGCCCATAGTCGCTGTTGCGAATGTGGTCGTAGAAGGCCTGCGGGTGCTCTTCATCGATCAGCTCAGACAGCTGGTCCAGCGTGATCGGCTCGCCGAGCTTGGCCTGGTCGGTGGCGTAATCGACCAGGGTGTCGGTCTTCTGCCGGCTGGCTTCCTCGGCCATGTCTTCCTTCTCGACATAGTCACTGAAGGCCTTGAGCAGGGTGCGGGTTTCCTGGCCGGCATCCCGCTGCTCCTGCGCGCCCAGCGTTTCGGCGAAGGCCTCGGCGAGCTTGGTGCGTCCGCGATCACGTGCCCAGGACAGATAGGGGTGAGAGGTCGAGCTGCCTTGCCATTGACTGATATCCAGTCGCGCGGCCAATGACATCTGGGTCAGGTTGAGCTGGCGGGCAGGCGTCACCGCAAGGGTCTCGTCGATCGCGAAGCCATCACGATGGTGCAGCAACGCCATGAACAGATGACGCGTCTCGCCCTGTTGGTGATCCACCACCAGCAGATGGCCGCCTGTCGGGAGGTTGTCATCGATCAGCGGCATGAGACGACTGGCAAGCGTCTGGGTCAGGCTCGCGAAATCGCTATCACCTGCGAGGAAGGCCGCCAGTTCCGTGGGGAAGGCAGCAGGCGCGTCTTCATTGAAACGGCCCCAGTTCTTGGCCTTGCCGTGGTAGGCATCATTGAGCCCGGACACCAGATCCTCCAGTGCATCGGATGCCGCCAGGGTGGTGGCGGCAGGCACCAGCTGGGCCGGCGTCTCGCTGTTGCCCTTGTCGATACGGTGAATGATGCTGTGCAGGATCGGCATGGGAACCTCCCTCGGCTGCGATGAACGGGCTGGGGATAATACCTGCCAAGTCCCATAGCGTCACTCTCCGCGAGGTCTCTTCACGGACAGGTTTCACCCTGGATCAGCTGGGTAGTGAGCAGGCGAGGCGAGGCGGGTTCCAGCCCCAGAATCATTCGCGCGGCAAGGCGGCCTTTCTCGGTACTGTCCTGCTGGACCGTGGTCAGGCGAGGTGAGCGATATTGCCCTTCCTCGATACCATCAAAGCCGGTGATACGCAGGTCTTCGGGAATCCGGATGCCGCGTTGTTCGGCCAGAGTCACGGCGGTCAACGCGATGCGGTCGGACATGCACAGCAGGAGGTCTGGCCGTTCACTGGGCGGAAGATCCAGAATCTCTGCCAGCACCGGCGCGCAGACCTCGTAGGTGTTTTCCTCGATGTTCCACATCGTCACAGAATCGGGGGAGATATCCCGCTCAGCCAGCGCACGATGAAAGCCCGCCAGTCGCGAGCGGGTGATGGTTCGACCCGCCGGGAGCAGCGCGTGGGCCTCGGTGATGCGGCCGTTGCAGGCTGTTTCGGTCAGGCGCAGGTTGACGATGCCGATGCGACTGGCGGGTGTCTTCAGGGCATGTTGCGCGATGGCGTAGCAGGCGGGCTCATCATCCACGTGGATGGCGGGGTGATCGCCCAGATCGAAGTCGACCGCCACGATGGGCTTGTGACCCGCGCTCTGGAGTTCTTCCACCAGCGCCATGCTGGCCATCAGCCCGTAGACGATGAAGCCATCGGCAATGCTGGAAGACCCCGGCACCTGAGAGGCATCCTGGCGTCCCGAGAGCAGCAGCAGAGTATGGCCGTGGGCGTCCAGCACTTCGGCGATGCCCGACAACAGCTCGCTGGCGACCGCATCCTTGAGGCTGTAGGTCAGTGTCTCTGCGAGTACCACGGCGATGATCCGTGAGCGCCCCGTACGCAGGCTTCGCGCCTTGGCGTCCGGACCACGATAGCCCAGCCGTTTGGCCTCCTCGAGAATCCGCTCGCGCAATGCAGGCGAGAGCTGGTCGGGGCGGTTGAAGGCGTTGGAGACACTGGCGGTGGAGACGCCCAGTTCTGCGGCTAGCTCCTTGAGAGTGATGCGGCGAGGCGATGACACAGGCGTCGGGTTCCTGGAGTAAAGACTGATTCGGTCAAGAGAAATTCAGGATATCGGTCAGTCTGATGAATGCCTAGTCCAGCGTATGAGATTGAAGCCACAGCAGGGGCTGGCCTGCCGGTTGCCATCGGACGGGAGCTTGGATGAGTGGAGAGGGTACTCAGCTCTGCGTGAGCCAATAGACATCACGCAGAGCCGTTTCTCAAGATAGGGTGTCCTCTACAGGAGGGCAGTTCAGGCTGCCTGGCGTTGCCGGGTCAGGCTCAGCGCACGATCCTGGCTGTCGAACAGATGCACGTGCTCCAGGTCCGGCACCAGTGCGACGCGCTGGCCGATTTTCCACTGACTGGGAGCTTCGCTGCGGTGGATCAGCAGGCTGTCGCCGTCTTTCGGGTCGAGATAGACGTAGACTTCGTTGCCCAGGTACTCGACGTTGACGATCTCGAAGGCATTGTCGCCGCGGGCCTCTTCCAGGCAGAGGTGTTCGGGACGAATTCCCAGCGTCAGACGGCTGCCGGCACGCTCGTCGCCGGCATCGCGAGGCAGCTCCAGCTCGCCGATCCCGGGCGTCGAGATGCGACAGCCATTGCCCTCGCTTCGCACCAGCTCCGCCGGCAGGAAGTTCATGGTCGGGGAGCCGATGAAGCCGGCCACGAAGCGGGTCGCCGGCGCCTGATAGAGCGTCTGGGGACTGCCGACCTGTTCGATGCGCCCATCACGCAGTACCACGATCTTGTCGGCCAGGGTCATGGCTTCGACCTGGTCGTGGGTGACGTAGACCATGGTGGAGCCCAGGCGGTGGTGCAGGCGGGCGATCTCATTGCGCATCTGGACTCGCAGCGAGGCATCCAGGTTGGAGAGCGGCTCATCGAACAACAGGATCTTCGGCTCACGCGCCATGGCGCGCCCCATGGCAACGCGCTGTCGCTGGCCGCCGGAAAGCTCTTTGGGTTTGCGGTGCAGCAACTCCTCGAGCTGAAGGATGCGCGCCGTTTCCATCACGCGTTGTTCGACGCTTTCCTTGTCGGTCTTGGCAAGCTTGAGGCCGAAGGCCATGTTCTCGTACACCGTCATGTGCGGGTAGAGGGCATAGGACTGGAAGACCATGCCCACGCCACGCTCACGCGGGGGAAGGTCATTGACCAGATCGCCGGCGATATGCATCTCACCGTCGGTGATCGATTCCAGTCCGGCGATCAGGCGCAACAGGGTCGACTTGCCACAGCCTGACGGCCCGACGAAGACCACGAATTCGCCGCTGCCGATCTTGAGATCCAGATCCTTGATGATGTGCGTGCTGCCGAAGGTCTTGTTGATCTTGGAGAGGGTTACGCTTGTCATCTTGCGACTCCCAGCCGGTGCTCGGCACCGGCTTTCGAAAGAAGGTTAGTCGAGTGCCAGGAAGGCAGCCTGATAGGCGGGAAGCACCAGCCGCGCCGCCTGGGACTGGGCCGTGTCCAGCTCGGCAGTAAAGCCTGCGCCTTCGAGCAGACGCGCGCTGCCGGCGTAGGCTTGCGGCAGTGCGGTGACCTGTTCAGCGCCCGTGAGATTGAAGAGGCACAGCATGCGCGTGCCGTCATGCTCGCGCAGGAAGCCCAGCAGCTCGTCCCCCATGTCCACCAGCTGAATGTCTCCCTCACGCAATACCGGATGCTGATGGCGGAAATTCAGCAGGGCGCGGGTGGCATGCAAGACCGAGTTGGCGTCGTCTTCCTGATTGGCCACGGCCAGGGGGAGGTGGCGTTCATCGACCGGCAGCCAGGGCTCGACACTCGAGAAGTCCCCCTGGTCCGTCTGACGCCAGGGCATGGGGGTCCGGCAACCGTCGCGGCCCTTGAATTCCGGCCACAGCACCTTGCCGTAGGGGTCCTGAATGCGCTCGAAGGGCACGTCGGCTTCCGGCAGGCCCAGCTCCTCACCCTGGTAGAGGCAGACGCTGCCGCGCAGTGACAGCACCATGGCCAGAGCGACCTTGGGGTAGGCCACCGGGTCTTCGTCGGCGCCCCAGCGTGTGGCGCTGCGCACGACGTCGTGGTTCGACAGCGCCCAGCACGGCCAGGCATCGCCGGCCAGACGCTGGAAGCGCTCGATGACTTCGCGGATATAGCCTGCGGAATGCGGCGCATTGAGCAGATCGAACCCGTAGGCCATGTGCAGCTTGTCGCCCCCAGCGGTGTATTCCGCCATGCGCTCCAGCGGCTTGTCATCACCGATTTCGCCCACCGTGGTGGTGCCCGGGTATTCATCCATCAGGGCGCGCAGCGCTTTCAGGAAGTCGAGGTTTTCCGGACGACTCAGGTCATAGACGTGTCGCTGCCAGGTATAGGGGTTGGAATCCGGCGCGCCCAGTGTCTTGGCCTCGCCCGCCGGCACCGGCGGGTTGTCGCGCAGGGCCTGATCATGGAAGTAGAAGTTGACGGTATCCAGGCGGAAGCCATCGACGCCCAGCTCCAGCCAGAAGCGCATGTTGTCGAGCTGTGCCTGCCGGGCTTGCGGGTGGTGGAAGTTCACGTCGGGCTGGCTGGTCAGGAAGTTATGCAGGTAATACTGCTGGCGGCGTGAATCGAAGGTCCAGGCCGAGCCGCCGAAGATCGACAGCCAGTTGTTGGGCGGCGTGCCGTCGGGCTTGGGGTCTGCCCACACGAACCAGTCGGCCTTGTCATTCGTACGGTCCTGACGGCTTTGCTGGAACCAGGGATGCTCATCGGAGGTGTGGCTGATCACCTGGTCGATCATGACCTTGAGATTGAGCGAGTGAGCGCGCTCCAGCAGCACCTTGAAGTCCTCCAGGGTGCCGAACATCGGGTCGACATCACGGTAATCGCTGATGTCATACCCGAAGTCGAGCATCGGAGAGGTGAAGAAGGGTGACAGCCAGATGCCATCCACGCCCAGGGAGGCCACGTAATCGAGTCTGGCGGTGATGCCCGGCAGATCCCCGATCCCGTCGCCGTTGCTATCCAGGAAGCTGCGCGGGTAGATCTGGTAGATGACGCCACCGCGCCACCAGCTGGAGGAGGTCTGCATTTGGGCTTCGAGCAATGACATGACGATTATCCTTTGACGGCGCCGGCGGTCAGGCCGGATACGATGCGGCGCTGGAAGATCATCACCAGGATGACCAGCGGTATGGTGACGGTGACGGAGGCGGCCATGATGGGGCCCCAGGGGAGCTCATGCTGGCTGCCGCCGGAGATCAGGGCGATGGCGACCGGCACGGTGCGTTCGCTGTCGGTCAGCGTGAAGGTCAAGGCGAACAGGAACTCGTTCCAGGCCGCGATGAAGGCGAGCAACCCGGTGGTGGCCATGGCCGGCCACATCAGGGGCAGGAAGACCTTGGTGATGGTCTCCCACGGTGTGGCGCCGTCCATGATCGCGGCCTCTTCCAGTTCCATGGGCAGCTGACGCATGAAGGTCGTCAGTACCCAGACGGTGAAGGGCAGCGTGAAGATGGTGTAACTGAGAATCAGGCCACCGGGGTTGTTGTAGAGATTCAGGCTGCGAATCACCTCGAACAGCCCGGAGAGCACTGCGACCTGAGGGAACATCGAGACCCCGAGGATGATCAGCATCACGGTGGAGCGACCGCGAAAGCGCACGCGTCCCAGCGCATAGGAGGCGGTGATGCCCAGCAGCAGCGCGATAAACACGACGCTCAAGGCGATCAGGATCGAGTTGCCGATCGCCTGCAGGAAGCTCTTCTGCGCAAAGATCTGGGCATAGTTGCTGAAGTCCAGCGAGGTCAGCCAGTAGTTGACCTCGAACAGCTCACTGGACGGTTTCAGTGAGGTGATCACCGCGTAATAGAAGGGGAACACGGCGTAGACGATGATGATGGCGATCAAGGCCCATTTGCCGACATGCTTGGCGAGTCGGGTCATCTGGTAGCGATTCATCGGAGTCTGATTCATTTCTCCACTCCCAGTTGGCGGCGGCCAAGGTAGAGGTAGACCACGACGGCCAGCGCGATGATCAGGAACAGCATCGTGGAGGCGGCACTGCCGTAGCCCACGTCCTGGAACTCCACCAGTTGCTGGCGGGCGTAGATCGACATGGTCATGGTGCTGGACGAGTTGGAGGTCAGCACATAGATGACGTCGAAGACGCGCAGTGCATCGAGAAGACGGAAGATCACGGCGACCAGCAGGGCCGGGGTGATCAATGGCAGGGTGACACGGAAGAACACCTTCACCGGGTGGATGCCATCGACCTCGGCGGCTTCATAGCAATCCTTGGGCAGCATCTGCAGCGCGGCGAGTACCAGCAGTGCCACGAACGGGATGGTCTTCCAGACATCGACCATGATCACGGCCCACATCGAAAGATCGGCATCCGCCGTCCAGGCCAGTGGCGCATCGATCAGCCCCAGCCCCATCAACAGATGGTTGATGATTCCGAACTGGTCATTGAGCATCCAGGCCCACATCTTGGCGGAGACGATGGTCGGGATGGCCCAGGGGATGAGCACCGCGGCGCGGACCAGCATGCGCCCCTTGAATTCGGCGTTGAGCAGCAGGGCCACGATGATGCCGAAGACGACTTCCAGCGACACCGAGATGACGCTGAAATAGACGGTGTTCCAGACGGAATTCCACCACACCGGGTCAGCCAGCAGGCCGTACCAGACGCCGTCGTCCTTCACGAGATAGTTCTCGAAGCCGATGAAGGCGGCACCGGTCGTGTCCGAGAGCGAGGCATCGGTCAGGCTGAGATAGAAGGTTCTCAGCAGGGGCCAGCCGGCCACCAGGGCCAGCGCGACCAGCATCGGCGCGAGATAGGTCCAGGCCGCACGTACCCGCTGGCGTCTGACCTTGGTGCCGCGTTTGCGGGCCCGGGCCGAGGGCGTGTCCGTCGGCACTGACTCATTGAGCGTGGTTGTCATGCGAAACCTCCCGGGTTACCAGCGACGACGTTTGATGCGAGCCAGCTCGCCCTTCAGCTGAGCCACGGCCTGGGCGCCGCTCTGCTCGCCGCTCAGCACACTGTGGGTCGCATTGAAGAAGGCGTTGCTGACCTGGCCGTAGTTGTCACCGGTGACGGCAGACGGACGTGCCACGGCATTGGTGAAGGTGTCGTAGAGCGTGCCGAAGAAGGGCACGGCGGTGAGCACTTCCTCGTCCTGATACAGGGCCGTGAGGGTCGGGTTGTAGGCGGCCTGGATGGCTCGGCGTTTCTGCTCGGGTTCACCGGTGAGGAAGGCCACCAGCTGAGAGGCGAGCTCGGGATTCTCGCTGTACTTCGAGACCGCCAGATTCCAGCCGCCCAGCGCCGCCGCGCTTTCTCCCTCGGCGCCATGGGGCAGCTTGACCACCCCGACCTTGCCGGCCACCTTGCTGTCATCGCTCTGGGTCAGCGACCAGGCGTAGGGCCAGTTGCGCATGAAGACGGCGTTGCCGGACTGGAAGATGCCGCGGGCTTCTTCCTCGGAATAATTGAGTGCGCCCTGCGGGGTGATCTCGCCGATCCAGCTGGCGGCCAGGTCGAGTGCAGTGGCCGTGTTGGGGTTGTCGATGGTGATCTCGCCATCGGCATCGACAATGGCGCCGCCGTCATTGCTGGCGACCCACTCCAGGGCGTTGCAGGTCAGGCCCTCATAGGCACGCCCTTGGAAGACGTAACCCCACATCTTCTCGCTGCCCGCCTCACGCTCCTTCGCCTGGATCTGCGTGGCGGTCTCTGTCAATTCCTGCCATGTCTCGGGAGGTGCGAACCCGTACTTCTCCAGCAGGTCCTTGCGGTAGTAGAGCACCCCGGCATCCGTGAACCAGGGCATGGCCACCAGGCGGCCATCCACCGTGTTGTTGTCGACGATGGTCGCGAAGTGGCCTTGCGCCGCCTTTTCGCCGAGCGTCTGGTGCAGATCAAGCAGGTGATTGGCGAGCAGCCCCGGCCAGACCACATCGATCTGCAGGACGTCGATATCCCCGGACTGGGCCGACAGAATCTGCTGGTAGAGCGAGAGGCGTTCCGTCGAGGAATTGGGCGTGGAAACGATGTCGACGTCATGGCCGGTCTTGTCTTCCCAGGCAGCGACGCCCTGTTCACAGAGTTCCAGTTCGGCCCCGACCGCACCGCAGGAGATGGTCAGGTCCGCGCCCATCGCAGGGGCGGTGGTGGCCGCTCCCAGCAGGGCGAAGCTTGAGGCGATTAGCGTCTTGCGTTGCATGGTGGATCCTCGTCACTTGTTGTTGTTTGACCCGCATCGGACGACTGGGTGGGGGAGAGTCACAACGTCGTCCGATGGTGGCTTCTTAATCGATTAAGGCGTAGTCACAGTCAAGCGATTGGCGTCGATATCCGCAACCTGAACTTTGGTCTTGCTGTCGCTGATATGTTGCCAGAAATGGGAGTTTTACGCGGTGATCGCTCCCCTTTGGTCGAATTTCGACATAGGTCGTGTGTCTGAGAGGCCAGATTGCCACTAGGGTCTTAAACGATTAAGTGAGTATGGCGCCTACGACAACGCCAATGACGAAGGCGCCACTTCGCTGATCATCGCCAAGCGAGTGATTCGTCAACAACAACAAAGGCTCTCTCCAACATGACTACTTTCCCCCAGCGCCCGCTCAAGGCCCCTCTGGCCATGGCTGTTGCCATTGCCATCATGAGTACCAGTGGTCTCGCCACTGCCGACAGCACGGGCGACATCGAGGCGCGGCTCGCAGAGCTGGAGCAGCGCATCAATGACGCCGAACAGCGGGCCAGAGCGGCTGAGCGTCGCGCCGCCGAGGCAGAGCAGGCGATGGCCGTTCAGCGCCGAACGAATGAGACTGATCAACCCGCGCGCGTGACCGTGCAGACCGAGGACCTCGAAGAGCGTCTGGCCGCCGTGGAGCGTCAGGCCAGTGGCGAGGAAGGTTTCTCCTTCAATGCCTATGCCCGCTCAGGTCTCCTGATCGGGGAGGGGGGCAAGAGCATTGATGGCGGCCCCTATCTCACCCCGGCGGGGTCGGTGGGGGGAGCGGTCGGGCGGCTGGGGAATGAGCCCGATACCTATGTCGAGACGGTGCTCAACTACAAGACGCGCTACGACAACGGGGCAAAGGCGCACTACCGCACCATGATTGCCGACGGGGTGGAGACCAGCAACGACTGGACCTCGGACGAGTCCAGCCTGAACGTACGACAGGTCTACGTGGAATTGAGCGATCTGCCGAGCTTCACTGGCGCCTTCGAGAATTCCGCCATCTGGGCCGGCAAGCGCTTCGATCGGGACAACTTCGACATCCACTGGCTCGACAGTGACTTCATCTTCCTTGCCGGCACCGGCGCGGGTATCTACGACGTCCAGCTCACCGATGATTGGAAAGCCAACTTCTCGGTCTACGGACGCAGTTACAGTGAATATCCGACCGAGGATTCCGACACTGGCGGCGATACCGACAACCTGACCTTCACGATGAACAACTACGTCGGCAACTGGCAGTGGATGGTCAGTGCATTGTCTGCCGCAGACAACGAAGAGCGCGCCATGGACACGGGCGCCACAGCCGCGGATTCCGGGTTCCATACCATGCTGGCCTATCATGGCGACAGCTTCTTTGGTCTCGCCGACGGCAGCTTCAAGGCCGCCGTGCTGCATGGCCGAGGGCTTGGCGCGGAGACGAAGGTCATCGGGGGTGACGGGAATCTGACAGATGATGCGACCTCGACTCGACTCGGTCTGTATGGCACGACCTATCTCGCGCCCAAGTGGCGTCTGGCACCGGCCGTGCTGGCGGAAGTCAGTGAAGACCGTTATGCCGAAGGCGACGAATACTCCTGGGCGACGTTCAATGCGCGTCTGGCCAATGAGCTGACGGCGAATTTCGAGATGCAATACGAACTCAGCTATCAATGGATGGATCTTGACCCCGGTGCCTCAGGCACTGCCGTGGAAGGGAGCTATCGAAAATTCACCATCGCGCCGACCTTCAAGCCTGAAGTCGGTGGCTTCTGGAAACGTCCGGAAATCCGCCTGTTCGCGTCCTGGAGTGACTGGGATGAGGAGCTCAATGACTTCTCGGATGAAGATGCGCTCGGGAGTGCAGGTTTCACGGGAGGTGAATGGGCCTTCGGTGTCCAGAGCGAGGTATGGTTCTAGGAACAGGACGCCAAGCCAGTCATCGCCTGCCAGTGTTTCGATCTTGCCCGCGGTTAGCCGCGGGTTTTTTGTAACGCTAGCGCTGGATGGTTGAGACGCTGACCCCAAGCTGACCAGCGATATCTTTTCTCCGTAATGCTGGAAGGAGCTGATTGGGAAGTTGGCATGAATTTTCGGTGTCGTTATCCCTTGCTTATGCAGCTTGATAACCATGATGCCTTTCCTGTATGAATTACTTGATGCGTTTACGAGAGGCTAATAAAGGATAAATTCGTTGTGAAAATAGATCATCCGGCACCCTACAGTGAGTTGTCGATGAGTTATGCTGAACGTTTTTTCCTATACATTTAATGACGGTTTTTATATTGATTGTTGGGAGTCGGTAAATGACGATATGCCACGGAAAGATGAAGGGAACTTTTTGTCGATGATGTTGTATCGGATTTGCTGGCTCGCGCTATATTTCATTTCAAGTCAATGGCAG
Source organism: Cobetia sp. 14N.309.X.WAT.E.A4 (assembly GCF_030397495.1). Lineage (NCBI taxonomy): Bacteria > Pseudomonadati > Pseudomonadota > Gammaproteobacteria > Oceanospirillales > Halomonadaceae > Cobetia > Cobetia sp. 14N.309.X.WAT.E.A4. The sequence continues at coordinate 757,497 of NZ_JAPNXT010000001.1, forward strand.
CCCCACCAATGAGTTGAAGCGGTAGGGCTGTTGTTGACCACTAATATCTGTGCTAGCTTATATTCGTGGCCTGCCATGAGGCTCAATCACAGCATGTGACGGGTCATTGGTTGATTTTTATTTGTCGCATTATCTGTTTTATTTAGGAGGCTGCCATGAATAGCGATATCGCCGAAGGTAAGTGGAAGCAACTCAAAGGTAAGGTGCGCGAAGGTTGGGGAGAGCTTACCGATGAAGATGTCGACGAAATTGCGGGTCGCAAGGAGCACTTTGTCGGGAAGGTTCAAGAGCGTTATGGCATGAAGAAAGAAGATGCTGAAAAAGAATGGGATAAACTGTCCGATTCGTGAAGTTTTTTTAATATATATATTTTATGTTACCGATGCTTGCATTTTGCAGGCATCGGTTTTTTGTGTTTGAGCTCCAGCAACAAGAGCAGCACGCATGGCATGCAGGGTTTTAAAATATTTTCTCGAGAATACGTGGGCTGGCTATTCGACAGCATAGGCGTTGTCGGGAATGGTCATTCGGTTTCTCGACGCATCTTGCGTAGCTCAGCTGTACTGACATTCTTGGAGACTGCTCCCTGGAGAAGTACTGCCGTGCCAAGCCATTGATGTGCTCATTGGCCCATTGCCAGGAGGGGGCTATAGGGGCATAGCAATACATCTACTGCCAAAGCCCCTTGCAATATCTTCGTGATCGGCGACCTCCAAGTCGTATCCAAGGTCATCGTCCGGGTGTACCACGACGAGGCTCCAGTAACCGATGCATCGTCTGTTGCGTCAGTTCTACTGTGGTCCTGAGCACTCATGCTGCCAGAGATAGTCGCCAGGGTCGTGTTATCGAAAGGAGGATATTGACTCTCTGGTGGCACACGTCAAAGCCAACGTGATACGGCTGTATCCTTCATCATGTGCCTGCTGCATGCTTGCGTGATCCGCGATATGGTCGGCCAATGATTATCCAATGTGGGGTGGGATGCCTTGATGAGATATTGGGCATTGAGCCTCGTTAGGGAGAGAGCATGAAAAAAACCGACAGCGCACCTGCCACCAAGCGCGTCACCATCACGGATGTGGCCAGAGAGGCCAATGTCTCGATAGCGGCGGTCTCGCGTGCCATGAATCCGGAAGGGAGCAGTTCACCCGAGATGCGCCGTCGTATTCTGGCGGTAGCAGAGCGCCTGGGATACAAGCCGAATCGGTTGGCGAGAGGCATCAAGTCACAGTCCAGCTTGATCGGCATTCTCGTGACGAATTTCGAGAATCCGGTCTATCTGGCGATTCTCAGCGAGTTTTCGGCGGCCATACAACGACACAACTGCCATACGTTGCTGATCAACGTGAACACCGAGAAAAGCATTTCGGAAGCCGTCTCGTTGGTGATGGAGTATCACGTCGATGCACTGATCGTCACGTCGGCCTCTGTCCCTCCTGAGCTGGTCGAAGCCTGTGCCAGGCAGAACACGCCGGTCGCGATCTTTGGGCGTGATGGCGAAGATTCCGGTGCAAGCGTCGTCACCTGTGACGATGTCGAAATGGGCCGAATGGCAGCGGATCATCTCATTGATCATGGCTATCGCCGCCTGGCCTATGTGGGGGCATCGACCAAGGAACAGGCCACGCTGGACAGAAAGCGTGGTTTCATCGAGCGCCTGGAGCAGCGCGGACTCACGCTGCATGGTGTGGGCGAGGGGCACCGTCACAGCTACGACGCAGGATATGAAGCGACCTGTGAGTTGCTCGCTGCCGCCGAGGTCATTCCTGACAGTATCTTCTACTTCGATGACATCATGGCCTGTGGTGGCATGGATGCGATTCGCCACGAATTCTCTCACCGGATTCCGCAGGACATCGGCATCGTCGGGGTGGATGACATCCGCTTTGCCTCAAGCAAATCCTATGATCTGACGACGATTTGCCAGCCCTTCACGGAAATGGTCAACAAGACGGTGTCGTTGTTGTTCGTGCGCATCAAGCAAGGGGATACGGCGCCAGACCGTATCATCATGCCATGTCATATCACCCAGCGCGGCACGACCCAGCACGTCGGCTGAGACCCACTCTTGACGAAACCTGCTCTGGATACGTCTCACTCTGGATGAAGCTTCAGAGGATTCTCTCTGGACTTCGCGCCTGTCTTCCAGCGCTTGCACAGCGACTACATCTTTCAGGCGCTCATCTTCCAGGTGCCATGCGCCATGCGCTGAACCCCATCGGATCACCTGGTTTTCTCCCGTCTCGTCCCTTGGTCTAAATGGCTTTGAAAACATTTTCAAAGCCGGTTTGGCTGCGCTAGGCTGCTCGGTATGCCGCGCACCGACGCCAAGAGGTTCACGACGGTGGTGTGCGAGAAAACAACAATGCCATTCATGCCTGAAGCCGGGATGCACCATGACTCAGCCGACCACAACCGCTTGCGCCGAACGCCTCCAGACCCAGTCTCATGACGAGACTCCACAGATATTGCGTCTGGGGATGATAGGGGGTGGTGTCCAGTCCTTCATCGGTCAGGTCCATCGTGCAGCGGCACAGATGGATGGGCGGTACCGCGTCGTGGCAGGGGCACTGTCCTCAAATCCTGAGCGCGCACGCCAGCAGGCGGAGCAACTCAACATCGCACGTGGTTACGGCGATGGTGAGTCACTGCTGCGCGAGGAAGCCGCTCGCGAAGATGGGGCTGAGGTCATCGCCATTCTCACGCCCAACGACAGTCACTTCGCCCTGGCCAGATTGGCTCTGGAGCTGGGCTTTCATGTCGTCTGTGAAAAGCCGCTGGTCAATGATCCGGCTCAGGCGAAAGAGCTTGAAGCGATCGCCGAGCGGGCAGGGCTGCGCTTCTGCATGGCCTATGGCTATACCGGCTATCCGATGGTGCGTCAGGCACGCGCCATGATCGAGAACGGGGAACTGGGCGAGATTCGTCAGCTGCAATGTGACTACGTCCAGGGGCATTTGGCGAGCCTGACGGATGCCGAGAAGGCGGGGCATGACTGGCACATGGATCCGGCCATCGCGGGAGAATCGATGATTCTCAATGACATCGCGACCCACGCCTTCCATATGCTCGAGTATGTTTCCGGACTTGAGACAAGTGAGTTGAGTGCCGACGTGACCGCCAGCGTGGCCGGACGCGAAGCGCACGATAACGCCAACGTACTGTTGCGCTATGCCAATGGCGCCCGCGGGCTGATGTGGATTACCCAGGCGGCGGCCGGCGCAGAACATGGCCTGAGCTTCCGGATCTTCGGCAGTCTCGGCGGCCTTGAGTGGCACCAGGAAACCCCCAATCAGCTCCTGTTCCGACGGCTCGATGGCGCCCCTTTACTGCTCTCCAAGGGGGCGGCCGGCCTGCATGATGCCTCCACGCGTATCTCGCGAGTGGCCTTTGGACATCCCGAGGGGTATCGCGAAGCCTTTTCCTCGCTGTACAGCGATCTTCATGAAGACATCACGGCCAGCCAGCAGGGCATCCCTGTCGATCCGCTTGCCCTCTGGTATCCCGACATCCGTAGCGGGGTCCGCGGTGTCGAATTCGCTGCCACCGCGCTCGACTCAAGTCGGCGCAATGGTGACTGGGTGTCTCTGCCCTCGCGGCGGGACAGTCAATTGGCGCGCTGATTCGATGGTTCCATTGAGATAGCCAACGCCACTTCATTCAGGAATGACGCAATGACGGGTCGCCCTCGCGGCAGCCGGTGCGGGTTCTGCTACGCCATTGTTCGGTCAATCACGTTGCAAGGAGTACGGGATGAACAGGAAAGGGGTCGACGATCTGCGCAGTAATCGCTGGTTCAAGCAGGATGATCTGCGCTCTTTCGGGCATCGCTCCCGCGTCAAGCAGATGGGCTATTGGGGAGAGGAGTTCGTCGGCAAGCCGGTGATCGCGATCATCAATACCTGGAATGACCTCAATACCTGCCATTCCCACTTCCCTGAGCGGGTCAAGGATATCAAGCGTGGCATCACGGCGGCGGGGGGCTTTGCTGTCGAATTGCCTGCCATGTCACTGGGTGAGCAATTGATGAAGCCCAGCGCCATGATGTATCGCAACATGCTGGCCATGGAAGTCGAGGAACTGCTGCGCAGCTACCCCGTGGATGGTGCCGTGGTCATGGGCGGGTGTGACAAGACTACGCCGGGCGTACTCATGGGCGCGATCTCCATGAATCTGCCGACCATCTATGTGCCGGCCGGCGCCATGCTGCGTGGCAATTACCGTGGTCAGGTATTGGGGAGCGGTACGGATGTCTGGAAGTACTGGGATGAACGGCGTATCGGCAACGTCAGTCAGAGTGACTGGAACGAGATCGAGAACGGTATTGCCCGCTCTCCGGGCACCTGCATGACCATGGGCACGGCGGCAACGCTGATGTCGATCGGGGAATCGCTGGGCATGAGCTTGCCGGGGGCCTCGAGCATTCCCGCGGTGGACGCCAATCACAACCGCATGTGCTACGCCAGCGGCAAGCGAGCGGTGGAAATGGTCTGGGAAGATCTCAAGCCGACCGATGTCATGAGCGAGGCATCCTTTGATAACGCGATTGCCGTCGACATGGCGATCGGGGGCTCGACCAACGCCATCATCCACATCGTGGCCATGGCGCGGCGTCTCGGAATCACGCTGCCGATGGAGCGCTTCAACGAGATATCGCGTCGTGTGCCGCTGGTGCTGAACCTCAAGCCTTCCGGCGAATATCTGATGGAAGACTTCTTCTATGCCGGGGGGCTTCCGGCCTTGATGACGAACATCGGCAGTGAGCTGAAACTCTCCGCCATGACCGTGACCGGCCGTACCCTGGGCGACAACATCGAGGGTGCCAAGGTCTGGCGCCCGGAAGTCATTCTCCCGCTGGACAGTCCGGTCAATGCCTCGGGAGGGACTGCCGTGCTGACCGGCAGCCTGGCGCCGAAGGGCGCCATCATCAAGCCGACCGCGGCGGACCCTCGCCTGCATGTCCATCAAGGGCCTGCCTATGTGTTCGAGAACATCGCCGACCTCAAGGCACGCATCGATGATGAGGACCTCCCGGTCACGGCCGACAGCATCATCGTGCTCAAGAATGGCGGGCCGGTGGGCGGCCCCGGCATGCCGGAATGGGGCATGATGCCGATTCCGGCCAAGCTGCTGAAACAAGGCGTGCGTGACATGCTGCGGATCTCCGACTCGCGCATGAGCGGCACCAGCTATGGCAGCTGCATTCTGCATGTGGCGCCGGAAGCCGCCGTCGGCGGGCCGCTGGCCATCGTTCAGACCGGTGACATCATCGCGGTCGATGTCCCCAATCGTCGGCTGGACCTGATGGTCGACGAAGAGGAGATCCAGCGCCGACTGGCGGATTGGCAGCCGCCCAGGGATCGGCACCCTCACGGCTATGCCTCTCTCTACAAGGCACATGTCACCCAGGCGGATGAAGGCTGTGACTTCGACTTTGCCAATGGCGCGCCTGGCAGTACCCCTGAACCCGATATCTATTGAACGTCGCTGCGTGAAGCAGGGAGATGAGGTCGAGGGTATCGGAGCAGAGGTATGGGAGGCGTGCGCGCACGCAGGTGCCATGGCCATCGTCGACGGGAGTCCAGGAAATGGCGGAAATCGAACTGCTGATAGAGGCCCGGGCGGAACTGGGCGAATCCCCGGTCTGGGATGCCAGTGGCAATAGCCTGTTCTGGGCAGACCTTTATGCCCCGGCGATCGAGCGCTACTGCCTGAGCGATGGCAAGCGAGAGCGTCGCGTGCTGCCAGAGACCTTGGGTGCCTTCGGGCGCTGTGCCGATGGGCGTCTGATCGTTGCCATGCGCTCGGGAATCCATCTGCTCGATTTCGCGTCTGGTGCACTGGAGTTCCTGGCCTGCCCACCCGGAGAGCCGTTGGCTGGCACGCGCTTCAATGATGGCAAGGTCGCGCCGAATGGACACTTCGTGATCGGCACCATGGATGAGGCGAGTCGTTCACGGCCGCTGGGGCATTTTTATGATGTCGCTCCCACTGGACAGACCCAACGGCTGCAGTCAGGTCTCATCGTCGCCAATGGCCTGGCCTGGAGCGCTGATGGACGGCGCATGCTTTTTGCGGATACGCGACGCGACACCATCCATGTTGCGGACTACTGCCCGGAAAGTGGTGTCATGGGCACACCGCGGGTATTCGCCGAGACCCAGTCTGCACTGCACGGCCGCCCCGATGGCGGAGCGATGGATATGGCGGGAGGCTACTGGAGTGCAGGCGTCTTTGGCGGAGTGCTCAATTATTGGGATGCCGAGGGACGTCTGGCGCGCCAGGTCCACCTGCCATGTCCCGGCCCGACCATGCCGTGCTTCGGCGGGGCCGACATGACAACGCTTTACGTGACCACCTTGCGCAAGGGCATGAGCCCTGAGGCGCTGGCCGCGGCCCCCTTGTCCGGCAGCGTGTTCGCCCTGGAGGTTGAGGTGCCGGGCGTCCCCGTCGCCGCCTTTGCCTCTCGCTCTCCAGCATCCCCCGACATGCCGAGTGGGGAACGCTCACCCTCCCGGGTCACGATTCGTGAGCCTCACGAGTAACCTGTCCCTTGTGACTTCCACCATTGATGAACTCCAAAGGGAGACCCCATGCGCCTCAATCGCCTCAAGCAACGCATTGCCCGAAAGGAGGGCGTCGTGAATGGCTGGCTCTCCATGCCGTGTGCCTTTTCGGCAGAGATCATGGCCCATCAGGGCTGGGACAGCCTGACCATCGACCTGCAGCACGGGGTGATCGATTACAGCGATCTGCTGCCGATGCTGACGGCCATCTCCACCACTGACACCGTTCCGCTGGTGCGAGTGCCGAGCCTGGAACCCGGTTTGATCATGAAGGTGCTGGATGCCGGTGCCTATGGGGTGATTGCTCCCTTGATCAACAACGCGGAAGACGCCCGGGCACTGGTGGCTGCCTGTCGTTATCCCCCGCTGGGGATGCGCAGCTTCGGCCCTCATCGCGCCATGCTGTATGGCGGTGCGGATTATGCCCGTCATGCCAACGACGAGATGCTGGTGCTGGGCATGATCGAGACCCGCGAAGGCGTGGCGAACCTCGAGGAAATTCTCGCTGTCGAGGGGCTGGATGGCCTCTATATCGGTCCCGCGGATCTGGCGCTCTCTCATGGCCATGCTCCGGGGTTCGATCACGGGGATGGCCCGATGGATGACTTGATCGGTCAGCTCATCGAGCGGGCTCGTCTGCATGACAAGATCGTCGGTATCCACAATGGGGGGGCTGCGCATGCGAAGCGAATGCTGGCACGTGGCTGTGACCTCGTCACCGTCGGGTCAGATACTCGTCTGCTGATGGCAGGGGCCCGCGAGTTGTTGAGTGCCATGGAGCGCGAGACGGATCACCGCGAAGGGTATTGATCGAGGCGTGCGTTACCTGCAAGTCACGAACCCGCGATAGGAGAGGAGAGGCAACATGAGTCAATTTGCACGTTATCCGAGTCTTGAGGGGCGACATGTCTTCATCAGTGGGGGCGCGAGTGGCATTGGCGCCACGCTGGTCGAGCATTTCTGCAAGCAACAGGCCTGTGTGAGCTTCGTCGATATCGATGATGCGGCAGGCGAAGCGCTGGCGGAGCAGCTCTCAGGCACAGGTGGGAAGGTACGCTATCAGCATTGTGACGTGACCGATATTACACAGCTTCGTGCTGTGATCTGTACTGCCGCTGATGAGTTCGGGACGATTGAAGTACTGATCAACAATGCGGCTCGGGATACGCGTGTGCCTTTGTCGGAGTTGGATGTCGAGACATGGGACAACCTGCAGGCTACCAACCTGCGACATGTAGTCTTCGCAAGCCAGGCGGTGTTTGCTGGCATGCAGGCAGCGGGCGGCGGGGCGATCATCAACTTCAGCTCTCCCAGTTTCTTGAGGCGTTCGCGTGATATCACGGGCTACTCGAGCGCCAAGGCCGCTACCATCGGCCTGACGCGGACGCTGTCGCGTGACATGGGAGACGCCGGAATTCGCGTCAATACGGTCTTGCCGGGATGGGTCATCACCGAGCGCCAGAAAGCCTTGTGGTGGGACCCGGAGCTTGAGCGCCAGGTGCTGGAAAATCAGAGTCTGCATCAACGTGTGCAGCCGGAGGACGTCGCACGGATGGTGCTGTTCCTGGCCGCGGACGATAGCCGGATGATCACCGCGCAGACCTATATCGTGGATGGTGGGCTGGTCTAGAGGGACGGGTCTGTATGGGCTGTGTCGTGGGGAAGAGGGCCGGGGCAAGGCGACGTTGCTGATACGCCTCTCGATAGGTGAAACGTGTCTTTTCTGCCTGTCGGATAGGCCACTTCAATCATGCATGATTGACCTTATTGAACTTTGATCCAAGGCGAGGCCTTTTTTTTGAAATTTGGATGAAAACGTTTTCAGGCACTGCTAGTGTCTTTTCAAACGGTGAAGAATTCAGCGCTGACCATCATTTTCCTGCGTCATGATCACTGAGCTTCAGGTGCCGATTTTTCGACCTGAATGCACACAATAAAACAACGCCATATGCTCGTCGGGAGAGAGGAATGAAAACGATAGAATTGACCGTCTCCGAAGCCATCGCCAGATATCTGGCGGCGCAGAAGATCGACATCGACGGTAAAGTCGAGACCTTGTTCGGTTGCGGGTTCGCCATCTTCGGTCACGGCAATGTGACCTGCCTGGGGCAACAGCTTCACAACATCCAGGACACCATCCCGATATGGCGCGGCCAGAATGAGCAATCCATGGCGGTTGCTGCCGTTGCCTACGCCAAGGCCAACAAGCGTCAGCGGATCGGGATCGCGAGTACCTCCATCGGGCCGGGAGCCACCAACATGATCACGGCGGCGGGTATCGCGCATACCAACCGACTGCCGTTGCTGATGTTTGCCAGCGATGCGCATGTCTCGCGCCTGCCAGACCCGGTGCTGCAACAGGTCGAGCATGCCCATCAGCCCAGCCTGAGCGTCAATGATGCCTTCAAGCCCGTCACTCGTTTTTGGGATCGCATCACTCACCCCGCACAGCTCATGCAGTCCTTGCCGACCGCGATCGCGACCCTGACGGATCCCGCCAATTGCGGCCCGGTCATGATTTCATTGCCTCAGGATATCCAGGGCGTGGCTTATGACTATCCAGAGGCGCTCTTCGAAGAATGCATTCACCATATTCGTCGCCCGGAAGCTGACACACGCTCGATTGAAGCGGCTATTTCTCTGCTGGAAAAGGCCGAGAAGCCACTGATCATCGCTGGCGGTGGTGTGCATTATTCCGAAGCCAATCAGTTGCTGGCGGAGTTTGCTCAGCGTCGCAATATCCCGGTGGTCGAGACCATCGCAGGGCGTTCTTCCCTGCTGCAATCTCACCCCTGCAATATGGGCCCCATCGGCGTGACTGGCTCGAATTCCGCCAATGCCATGGCAGCGGAATGTGATGTGCTGGTGGCCATCGGCACACGTCTGCAGGACTTCACCACCGGGTCCTGGTCGGTATTTCGCAATCCGGCGGTGAAGATCGTATCCGTCAACGTGGCGCATATGGATGCCATCAAGCATCGCGCCATGGCGGTCATCGGCGATGCTCGTCACACGCTGGCGCGTCTTGATTCAGGGTTGGGTGAATGGCAGGCCGATCAGCGCTGGCTGGAAAAGGGCCAGGCCGAAGTCGCCGAGTGGAAATCCCTGTGCGCCAACCGCGGGGAGATCGTGGCGGGGCAGATGGCGTCCTACGCCCAGGTCATTGCCAGCGTCAATGCGGTGCAGGAGCCCGGTGATACCGTGCTGACGGCCGCCGGTGGCCTGCCGGCAGAACTGAACATGAACTGGCAGAGCAAGCAGCTCGGCAAGTTCGACATCGAGTTCGGCTTCTCCTGCATGGGCTATGAAGTGGCCGGTGGCTGGGGTGCCAAGATCGCCAACCCCGACAACGAGGTCGTGGTCCTGGTCGGCGACGGCTCCTACATGATGATGAATTCCGATATCTACAGCTCGGTACTGACTGGCCACAAGATGATCGTTGTCGTCTGTGACAACGCCGGGTTTGCGGTCATCAACAAGCTGCAGAACAACAGCGGCAACCCTTCCTTCAACAACATGCTGGCCGATTGTCGTAGCCAGGCCGACGAGCTGGTACGCGTCGACTTCCTCCAGCATGCCCAGTCGCAAGGTGCCTACGGTGAGCACCTGAGTGACATCAGTGATTTCCGGGCCGCTTACCAGCGCGCCAAGGAGAGCCCACGCACCTACGTCATCGTGGTGGATATCGATTCCACCAAGTGGTCTTCCTGTGACTGCTGGTGGGATGTGGGGCTACCGGAAGTCGTCCGCGAGGACGTGGATGAAGCACAGGTGGCCGCCATGAATGCCGGCCGTGTCCATCAGCGCCGTGGGCTTTGATTCTGCTGGACTTTGATTCTGCGTGAGTCGTGAGGCCTGGCGCACGCAGCAACGGGCCTCATGAACACCTCTGCAATGACAACGCCAATTATCAGCACCCATGCATTTGCCAGGAGAATCTCTGATGTTCAATGAAGAACACAATCTCGCGCCGCTGCGCTGGGCCATGGTCGGTGGTGGCCGTGGCAGTGAAATCGGCCACGCCCATCGTGCTGCTGCCCATCGTGACAACTTGTTCCAGCTGGTCGCCGGTGCCTTCGATCTCGACGCGGAACGCGGTCGTGAATTCGGCACCAACCTGGGGCTCGATCCAGAGCGTTGCTACCCGGATTACGCCAGCCTGTTCGATGCCGAAGCTGCCCGCGACGATGGCATTCAGGCCGTCAGCATCGCCACACCCAACAGTACTCACCATGCCATCAGCCTGGCGGCGCTCAAGGCTGGCCTGCATGTGATCTGTGAAAAGCCGGTGACCTTCACGGTTGCCGAGGCAGAGGAGCTCAAGGCTGAAGCACAGGCGCGCGGTCTGGTCTTCGGTGTCATGTATGGCTACAGCGGCTATCAGATGCTGCATCAGGCACGTGCCATGGTGCAGTCCGGTGAGCTGGGGCAGGTGCGCATGGTCAACATGCAATTTGCCCATGGCTTCCATAGCCAGCCGGTCGAACAGGTCAGCAGCGGCGCCAAGTGGCGTACCAGTCCTGCCGTTTCCGGGCCGACTTATGTGCTGGGGGATCTCGGGACGCACATCTTCTATGCCGGCCAGTTCATCACCGGACTCAAGGTCGAACGCCTGATGTGCCACCGCCAAAGCTTCGTGGCCTCGCGGGCGCCGCTGGAAGACAACGCCCAGGTGTTGCTCCAGTACCAGAACGGCGCGGTGGGGTCACTGTGGGCCAGTGCGGTGAATGCGGGATCCATGCATCAGCAGAAGATTCGTGTGGTGGGAGAGAAGGCCAGTATCGAATGGTGGGATGAATATCCCAACCAGCTGCGCTACGAGGTCCAGGGCGAACCGGTACGGATTCTGGAACGTGGCATGGGCTATCTGGCCGAGGGCGACAACGCCGTGAACAGCAATCGCATCGGCGGCGGCCACGCGGAAGGCTTCTTCGAATCCTGGGCCAATGTCTATCACCGTTATGCCCTCGCCATGCAGGGCGCTGAAGCACGCCGGAATGGCACAGGTACTCAACACCTTGGCCTGTCGGAGCAGGAGCTGGGGTCTCTCTGGTTCCCCAATATCGATGCAGGCATCGAAGGCGTGCGGTTGCTGGAGTGCTGTGTGGAATCCTCTGACAACGAGAATCGCTGGGTCGCGTTCTGATCTGACTGCGACATCAGGAGCGCCTCATGTCGGCTCCACCGTTGCCACTCGTTCGGCACCCGATGTGAGGCCTCATTTCCACGTCACTGACGATGGTCATCCCGAAAGACAACGACAACGCCAAGAAGAAGGACATCATCATGCACATCAAACTTTCCAACGCACCGTGTTCCTGGGGTATCGAGTTCGCCGACAATCCCGCCAATCCCAGCTGGCAGACCGTGCTCGACGAAATCGCCGGCGCCGGTTTCAAGGCGACGGAGCTTGGCCCGCTCAATTACCTGCCGACCGAGCAGGCCGCACTGGCGTCCGCGTTGGACAGTCGAGGGCTCGAGCTGATCGCCGGTACCATCTTCAAGCATCTGCACGATGCGTCACGCCGTCAGGAAATCCTGGATTACACCCGCGCGACCTGTGAAGTGCTCAAGCCTCAGCAGGGCAACTACATGGTCATCATCGACCATGTCAGCTCGCCACGTACCGATGAAGCCGGCCAGCAGGAAACCGCGACCCGTCTCGATGATGCGCAGTGGAGCGAGATGATGGTCACTATCCGTCAGGTGGCGGAAATCTGTCAGGAATATGCGGTCACACCGGTGCTGCATCCGCATGCCGGCACCTACATTGAGTATCGCGATGAAGTGGACCGTGCGATGGCTGAGCTGGATGCTGATCTGGTCAAGCTGTGCATCGATACCGGGCACTGCACCTACGCCGGGATCGATCCGGCAGAACTGATCCGAACCTACGGTGAGCGTGTGGCCTATATCCACTTCAAGGATATTCAGGCGCCAGTACTCGAAAGCGTGGTTAAGGATGGCATCGACTTCTATACCGCCATCGGCCAGGGCGTGTTCTGCCCGCTGGGACAGGGCTGTGTGGACTTTGACGCGGTCCGCGAGAGCCTGGTTTCCATCGGCTATCAAGGCTGGATCACCGTCGAGCAGGACGTGGACCCGACCAAGGACAACAGCGCGCTGGAAAACGCCCGCGAAAGCCGCGAATTCATCGAACGCAGCATACTGGAGAAAGGGCTGGCCGAAGCCTGATCCGCAAGAAGCCCTGCCGTCATCACGCCAGAAGACGGCAGGGCATGGAAGGTACCGCAATGACTTGTCTCGCCAGCGTGGTCCGTCACGGGCCATGAATGCACGAGCCACATCTGCCTCAGCAGTTCTCGTAATACTATAACAATCGATCACGAGAGGTCGTCATGCCCACTTCACACCCTGGCCGCGAAACCGCTGCCTCTTCAGCCAACTCACCCACATCACTTGCACAAGAGCGTCTCACGCCAACCCAGCTCGTCTTTCTGATCAAGATCATTCTGGTGGCTGCCCTGGGCGGCCTGTTGTTCGGTTATGACACGGGGGTCATCTCCGGGGCCATCGGGCCGATCGCAGAATATTTCGACCTGTCCGCCGCAGAGAAGGGCTGGGCAGTATCATCCGTTGTCATAGGCTGCATCGGTGGCGCCCTCATCGCCGGTCGCCTGTCCATCGCCTATGGTCGCAAGGCCGTGTTCATGCTGTCAGCCGTGATGTTCACGGCTTCCGCATTGGGCTCTGGCCTGGCGGGCTCCTTCGATGCCTATATCTGGTGGCGGATTCTGGGGGGGCTGGCGGTCGGGATGGCCAGCGTCATGGCACCGATGTACATCTCCGAGATGTCACCGGGCTACATGCGTGGGCGCACCGTCAGCCTGTTCCAGCAATCCGTGGTGTTTGGCCAGATGGTGGTGTTCTTCGTGAACTACTTCATCGCCAAGGGCATGGCCGAGACCTGGATCCTGAATCATGGCTGGCGCTGGATGCTGGGATCGGAAGCCATCATCTCGATCCTGTTCGCGGTACTGATTCCCTTCGTACCGGAATCCCCGCGCTGGCTGGTGTTGAAAGGACGTCTGGATGATGCGCGGCGGGTACTGGCGCGCTTCTATCACGCCGATGCCATCGAGCGCACCCTGGGCGAGATCCAGAAATCCTTCCAGCACAACGAGAGCAAACGCCACGCGTCTCTGCGCACCAAGGGAATGTTGGGGCTGGTGGCCATCGGTGTCTTTATCGCCGCCGCCCAACAGCTGACTGGCATCAATGTGGTGATGTATTACGCGCCTGATGTCCTGTCGACGGTGACATCCAGCAATGAAGACGCCTTGCTGCAGACTTCCATCATGGGCGTCACCTTCGTCGCCGGTAACCTGCTGGGCATGCTGCTGATCGACAAGGTCGGGCGCCGTCCGCTGCTGATCGCCGGGAGCCTTGGCAGCATCGTCGGCATGACCTTCCTGGGTGTCGTGATCGGCAATGGCGAACCGGGCATCAGCGCCTTGATCGCCCTGATCGTCTATGTCGTCTCGTTTGCCATCTCCTGGGGCTGTGTCTGTTGGACACTGGTCTCCGAGATATTCCCCAATGCCATCCGCGCACGCGCCATGTCACTGGCCGTCGCCGCACAGTGGCTGCTCGGCTTCATCGTCACCCAGACCTTCCCGATGATGCGCCAGAGCGACTTCCTCAATGAGTTGGTCGGTGGCGGTTTCAGCTTCTGGCTCTATGCGGTGCTGACCTTCCTCAGTCTGCTGATCGTGCTGCGGTACGTGCCGGAAACCAAGGGCAAGACCCTGGAAGAGCTGGAAGGCATCACCGGGACTCGTCTCAGCAAGCGTCGTCGCCGGTTGGCGCGTCAAGGCTTGCCGCTGACAACGGAGTAAAACAGCAGCGCTCAAAGCTTGCCATCACTCTGTTGCGCGACGCTCCCGCTGGCAATCTTCATGCGCCGGCGGGAGCGTATTCTTGTGAAAGCGACATCGTCCTGCCTTGTCATCGGTGGCATGCTCAAGAGACCCCGAGCTGCTTCCAGAGGACACAGGGATGAAGCATAACGTCGCACGGTATGGCCTGATATTGAATACAGAGCGGTTCGATGAGTGTGTCGCGTTCTACCAGGGCCTTTTTGAACTGCCGCTTCTTTTCAACAAGGAAGATGGCGGTTTCAGGCTGACCTGCCTGGCCTATGGAGACGGATATTTGATGATCGAGCAGGGCGGAAGGGCGATTGAGGGAGGCAAGAGTCCCGAGCAAGGTAGCGCCAAGCTGCGCTTCAATGTCAGCGACATCGAAAAGGCCTTGGCGGAGGTCAGGGCATGGGGGATCGAGGCCGAGATCGAAGAGACGCCCTGGGGGAGGACGATCCATCTGCATGACCCGGATGGTAATCGAGTAGGGATTCGAGATGAGGCCGGATTCGTGGGGCAGATGGCGTATTGAGCGCATGTGCAATGCCAGGAGGGTGCCCTGTGCTGTACTGCTGAATTTTCCCCACCCGGGCTCCCTACAGGAAAGCTCCTTGCCAAGGCCACGTGATCAGGTGGTCGGCAAGGAGCTCATGTGGCATGCAACTCATGTGTCATGCAACTCATGTGGCATGCAACTCATGTGTCATTGGGCACATGGGTCATGATGCCCAGACGACGTTGGGCGTCACCAATGGCCGTCAGCTGCTCAAGCTTGTGCTGGCGAGCGCCCGCCGACGTTTGCTGAGGCGAGTGCCGGTGATGTTCTCCAGCTCTTCCAGGGTCTTGCCCTTGGTTTCCGGCACATAGCGCAATACCACCAGCAGGCTCATCAGCGTCAGTACGGCATAGAGCCAGAAGCTGAAACCGCTGCCAAACAGGTGGTTGAGCCAGTCACTCTCGCGCAGCATCGGGAAGGTCTGCGTGACCATGAAACCCGCGAACCATTGGCCAGCCACGGCCAGCGCCATGGCGCGTCCACGAATCGCGTTGGGGAAGATTTCCGACAACAGTGTCCAGCAGACACAGCCCCAGGAAATGGCGAAGGACACCACGTAGACGATCAGCGCGAACAGCGCGCCATAGCCCACCGCATCTCGCCCGATGATGATGCCCAATGCACACATGCCGATCATGCTGCCGATACTGCCGGCAATCAGCAGTGGGCGACGCCCGACCTTGTCGATCAACAACATCCCCAGCAGGTTGCCGCCCACGAAGGTGACACCCATGATCGAGGTCTGCAGCAGGGCATCCTCGCTGCTGGCGGTCACCGAGGACAATACGTCCGGCGCGTAATACATAACGACATTGATGCCGGTCAGTTGCTGGGCACTGGCGATGAAGACACCCAGTATCACCAGCCCGAGCAGGCCGCGCTCACGCAGACTGATGAGATTGTCCCGCGAGGAGTCACGATAGGAGGTGATGATGCTGTTGAGTGTCTGGTCCAGGTCTTCGGCAGGAGTGAAGCGGCTCAGTATGCTGCGGGCTTGCTCGGGACGACCTCTCAGCACCAGCCAGCGTGGCGATTCCGGAATGAAGAACAGCAATGCGCCGAACAGCAAGGCGGGCAAGGCCTCGGACCCGAGCATCCAGCGCCAGCCATGGTCGATCATCCAGTGTTCGGCCATGCCCTTGGCGATGAAGTAGTTCACGAAGAACACCACCATCTGTCCGAAGACGATCGACTGCTGGAACAGGCTGACGGTGCGACCTCGCAGATGCCCGGGGGACATTTCAGAGATGTACATCGGCGCGACCACACTGGCCAGCCCCACCGCCATCCCGCCGATGATGCGCCACAGGGTGTAATAGTGGAAATCAGTCGCCGTGGCAGAGCCGATGGCGGAGAGCAGGAACAAGATGGCGGCAATCAGGAAGGCCTTGCGTCGGCCGAATCGGATGGAGATCCAGCCGGCGCTGATGGCCCCTGCGATACAGCCGATGACGACGGAGGACACCGCCCAGCCTTTTTCGGCGGGTGTCAGTTGGAAATATTCAGCGATGGGGCCGATGGCTCCGGAGATGACGCCGGTGTCATAACCGAAGAGCAACCCGCCTAGAGTGGCGATCAGCGTGATACGTATCAGATAGCCGAGTTGCTGACGTGACAGGGAATGTCCGGCCCTGTCGGGCGAGAGCTTGGCAGTCATGTGAAATCTCCAGCGTTGGGACGTGAAGGCGTCCCGCGCAGATGGCAACAGGCAGACGAGTGGGTTGGCGTGACTCGCTGCCCGCGATGTTGTTATGCCCATGCAGGTGATGAGGTATCACTCCATGGGAGGTAAGGTGCCTGAAGGCTCAGGCAGGTACGTCGAGCGCGAAATGCTGGCGAAGCGCCGAGACACTGCGTGACAACTGATCTTCCAGTGTTGTCAGATAATCGCCCGTCTTGACCGGCGTGAAGGGGTCAGGGCCCATGGCAGGTGCCTCGACGATGATCGGGCCGGCGTATTGCATGGCCCGCAGCTGGGTGAATTGATCCGCCAGCTGACTATGCCCCTGACCGATACCGCCGCGATTGGAGTCGGCGACGTGATAAAGCCCCAGGTGATCGCCAGTCTCGGCCAGCGCTCGCACGGGATCAGCTTCCTCGATATTCATGTGGTAGGCATCCAGCAATACCTTGAGCTGGGGAGAACCGATGTCCTGGATGAGCCTGCGACACTGGGCTGCAGTGTTGATGAGGTGGGATTCGTAGCGATTGAGGACTTCATAGACCAAGGGCACACTGCGTTCGGCGGCGTACTCACAGAGTGGTTTCAGTGCCTCGACCAAGTGGCGATATTCGCTGTCTTGATCGCTGCCATCCGCGGGACGGATTCGCCCCACGAGTCCGTGCAGTGAGACTCGCGCGCCGCCGATCGCCTGGGCAAAGTCGATCAGCTGTCGATAGTAGGTCTCGGCAGCCTCGCGATCCGACGCGTCGGGGGAGGCGGGATCGCAATCTCCCGGCGTGAGTGAGAACACTTCCAGCCCATGCGTCTGGCAAAGGGCGCGGATCATGTCTGGTGTGAAGGCGTCGAGATCGCCATGCAGTTCCACCCCGTCAAATCCCAGGCGTGCGGTCCGCGCGAAGATATCCTCGATCGGCAGCGGGCCGAAGGTCCAGGTACAGACACCCACTTTCATGTTGTGCGTCATGACGTGCCTCCATGGCGGTCATGTGCCTTGCCGGTCTGGCAAGGCGCGATGAAAAGCGGTCGGGCATGACGCTGTCATGCCCGACCCTGAGAGTGGTGGATCAGAGTGTCGGCATGGTGAAGTGGCTGGCTTCACTGCGCAGACCGTCAGGCCAGCGGGTGGTGACGGCTTTCATGCGGGTATAGAAGCGCACGCCATCCGGGCCATGCATGTGAAGCGGGCCAAAGAGAGAGCGCTTCCAGCCGCCAAAGCTGTGGAATGCCATCGGTACAGGAATCGGCACGTTCACGCCGACCATGCCGACCTGAATGCGAGTGGTGTATTGGCGGGCAGCATCACCGTCGCGAGTGAAGATGGCCGTGCCATTGCCATACTCGTGGGCATTGATGAGCGCGATCGCCTCATCGAGTGACTCCTGACGAACCAGACACAGGACCGGTCCGAAGATTTCCTCGGCATAGATGCGCATGTCTGGGCGGACATGATCAAACAGGGTCGCGCCCACGAAATAGCCGTTCTCGTGTCCGGGCACCGTGATGTCACGCCCATCCACGACCAGCTCCGCACCTTGCGCGACACCGCTGTCGATGAACTCGATGACCTTGTCGGCATGTACGCGGGAGATCAGTGGCCCCATGTCATTCTCCTGGCCTTCGACCTCACCCGGCCCCACCCGCAGAGTGGCCATGCGCTCGAGGATCTTGTCGCGCAGTCGCTCTGCGGTTTGCTCGCCGATCGGCACTGCGACGGAGATCGCCATGCAGCGCTCACCGGCACTGCCGTACGCCGCGCCCATCAGGGCATCCGCTGCCTGATCCAGATCGGCATCCGGCATCACGACCATGTGATTCTTCGCCCCGCCCAGGGCCTGGACTCGCTTGCCGTGTGCCGAGGCAGTGGAATAGATGTACTCGGCGATCGGGGTGGAGCCGACAAAGGACACGGCTTCGACACGCTCATCGGTCAGCAGGACATCGACGGCTTCCTTGTCACCGTTGACGACGTTGAACACGCCCGGCGGCAGACCGGCCTCTGTCAGCAGTTCTGCCATGCGCAGCGGGGCAGAGGGATCTTTCTCGGACGGCTTCATGATGAAGGTATTCCCGGTGGCCAGGGCGATGGGGAACATCCACATCGGCACCATGGCCGGGAAATTGAAGGGAGCGATTCCCGCGCAGACACCCAGTGGTTGCATCAGAGAGTGGCTGTCCACCCCGGTGCCCACGTTCAGCGAGTGCTCGCCTTTCTGCAGGTGGGGCATGCCGCAGGCAAATTCGACGACTTCCATGCCGCGAGTCACCTCGCCAAGCGCATCCGAATGCACCTTGCCGTGCTCGCGGGAGATCAGCGTGGCGAGTTCGTCGCTGTGCTTTTCCAGCAGCGCCTTGAAACGGAACAGGATGCGTGAGCGCTTGAGCGCCGAGGTATTCGACCAGCCAGGGAAGGCGGCGCTGGCGGCCGCGATGGCACTGCGAGTTTCCTCGGCGCTGGCCAGCGCGACACTGGCGGACTGCTCACCGGTCGCAGGATTGAAGACCGCCGCATTGCGACCACTGTCGCCGGGTTGGATCTGACCGTTGATGAAGTGATGTAACTGTTGCATGAGGCATCCTTTGCGTCTTGTTCAGGAGGTGTGGCGATGTCTGAAAAGGGGGAAATCAGTTGATGAGGCCTGCGTCCCGGGCAAGCCGGGAGAGGTTTTGGTAGCCCAGAGTGGCGTAGGTCAGCGGGTCGGCAACGGAGGGATCCTGCTCGGCCTCCACGACCAGCCAGCGCTCTGTATCCTTGCCGTAGCCTTTGCGTGCCAGTACGGCGAACAGCGCGGCGAAGTCGATCCCGCCATCCCCCGGCACGGTGAACACGCCATCGAGTACGGCATCCAGAAAGGACTTGTCACGGTTGATGGCGTTATCCATGACGGCGAGACGAATGTCCTTGCAGTGCACATGGCTGATGCGGTCCGCGTGGCGCTCGGCGATGGTGACGGGGTCTCCACCGGCATAGGTCAGGTGGCCGGCGTCCAGCAGCAGTCGTACCTGTGTGGTGGAGGCCATCAACCGTTCAATGTCGGCCTGGCTCTCGATGACGGTACCCATATGGTGGTGATAGGCCATCTCCACGCCCTGGTCTGCCATGTGGCGTGCCACGGCATCCAGCCCGGTGGTCAGTCGTTGCCAATCGGCGTCGTTCATGACCGGGCGCCGCGAGACAGGCATGTCCTGGTCACCGTGCACGCAACGACTGACCTCGCAGTACACCATGACTGTCGCGCCGCAGGCTTTCAGTAGCTGAAGGTGGTCATCCAGCGCGGCAATTTCCTCGTCAATGCTGCGTTCCAGCAGGCGGCTGGAATACCAGCCGGAAACGAGAGCCAGCTCATGCGCGCCGAGTGCGCGAGACAGGGCATCGGGTGTGCGCGGGAATTTGTTTCCTAGCTCGAAACCGACAAAACCTGCCTGGCGGCCTTCGCTGAGACAGACTTCCAGCGGTGTGTCGGCACCGAGGCTCGGAAGGTCATCGTTGGTCCAGGTCAGCGGGTTGATGCCTAGGCGAATGCTCATGGCGGTATCCTTCTTCGAGATATTGAGAGTGCAGGGAGGCACTATGGCCTCCAACGGCATGGCGTAGCTTCAGGGCCGGAGAGACTGGCTGTTTGTTGTCCCCCGACCCTGTGAGTGTCTTAGTGAGCTTGTTGCTGTTTTTGCGTCAAATAGCCCTGGTAGGCATCACGGACCTCAGTACGTTCGCTGACCTCGGGAATGGCGACCTCCCACCAGTGCCCGCCTTCCTGGGTTGAGGGCAATGGATCAGTGTCCAGTGCGATGACGTAGGTTGTCGCTGAGGCCCGAGCACGCTCGAGGGCGGCGTCCAGTTCGCCAATCCCTGTGACCTGTTCGGCCTGACAGCCCAGCGCACGAGCGTGTGCCGCAAAATCCACCTTGGGAGCGCCTTCCGGAACGGTGCGACAGTCCTTGAGCAGGTTGTTGAAGCCGGCGCCGCCGGTGGCATGTTGCAGGCGATTGATGCAGCCGTAGCCTCGGTTGTCGAGGACCACCACGGTCAGCTTGTGGCCGAGCATCACGGAGGTGGCAAGCTCAGAGTTGAGCATCAGGTAGCTGCCATCGCCGACCACAACCACGACGTCCCGCTCCGGGCGTGCCATCTTGACGCCCATCCCGCCGGCCAGTTCATAGCCCATGCATGAGAACCCGTACTCGACGTGATAACTGCCGGGGACACTGGCCGCCCATAGCTTGTGAAGCTCACCTGGCAAGCCGCCGGCAGCACAGACCACGGTGGTATCTTCAGTCGCTTGACGATTCACGGCCCCGAGCACCTGTGCATCGGTTGGCAGCGAGAGCCCCTGATCAGCCATCACGCTCTCGCGGACCGCTTCCCATTCCTGCTTGAGCCCGGATTGGCGTTGCACCCAGCTGTCTGGCGCGCTCCAGTCACCCAGCCCTGCCGTCAAGGCCTCAAGCCCCCGCAGGGCATCGCACTGCAGTTGCCGTGCGCCATGCTTGACGGCGTCGAAGCGACCGACATTGAGGTTGATGAGTGTCTGGCCGGCGGCTTCAAAGAGCGTGCGAGAGCCGCTGGTGAAATCCTGAAGCCGTGATCCGATGGCCATGATGACGTCGGCTTCACGTGCCAGCTGGTTGGCGCTGGCCGCGCCGGTGACACCGATTGCGCCCATGTTGCGAGCGTGGTCCCAGGGCAGGGCGCCCTTGCCTGCCTGTGTCTCGACCACTGGAATGCCGTGTTGCTGGGCAAAGGCGGCGAGGGCCTCGCACGCCTCGCTGTAATGCACGCCGCCCCCGGCAATCAGCAGTGGCCGCTTGGCTGTGCGCAGTGTGTCCAGGGCTGCCACCAGCTCTTCCTGAGCGACGGGAGCGCGACGGATGTGATGCACCCGACGGGTGAAGAAGTCTTCCGGCCATTCAAACGCAAGCGTCTGGACATCCTGTGGCAGACACAGGGTGGCAGGGCCACAATCCACGGGGTCCAGCAGCGTGGCCAGCGCCTGGGGCAGGCTGGTCAGCAATTGTTCCGGTCGCGTGATGCGGTCGAAGAAGCGTGATACGGGACGGAAGCAGTCATTGACGCTCAGGCCCGGGTCATTGAAGTGCTCGACCTGTTGGAGCACCGGGTCCGGTGCGCGGCTGGCGAAGGTATCGCCGGGCAGGAACAGCACCGGTAACCGATTGACATGAGCAAGCCCGGCAGACGTCACCATGTTGGTGGCACCAGGCCCGATGGACGAGGTACACGCCATGATGCGACGGCGATTGTTGGCCTTGGCGTAGGCAATGGCCGCATTGGCCATGCCTTGTTCGTTGTGGGCGCGATAGGTGGGAAAATCATCGCCCGCGGCGTGCAAGGCCTCGCCGAGACCCGCCACGTTGCCGTGGCCGAAGATGGCGAAGCAGCCACCGAACAAGGGGACTTCCTGTCCATGTTGTTCGATGTATTGCCGGCTCAGGTAGCGCACCAGTGCCTGGGCGACGGTCAGACGCACGGTACCCGGCGCCGCCGCCGAGTGGAAAACGGGGCTCATTGCAGGACTCCTTCTGCGAGCGATGTGGCAGGACTGACATCCGCTGCGCCGCAATGGGCATCACGCAGTTGCTGCCAATGGGTGATCAAGTCGAGATAGTTGTCAGCGGCCTGACGAATCAGGGTCGCATCGTCAATGCTGCCTGACAGCCAGGCCTGGCTGGGGGCAGTGAATAAGGTGCGCCCGACGGTGAACCCCTTGCAGATCGGGAAACGCGCTGCCTGCTCGAAACCGCGTTTGACCTCTTCGATCGGCGCATCAAGCCCCAGCAGCACGACACCATGACACCAGGCGTCGCGAGCGCTGATGATTCGGCTGACGCGTTCCCAACCTTGCGTCGTCAGAGCGGGCAGTTTCCACCAGTCCGGGCGAATGCCAAGGTTGTAGAGACGCTCCAGGCTACGTGGAACGGTGGTCTCATCACAGGCGGGTGCGTCTGCCTGACGTGGCGGGATGACTTCGATGAGCAACTCATGCCCCGACATGCAGCAGGCGTCATACAGCTGGCGCAGGCGGGCTTCCTGATCGAGGCGCAGCGTGGCCTCATCGTCCGGGTGATAGAACACGAGGCACTTCACGATGTGGTGGCGCGGCCAGCGTCGCAACTGGCTACCGATGTCATCTCCATGCTGGAAGCGCAAAGGCCGCGAGCTGGGGAGCTCGACCGGACGGCCTACCCACCAGTCCAGTGCTGCCGTGTCATTGAGCGCATCCTGTCCCAGGACATCATCACAGAGAATGGCAGGGCGCTGGATACCGGCCTGTTGCGCCGCGCTGCGGGTGGCCTCTACCAGTAGCTGCTTGAGGCGTGGCAGGCGCTCGGGGTCGCCTTCGACATCGCGTGCCATGTCCAGGAATTGACGACGGTGATCGAATGCCAGCCCCAGCACGCTCTCCCAGTGCGCTACCCGACGAGTGGTGACGCGATGCAGGTGGGTCAGATGATCATCAAGGTCCGGGCGTGGCACGGACTCGCGGCGGCTCAGGTAATCGAACAGTTCCGCTTCCGTGGGCATGGCAGGTGCACATCCATGGCGAGACACGACCAATGCGCCACATGCGTTGGCGTAATGACCGCAAGTGTCCCAGCTTTCATCGCGAAGATAGCCACGCAGGAAGCCACTCATGAAGGCATCACCAGCGCCAAGCACGTTCATGACCTCGACCTTGACGCCCTCGACCAGAATGCCGTCTTCCAGATGTCGTGGGATGTCGCCCTCGAAGATGACGCAGCCGCGTGCCCCTATCTTGCACACGAGCACGGCATCGCTGTGACGGCGAACCTCGCGCAGCGCGTCCAGCGTGTCGGTACTGTTGCCCGCGATATGAAACTCTTCTTCCGTGCCGACGATCAGGTCGAAGTCACCCAGCCAACGGGCCATGTGCTGACTGACACTCTCGTCCGCGACAAAGCGCGTCTCGCCATCCCCGATGCTGGTCAGCCCCCAGAGTACGGGGCGGTAGTCGATATCCAGCACGCGCTTCACGCCAGCCTCGCGTGCGGCATCCAGTGCCTTGCGGGCGGCACGTTGGGTGCGGGGAGTGGAAAGGTGGGTGCCGGTGATCGCCAGGGCGCGGGCTCGAGCGATGAACGCCGGGTCCACATCATCTTCATCAATGGCCATGTCGGCACAGTCGTTGCGTACGAAGAGCAGCGGGAACTGGTCCTTGTCCTTGATGCCCAGAAGCACCAGTCCGGTCAGACGTTCGGGGTCACGTTTGAGATGGCTGACATCGCAGCCGACCGAGGCGAGTTCCTCGCGCAGGAATTCGCCCATCTGTTCATTGCCGACGCGACCCAGCATCGAGGAGTTGAGTCCGAGGCGTGCCGTGCCATACGCCATGTTGCCGGAGCTGCCGCCCAGATATTTCTTGAAGCTGGTGGCGTCTTCGAGGCGCGCACCGATCTGTTCGGCATAGAGGTCGACGGCGACGCGGCCGAGGCAGATGACATCCAGGTCAGGTGAGTGAGGTGAGTGGCGCGTCATTGGCATGTCCCTTGATATAGGCCGGTGATGACCGGCATTGACAGTAATCGGTGCACGTCGAGGCGTTGGAGCAGCCTCGACGTCTCTGCTGCAGCGTGACCGGCGCGATGATGCCCTGTCAGGCCACCGTGGCGGCGTCCATCCGCTGGAATTCCGCCAGTTCCGCATCCAGGCTGGCCATTTCCTCGCCGCCGGCCATCATGTTGAGCACTTCCTCACGCGTGATGTCTTCCTTGCGCCAGCTACCCAGAGAGGTACCGCGCTTGAGCAGGGTGAACGCATCGCCGATGGGATAGGCATGATGAACGTTGTGCGTGATGAAGATGACCCCGAGCCCTCGATTTCGAGCCTGTGCGATATAGCGCAGCACCTTGGACGCCTGCTTGACCCCCAGTGCCGAGGTCGGCTCGTCAAGAATGAGCACCTTGGCACCGAAGTAGACGGCCCTTGCGATCGCCACGCACTGACGCTCACCACCGGACAGGGTACCCACCGGCTGGGACGGATCGCGGACATCGATCCCGATCTTGGCCATTTCCTCCCGCGCGACACGGTCAGCGAATGCCCAGTCGACACGTTTGAAGAGGCCAACCCCCTTGGTGGGCTCACGTCCCATGAAGAAGTTGCGGGTGATCGACATCAGGGGAATCATCGCCAGATCCTGAAAGACCGTCGCGATGCCGGCATCAAGCGCCTGACCTGGTGTCGTGAAGTTGGCAGGGGTGCCCTCGAGCAGCAGCTCACCGTGGGTCGGGGCATGTACCCCTGACAGGGTCTTGATGAGGGTGGACTTGCCGGCGCCATTGTCGCCCAGCAGGCACATGACTTCGCCTGCGTACACTTTCAGCGAAATGTCGGAGAGAGCGACCACATTGCCGAAGTGCTTGTCGACGGCCTGCATCTCGATCAATGGCGTGCGAGTGTCAGCGGCTTTCGGGGTGTTACCTCTGGCGCGGTCTGCGGCGGTCGTGGTCTGTTCCGGCGCCTGTTGCAGGTTGGCATTGGCAGTCATCACTTGGCCTCCAGGGCTTTCTTGCGCACGTAGTTGTTGAACAGCACCGCGATCAGGAGCATGGCGCCGAGAAAGACCTTGAACCAGTCAGTGTTGACCCCGGTGTAGAAGATGCCCATCTGGACCGTGCCGAAGATAAGCGCACCGAAGACGGCCCCTACGGCAGACCCATAGCCTCCGGTAAGCAGAGCGCCGCCGATGACCACGGCAATGATGGCTTCCAGTTCCTTGAGCAGTCCGCGCGTCGTGTCAGCTGACCCCGTATCCATCACCTGCAGGCAGGCAAAGATGGTGGCGGCGACAGCCGTGAAGATGAACAGCATGATCTTGACCTTCATGACCGGGACGCCGACGTTGCGAGCGGCATTTACGTCGCCGCCACACGCGAAGATCCAGTTGCCGAATCGCGTGTAGAGCAGCAGCCAGGTCGCGGCGATGGCCAGCACGATCCACCAGACGATGGAGATCGGTACACCCGTGACGCTAGGGTTGCCCGCGAAGTTGGTCGCGATCCAGCCCTGCGCCGCCATCCAGCTGAAGAGGCCGGTGAATACCTCGCCGGAGAAGAGCGGGGCCAGCCAATCGTGATCCGCCAGTTCCTGAATGCCCCCGACTTGAGTGCGGCCGGTCGTCCAGCGCGTCAGGCCAATGGCCAGGCCACGAAGAATGAACAGGAACCCCAGGGTCACGATGAAGGAGGGCAGGCCGGTGCGCATCACCAGATAGCCGTTGATCCAGCCGATCAGCACGGCGCTGGCAAAGGCGAAGGTGATGGCCAACCAGAGTGGCCAACCGTATTGCACGGCAGGGATGGCGATCAGGATGCCGGCAAAGCCGATCATGGAGCCAAGGGAAAGATCGAACTCCCCTCCGATCATCAGCAATGACGCCGCGATGGCCAGGATCCCCAGCTGAGCGGAGACCTCCAGAAAGTTGAGTATGCCTGCCAGGCTGAACATCCCGGTCCCTGAGGCCGCGGCAGAGAAGAAGGCAAATACCAGGATAGTGCCGGCAATGGCACCGAATTCGGGGCGTTTCAGTGCGGCTTTCAAGGGGTGAACGCGGCGGAGGCGCTCATCATCCGTCTCTGAAACAGCGCTCATGGCGTGATCGGTCATGATGTTCTCTCCTGGCGCCTCCTCGAGGAAGGCGCCATCTCACGGAAATGAAAGTGTTGCCAGATGGGAGAGCTCAGCGAATGCCTTGCTCTGACAGCTCGATGACCTGACCGGCATTCTCGGCGGTGACAAATCCCGGCCCTGTGGCGACATCGCCAGCCGGCATCAGACCGTGAAGGTGGTACTGATGCATGAAGACCACCGGCAGATAGCCCTGCAGGTACTGTTGCTGATCAATGGCAAAGTTCATTTCCCCGGCCTGGACGGCAGCGAGAATATCGGGAGAGAGATCGAAGGTGCCCAGCTGGAATTTCTGGGTGGCACCGGCTTCCTGCATGGCCTTGAGCATGGGTTCAGAGCTGAGGGGCCCCAGAGCCAGAATCGAGTCGATCTCGCTGTGTTGATTGAGATACGCCACCAGGGAATTCTTGATCTCGGTCGGATCGGTACTGGTCGCCAGCTCGTCTGCACTGCCGTCAAACCCCTCGATGAAGCCTGCACAGCGGGCATCCAGCCCCACGTTGCCCTGTTCCTGGTTGATGCACAGGCCGTGCTTGGCACCACTGTCCATCATGCGCTCAGCCGCAGCACGCCCAGCCTCATACTCGCTCTGTCCGATATGCAGGCGAGCACCGACGTCCTTGGATTTGTCGCCACCGGAATTGATGGTGATGACGGGAATCTTCTGGTCCACCGCATTCTTGATGCCCTTGCCCAGTGCATCGGCATCGGTCAATGAAATGATCAGGCCATCGGGCTGAGAGGCCACTGCGGCATCCAGCAATTGCGCCATCTTGGCCATGTCAAAGGTGGAGGGAGCGCGATACTCGACCTTGACCCCAAGCGCCTGGGTAGCATCATCCGCACCGCGTTTGACGATGGACCAGAAAGGGTCGGAGTTCTGTCCATGAGTGATCATGACATAGCGCTCGGAGTCCGCTGCCCACACGGCATTGGCGGCTGAGGCTGCCAGCAGAGCCGTGACGATGCCGGCGGTGATGCGACGAAAGCGGGACGTTTCGTGGCGGGGCTTTCCGGTACGGGGATGGACTGGAACTGGATGAGCGTGTGAATTGGCGTGGTTCATCGATGACTCCTGACGTCTCTGATTATTGTCGTTGTCAGTACGGGCTGCCAGATTGGCGTCTCGGCATCCCGTTTCAGTGCCTCTATGGGCGCAAGCAGGATCATTTCATTGTGTGAGGTGGTGTGCCGTCACGGTGGTGCCTGTCACTCAGCGGGCGCCCTGACACAAGGCAGGAACATGGCGTTCCGTTTTGATCCGCTTATGGAATGTAGATTCCAGAATTGGGGAATGCAACAGGAATATTCGATTTATTTTTGTATTGGAATTTTCATTCCATATGCCTACACTGCCAATCATCGCTCACTCGAGGTACGGCCGCTCCGACGCCGCATTGGCAGGTGAGCCGCGACAGGAGTTCCCATGGCTGAGATAACCCCCTTGCAGACGACTGCACGCCAATTGCAGTCATTTGAATCTCTCGAAGCGCATATCACGCAGCAGTATCCGCATCTGTCGCGCCGTCTTCAGCAAAGCGCGCGCTTTTTGCTGGATCACCCCCAGGAGGTGGCTTTCGGCACGGTGGCGGGGCTTGCCGAGAAGGCTGATGTCACTCCCTCGACGCTTATTCGATTCGCGAACGCGCTGGGGTTTTCGGGCTTTTCAGAAATGCAGAAGCTGTTTCGGGCTCGCCTGGTCGAAGCGGAGCCCAGTTATAGTGAGCGCATCAGGGTCGCCCGCGAGGTGACCGGCGAGAGTCCTGGCGCTCACGAGCTGTTGAGAAGTTTCTCGGCCGCCAATCAGCAGGCACTTGGCGAACTGCCAGGACGTATCGCGCCCAAGGATATCGAGCGAGCTCTCGATCTGCTGGAAGCCGCGGAGGCTGTTCACCTTCTGGGAGCACGGCGAAGTTTCGTCGTCTCAAGCTACCTGGCCTACTCATTGCGGCATATCGCCAAACGCGCCTTCCTGATGGATGGCATGGGGGCGATGTATCGCGAGCAGGCAGAAGCGATCTCCCGCCAGGACTGTCTGCTGGTCACCAGCTTCGCGCCCTACGCAGAAGAGGTGCAGTCTGCCGTCCATGTGGCGCGTGAGCGCGGTACCCCCACGATACTCATCACCGACTCTTCCCTGAGCCCACTGACTCACCATGCAGATGTCGTGTTGGTGGTGAACGAAGCCGAAGTGCAAGGCTTCCGAGGCCTGACGTCTACGCTATGCCTGGCCCAGGCACTGGCCATCGGACTGGGCGTTCGCCAGCAGGGCAGCGGGGAAGTGCAGGGCACCACACCGCACGACATCTCATTGCAGGAAGAGGGCGCTGCCAACCTTCGAGGCTGAAGTACGGCAAAGGCGAGCACTACAGGAGGTAGTGCTTGCCGACAATCTCTCTCAATTCGTTCGAGACGCAACAACAACAAACGCCATAGATATGGAGGACGCTTCACATGAAAATCGCTCTGCTGGGCGCCGGTCGCATCGGCCGTGTTCACGCTCGCGCCATCTCTGATCACCCCCTGGCGCAACTGGCATGTGTCAGTGATGCCTTCCCGGAGGCTGCCAATTCACTCGCTGCGGAATATGGTGTGCCGGTGATGACGGCGGAGAACATCTTCGCGTCAGCGGAGATTGATGGCGTTCTGATCGCCTCCTCCACTCCGACTCACTGTGACTTCCTTGAGCGTGCGGCCCGTGCGGGCAAGGCGGTACTTTGCGAGAAGCCGATCGATCTGGATCTTGCGCGAACGCGTCACTGTCTTGGGGTGCTGGCGGAGCACCCCGTGACCTGTGCTCTGGGGTTCAATCGTCGCCATGATCCTCAGTTCTCGGCGCTCAAGCAGGCGCTGGAAGCGGGACGAATCGGCGAACTCGAGATGATCACCATCACCAGCCGTGATCCAGAGCCGCCGCCCGCAGAATATGTGGCAGCCTCGGGAGGACTCTTCCGTGACATGAGCATTCATGATCTGGACATGGCGGTCTGGCTGCTGGGCGAGCCGGTCACGGAGGTGACGGTCAGTGGCAGCTGCCTCGTGGATCCAGCCATCGGTGAAGCGGGAGATCTGGATAGCGCACTCATCAATCTGAAGAGTGCTTCCGGCAAGTTGGTCTCCATCAGCAACTCGCGTCGTGCCTGTTACGGCTATGACCAGCGGATCGAGGTCTTTGGCAGCCAGGGCATGCTGGAGGCGCGCAACGAGACGGATACGCGCCTGCGCTTCACCGGCGTGGAAGGTGTGGTGGAAGAGCGTCCACAGTGGTTCTTCCTCGAGCGTTACGCGCAGGCCTATGTGCGTGAAGTGGGAGATTTCGTCACTGCCTGGCAAGAAGGTCGTGTCCCGCTGGCCGGCGCGCAGGATGGACTCGCCGCGCTTGAACTGGCCGAAGCGGCGTTGATTTCCTATCGCGAAGGGCGCCGGGTACTGCTCAGTGAGATTCGTTGAGCCCACTTCTCCCTGCTGCTGAAAAGGACAAGAACATGACACTTCTCGTGAGACCGCATGCCCCTGGTGAAGATGGAACGCTACTGGAAGTCACTCCGGAATCTGCAGGCTGGACACACGTAGGCTTTCGCGTACATCGCCTGAAACAAGGTGAGCGTTTCGAGCGCCACACCGAGAGTCGCGAACAGTGCCTCGTGCTGCTCTCGGGACGCGCAACCGTGCGTACCGGTGACCAGACGTTCGAGAACATCGGTGAACGCATGAGCGTGTTTGAGCACCTGCCGCCGTACTCGGTGTATCTTCCGGACGGGATAGCCTATTCAGTGGAAGCACTGACGGAGCTGGAGATAGCCGTCTGCAGTGCTCCGGGGCATGGCAATCATGCCGCTCGCCTGATTCGCCCCGAGCAGGTGGCCTGTTCGACACGTGGCGAGGGGACCAACACACGTCACGTGCAGGACATTCTTCCCCAGACGGAGCCCGCCGATAGTCTGTTGGTGGTGGAGGTCTATACGCCCCCTGGCAACTGGTCCAGCTACCCTCCGCACAAGCACTGTGCCGACAATCTGCCGGAAGAGTCTTTCCTGGAGGAGACGTACTACCACAAGCTCAATCCGTCACAAGGGTTTGCGTTCCAGCGCGTCTATACCGATGACCGATCCCTGGATGAAACCATGGCGGTGGAAGATGGCTGCTGTGTGATGGTACCGGAGGGGTATCATCCCGCCGCCGCTCCACACGGCTATGAGCTTTATTATCTCAATGTCATGGCTGGCCCCAAGCGGGTCTGGAAATTCAAGAATGACCCCGCGCATGAGTGGATCGTCGACATGAAATGATGCCCGAGCCGCATGATGAGAGCTGCCTCACTGTCGACACTCTCATGAAAACGCCCTGCACAATG
The DNA here is from genome assembly GCF_030397495.1 of Cobetia sp. 14N.309.X.WAT.E.A4. Lineage (NCBI taxonomy): Bacteria > Pseudomonadati > Pseudomonadota > Gammaproteobacteria > Oceanospirillales > Halomonadaceae > Cobetia > Cobetia sp. 14N.309.X.WAT.E.A4. The sequence continues at coordinate 788,201 of NZ_JAPNXT010000001.1, forward strand.
TGCAGGGCGTTTTCGTTGTGACGCATCAATCGCAGTCTACTGCGAGGTTGCCGACGATTTGCGTGTGCTCTCCCAGCGTTGGTGGGCCTCCGGGGAGTAACTGCGGGAAGGCGTGTGCTCGAGACCGATCTTGGCGGTACCGATCGACACCAGACGCAGCAGGGACGCCGTGGCGGCAATCACGATGAACAGCGCCGGCACACCGCCGAGGTTGGAGAGCATCTTGATGCCGTCAATGCCCACGAAGGCCGTCATGATCTAGGCGACGGCGCCGATGGTGCAGCCCCAGATGATCTTCATGAGCAGGCGATCATGGGTATTTTCATCGCTGTCACCGGCCATGGCGGCCTGGCTGTCGGTGCTGCACAGCTGGCTGATCGCTTCGGTGTTGGAGTCGGCCGCCGTCACGAAGGACAGGAAGGCGATGATCAGGAACACCGCGCTGGCCAGAGTGCTCATCGGCAGTTCGTCAAACAGGGCATAGATGACGGAGCCCGCACCGGACTCATTCAGCAGTTGGTAAAGCGCACCGCCACTTTGCATGTCGAACTAGATAGTGGAGCTTGCGAAGACACTCACGTAGGTAATCGAGAACAGAGCCGGTGCGACCAGGTTGATCAGCATGAATGTCGCACAGTATAGCCACGGGAAATCTTGCCCAGGAACAGGGCGGAAATTGGTGCCCATGCCATCCAGTTGGCCCAGTAGAAGATGCTCCAGCTCTTCGGCTACGGATCACCATCAAAGGTCTGCCATTCGTGAGATAACACCATGGGCTGGGCGCTATCACTCAGACTGCCCCGTTGGCCGGGCGCTATGACGCAGGCTGCCCCGATGTTTTGGGCAGAGGGCAGAGGGCAGAGGGAAGAGGGAAGAGGGAAGATAGAGAGAGCAGACCACGCGACTGACCGGAAATGATGGCAAGTCTTGTACTGATTTCTGGTGTCGAGTCCGTCATGACATATCCTCCTTTCTCGCCAGTCATGCCGCGCCTCACGTAGTCGTTAACGAGCTTTCAGCGTAAGTGTTCACTCTGTTGAGTCATTAACTAAATCAGTGCATTCCTATATGCTGTGCAGCCTGATTGAGAGCCATGGACGGTCTTGTACAACAGGGCATCGTCTACGATAACTGCCAGGGATGCAGAACATGTCAGATTCATGGGTACTCGACGCCTTGCTGTCGTCGTTTGATGTCTCATTGAGCCAGAACGAGCGCCTGCTCACGCTTGAGATGAGTGGCGCGGACTTCATCCCTCATCGCCTGGTGGGGGAAGAGCGCATGTCGCGTCCCTTCGCCTATACCCTCGACTGCATCTCCCAGAATGGTGATATCGAACTCAAGACCCTGATGGCGCAGCCGGCGGCGCTCTCGGTGCGTCAGGCCGATGGCAGCTACTGCAAGCTCTCTGGGCTGGTCGAGTCGGCCGCACTGCTCGGTGAGGATGGCGGCGTCTTCTATTACCAGCTGACGCTGGTGCCGTGGATGGCGATGCTCAAGCTCGGGCGTGACAGCCGAATCTTCCAGGACCTCACCGCCGTCGAAGTCATCGAATCGGTGTTCTCGAACCACGCCATCGCGCAAGGCGAAGCCCAGGGCGGCTGGCGACTGGACCTGCGCCGCGAGTACCCGGCGCGCAGCTACTGCGTCCAATATCGCGAGAGCGACTTTCATTTCGTCAATCGCCTGATGGAGCAGGAAGGGTTGTTCTACTACTTCGAACACGCCTCTGACGACAGCGACTTCAATGGCCACCGCCT